>JBBDWL010000111.1:0-2519 GCA_040902895.1 Vicinamibacterales bacterium | reverse complement strand
CCAGCGCCGTCTTGCCCATCTGATGATGAGCGAGATGAAGATCAGGATGGTGGCGCTGAGAATGGCGACGACCACCAGGGCCGCGACGGGGTATTGCAGCGCGAGCCATCCGAGGCCGACCACGAACAGATCTTCGCCCAGGCTGAGGAACCAGTTGCTGAATGGTTCCGGGCTCGTGTTGGCGACCGCGCGCGTGCCGGCCTTGGTGAGATGCGTGCCGGCGGCAAGCGTGCCGCCCATCAGCGCGGCGAGTCCCTCGAGCGCCGGCGACACGTCGCCGATCGCCGTCATCGCGATCAGCGCGCCGCCGATCGGCCGGATCGCGGTGTGCACCGAGTCCCACAACGAATCGACCCACGGCACTTTGTCGGCGATGAACTCGATGACGTACATCACCAGCGCCGCGGCGATCACCCAGTCGTGGTTGAAGACGTCGAATTGCGGCGGCAGCTGCACCCATCCGAAGCGCGAGGCCAGTCCGAGAATGGCGACCGAGGCGTAGAGATTCAGGCCCGCCGCGAACGCGAAGCCCATCGCACGTCCCAGCGTTTCTACAGTCTCCATCACGTCAGCTGTCCTTCGGCGATCAGCGCCGACATGCTTGCACGCACTTCCTGCACAAGACGATCCCGCTCGTCGATCGTGAGCCCCGCGCTTTCGACGGGCGCGCCAAACCGCACGGAGACGTTGACGGGATAAATCCAGGGGCTGCCCTTCCGCATCGCCTGGCGCGCGCCGATGATGGCCACCGGCACGATCGGCGCCTGCGCGCGAATCGCCATGATGAAGCCCCCCTTCTTGAACGGCAGCAGGTCGCCGGTTTTGCTGCGCGTGCCTTCCGGAAAGATCAGAAACGAGTTGCCTTCCGTGAGCGCCGCTGCCGCCTTGTCGATGGCGGGCAGACTCTGGTCGCGGTTGCCGCGCTCGAGCGGCACGAAGCCAGCCACGTCGAACGCGCGCACCAGCACCGGCACCTTGCGCAGTTCGGCCTTGTAGAGCACCCGCAACCGCGGCGCAAGCTCGCGGAGCGATGCGAACACGATCGGCGGTTCCACATTGCTGCTGTGATTGATGGCGTAGATAGCCGCCCGGCCGCGCTGGATGTGCTCACGGCCTTCGGCCTTCCATCGGATGCCGGCCAGCGCCAGGCCGAGCCGCACCCCGGCGAGGCCCACGGTGTACAGCGGCCGCGGGTCTTTCGTCAGGATCGTCAGCAGGATGAAAGGCACGCCCACGACGAGGACGTAGAGGCCCATGCCGACGTAGGTGACGATCGAGCGGAGCGCGGCGATGACAGTCACTGGGGCAAATCGTATGCGGATTTGGTGATTTCGTGATCTCGTGATTTGGTGAGCTCTTAAACGCAACGGGCCCGCTGACTCCAGCGGGCCCGTTGTGGCGAAAACGCTCTGATATCTGGTCTACGACGCGCGGGCCGTGCGCCGCGCACTCACGCGGGTCGTGGCCTTGGCCGACGGCTTCGAGGTCTTCGTCGTCGCGCGCGCAACGGCGCGGGCGCGGGTCATGAAGCAGCGCTCGAGCGCCTTGTCGACCTTCTCTTCGACCATCAGCATCTGCTCGCCGATGACCGACGAGATTTCGGACGTCACGAGAAAGCGCGCGCGATCGAGCATGCGCTTCTCACGGAACGACAGGTTCTTCGACTTCGCCAGAAACGTCAGGCTTTTCAGGACGTCGACGACGTCGTGAATCGAGCCGGTGCGCATCTTGTCGGAGTTGTCCTTGAAACGGCCTTTCCAGTTCTGATGGTTGTCGATTTTGCCGTCGCCAAGCTTGGCATAGAGCCGCTCGACTTCCGCGTCTTCGATGGCGCGGCGCAGTCCGACGCTGTCGACGTTATCTACAGGAACGAGCACCGTAGTGTCGTTTGCGACCATGCGGAGAGTATAAAACCCGCACGTCGTCCCCATGATGGTCTTGGTTTCGATCTGTTCGACCACACCAAGACCATGATTCGGGTAAATGACCTTGTCACCGAGCTGAAATGTCACGTAGGCCCCCAACGAGTAAGGCGCGTAGTAGTAAGGAGAGACGCCGCTAGCAGCACTCACGATTGTATCGAAAGTGGACGCTCTGAGCAACCGAAAACCCGCGAAAAATCGCCATTTTCCGCGAATTTCGTGATCTTTTGGGTTTCGCCTCCGGCACGAAACGAGGACGTCTCGGCCGCTCGAAACGCGACCTAACAGCTGGCGGTACACCAGTTAGGGGTCGAAACCATTGCTGCAAAATGATGCAATCGGTTCGAAGGGCGCAAGCGGCACTGGCAGCGGTTAAGACCTCGGCCGTTTGAGCTTCCCCGTGAAGCCCTTCCCGGCCCTCGGCCCCTGGTTGTCGCGAACCGGCATGGCCGCCATGTTGGCCACCCGTTTCCCGGTCTCATAGACGAGCCGGGCGACGCGCGCCAGCTTCTCGAGGTTGATCTTGTCGACCTCGTCGGTGACCTGGTGGTAATCGGGATGCAGCCCGGTGAAGAAGAAAATGATGGGAATGCCGCG
>JBBDWL010000110.1:0-2537 GCA_040902895.1 Vicinamibacterales bacterium | reverse complement strand
TGCCGCCGCGGCCGGCATGCCGGCCGTCGTGCGAGATCGTGGCGTAGCGGACCAGTCGCTCGCCCGCGGGGCCAATCGATGCGATCCGAAAGTTCGCGCCAAGACGCGAGCGCAGGTCCGCTTCCGTTGCCTGGCACGTCTTGCCGGCACAGTCTGCGGCGGATTCCACGCGCACCTGGCCATCGTCGACGATCACCACCGACAGCTCGGGCGCGCGTCCGACAATGACGATGGCGTCGCAGCCGCAGCTCTTGCCAGCGATGGCAAAGCCGCTGCTGGCGAGAGAGTCGTTGATGCGATCGGTCAACGGGCTCTTGCTGACCACGGCAAACTTCGCCGAGGTGGTCAACGGGCTGCCGACCAAAGGGCTGAAGGCAAAGACGAGAGGCGCTTCGGGAGCGAGCGGATCGAGGTGGGCGCAGCCTTCGTCGAGGAGCAGCCGCACACCCAGGCCGCTGCCGCCAATGCACTGGCGCAAGACCGCATCGGCCAGCGGCACAAGTTGTTGCTTTACCCGGCCTCCGGCCAGGTGGCCAACGACGCTGCCGCGCGATACGTCGATTCGAAGGTAGCAGCCGTGATAACCGAACGGCACGCTATCCTCCTACGTCGGCTGACAGGATCAGTACTCGGTCGTCGTCACTGAGGGGTGTCTCGGGATCGCTGATGAATCGATCGCCGTTCAGATTTGCCGCCAGCGAGGGATGCAGCCGATCGACGGCGATAAGCTCAGCCAGTCCGGGCATCCGAGCGGCGAGCGTCCCCAGCAACCGCCCCAGGGTGTCGGCCTGAACATCTATTTCGGCAACGCCTGCCCGCTCGCGTGAAACGCCGAGAAACTCGACATGCATAAGAGCTACTCCTCAGGATGGTAGCATGGCCATTAATGCCCTCGAGTGTGCCCTCTCGGAAACAGCGCGGCCGCGTGCGTTCCACGCCGAAAGGGCGTCGGGTTGAGCCGGCGGCACTCGACGAAGTGCTCGCGTTGCTCGGCGATGCGCCACGCCGCAGTGATTTGCTGATCGAGTACCTGCACAAGATTCAGGATCGCTATGGTTGCCTGCAGGCGCGACATTTGGTCGCGCTCGCGAGTGAGCTGAAGATGGCGATGGCGGAGGTCTACGAAGTGGCGACGTTCTACCACCACTTCGACGTGATCAAAGAGGGAGATCCTCTGCCTCCCGCGATCACGGTTCGCGTCTGCGATTCGATCTCGTGCGAGCTTGCGGGCTCTGCCGAGTTGCTGGCCACGCTGCAGAATAGATTCGGCGCCGGCGTGCGCGTGAAGCCCGCGCCGTGCGTCGGCCGCTGCGAGACCGCCCCGGTCGCTGTCGTCGGCCAGCATCCGATCCCGCACGCGACCGCCGCGTCGGTGTCGGCGGCCGTTGACGCCGGTGACGTGACACATCCCTCGAGCGGCGTCGTCACTCCAGGCCATATTGAGTACGCCGCCTACCGTGCGGCGGGTGGCTACGCGCTCGCCACGGCGTGCGTGGCCGGCAGCAAGGCACGGGCGGACGTGGTGTCGGTGATGGAAGACTCGGGCCTGCGCGGCCTCGGTGGCGCCGGCTTCCCCGCCGGCCGCAAATGGAAACTGGTGTCGGCCGAGCCTGCTCCGCGCCTGCTCGCGATCAACATCGACGAAGGCGAGCCCGGGACGTTCAAGGACCGCTACTACCTCGAGCGCGATCCGCACCGCTTTCTCGAAGGCGCCCTGATCGCGGCGTGGGCGGTCGGCCTCGAGGCTATTTATATCTATCTGCGCGACGAGTATCACGGCTGCCGGGCGATCCTCGAGCGCGAGATCGCGGCGCTGCAGGCGGATCCGCCGTATGCCATCCCGGCCATCCATCTGCGGCGCGGGGCCGGCGCCTACATCTGCGGCGAAGAGTCGGCCATGATCGAATCCATCGAGGGCAAGCGCGGCGAGCCGCGCCTGCGCCCGCCGTACGTGGCACAGGTCGGCCTGTTCGGCCGTCCCACCCTCGAGCACAACATGGAGACGCTGCACTGGGTGCGCGAGATTCTCGAGAAGGGACCGGCCTGGTTTGGCGGCCACGGCCGGCGCGGGCGGAAGGGTCTGCGCTCGTTCTCGGTCAGCGGCCGCGTGAAGACGCCGGGTGTGCACTTGGCGCCTGCCGGCATAACGCTTCGCGAGCTGATCGACGAGTACTGCGGCGGCATGCTCGACGGGCACGAGCTCTACGGTTATCTCCCGGGCGGCGCATCCGGCGGGATTCTTCCGGCATCGAAGGCCGACGTGCCGCTGGATTTCGACACGTTGAACGAGTACGGCTGCTTCATCGGGTCCGCCGCGATCATCGTGTTGTCGAACCATGATTCCGCCGCCGGCGCGGCGCGCAACGTGATGAAGTTCTTCTCCGAAGAGTCGTGCGGCCAGTGCACGCCGTGCCGGGTCGGCACCGTCAAAGCGCTGACGTTGATGGAGGCGAAGCAGTGGGACGCCCCGCTCCTGCAGGAGCTGTCGCAGGCGATGATGGATGCGTCGATCTGCGGCCTGGGCCAGGCGGCGCCCA
>JBBDWL010000109.1:0-2540 GCA_040902895.1 Vicinamibacterales bacterium | reverse complement strand
CATGTCGCGTTCAAGACCGCGTACGAACTGCTCGGGAATCTCGAGCACGTGCGAAACCGGCGCAAGGCCCTTATTCTGGTCAGCAACGGCTACGACTTCGACCCCTTTCCACAGGGTCGGACGGGAACCGATCAGGTATTTGGCGGCCGCTACGGATCGCCATGGGTGGATCCCGAGCGCGGCGATCGGTTTCTCTCCCTGGAGCAGCAGAACAATCGCTTCGCTGATGGGGATCTCGCATCGGAGCTATCGGCTTTGACGGGCGCGGCCAACCGCGTGAACGCGATCATCTATGCCCTCGATCCTCGCGGGGTCGTCGGGACCATGACCGTGGTTGACCAAGTGGATCCCACCGAGATGCGCACACACATCGGCAAGACCCAGGGCAGCCTGCGGACGCTCGCGGAAGCGACGGGCGGCTTCGCCGTGGTCAATGACAACGAATATGACGGCGCCTTGAAACGCATCGATGCGGAGACGAGTGACTATTACATCCTCGGATACTACGCGTCGAATCCGGATCCGAATCACCGGAATCGAAGCGTCGAAGTGAAGTCGCGGCGCCCGGGCGTTGACGTGCGGTCCCGCGGTTGGTATCGCACGCGCGCTGCTCAGGCGCCTTCGCCGCCCAAGGACTGATCGCGCACTTTCGATGAAGCGGCGTCTCTGCGCGGTTGTCTTTCTCCTTCTGGCAATCGCGGCTTCCGCAGCTGGGCAATCCGCGCCAGCCGAATTTCTTCGCGGTGTCGTCGCACTCCATAACTTCGAATACGAAGAAGCCAACGAGGCCTTCAAGCGAGTCCAGAACTCCGATCCGGACTTTGCCTTGGCGTACTGGGGCGAGGCGATGACCTACCACCAGACCCTCTGGCGTAACGAGGACATCGCCGCGGGGAGGCGGGCGCTCATCCGCCTGGGAGCGACGCCCGCGGCGCGGGCGTCGAAAACCACCATACCGAAAGAACAGGCGTTGCTCGCGGCGGTCGACGCCCTCTTCGGCGAAGATGATGTCGCTGCCCGTCGCGCCGCCTATGCCGATGCGATGCGCGCGCTCTATACCCGTCATCCGGATGACGCGGACGTCGCGTCGTTCTATGCGCTCGCACTGCTTGGGACCATGTCGCGCAGCCTAATCGGCTACGTCGACAACCACGAAGGACACAGCGCGTCGCTGGCGGGCAGCGACACGCAGCAACGCGTGGCGGACATCCTTGGGAAGGTCCTCCTCTCGCACCCCGAGCACCCCGGAGCCCTCCACTACCTGTTGCACAACTACGACGACCCCGAGCACGCGCGCCTGGCGCTCCCCTCAGCGCGCACCTACGCGAAGGTTGCGCCCCAATCGAGTCACGCCCTCCATATGCCGGCCCACATCTTCGTACAGCTCGGGATGTGGGAGGACGCGGCGGCGTCGGACAGCGCGGCGTTCGCCGCGTCTGATGCCTGGGTCAAGGCCAAGGGCCTGTCGCCGGCGATGCGCAGCTATCACGCCCTGTCGTGGCTCCAGTACGAACTGCTGCAACTCGGGCGATACGAAGAGGCGTGGGCGACGATCGCAGAACTCGCACCATCGGTGAAGGCAAGCGGGGACTTGACTCTCCTAAGCGACCTGTCGTCGATGCGTGCGCGCTACGTAGTCGAGACGCGCCGCTGGGACATCCTGGCCAACGAGCGCGACTTCGGCAACGTCAATGAGCTGTTCGCGATTGGCATCAGCGCTGCGCGCTCGGGTAACGGCCCGCTCGCGGAACTGGCGCGCCAGGGGCTTGCAACGCGCGCGCAATCGGAGCAGGAAGGCGATCTCCGGCCGGCGATCGCCATCATGGAACGGGAAGTGGCGGCCCTCATCGAACTGGCGGCCGGCCGGCGCGAACAGGCGGTCGAGATTCTCGAGGCCGCCACGCAAGCCGAGCTGAAGCTGCCGCCGCCGCTCGGATTGCCCGCACCGATTAAGCCGGCGCCCGAACTGCTCGGAGAAGTGCTCCTCGAACTGGGCCGCCCCGCCGAGGCGATCGCGCCCTTTCGTCAGGCCTTGAGCCGCAATGCCAACCGCACGCTGTCACGCCTCGGGCTGGCGCGGGCGTCGGCCGCCCTGGGGCAGCAGGACGCGGCTCGCGAGGAGTATCGCCACGTGCTCGACGCCTATGCGCGGGCCGACGGCGATCGTCCCGAAATCGGCGAAGCGAAGGCCGCGCTCGCCGGAAACGTTGTCGGCCCCGCCACCTGGATGGGGTCCGGCCGCGGCATCATCGTCGCGGGCGTCGCCGGATCGATCGCCACGCTGGTACTGGTCGCGTGGCGGCGCCGGACGTGGCGCTCCGGCGCGCCGCGAGCTCGCTTGCCAATATCTCGAGCCGAGCGCCGGCGGCGCGACCGCGCGCGCCGATGACCGCGCGAGCGCAGACGTCGCGACCACGCTGCGGTAATGGTTGCCTTCAGCCCTCGACGATGAATCGCACCATACGGCGTGTGGCAACGCCGGCGAGATTGTCGGTGACGAAAATCTCGACCTCGTAGGTGTCGGGAGGAAACGTCGTGAG
>JBBDWL010000108.1:0-91234 GCA_040902895.1 Vicinamibacterales bacterium | reverse complement strand
CGCTGACCTGCTGATTACGAATCAGCTGCTCTACCAACTGAGCTACGTCGGCACGGAAGTGGCAAGCCGCACCCTTCCGGGTGCGGCGAACACGAGATCATAACATGCGGCCGTGGCCGAAGCTGCCAGCTGCTGCTACCGCCGGGCTCGACGTCACGCGCGGTTTGGTGCGTGCGCCTGCTCACGCTAAACTATTCGGGTTCATGCGCTTACGAGATTTCGCCACGGCGTCGAGACTGATTGCGGTACTGGGTTCCGTGGCGGTGGCCGCGTGCGGCGGCAGCGAGCCGGGTCCGGGCCCCAACCCATCGGCGGTACGCATTCATAGCGTCTCGCCGGCCAGCGGTTCTACCTTTGGCGGCACCATCATCACCATCGCGGGCGAAGGTTTTCAGGCCGGCGCAAGCGTCCAGGTCGGCGGTACGGCGGCCACGGATGTCGTCGCGTTGAACAGCACAACCATCACTGCGAAGACGGCCGCGCGCGCTGCCGGCGTCGCGGACGTGCGCGTGACGTCGGGCGGAAGCAGTGCAAACCTGGCAAACGCATTCACATTCGTCGCGCCGTCGATCGCGACCAACGCACCCCCCATCATCAACTCAGTGACCGTGCGGATGCCTCGCACGAATCAGCCCACGACACTGGCCAATATCAGTGACCGCCTGATCTTCACGGCGTCAGTGTCCGATACGGAAACACCCAACAGCCAGTTGACCTTCGAGTGGACGGCGGTACCAAACATCGGCACGCTGAGCGGGTCCGGGATCTCGGTCGAATGGCTGGCGCCGGCGTCACTGTCCTCGTCACAAACCGTCGCGTTCACGGTCACGGTCGTGGAGCGCTATCAGGATGCCGACGCGCAGGGACTTCCGGTGCAGCGCGAGCATCGGGTTCAGCGAGTCACCGAGATTCGCGTCCACGACTCCGTCAGCGACATCGGCACGATGGCGCGAGCGTTTCTTGTGGCGTTTTCAGAGCAAAAACCGGCGAGCGATATCTTGAGGGATTTCTCGAGGACGTGCGACGGCGGCCGGGGTTACACGGAGGAGCTCGCTGACGTCGAGCGTCATCAGCGTGAATTCACCGTCAGAAGCTTCAATATTGGCGCTCCTTCGGTGACGCTCGCGTTTGGCTCGGCCCAGGCCTGTGCTGCGCGCGACGGCACGCCTGGAGACGCGTGCGCGACCCTTGCAGTGCGGTGGGATGACACCGAAAAGAGCACCGGCAGACAAGCCACGGTCAACGGCACCGGCTACGTGAGCGCGGTGTATGAGAGCTCGCGCTGGTTCCTCTGCCACAGCAAATTCACGGTTGCAGATTCCCTGACCGGCCAACGCGCCATCCGCTGACCACAGCCGCACGTCGGCTAACATGAACTGATGAATCGCGGCCGAGCGGCTCTTCTGTTTGCACTCCTCGCCGGATGCGGCGGCACGCCGCCGCCAGACACCTCGCCCATCGCGACTTCCGGTGTGGTGGGAGGGACCGTGCAGATGTCGGCCGTGCAGGGCGCGGCCATCCAACCGATCCTCGTCAGCGTCGGCGGCACGATGCTGAACACGAATGTGAGCCGGCCTGGCGATTTCGTGATCGCCAACGTGCCGGCCGGACCGCTGGAGCTGCGATTCACCGGCGAGGGCGTTGCCGCGATTCTGCCCGTGGGAGAGATCGCCGGCGGCGAGACGGTCACGATGTCGATCAGGCTGACGCCGGCCGCGGCGGCGATCGAATCGATCTCGCGCATCCGTGGATCCGAAGCGGTCGTCGAGGGCGCGATCGAGGAGCCCGGCATGCAGCTCCCTCCCGATACGCTCATCGTCGGCGGCCGCACGATCACTATTCCACCTGGCACGGCCGTCAAAGCCGGATTGAATGGTGTCGCCGCTGCACTCAAGCCCGGCACGCGCGTGCGTGTGACGGGCACCGCCAGCGCCACCGGAGTCACGGCCCGCGAAATTGTCATCCTCTAAGCTGCACGTTTCGCGTCCCGCCCTGCCGAGCGAGCGCGCGCGGCTTGCAGGTGTGGAGGTGACGCGGTTCGCGCCCGCGCCTACCGGCTACCTGCACGTCGGCCATGTGCTCAATGCCATCTATGTCTGGGGTATCGCCCGCGCAACTGGCGCGCGCGTGGTGCTTCGCATCGAAGATCACGATCGGCAACGAAGCCGTCCCGAATACGAACGCGCGCTGGTCGAAGATCTCGCATGGCTCGGGTTCGAGCCGGACGAGCACGCCCGTCAAAGCGATCGCCGCGCAGTCTATGAGGATGCGCTGGCCCGATTGCGGGCCGAGGGGCTCACGTATGCGTGCGACTGCACACGCAGGCAGATTGCGGGCGTGAAGCCGGCCGCCGGCGAACTGCGTTACAACGGCCGCTGCCGCGATCGGATGCTCGACGAGCGTTCCGGCCGCGGAGTGCGCGTCCGCATCAATCCGGGCGAGGAAGTCTTCGACGATCTGCTCCGCGGCCCGCAGGCACAGATACCCGCCGAGCAAGCCGGCGACATCCTGCTGCGCGATCGGCACGGACTGTGGACGTATCAGTTCGCCGCCACGGTCGACGACTTCGCGCAAGACATCACGCATGTCATCCGGGGCGACGATCTGCTCGAGTCAACGGGCCGGCAGATCCAGCTGGCGCGGCTGCTCGGACGCGCGGCGCCGCCCGCCTTCCTGCACCATCCGCTGATCATGAAGTCGCCAACGCAGAAGGTCAGCAAGTCGGACGCCGACACGGGGATCCGCGACCTGCGCGCCGAAGGTTGGAGCGCGCGGCGCGTGATTGGCTTCACCGCCGCCCTGGCCGGCCTCATCGACGCTCCGCGCGATCTCGACGTTGCAGATCTTGCAGCCGTCGTCGTGCAGTAAATGAAAATGCGCGGCATCCCATTTGCAGCTGAGCTCGTGCGTGAGCGTGTGCCGACTCGCGGGATGGCCGTGTCTGGCAGTGGCGGTTTTCGTGCTGGCCGCCTGCGGCGTGCCGCGCGATCCTGAGAACAGTCTCGAACGTATCCGGCAGACCGGCGTCATTCGCGCCGGAATCAGCGCCCGCGAACCCTTCACAACCGCCGCCGGCGGGCCCGAGGCCGAGGTCATCACCGCATTCGCGCAATCCCTTGGCGCCCGCGTCGAATGGCATCACGCCTCTGAATCTACGCTGTTCGAGGCGCTCGAGAAGTTCGAGCTCGATGTCGCGGTAGGCGGCTTCACCGACGACAACCCATGGGGACCGAAGCTCGGGCTCACACGTCCCTATCTCGAGATCGGCAACAAGAAACACGTCATGGCGGTCGCGCCGGGTGAGAACCGCCTGCTGCTCGAGATCGAGCGCGTGCTTCGCGCGCACGCACCGGCGGTGGCTGCGCGCGTCGGCGGCAAACCGATGTCATGAGGCCGGTTCCCTCGTTCTACCTCCCGCCCGATCGCATGCGGCTGCTCGCGCGCGCCACGCGGATCGAGTGGATCACCGTCGGATATCTGCTGTCGGTGATAGGCCTGATGTACCTCGTCATGGGCTCGTCGCAGTCGATGAGGACGGCATGGATCGAAGACATGCTGAGCCTGGTGCCGCCGATTGCGTTTCTCATCGCCACGCCAATCACGCGCCGCAGGCCGAGTGAGGAGTTTCCATTCGGGCACCACCGCGCAACGTCCGTGGCCTTCTTCGCCGGCGCCGTGGCGTTGTGTGCGATGGGCGGCATCCTGCTGGTCGAGTCGATCCACAAGCTCATACTTCGCGAGCATCCGACGATTGGCGCCATCAACATCCTTGGCCGCGACATCTGGCTTGGATGGGCGATGCTCGCGGTGCTCGCCTACGGCTGTCTGCCCGTGCTGCTCGGACGGCTGAAGACCCCGCTCGCGCGATCGCTGCACGATCACGTGCTGCACGTCGACGCCGACATGAACCGCGCCGACTGGCTCACCGCCGTGGGCGCGGCTGTCGGCGTCGCCGGCGTCGGATTCGGCCTGTGGTGGCTCGATGCCGTTGCCGCCGGCGTGATCGCCGCCGACATCACGTGGGACGGGTTCAAGAATCTTCGTCAGGTCATGGCCGACATGCTGGACGAAGCGCCGCAGCTGGTCGATGGCAGCGCGCGCGAAGGATTGCCCGAGCGGGTGCGCGCGTACCTCAAGGATCTGCCGTGGGTCGCGGACGCCGACGTCCGGCTTCGCGATTGCGGCCACACCTTCATTGGCGAAGCGTTCGTCGTCCCTACCGACGCGCGCGAGTTGATCCCGCGCATCCAGGATGCCGTCGAAGGCGCGCGGCGTCTCGACTGGCGCATGCTGGATCTCACGATCATGCCCGTGGAGTCGCTCAATCCGGTGCCCCCAAAGAACGCACCGGGAGAGTAGTCTTAACGCCATGCCAGACCTCCACCACCCTGTCCTTCCGGGTTCGGCGGCGTCCGATTACGAACGGTATCTCAGAACCGATGAACTGCTGTCGCTGCAGAAGACGCCTGAGGAACAGCTGCATCGCGACGAGCTGCTCTTCCAGACGATTCATCAGGCATCGGAGCTGTGGCTGAAGCTCGCCTGCTTCGAGATCGACACCGCCATCGAGCGTCTCGATCGTGACGCGATTTGGCCCGCAGTACGGCTGCTGCGCCGCGCGTCGGACGCGCTCGATCTGGTCAACGACAACACGCTTATGCTCGAACACCTCGCACCGGCCGACTATCACGTGGTTCGCAACGGGCTGGGCCACGGCAGCGGCTTCGACTCACCGGGCTTCCGCAACATCCACGAGCGCGGACCAAAGCTGAATCAGACGTTTCTGGCGCTGATGGACCGGCGAGGGCTTGACGTCGCGGCGCTGCATCGCGAATCGGCCGCGCATGAGGATCTGTTTCAGCTGGCCGAGCGATTGATCGACATCGACAGCCGCATCATGCTCTGGCGCACGTTGCACCTGCGGCTCGTAGAGCGCGTGATCGGCGGCAAGGTGGTTGGCACCCAGGGGACGCCGGTCGAAGTTCTCGGCCGGCGTCTCGAGGTGCGCTATTTTCCTGAGCTGTGGGAGGTCAGGAACCAGCTGACGAAAGAGGCTGGACTGACCGGGTAGGCCAGGCGTCTAACCTCAGGCGCTCTTCTTGATGTCGCCGCTGCGCTTGGCCATGTCGATCTTGCCGCGGAACTGCGCGCCCTCGGCCATGGCGATCTTTGGCGCCCCGATGTCGCCCTCGACGCTGCCATGCTCGAGCAGCTCGATGCGCTCGGTCGCGTTGATGTTGCCCTTCACGTTGCCTTCGACGAGCACAGCGCGCGCCGAGATCTCGGCGTGCACCTGCGCCTCGCGGCCCACGCGCACGACATGATCGCGCACTTCGACCTTGCCTTCGACGCGGCCCGAAATCGTCAGATCTTCGCGGGCCGACACCTCGCCCTTGATCACCACCGACGCACCGATCGTGACGGTCGTCGCGGGTGAGGGCACCCGAACCGGCCTGTCAGGCGCAGGTGTCGCGGCGGCCGGCGCCGGCTGCGGCACGGGTGCGGGGACGGGCGCGGGTGTGTTCTGAGGAATCGGCGCGTCGTTCTTCTTCCACATATCGAGATCTCCTGTCTCCTGTTTCCAGTCTACTGTCTACTTTTTCTAATTCGCGCTCATCCGCTTGAGCAGCTTCGTGTCATTCAGCATCCTGCCGGCACCCATGACGACCGATGTAAGGGGATCTTCGGCAAGCTGTACCGGCAGTCCGGTTTCGGCGCGCACGCGCCGATCCAGATTTCGCAGCATCGAACCGCCGCCGCTGAGCGTGAGTCCGCGGTCATAGATGTCGGCCGCCAGCTCTGGCGGCACGCACTCGAGCGCCTCGCGGATTGCCTGCACGATGCCGCGCACCGGATCGCTCAGGGCGACGCAGATCTCGGCGTCGGTCATCTCCACGATGCGCGGCACGCCTTCGACGGCATGACGGCCCTTCACTTCCATGCGCGTCGGCTCGTCGAGCGGCGTGGCCGATCCAATCCCCAGCTTCACGGCTTCCGCTGTCCGCTCGCCAATCAGCAGCTTGTGCTGGCGCTTGCAGTGCAAAATGATCGCCTCGTCCATCGCGTCGCCGCCGATGCGGACGCTGCGCGAATAGACGACGCCTGAGAGCGAGATGACGGCGATGTCAGTGGTGCCGCCGCCGATGTCGACAATCATGTTGCCGACCGGCTCGCTGACCGGCATGCCGACGCCAATGGCGGCGGCAATCGGTTCGTCGACCAGATGCACTTCCGACGCGCGGGCGCGAAGGGCGCTGTCGCGCACGGCTCTGCGCTCGACCTGTGTGATTTCCGAAGGCACGCCGATGACCATCCGGGGCCGCATCCACGACTTGAGACCCGGCAGCGCCATCCTGACGAAGTACCTGAGCATCTGCTCGGCGGCGTCGAAGTCGGCGATGACGCCGTCGCGCAGCGGCCGCACGACGCGGATGTGCGGCGGCATGCGCCCCAGCATCTCCCGCGCGGCCTGGCCCACGGCCTCGACCTGCGACTTCTGCGTGTTGAACGCGACGATGGACGGCTCGTTGACTACGACGCCGGAGCCGTGGGCATACACACAGGTGTTGGCCGTACCCAGATCGATGGCGAGATCGACGCCTCTCACGCGGACTCCTTTGAAAAACTGGAAGGAGGGGACGTGCGCGCTCTCGCAAACTCCGTTCCGGTCGAGCAATCCGGGGCCGTGTCTGACGAGCGTGACGCTCCTGATCCGAAGCGTCATTCGAGGTTACGAATGTGAGGTTGGGATGACGAAATTCATCCCGGGAAGAATTTCGCGGCGTGTAGAAATCCTTACACGCTAGTTCGTTTTGACATTCAGGCTTCCGCGACCGTGCGTGATGCCGCATAGCACACAGTCGGTTGGCTCGTCCGTATTGCTCACCCGATGCTGCACCGGCTTTTGCGCCTTGATCTGCGCGAAAATCGCCTTCATGTCCTCGGGTGAAAGCCGCGCCAGGTGCGCGAACGGCATGATCCCGCTCAACTGACGGCCCGGCAACCGCCCGGTGCGCATCACCTGCTCGAACAGGGCTTCATCGTAGTGGGCGATGCCCGAGGGGTCAGGGGTGATGTTCGCGCTGACGATGGGGCGAGCGGTCGATCCGGGAATCCTGAATTCGAACCCGCCCGCGAACGCGAGCCCGGGGATCGGCGAGCCCTGCACCGCGGGCGTGTGACAGGTCTCGCACTCCGCCATCTTCACGAGATACGCGCCGCGCGCCTCAGGCGACGGCTCGGGGACGGGCTCCTCCAGCGGCTGCGGCATCGTGTTGACGATGCGGCTGAGCGGGAACTCGAGCTGCGTGCGGGGCACGACGTTGCGGACGGCGGGGACCGTGCGCAGATAGACCACCACCGACGCGAGATCCTCATCCGACATCGCCCTGAAGTTCTGATACGGCATGATCGCAAACAGCGCGCGGCCGTCGCGACTCACGCCTTCACGGATGGCTCTCGCAATCTCGTCATCGGTCCAGTTGCCGATGCCCGTTTCCTTGTCAGGCGTAATGTTGGGCGCGATCACGGTGCCGAGTCCGGGCGCCTGCTCCATCAGCCAGCCGGCTCCCTTCATACCTTCCTTAATAGGGAGCTCGACCTTCGTGATGTCGTGGTCGCTATGGCACTGGAAGCAGTGCGCGACGCCTTCGACGAGATATTCGCCGCGGGCGAGCCGCGCCTCGGTCGCTTCGAATGTACGGGCCGTCAGGGGCCTGGCCCTCGGCCCGAACAGCAGCGGACGCCCGACCGTGAGAAGCGCCCCAACCGCGAGCACGACAACCAGAAGCAGACCTCGACCCGTCCAGCGCAGCGCGCGTCGCATCAGAAACCTCCATGGATCGGCCAGGAACCTGACCGTTGAATGGCGCGTATCATAGCCCATGACTCGACGAGCCATGTCTGTCGGAATTCCCATGACCGTTGCGGCGCTGCTGGCATCGGCCGCGTGTGAAGTCGACTTCGTGCCCCGCGCCGAAGCGCGGGAAGAATGGAAGAAGACCTATTCGATCACCGCCGGCGGAGAGCTGGGAATTGAAAATATGCACGGCAAGATCGTCGTGCGGCCCGGCGCCGGCTCGAACGTCGAGATCATCGCGACGCGCATCGCGAGGGCCGGCACCGACGAGGCGGCGAAGAAGCTGCTGGCCGAGGCGCCGATGCAGGAAAGCGCGACCGAATCGGCGATCCGCATCTCGAGCAATAAGACCGGTCTCAACTGGGGCCGCCAACAGTACCGCGTGGATTACGAGGTGCGCGCGCCGGCAGGCATCACCCTGAACCTGAGCGTCAGCAGCGGCGAGATCGACGTGGCCGGCTGGCAAGGCCGCGTCAAGATGAACGCCACGAATGGCACCGTCGACGGCAGTGGCCTCGCGGGAGAAGTCGAAGCGAGCGCGACGAACGGCAAAATCACTCTGAGACTGGCACAGCTGACCGAGCGGGGGGTCAAAGTCGAGACCACGAACGGCGAAATCTCCATTGAAGTGCCGAAGGATGTGAAAGGGCGGATTGTCGCGCGTGTCACCAACGGCGAAATCTCTGTCGACGGGCTCAACGCCGAGCCGTCGCCCGCGAACACGCGACGGCGCTATGAGGCGGCGCTTAACGGCGGCGGCCCGACGCTGAGCATCGAAACCACGAACGGCGCGATCAGCGTGCGGGGATCGTAAGGTGGATTTGGTGATCTGGCGATCTGGTGATCTAACGCCGCCTCTTTTGGATTTGGCGTAACAACTTCGTCAAGACCTGGCCCGGGCCTACTTCTTCGAAGGCGGGCTCGGGCTGTTCCAGCAGATACAGCATCGAATCGAGCCATCGCACCGAGCTGCCGATTTGTGCGGCGAGTGTGGTGCGCACGTCGCCCTCGTACGGCCGTGCGTCGACGTTTGAGATCACAGGGATAGCCGGCGCCCGGAACTCGAATGTCTGCAGACACTGCTCGAACTCGCGCTGGGCGTCGCGCATGTAGCGTGAATGGAAAGGCGCGCTGACGTTGAGCGGCACGACCATGCGCGCGCCGGCCGTCTCGAGCGCCGGCTTCAGGGCGTCGAGATCCTCTTTCGGCCCCGCGATCACGGTCTGCTCGAAGCTGTTGAAGTTCGCGACGTCGAGGCGGCGTCCCGCATCGCTCGCCTCCAGAACCTCCTGAATTGCCGCCGGCTCGAGACCGATGACGGCCGACATGCCGCCACCCGACACGCGGCCCATCAGCGCCCCGCGCTCTTTGACCATCGTGAGGCCGGTCGCAAACTCAAAGCATCCGGCGGCCAGCAGTGCGTTGTACTCGCCAAGCGAATGGCCGGCGACAAACGCGGGAACCGCGCCGCCATCATCGAGGCGCGCGCGATACATCAGCGCGTTGACGACAAACAGGGCCGGCTGCGTGAATTGCGTCTGTGCGAGCTCGCTGCGCGGATCGTCGACGCACAGCTCGCGGATCGAGTACCCGAGCACGCGGTCGGCTTCCGCAGTCATGTCGCCAAACCGATCGAAGAGCGCCTCGCCCATGCCCTTCGCCTGCGAGCCCTGGCCGGGAAAGAGAACGATCTGCATCAGATCAGGATATATCCTGTCTCCTGTGTTTTCTGTCGACGTCTTCGTCGCCAGCGTGCGCGCGTTCGGAGCCCGGCTCGAGGATGCGGACCTGCCGCTCTCCGAGGCCGAACGCACGCGTGCCGCGCGGTTCCATCACCTGTCGGATCGCTGGGAGTTCGTGCTCGGGCGGCTGATGGCGCGCCACCTTCTCTCCGCGAGGTGCAGCGTCGCCCCGGGCGAGTTCCGCTTCGTGGAAAACCCGCACGGCCGTCCCGAGGTGGCGCACCCGCCCCTCGATCGACCGCTGCGTTTCAATCTCTCGCACAGCGGCGGCATCGTGGCGTGCGTCCTCGGCGAGGCCTATCAGATCGGTGTCGACGTCGAACGGCTGGATCGGCCCCCGGTGGATCCGCGCGTGATTCAACGCTATTGCTCGGAGCCGGAGCAGGCGGCGCTCGCCGACATGCCCGCGACGCTGCGGCACGAGCGGTTTCTGGAGCTCTGGACGTTGAAGGAAGCCTACGTCAAGGCGCGCGGAACGGGCCTCACGCTTCCGCTGTCGAAGGTCTCGTTCGATGTCGGCGTCGAAGGCCCGGGTGATGTGAGCTTCAACGGCGTCGATGACGAGTCGCGATGGATGTTCGCGCACACCCGGCTCGAGCCGCGGCATCTGCTTGCCGTCGCCGCCGAACGCGAGCCTGATGCAGACGCGGCGCTGCGCCTGCGTACTTTCGCGCCCGAAGACGCTGGATTGTAAATGGTCAATCGACCCGACGGCGATGAGACTCCTCGCCGTCAGTGATCTGCATCTGGGACATGAGGCGAACCGGCTTGCACTTGCCGGCGTGTCCGATCATCGCGACGACTGGCTCATCGTGGCCGGCGACGTCGGCGAAACCTTCGAACATCTCGAACTGGCGTGGCAGACCCTGGTGCCGCGCTTCGCGAAAGTGTTCTGGACGCCGGGAAACCACGAGTTGTGGATACGGGGCGAGGTTCCCCAGGTTCCACAGGTTCCACGAGGGGTGGCGCGTTACGACGCGCTGGTCGAGCTGTGCCGCCGGCACGGCGTGGTGACACCGCAGGATCCCTACGAGACCTGGCCGGGTGACGGGCGCACGATCGTCGCCCCGCTGTTCACACTGTACGACTATTCGTTCCGGCCCGACGCGGTCGCGGAGGCCGATGCCGTTGCATGGGCGCGCGAAAGCGGCGTGCTGTGCTCCGACGAGCGCCTGCTGTCGCCGGATCCCTTCGTTTCGCGGGCCGCATGGTGCCACGAACGCGTGCGTGCGACCGAGGCGCGGCTCGACGCCTTGCCGACGGACAGGCCAACCGTGCTGGTGAGCCACTTCCCGCTTCGATACGATCTCGCGCGTCCGCCACGCATCCCGCGCTTCTCGATCTGGTGCGGCACGCGGCGCACCGAAGACTGGGGCATCCGGTATCGCGCCGTGGTCATGGTGTCAGGACATCTGCACCTGCGGTCGACGCTGATGCGCGGCGGCGTGCGATGCGAAGAAGTCTCGCTTGGCTATCCTCGCGAATGGAGCCGCGATCGATCGTTTGATTCGTTCCTGCGCGAGATTCTGCCATCGGCGCAACCGGATCCTGATTACATCGCGAATCGCTGGCGCGGCGATCCATTTCTAAAGTAGGAGACAGGAGGTATCCTGTCTCCCTGTGAGAAAACTCCGCGTGCTCGCGCTGATGCACGATTACATGGTGCCGCCCGAAGACGTGTCGGGACAGGACCTCGCCGCGGTGGAGTGGAAAACGGAGTACGACGTTCTCGAAACGCTCAAGGACGATCTGAAGCACGAAGTGCTCGTGCTGCCCGTGAAAGACGAGCTCGGCGGCATCAGGCGCGCCGTCAAGGAGTTTCAGCCGCATATCGCGTTCAACCTGCTCGAGGCCTTCCATGAAATCGGCACGTTCGATCAGAACCTCGTCGCGTATCTCGAGCTGCTGAAGCTGCCGTACACCGGCTGCAATCCGCGCGGCATGCTGCTGGCGCGCGACAAGGCCCTGTCGAAGAAACTGCTGCACTATCACCGCATTCCGGTGCCTGATTTCACGATGGTGCGCGTGGGCCAGAAAGTCAGGCTGCCGCGCCGCATGTCGTTTCCCCTCATCGTCAAGTCACTCACGCAGGAGGCGTCGATCGGCATTTCGCAGGCGTCGATTGTCGAAGACGAGGCGAAGCTGAAGGAGCGCGTACAGTTCATCCACGAGAGCATCGGCACCGACGCCATCATCGAGCAGTTCATCGACGGCCGCGAGCTCTATTGCGGCATCGTCGGCAACGACCGGCTGCAGGTGTTTCCGGTGTGGGAGATGAGCTTCACCCGCATGCCGGATCGCACGCACCGCATCGCCACCGAAAAGGTGAAGTGGAGCCCGAGTTACCAGAAGAAAGTCGGGATTTCGACGGACCAGGCGAGGGACCTGCCCGAGGGCATGTCCGAGCAGATTCAACACCTGTCGAAGCGCGTCTTCCGGGTGCTGCAGCTGAGCGGCTATGGACGCATCGACATCCGGCTCGACGAGCAGGGCCGCATGTTCGTGCTCGAAGCCAACCCGAATCCGCAGCTTGCCTACGGCGAAGACTTCGCCGAATCAGCCGAGCGCGTCGGCATCAAGTATCCGCAGCTCATTCAAAGGATTCTGACGACGGGGTTGCGATGGAAGGCGGACAGGCTCGGATGAAGCCTATTGCGATCGCCGGCATTCTGCTGGCCATTCAGGTCGCGCGGCCCGATCAGCGCCCGACGCTTCGTTCGGGCGTCGAGCTGATCACCGTAGACGTGCAAGTTGCGCGTGACAACGGCGAGCCCGCTGCCGGCCTCACGCCCGCTGAGTTCGAAGTGTGGATCGACGGCCGGAAACGAACGATTGCAACGCTCGATTTCATTCAATCGGGGCGCGTCGAAGCCGATCGCGCAACGGGCGCGGCGGGCGCTCAACCGCCTGGTGCACGGCCTTCTGAAACCAACGGACGCACGATCATCATCGGCGTCGATCAGGCCAGCTTTCAGGTTGCAAGCGAACCGGCGGCACGAGAAGGCGTTGCCAAGCTGATTGCCTTGGCGGCGCCGGAAGATCGGCTGGGCCTCGTTGCCTATCCGCAGCCCGGCATCAGCGTTGCGCCGACACTCGATCGGAACACGGTTGTGAGTGCGTTAAAGAAAATCCGCGGGCAGTTTCAGCCTCCTCGACCGATACGCGACATCTCGCTGGCTGAAGCTGTGGACTATTCGGCACGCGATGGCATGGCGCGCGCTGAGCTGTTCCGACGGCTTTGCCGCTCGATGGATGCGAGCTGCCGGCAGGAGATCGACCAGGACGTCTCCGGGATGGTTGTGGCGTTCGAGAGTCAGGCACATCGCAGTATTTCAGGTCTGCATTCGCTGATGGATGCCGTTCGAGAGTACCCGGGTCGCAAAATCGTCGTCGTCATCAGCGCCGGCATCCCGACGACTGACCGGCTTGGCGGTCGTCCCGACCTTCGGCTCGAGGCAGACTCGCTGGGCATCCGCGCGGCACAAGCGAATGCGGTCATCTACACGCTGCACATGGACGTCAACTTCCTTCTCGCGTTCTCGGCGGCAAATGCGGCGCGGGGACTGCAGACGGTGTATCGCAACAGTTCGATTCTGGCTACCGGCCTCGAGCGGTTCACTGCCTTCAGCGGCGGAACGTTCATCACGGTGCCGACTGGCCCGGACTCGGCAATCCGGCGCGTGCTCAGAGAGACGTCTGCTTATTACCTGCTCGGCGTCGAAACGGCTCCCGCTGATCGCGACGGGAAGCGTCACATGATTCGCGTGCGCGTGAAGCACCGAGGCGTCACCGTACGCTCGCGGACGGTCGTGTTCATTCCAAAGGTGCAGTAGACTTCTGGCTATGCTACGGGAGGAGCTTCGCGACGCATGGCGCGGGTTGCGCGCCGCGCCCGGCACGAGCATCCTCGCCCTCGCCATTCTCACCGTCGGCATCGCCGCAGCCACTGTGACGTTCTCTGTCGTCGACACTGTCGCGCTCCGGCGGCTGCCGTTTCCAGACGCCGGGCGGCTGACGGCCGTTGCTGTCGTGACTCGCGCCAACCCCCGGCACGGGACGGTCGCGCCGCAGGACTTCTTCACATGGCAGGAGCACGCCGCCGCATTCGAGAAGCTCGCAGCGGTGGGACCCTGGTCGTTGACCTTCACGACAGGCGATACCACGCAGCGCCTGAGGGCGTTGCGGATCACCGCAAACCTGTTTGACGTTCTGAAGGTTCAGCCGGCGCTGGGCGGCGGCTTCACCGCGGCCAACGAGAACGCCGGAGCGGATCAAGTGGTGATTCTCAGCCATGCGTTCTGGACCACACACTTCGGCGCTGACCCGAATGTGATCGGCCGCCAGGTGGCGTTTGGCCGCGAGACCCGCCAGGTCGTCGGCGTGATGCCGCGCGGGTTCACCTATCCGATCGGACCGGATCGAGCAACCGAGGTCTGGATCCCCCACGTTCCGCGGCCGCGAGACCGGGACCACGGCACGCCTGGACGGGCCTATGACCTTCAGGTTGTCGGGCGGCTCAGGCCAGGGACGACCGTCAGTCAGGCGCAGGAACAGGTATCGCGGGCAACGGCCGGCGTCATCGCGGCCCATCCGAACCAGACGTTCTGGAAGGACGCCCGCCCGATTGTCATGACGCTGCACGACTACGTCGTCGGGCCGGCCGGACACTGGCTGGTGCTCGTGCTGGGAGCCGTGGCGCTCGTGCTGGTCATCGGCTATGTCAACGTCGCCAACTTGCTGCTCGCCAGGGCGACAGCGCGCGCCAGAGAGCTCGCAATACGGACGGCGCTCGGCGCCGCCCGGGCCCGCATCACGCGGATGCTGATGCTCGAAAGCCTGATCCTGTCGCTCAGCGCCGCGACCTTCGGCATCGTCCTCGCCCACTGGGGCGTGTCGCTCGCAACCGCGAGCCTGCCGACGGGACTGGCGCGCGCCTCAACGATCGCGCTCGACATGCGAGTGCTCTCGGTTGCCATCGCCGTCGCCGTCGCCACGGGCATCGTATTCGGCGCCGTGCCCGCCTGGCAGGGATCGCGCGCGGACGTCATGTCAATCATGAAGGAGGGCACAGCCATCGGTACGGCGCGCGGTCGGGCAAGGTGGCAGCGCGGACTGCTGGTCGCCGAGCTGGCGTTCGTCGTGACGCTCCTGATCACCACGAGCCTGTTCGTAACCAGCTTCGTCAATGTCGTCAGGGCGGACCTCGGCTTCGCGCGCGACAACCTGGTCGGCTTCCGCGTTTCGAAGTCGCACTCGACCGTGCCTGAAAGGGAACGCGCCAGCATGATGGAGGCGTTCGTCGCCGACATGCTGACGCGCGCGGAGTCCGTGCCCGGCGTGGTGGGCGTAGCGCTCGTGGATGGCGGGCTGCCGCTCTTTGGTGAGGTCTCGAGTTACAGCATCAAGGTGCCCGGGCACGGGCAGATCGCAGGTGCCGACATGCTCGTGCTGCGAAGCGTGACACCCAGGTACTTCGACGTCGCCGGCATCCGCTTCCTTCGGGGGCGCACGTTCGAGGGCACAGAGCGAAGCGACACGCCGCGGGTGGCCATCATCAATGACGAAGCGGAGCGACGGTTCTTTGGCGGGCGGAATCCCGTCGGCGAGATCATCACCTTCAGAGGACCGACAACCATCGTGGGTGTCGTGAGCAGCGTACGACTGTTCGGTCCGGAACGCGATCTGAGACCGGAGCTATACGTTCCTCTACTGCAGGAAGACACAGGCGGCAGCACGATTTCTGGCGACGTGCTCGTAAGGTTTGCCAGTCAGGCGGGTTCGGTCGCCGCTGTGCAAGAGGCCCTGAAGGACGTGTCGGGCAGCGCACAGCCGCCTGCGCCCCGAGACATCGGTAACCAGTTCCGCACGCTCACCGCCGATAGGCGCTTTAATGCCGGCGTGATGGGATTATTCGGGCTGCTCGCACTCGGGATGGCCGCCGCCGGCGTCTATGGACTCATGTCGTTCGTCGTCATGCAGCAACGACGGACGATCGGTGTGCGACTCGCGCTCGGTGCAACGAGGGGACGCATCTTCCGCGGCGTCCTCGCAAACTCGGGCCGCTTGCTGCTTCCGGCCATTGCGCTGGGCCTGGTGGGCGGCTGGGCCTCGTCACGTCTCTTTGCATCAGTTGTCTTCGGCGTCACGGGCAACGAAGTCTGGCTGTACGCGGTCGTCGCCGGTGTCCTGGGCGCGACAGCTGCCGCGGCAACGTTACTACCTGCCCATCGCGCGTCACGAGTCGATCCCCTCGTGATGTTGCGGGCAGAGTGAAGGCCCATACACCTCCGGCCTGCGCTCGCGCAGAAACTGCCGGCGCGCGATCGATGTCGCGTTCTCTGAAAGATTGACCTCGGTGATGAGCACCTCGTCCTTCAGTCTGGCGGCGCGCGCCCGGACGACGCCGTCCGGGCCGCAGACGAACGACTCGCCGGCAAACGTGACGAGGTCTTCGCGGCCGACACGATTGCACAGGGCGATGAAGTAGCCGTTCTGCAGAGCGGCGACACGCATCTCGCCTTCGAACAAACCGTCCGGCCATTCGTCCACTGCCCCGGCTTGCGGAACGGCGACGAGATCCGCGCCGCCGAGCGCGAGCGCGCGCATGTATTCCGGGAAATGCCGGTCGTAGCAGATGGCGACGCCGATCTTCCCTGCCCGCGTGTCGTAGACAGGCGCGCCGGTATCGCCGGGCGCGTAATACCCGCGCTCGTGAAAGCACGCAAAGTCGGTGACGTGAATCATTCGGGTGCGGCCGAGAAGTGCCCCGTCCGCGTCAAACACGGGCGAGCAGTCATAGGTCTTGGCGCCATCCCGCTCGAACAAGTTGAAGACGACCACGAGGCCCAGCCTTCGAGCGGCTGACGCGATGGCATCGGTTGTCGGACCGGGCACAGGCTCCGCGAGCGTCTGCACGTCGCCCTCGGCGCGGCGTTGCGGATAGAACGGCTCGAACGCGAGCTCCGCGAAAACCGCAAGGGTGGCGCCGTCACGCGCAGCTTGCTCAAGTGCTGCAAGTCCTCGGCGCAGGTTATCGGCCTTGTCGAGTGTTGCGTGCTGTTGAATGAGCGCGACCTTCACGCCCTCATCGTAAGGCATCGTGGCATGCTTTTCGCGGCACTATCCCCGGGGATAGTTGAGCGAACTTCATGCCAGTGATTCAATCGTCCTTCCACTTGTCGACGCGCACCGACAGCATCCAGTATTTCTTGCGCAGCCCGAGGACATGCGGGATGTAGTCCGCTTTCGAGATCCTGCCCGCGCGGTGGTTGTCGCGCAGCCGGCGCAGCTCGAAGCGATACAAGTCGTTCAAATGTTCGCGAAGCAGTTCGGGAGAAGTGTCGTCACGCGGCGCCAGTCCGAGCCCGGCCAGCGCCTCCAGCATCTGCTTATCCCAGTGCGACATCCAGCGTCATCATGACCGCAAACCCGACCATCGTGCCGATCGTCGCGAGATCCCCGTGGCCGCCGCTTTGCGACTCCGGGATGACTTCCTCGACAACGACGAAGATCATGGCGCCGGCGGCGAAGGCCAGCGCATAGGGCAGAACGGGCCGCATGGACAGCACAGCCAGACATCCGATCACCGCGGCCACGGGCTCGACGGTGGCAGAGAGCTGGCCATACCACCAGGCCTTCGCGCGTGACATACCCTCACGCCGCAGCGGCACCGCGACCGCCGTGCCCTCGGGACAGTTCTGGATGCCGATGCCGACCGCCAGGGCGATCGCCGCGGCCAGCGTCGCAGACTCGAACCCGGCCGCCACGGCGCCGAAGGCCACGCCGATAGCCAGGCCCTCCGGAATGTTGTGCAGCGTAATCGCCAGCACCAGCAGCGTCGTTTTTCTCCATGAGGTCTTCACGCCCTCGGCGTCCTCCATCTTGCCGAACAGGTGGACGTGCGGAAGGATGTAGTCGACCAGGCGCATCGAGAAGGCGCCCGCCAGGAAGCCGACGAGCGGCGGCACCCACTTGACCATGCCCATTTCCTCGGCGAGATCGATGGCGGGATTGAGCAGCGACCAGAAGCTCGCCGCGATCATCACCCCTGCGGTGAAGCCGAGGGCCGCGTCGAGCGATTTTCTGCTAACGTCTCGAAAGAAAAAGACGGCGCCGGCTCCGATGGCGGTCAGACCCCACGTGAAGACAGTCGCCACAAAGGCCTGCAGAACCGATGGCCAGGACGCGAACGTTTCGAGCATTCAAAACTTATATCACGAGCGATCGAAACACATCTCGAGAAGGGGACTAGGTATTTGTTGAAACTGGGCCGGCCTGACCGGCAAAATCCAGTCATGCTGAAGCGCCGACGGAAGGTCAAGCGCTTTTTGTCTCGCGTCGGCGTCTAATCTTCTACGGTATTGGCAGGGGCGATATTCTGCCCCCCGTGTCAATAACCTAAGCCTATTAGATTCAATGGGTTGGAGGTTCACACTAAAAACCTCCCACATACTAAAGAACGGATATGGCCATGTTGCGGGACCTTGTAATCCGTGTCGCGCGCAAACTGAACTTGATCCGTTCTGTCGTCCTCCAGGTTGAGTACGAGCAGGAGACTGACGGACGCTGGATCGCTGAGGTTGTCGAACTTCCCGGTGTCATGGTGTACGGCGACACCCGCGAAGACGCTTGCGACAAACTCTACCCGCTCGTTCTTCGTGTTCTCGCAGATCGAATTGAGAACGGCGAATGGCCCGCTAAAACTCCTCACCCGCATCACCAGCGCGGGTTCAAACTGATTTCCGCTCACGCTTGAGCCACTGGCCTTCCGTCAAGGCGGGCCAGCTCCTTAAGGCGCTTCTCGGCATCGGCTGGAATGAAAAGCACCGCCGTGGCTCCCATCGCGTCCTCGAACGCGAGGGTTGGGCTGATTACACGTTCGCCTTTCACGACGGCGAAGAAATTGGGCCAGTGATGGTTGCGCGTGTCGCGAAGAAAACGGGCCTGCAACCCACGGACCTCTAGACTACGCCCGGCCATTAGAACGGTGCCTCCGTCTGCGTGGGCGTCCTCACCGGACCATACGGCGGGCGCTCCACCGACTCCCGATACTGAAGGCGCTTGCCGTCTACCTTGCGAATCGCCTTAACGATGCTGTCGCCATCCGACAGGTTCCGCGTGTTATGGCGGAACTCAAACTCGTTCAAGTAGTTCGGCAGATGCTTCACGCTCACGCTGTGAAAGGTGCCCATGATGCCGCGCTTCAGCAGTGAAAACACGCCTTCAACGGTGTTCGTATGCACGTCGGTGCCGGGCCGGACATACTCCTTGCGGCTGTGCGTGACCGTTTCGTGATCGCCACGAAACCGAAGACCCGCAGGCCGCCCTTGCCCGCCTCCTGAAGGCCCCAAAAGGCCCCCGGAAGAAGTAGCGCCCCGGCCGCCGAAAATGCCCCCGGCAGACTTACAATCTGCCCGTTACTAGTTTTCAACAAATACCTAGTCCCGCTCGAGAAAAGAGCATAGACGCATGAATCGACGCCTTGTCATGGCGATCACGCTCGCCGCCGCCATCGCGGCGGCAGCACCGGCGGCGCAGCAACCCGGCACCACCGCCGACATCAACGCGCGCATCCGCAAGGAGGGCATGGAGAACTCGCAGATCCTGCGGACCATGCATTACCTGACCGACGTGTACGGCCCCCGGCTCACCGGCTCGCCCAATCACAAAGCCGCGGCCGAATGGACCGTGAAAGAGATGACGCGCTGGGGATTCGTCAATGGCCATCTCGAGCCGTTCGACTTCGGCCGGCCCGGATGGCTGAACGACAAAGCCGCGGGCCATATCATCTCGCCGGTCAAAGACAATCTCGTCTTCGAGGTGCTCGCGTGGACGCCGTCCACCAACGGCACGGTGCGCGGCAAGGCCATGGTGTTGCCGCCCGCTCCGCAGGATCCAACGCGGCCCGAGCTCACCGCGTACCTGGAAGGGCTGAAGCCGCAGATCAAGGGCGCGATGGTGTTGTCGGGCCCGCCGAGAGACGTGCCTTTTCAAGAGACGCCGCCCCCCAAGCGCCGCACCGATGAATCCGTGCTCGTCGGCATCGCGCGCGCGAATCTGCCTCCCGCTCCTCGCGGTGGCGGCCCCGGACGCGGTGGACGCCAGGGTGGCCCGACTCCGGAGCGGCGCGAAGGCGCGCTTGCCGCCAACGCGGTCAACGAGCAGGTCGAGGCCTTCCTGCTCGCGAACGGCACTCTCGTGCGGATCAACGATGCCGCGCGCGAGCACGGCCAGATCCGCGCGTTTCAGCATCGCGCGTACGATCCGAGCAAGACCATCCCAACAGTCGTCCTGCGTAACGAGGATTACGGCCGCATCTCGCGCCTGCTCGCCGACGGGCCTGTCGAACTGGAATTCACCATCGCCAATCGCGTCTTCCCCGAGGGCACGACGTCATACAACGCGATTGCCGAAATTCCCGGCACCGACAAGGCCGATGAGGTGGTCATGCTCGGCGGCCATCTGGATTCGTGGCATTCGGCCACGGGCGCGACCGACAATGCCATCGGCTGCGCGGTGATGATGGAGGCGGCCCGCATTCTCAAGGCGATTGGCGTGCAGCCGCGGCGCACCATCCGCGTCGCGCTCTGGGGCGGCGAGGAACAGGGACTTCTTGGATCCCAGGCCTACGTCGAACAGCACTTCGGCACCGCCGAAAACCCGAAGCCCGAGTTCGCGAAGTTCAATGGCTACTTCAACGTCGATGGAGGCACCGGCCGGATCCGCGTGGCGTCGATCTTCGGGCCGCGCGAGGCGGCCTGGATCCTGGCCTCAGCGTTCAAGCCGTTCGAGGATCTCGGCATCATGGGCGCAACCGCCACGACAAGCCGTGGACGCGGCGGCACCGACAGCACGTCATTCAATGCGGCCGGCCTGCCGGGCATTGGCTTGAGCCAGGACACGATCGAGTACGGCTCGCACACGTGGCACACCAACCTCGACACATACGAGCGCATCGTGGAAGAAGACGTGAAGAGATCGGCAGTGGCCATTGCGGGCGCGGTCTACCACGTCGCCATGCGCGACGAGATGCTGCCGCGATTCAGCAAAGAGACGCTGCCGGCAGCACCCGGCGGACGCGGGGGTGGTGCGGGCCAATGACGCGAGCCCGCCGAAGCGTTCCGCGAAGGCGGCTGCGCCACCCCTGTGTGGTACACAACTTGAAGGACTCTGCCATTCGGAGGTTTTAAATGGCAGACAACAGCACGACACGGCCCGGCGATCCATTGTCGCAGGCGGCAGAGACGACGATGACGATCGTGGAGCGTGGGGCGGAAGTCGTGGGATCGGTGCTCGGACGAGCGGCAGGTACGCTGGCGTCGACGGCCAGCGCCGCGACGTCCGCAGTCGCGCGCGTCGGCTCCGCGGCCCGCACCGGCGCGAATCGTGCCGCCGCACAGACCAGCACCGTCTTGAGCCGAAGCGGCCGCGCGACCAAGCGGGCCGCCGATCGCGCCGCGCGCAAAGCGAGCGCCGGCGCCACGCGCAGCACGTCGGGCGCGCGCAAGCGCCGCCAGGCTGCTAAAGCGAATCGCAGCGCCACGTCGCGGGCGGCAAAGGCTGGCCGCAAGGCGCGCAAGACCAAGAAGGGGAAGAAGGCGAAGACGCGCGCGGCAGGCCGTCCCGCACCGAGGCGCGCAGTTGGCGCGACGACTGCGGCCGCCAGGGCGAAAGCGAAGTCGCTGGGCGGACGGACACGGACGAAAGTGGCCGCCCGGTCGAAGACCGCAAAGCGGCCAGGTAGAAGCCGCTAGTGGATTTGGTGGTTTATCTCCCTCGCTGTTCAGCCACAGAGAGATACAACCCATTGAACAGAAACTTGAACGTGCCGTGCGGCTGCGCGCGGAAGGCGATCTCCGGTCCGAACAGATAGACATGGCCTCGTCCGACGGGCACGTCGGCGACGGCAATGCCGCCCTCCAGGTAATGCTGGCCCCAGGCCCAGCCGCTCCGCAGCGGCGTGCCATTCGGGAACCAGGCAATCGTGCGCACGCCGGTGCGTGGGGCCTGCGGAGTCAGCGCGAACACCGGGCTGTTGTCGAAGAACACGTCGACTTCGGCGGACAGCCCGTGGGCGAGCGGGTGCGTGTTGTCGACCGCGACGCGCAGCACCGAGCCGGGCACGTAGTATTTCTCGCGCGGCAGTGAGCGCTCCTGTCCGTTGGGGCCCATCTCCACGAGGTGATCTTCGAGCGGCAGGTTGAGCCACTCGGTGATGACCGTCGATCCCCCAATCGCGATGATCGTGCCGCCCTGCTCCGCAAACTCCTTCAGTTTCGGGCCGGTCGTCTGCCGTGTGATGCTGCCGAGCCGCCGCTGATATTCCTGAGGGATATTCTGCGGACCGCCGCCACCGCGACCCCCTCCGCCGCCGCCACCGCCTGCGGGGATGGCGCCGTCGACGAACACCAGCACGTCATATTTCGAGCGCAGGTTGCCGGCGTCGAGATCCTGCGGATAGACGACCTCGAACGGGAACTCGAAGTTCTCGAAGATCAGGCGGGTCCAGCCGGACGGCATCATGCCGCCGTAGCGATCGTAGAGACCGATGCGCAGCTTCCGCAGCGCTGACGAGTCGCCGGTTGGCGCCGAGGGCGCGGCCTGGAACTCGATGCCCAGCTCCGCCGCCATCTTCTCGAGCGCGGGCCGCGTCGACGGCTTCGCCGCCACATAGAACGTGCCTGCGCCCAGCGGGCCGTCGTTGAGCCAACGCACGTCTTCGCCCGCCGCCACCAGCCGGTTGATGGCGATGAAGCTGTTGTTCGTCTTGTGCCCGAACAAGTACCCCGGCGCGTTCGTGGCGCCGGTGACGCGGGCGGCCGGCACCGTCGCCATGCCCGTCACCTTCTCGAAGGGCCCGTCAAAACTTTCAAGGATGCGATCGACCTGCACGCCCATCTGGTACGCGAGGGTCCAGCCGGCGCTGTCATACGGCGCTATCGGCGCGCCGCCGGGAAACGGAATGTCGTCGGGATGATCCTGCGGCTCGAACATGTCCATCACATGCGGCCTGAAGGCCTGCGCGGCTTTCACCACATACGAACCGGCCGGATACTGCTTGTTGTTGACCGTGAACGGCGCCGAGGCGCGATGCACGGTGACGCCGTTCTTGATCAGGGCGTTGACGAAGTGCGTGGCCGCGCCGAAGTCGGCCTGGTTCGACGGCAGAATGTAGCCTCGCGGGTCGCGCCACTCCGGCTTGCGGAGCTCGGCGTACCACTTCTGCGCGTCGGCGCCGGTGGCCGAGCCGCCGCCACCGCGGCCGCCGCCGCCCCCCCGCCCGCCCTGGCCCGGCGCCGCTTCTCGGGCGGCCGCCGCCATTTTCGCGGACACTTCGGCCACGCGGCGCGGACGCGGCGTCCAATGATCCCGGCTCGCGTTCGCGATGCTGTCGCGGCCCATCTCGTAGATGTTCCCGAGGAACCTCTCTCGATAGCGCGACGCGAGATCGAGCACCGCGTAGTTCGCCGTCACCGAATAGTCGACCGACTGCCGGAACTTCCAGGTCTGCTGAGGAGGAATCGGCCACCAGTAGTTCGAGTCAGGCAGCTGCCGGCCCGTGAGGAACGGAATGGAGATCGGCGTCGGATTGCCAATCGTCTCGGTCAGCAGCCCGATGATGTTGTGGAAGTACGCCGTCGTCCTCAGGCCGCCGTTCCACCATGTGGAGTAGCTGGCGCCGCGTCTGGAGGTGACACCGGGCTTGTCTTCCGCGATGAAGCGCGTGGCCATCGCCGAGCCTACGAGATCGATCGACGCGGGGATGAGGGGATGAAAGTTGAAGTTGAACGGATCGCGGAAGGGCGGCGCGAACATCACCGTGCCCTGCGGGCCGGTCTGGTGATGGTTGTACATGATCTGCGGCAGCCACTCGATGTACATCACCCGGTTCATGTTGGTGCTCTCGGGCAGCGCCGACATGTAGAAGTCGCGGTTGTTGTCGTGTCCCGCGTACTTTTCGTAGAGCACCGGAATGCCGCCCGTCGACCGCTCCTTCAGATCCGGATTGCGCATGTACCAGTTCGAGACCAGCTCCATGCCGTCGGGGTTCGCGTGCACCGCCAGGATGATGACGTCGTTCAGAATGCGCAGCGTCTCGGGATCGGTGCGGCTGACCAGCTGATACACCGTCTCGAGCAGCTGCTGCGCCCCCAGCACCTCGGTGGCGTGCAGGCCGCCGTCGATCCAGACGACGGCTTTGCCTTCGCGCGAGAACGCGCGGGCCTGCTCGTCGGTCAGGCCTTCGGCCATCGCGAGGCGCTTCGAGATCTGCTTGTAGTGATCGAGGCGCTTGTGATTCTCGGGCGCCGTAATAATCGACATCAGGTGCGGCCGGCCCTCGGCCGTCTTGCCGATCTCGACCACCTTGATGCGGGGCGATTCCTTTTCGAGCTTGCGCCAGTACTCCATCAACTGCGTATAGTTCGGCAGGACGTAGTCGGCGCCGATGTCGTGGCCGAACTGCTGCTTCGGCGTCGTGACGGTGCCCTGCGCGACGGGCACAGCCGTCGCGATCAGACACATCAGCGCGGCAGTGAAGACGGTATGGCGGACAGGTTTCATGAGGGCTCCAGTGGGCGAGAAGAAGGCCACGTGTTACTTGACGAGCGTTCCGCCGGGAGGTCCGATGGCTTCGCCGGTGGTGGCATACAGCGGCGCAGGGCCGCCGACCCACATGGCAGCGGTCGTGTTCGTCGAGAAGTGCACCGGAAAATCAGGAGCGATTGAGTCGGCCCCCGCGCGATAACCCACGCCGCCAAGACCCGGACCCACGCCGTTGCAGCTGGCCGGCGCCGATGGCTGCGCCGTGGCGCTCATTTGAATCCTGTAGTTGTTCTTGATGACGACATTGCCGGTGCCGAGATCGGCCGGGACGAACGCCTGCTGGCTCCCGGCCGGCGCCGTGCCCAATGTCCTCAGGCCAGGCGCATAGAAGCCCGAGCCGCAGCTGATGGCATAGGAGAGCTGGCCGCCGTTGATGACGCGCAGCGATCCAAGGGCGCCGGCGGTGCCGGCTTGCGCGCGCGCGCGGAACAGTCCCGGCATGGCAATCGCGGACAGCGTCCCGATAATCGCCACCGTAAAGAGCACGTCGATCAGCGTGAAGCCGGCTTCGCCTCTGGTCTTGCGCATACAGGATCCGCGGAGGAACAGCAGAAATCTTACCCCTTTTGGACCCGACGCGAGCCAACAGCCAGCGCGCCGAGCGCTATTCCGAGCAAATCCGCCCAGATCCACGGATACAGCAGGGCGAGCCCGGCGGCGAAAAGCACGGCCCGGCCCGCCGTGCCACCTCGCCTGGTAAGCGCGGTGGCTACGGCTATGACGCCGGCCAACGCCGTGAGCGACGACAAAACAATCGTCTGAGCGGGCGCGTGCAGCAGCAATCCCAGCCCATCAGGGGCCACGGCGAACGCCAGCGGCACCAGAAACGCGGGCGCCGTGTACTTCCAGGCGGCCGTCAGCGTGCGGTGCGGATCGCCGCCCGTGATCGCCGCGGCGGCAAACGGCGCCAGCGCGGTGGGCGGGCTTACCTCCGACAGCACCGCGTAATAAAAGATGAACATGTGCGCCGCGATCGGCGCGACGCCGGCCGCGACGAGCGCCGGCGCCACCATCACGGCGGCAATGATGTACGACGCCGTGACCGGCACCGCCAGGCCGAGCAGCCACACGGCGACGGCCGACCAGACGATCGTGAAAAAGGTGGAGCCCCCGGCAAGCGCGACGATCAGCCCGGCACTTTTCAGTCCCAGCCCTGTGAGGGTCACAATCCCGACGATCAGTCCCGCGGTTGCCGTCGTGGCCACGATCGGCAACACCGATACGGCGCCGTTTGTGAGCGCACGCCACAGCCGCACAGGCGTGATGGCCGTCTCGCGGCGCAGCCAGCTCAGGGCGATCGCGACAATGGTCGCGAGGAACACCGCCCTGAACGTCGTCAGGCCGGCCGCCATGAACGCGGCAATCGCGACGAGCGAGATGAAGTGATAGCCGTACCGGCGCGCGAGCACGCCGGCGCCGAGCGGCGGACGCTCGAGCGGGATTGCGGGCAGCCGCGCCGAGTCGAACTCCACGGTGACGAGCAGCGACACGTAATAGAGGATCGTCGGCACCGTCGCCATGATCAGCACCTGCAGATATGAGACCTCCAGGTATTCGGCGATGAGGAAGGCGGCGGCCCCAAGCGTCGGCGGCGAGATGAGCGCGCCGATGCCGGCCGCCGACAGCAGGCCGCCGGCCGTCTCGGCCCTGTATCCGGCGCGGCGCAGCATGGGCCAGGCCACCGATCCCAGCATCACCGTCGTCGCAACGCCCGATCCAGAGACGGTGCCGAGCAGAAATCCCGCAAGCGTCACACCGCGCCCAGGCGCCGCGCGCGACGGCGACCGCGACGCAACGGCGCGCGCCCATTCCACGAAGAACCAGCCCGCCTTCGACTGCTCCAGCACCGCGCCGAAGATGGTGAACAGGATGATGTAGGTGGCCGCGACGTCGAGCGGCACGCCGAAGAGGCCTTCGAGCGTCATGAACAGACTGCCCGCGAGCCGCTGCGCGTCATAGCCGCGATGCGCGATCAGCCCCGGCAGCCATTGGCCGAGTGCTGCGTACGCGAAGAATCCGAGCGCGACACCTGGCAGAATCCAGCCGCTCGATCGCCGCGTCGCTTCGAGGACAACCGCGAACGCGAGGAACGCGGCGGCGATGTCGGCCGCGGTCGGCGTCGCGGCGCGATACAGGATGGCGTCGCCCTGCGCGAGGAAGTATCCGAGCGACAGCGCCGCGCCAAGCGCAAGCGCGGCGCCGCTCGAGCGCCCGCCGTAGAGGCCCGCAATGAGCACGATCGCAACCAGCAGAAAGGAGGGGCGGTAGATTTCGGGCGGAACAATCGCGAGGACCCAGTAGATCGCGTAAAGCGAGAGGCCGGCGGCGAGCGCGGCGAGGGCTTGTCCTGTTCTGCCCGCCGGCAGAGAACGCGCGGCCTCGAGCTCCGCTACCGCCACGATCGCGCGCGGTAGTACCGGATCGCGCCGGGATGGAACGGGGCGGGCGAATCGGCCGGACCGGTCGCCGGCGACAGATGGCGCGCTTCGGGATGAATCGCGATGAGCGCGCGCTGCTCGTCGAACAGCAGCTTGGTGATGTCGTGCGCGAGCGGCTCGGGCATCGTCTCGGGCGCGACGAGCAGGTTCCCGACGGTAATCACCGGCACCGGCTCGATCACGCCTCGGTAGCTGCGCGCCGGCACCATCGCCTCGCCATAGAGGCCGGGGCCGTACTTCGCGCTCAACGCCGCCGCGAATTCAGCGTTCGGCAGCAGTCGCAGGCGGATGCCAGACGTGCTCGCGAGATCCTGCACGGCTGGTGTCGGCAGGCCGCCGCTCCAGAAGAACGCGTCGAGCTTGCCGTCCTTCAGCGCGTTGACCGATTCGGCCACGCCGAGCGTCTGGCGCCGTATGTCGCGCCGCGGATCGAGGCCCGCCTCTTCGAGCACGCGCGAGGCGATCAGCTCGGTGCCGCTTCCCGGAGATCCAACCGACACGCTGCGGCCGCGCAAATCACGCACCGATTCGATGCCGCTGCCGTCGAGCGCCACGATGTGCGTGAAGTTCTGATAGAGGATGGCAATCGTGCGGGCCGGAACGGCTCCGATCGCGGCGAACGGGCCGGTGCCTTTCACCGCCTCGGCAAGAGTGTCTGCCAGCGTAAACGCGAGATCCGCTCTGCCCTGCCGCAGCAGCTTGAGATTGTCGATCGATGCGCTGGTGACTTCCGCGGTGGCCTGCACGCCCGGAATCTTCTCGGAAATGAGCTTCGCGAGCCCGCCGCCGTAGGGGTAGTAGACGCCGCCGGTGCCACCGGTGGCCACTGACACAAATACCGGCGACGATCCACTTGAACAGGCGACGGTGAGAGAAGCTAGAAGATAGAAGATCTTCTGCATTCTTCTTCTATCGTGTGAACACCCGCACCCCAACCTGCCAGACGCGGGGCTGGCCGATCGTGCGCAGAGGGGTGCGGCCGGCGTCGATGTCGGCATCGAAGATGTTTTCGACGGCCACGAACAGCTGTGCGTGTCTCACGCGCGCCGAAACCTGACCATTGACGGTCGTCGCCGACCCCAGCTCGAACTGATTGCGATCATCGTCGAACTGACGCGACGCATAGCGCAGGTCGAGCGATCCAGACAGCATGCCGGCCGTCATCACGACGCCCGCGGACGCATGCGCGGGCGGCACCTGCGGCAGCCGGTTGCCATCGAGCTCCCCACTCGTAAACGTCGAGTCGATGGCTGTGGCGCTCAACCACAGACGCGCGTGGCGCGACATCCGCGCATCGGCTTCGACCTCGAGACCGCGTGATGCCCCGTCGCCGTTCGATCGAATCCTGACAAGGCCTGGCGACGTGCGCAAGGTGCGGCTGAAGATCGCGCCGTTGAGACGCGTGGCGAAGGCAACCGCCCGAATGGTGGCGCGGCCCCGCGTCAGCGTGACCGACACCTCGGCACCTCGCGCGCGCTCCGGCTCCAGCGCAGGCTCGGGCAGCGTCTCAATGGCGCCAACCCGAAAGCCGCGGAACAGCTCGTTCAAGGTCGGCGCGCGATAGTTCGAAAAAGCCGAGAGCCGCGCGACGAGCCCGTCGAGCGCGCGATACGACACCGTCACGCGCGGTGCGAAGAGCAGGACGTGGTTGAGATCCTCGAGCGTCCTCCGCTCGCCCCGCAACCCCGCGCTGAGCGTCGCGCGGCCGCCGAGCGGCATCGACAGCTGCGCGGCCGCCCCGCCGCTGAAATGCTCAGGCAGCGTCCCGGTGTTCGTGGAGGTGCTGCCGTCGGGACGAAAGGCCGTCACGTCCTCATCGGCGGTGGTATTGCGGGCGAACGCCGTCACGAGAAATGTGGTGCCGCTCGACCACGACACGTCGACGCCGTTCGCGCGGACGTCAAAGGCCTGGGCGCTCGTCAACCGCTCGGCGGCACGGCCGGCCTGCACGAAGCTGAACGTCTGCTCGTAGTGCTGGTCTTGAAGAAAGCCGCGCGCCTGCCAGAAGCCGCCGAGCGTCTCGCCGTGTGCGGCAAGAAACCCATTGGCGACATCGGTGGAGTTGATCTGCACCGGCGTGCCGTTGTCGCGCGACTCGGCCAGGAAACTGCCGCCGCCTTCGACGCGCGTGCCGCCGGCATCGGTGCCCACGCGGCCCTGGCCCGACCAGTGGCGCGATCCGGCGGGCGTGTCGACGATACCGCGCGATTCCGGAGCGACAGGGACATAACCGTGAGTGGTGGAGCGCTCTATGCCGCCGCTCGCAGACACCGGCCGGGTGAGACCGCCGAACAACGACAGCCGGCCAGTGCCCTGATTGCCGCCCTCCACCTGCATCGCGGCAGCCGTGTCACGCCGCGTCACGATTCTGATCACGCCGCCAAGTGCGTCGCCGCCAAAGGCATCCGTCGATCCGCCGCGCACGACTTCCACGCGCTCGATGGCCGCCGCCGGCACGCGGTTCCAGTAGACCCAGCCGCCGAACGGATCGTTGAGCGGCACATCGTCGGCCATGACGAGGGTGCGGCTCGCGCCTGATGCCGACAAACCGCGCAGCGTCACGCCCTGCGTCGTCGGATTCGCGGTGCGTGAGGATGCGCGGCGGAAGAGCGAGAAGCCGGGCGTGGCGCCGATCTTCTGATCGAGCGTGAAGGATGGGGAGGCCTCGAGCGCGTCACGGCCCAGCACGGTGGCCGTCGCGGTGACCGCCACGCGCTGGCTGCCGGGAGCCGTGACCGTGACGGCCTCGGCGATGCGCGGCACATCCCCGAGTTTCAGAAACGCCGCGAATACGGCAGCGGCCAGCATGGCTTATCGCGTCAACTTGCGGAACTTGGGCCGGTGCGGTTGATCGGCATCGGCGCCGAGACGCCGCTTCTTGTCGGCCTCGTAATCCTGGAAGTTTCCCTCGAACCATTCGACGTGGCTGTCGCCCTCGAACGCCATGATGTGCGTCGCAATCCTGTCGAGGAACCAGCGGTCGTGGCTGATGACGACGACGCAGCCGGCGAAATTGAGCAGCGCGTCCTCGAGCGCGCGCAGCGTATCGACGTCGAGGTCGTTGGTCGGCTCGTCGAGCAGCAGCAGGTTGCTGCCGCGCTTGAGCAGCTTCGCCAGGTGCACGCGGTTGCGCTCTCCGCCCGACAGCGTGCCGACTTTTCGCTGCTGATCGCGTCCCTTGAAGTTGAACCACGACACATATGCGCGCGATGCCACCGTGCGCTTTCCCAGCTCCACTTCGTCGTTCGATTCCGTGATTTCTTCCCAGACCGTCGCGTCGGCACTGAGTGAGTCGCGGCTCTGATCGACATAGCCGATTCGCACCGTCTCGCCGATCTTCAGCACGCCGTCGTCGGGCTTCTCCTGGCCCACCAGCATCCGGAACAGGGTCGTCTTGCCGGCGCCGTTGGGACCGATGATGCCAACGATGCCGCCGGGCGGCAGGGTGAAGTCGAGGTCGTCGATCAGCAGCGTGTCGCCAAAGCCCTTGCGCAGGTCGCGGGCTTCGACGACGACGTCGCCGAGGCGCGGGCCCGGCGCGATGTAAATCTCAACCTGCTCGACCTTTTCCGCTGAGTCCTGACGCAGCAGCTCTTCGTACGAATTGATGCGCGCCTTCCCTTTCGCCTGCCGCGCGCGAGGCGACATGCGGATCCATTCGAGCTCGCGGTCGAGCGTGCGCTGGCGCTTGCTCTCGGATTTCTCCTCGAGCTCGAGGCGCTTTTTCTTCTGTTCGAGCCATCCGGTGTAGTTGCCTTCCCACGGATAGGCTTTGCCGCGATCGAGCTCGAGAATCCAGCCGGCGACATTGTCGAGAAAATAGCGATCGTGCGTGATCGCCACGACCGTGCCTTTGTACTGCTGCAGGAAGTTCTCGAGCCACGCAACCGATTCGGCGTCGAGATGGTTCGTCGGTTCGTCGAGCAGGAGCAAATCCGGTGACTGCAACAGGAGCCGGCAGAGGGCGACACGGCGGCGCTCGCCGCCCGACAGCCTCGTGACCTCGGCGTCGCCGGGCGGCAGCCGCAGCGCGTCCATCGCCAGCTCGAGCCGCGAATCGAGGTCCCACGCGTCGGCGTGTTCGATTTGATCCTGCAGGTTCCCCTGCTGCTCGAGCAGCTTCTCCATCTGCTCGGGCGTCATGTCTTCGCCGAGCTTCGCCGTGTACTCATCGTACTTGTCGAGCAGCGCGCGCGTGGCGGCCACGCCTTCCTCGACATTGCCGCGCACCGTCTTGGTTTCGTCGAGCTGCGGCTCCTGCGCGAGATACCCGACCGTCGTGCCCTCGGCCCGGAACGCTTCGCCGAGATAGTTCCTGTCGATGCCGGCCATGATGCGCAGCAGCGTGCTCTTGCCTGCGCCGTTGCCGCCAAGCACGCCAATCTTCGCGCCGAAGAGAAATGACAGCCAGATGTCGGAGAAGACAACCTGATCAGGCGGATACGCCTTGCCAAGCCCCTTCATGGTGTAGATGAATTGCGCCATAAATTCCTAAAGCTTCGACGACGCCGCGGGCAGCTTTGCGGGCTTCTCCGGCTCCGGCGTGAAGTCCTCACCCGGATTGATGAAGCGATCGAGCTCGAAGTGATATTGCTTGTCGTACAGCTGTTTGTACCGGCCGTTGAGGCCTATCAGCTCGCCGTGCGTGCCGCGCTCCACGATCTCTCCCGCTTCGATGACGAGAATCTGATCTGCGCTGCGAATCGTCGACAGCCGGTGCGCAATGACGAACGTGGTACGGCCGGCGCGCAGGCGCCGCAGGCCGTCCTGAATCAGCGCTTCGCTTTCACTGTCAAGGCTCGAGGTCGCCTCGTCGAGGATGAGAATGCGCGGGTTGGCCAGAATGGCGCGCGCGATGGCGACACGCTGGCGCTGCCCGCCCGACAGCTTCACGCCGCGCTCGCCGACGATGGTGTCGTAGCCGTTGGGAAACCCTTCGATGAATTCGTCGGCGTGCGCGATGCGGCTGACTTCCCTGACGTCCTCGATGGTCGCATCCGGCTTGCTGTAACGGATGTTGTCGACCACGGTGCCGTCGAACAGAAAGTTGTCCTGCAGCACGACGCCAAGAAAGCTGCGGTAGTCGCGTAGACGAACCTCGGTGAGGTCCTTGCCGTCGACGAGCACGCGTCCCTGCTTCGGCCGGTTGAACGCCATCACGAGCCCGATCAGCGTGCTCTTGCCGGAGCCGGATGATCCCACGAGCGCGGTGGTCGTTCCGGCGGGCGCCTCGAACGAAATGCCGCGCAGCACGGGCACGCCTTCGACATATTCGAAGTGCACGTCCTCGAAGGCGATGCGGCCTTCGACCTGCGTGAGCGGGGCGCGCGTGGCGTCTTCGGCCGTTTCCGCCGGCGTATCGGTCAGCTCGCGGATGCGATCGAGGCCGGCGAACGCCTCGGTGATCTGCGTGCCGATCGACGCGATGTGTACGATCGGCGCGGCGACCATCGCCACGAACACGAGATAGAGGACGAAGTCGCCGATCGACATCTCGCGGGCAATGATCGCCTGGCCGCCGACGACGATCATCAGCACGCCGATGCCCCCGACGACCACGCTCGAGAATGCCGTGACCGCCGAAACACCGGTAATCGACTGGCGGATGTTCTGGAACAGGCGCTCGACGCCTTCACTGAAGACGCGCTTCTCGCGTTCCTCGGCGGTGTACGTCTTGACGATGCGAATGCCGCCGAGCGCTTCGTTCAGACGGCCGGTGACTTCCGCGTTGATCTTGCCGCGCTCGCGAAACAGCGGCCGCAGCCGCTTGAACGCGGTCGCCATCACAATGCCGAAGGTCCCCAGGAAGAGCAGCATCAGCGACGTGAGCTGCCAGTTCAGCCAGAAGAGGACCCCGAGCGATACGAGGGCGGTGAACGTGCCGCCGACCAGCTGCACCAGTCCGTTGCCGACGAGGTTCCTGATGCCCTCGGCGTCGGTCATGATGCGCGAGATCAGCACGCCGGCCTGAGTGGAGTCGAAGTAACTGGTCGGCAGGTGCATGGTGTGCGCCTGCACGCGCCGCCGCATGTCGGCAATGGCGCCTTGTGCGGCCACGCCCAGCACCTGCGAGAGCGCGAAGGACGTCGCCCCGCCGACGATCGTCGCCGCCGCGACCGCGAGGGCGAGCGGCCACAGCAGGCCGACGTTCCCCTTGCCGATGACATCGTCGATGAGGAACTTCGAGCTGGCGGGCAGGACGAGGCCGGCAAGCTGGCTGACGAGCATCAGGCCCAGGCCGAGCGCGAGGCGCTTACGGTGATGCCTGACGAGCTCGCGGGCTTCCGCCGCCGCGGCGGACCAGCGAATCGGTTTCTTCTCTTTCGCGTCGCCGGGCCCGGCCAGGGGGCCGGAGCGCCGCGAAGATGAACGTTCGGGTTTAGGTAAAGACGGAGTCAGTCGGGCCAAGACCCTCGATCTTATCTTGTTTGGACGGGCCCCTGCGTGCTCGCGACTTTCTCGAGGATGCGCAGCGCGACCGGGCCGGCGTCGAACGAGCCTCCCTCTGCGTTGCGAAGCACCACCACGCCGGTGCTGGTGCGGGGATTGAAGAGCGCGGACGCGCGGAATCCGGCGGTTGAGCCGCCGTGCCCGAGCGCGACCAGATCGCCGCGTCGCGACACCATGAAACCCAGGCCGTACCCGCTGCTCATCGTGCCGTTGGCGGAATAGGTGCGCGCGTAATTGAAGGTCTGCGTGTCACGCACGATCACGGGAGCGGTCAGCGCACCGAGCTCCCACATCACGAACCGTGCGAGGTCGTCGACCGTGCTGAACAGATTACCGTTCGGCACGCGATAACCCCTGCCGTCGAGCTCGCGATCCGGACGCGTGCGATCGGCTTTGCCGTCGCGGCGCGTGTAGCCGTGCGCAAGGTCCTTGCGGATCATCGGTGAGGCTTCCCAGGCCGTGCGGGTCATCGCGAGCGGAACCGCAATCCCTTCGATGACCTGATCGGTGAACGATTTCTTCCCCGCGCGCTCGATGGCGATGCCGAGCGTGGCATAGCCAATGTTGGAGTACAGATACCGGCTCCCTGGCTCGTGCGCATATGACGTGAGCGGCAGGCAGCCCAGCACCTTCTGCTGCCAGACGGCCAGCGGGCCGACCGAGTGATCCTTGCACTCGGGTCCGGGCTCGCGCGCGATCCCCGACATCATCGTGGCCGCCTGCAGCAGTGTGGGCGCCGGCCAGCCGTCCTTCCGGTTCCGCAGGGCCTTCAGTTCGGGAACGTGTTTTTCAAGAGGATCGCTCAGCGTCATCGTGCCGGCTTCCACCTGCCGCAGCAGCGCGAGCGCGGTGAACTGTTTGGTGATCGATCCAATGCGATAGGCGGTTTCGTTGGTCGGCACGCGCTTCGCTTCCATGTCGGCGAACCCGTAATGCTTCGTCCACACCAGTTTCGGCCCGACGATGACCCCGATGCTGGCGCCGCCGACGCCGTCTGTCGCGAAATCGGCCGCAAGCTGCGTCTCGAGCTGCGCGAGAACCGCGTCGAGCGATGGAGTTTGGGTCGACGGGACCGCGACAAACAGAACGAGCAGGGCGGCGAGCAGAGACAGCGTGCGTTTCATGGGGACATCCTAAATGAAAAAGCGCCGGACGGCGTTGTCCGTCCGGCGCTCGTGCCTAAGGCCTATGGCCTATGGCCTGATCAGAAGTTGATCCGCAGTTCACCAGCGAACTGGCGCTTGATGATGTCGCCGAAGATGTGCTGCTGAATGTCGTCGTTCGTCAGGTTCGTGCCTTTCAGCATGACCTGGAACTGGTTGCGGGAACCGAACCGCATCCCGGCCGAGCCGTTGACTAGCGTGTAGGCCTCGGTGCGCCCATGGAAACGCGCGTCGAGCACGTCCTGCCAGAAGGCTTCATCCACGTAGCTGATTCCAAGACTGCCCAGGAAGCGGCTGACGTTGAAGTTGAATCCGGTGTTGAAGCGGTGTTCCGGTGGAAGGTTCAGCTCGCTCAGCGGGAGCACCGCCGGGTCTTCCGGCTCGGGCTCGCCCTGCCACGAGTAATTTGCGTACACGTTTACCCGATCGGTGATGGCGGAGTCGACACCCAGCTCGATGCCTTTCTGCGTCATGCTGCTGTCGAAGTTCTCGTAGCTGAAGCGTGACGGGAAACGAATCCCGCGCTGAAAAATAGCGCCCCAGAACAGCGGCGCGGCGGGGGCCAGCGGTCCAAGCGACTCCGCGAAGCCCGCGGGAGGAGGCGAGATGCCGTACGTGTCGGTCTGGGTGAACAGAATCTGATCCTCGACCTTGTTCAGATACCACGCCGCGGTCAGCGTCGTGCGGCCGAAGATGCCCGTGTAGCCGACTTCGAACGCATCGAGCCGTTCTTCCTGGAGATCCGAATTACCGACGGCCCGGATCGGCACGAAGAAGAAGCGGTCTGCAAGCAGTGGATGCAGCGCCCCAAGCGGAAGCGGCTCGGTGATGGTCACGTCAAGGTGGTTGTTGATGGCCGACGGCGCGCGGAAGGCGCGGTTATACGACAGCCGGATCGCGTGATCGGGCACCGGCTTGAACAGGACCGCGGCGCGCGGCGAGACGACGGCGCCGTCAATGGACGTGAACTTGTCGACGCGGGCGCCGAACACCACGCGGAACTTCTCGTGCAGGAAGATTTCGTCCTGGAGGTACGCGCCGCCTTCGGTGCGCGAGTCGGCGTCGGGCGCAATCGTCAAATCGAATGTGTTGTGGCGCAGATTGCCGCCGTACGTGAAGACATTGCGGCCGAACGTCGTGACATTGCCCGCCTCGAGATCGAGTGTAGCGGTCTTGAAGGCAAACGTAATCGGCGCGCCGCCAGGACCGCGCGTGAGCAGCTGCACGGCGTCGCCGTCGAGCCTGTTGAAGAAGGCCTGCGCGCGGAAGGCATTGCGCGTGTAGTTCGCTTTGCCGTATCCCATCCACGTGCCGCTCTCGATGTCGAACGGACCGATGCCGCTGTGCATGATGCCCTCGGTGCCGGTGTAGCCGCCCGCGAACGTCATGTACGCGCCATCGTCGAGGCTGTAATCCAATCGTCCGTCGACCTTGGGCTGCGACGTGCCCTGGTTGTCGAAGTCGGGATACCGCGTCGTGCCTCCATTGGGAATGACACCAGTGGGGCGCGCGAAGGGATCCTGTGTGTAATAGCCGCCCGAGAGCTTGAATGACGCGCGATCGCTGATGACGCCCGCATGGGTGCCATTGAGATACCAGAGCGTGCCGGCGTCTTCCTCGACGGCATCGGTGCTGCGATCGAACGTGCCCGCGCCGACCGCGATCGACGTGCCGAGCATTTCGCGCGGGGTCTTGGTGATGACGTTGATCACGCCCGAGACCGCGTTCGCGCCCCAGATGGCCGACGCGGGGCCCCGGATGACTTCGATGCGCTTCAACTCGTTCAGATTCACGGGCATGAAGTCCCACATCACGAACCCGAAGAAGTCCTGATACAGCGACCGGCCGTCGAGCACCGCGAGCTGGTTTGTCGACAGCGTGCTCGTGGAGCCGCGCGGCGTGATGTTCACGTCGCGTGCAGACACCTGCGTGATGTTCACGCCCGGGACGTTGCGAAGCAGGTCGCCGTAGCTCTGCGAGGCGGCGACGTCGAGCGTGCGCGGCCCGATGACGGTCACGGTGGCGGGCGCGTTGACGAGCAGCTGCTCGACTTTGGTCGCGCTCACGACGACGTGTTCTTCGACCCTGACGGGGCCGCCTTGCTGCTGCGGCGCCGGCGGTGGCGGCGGAGGCGGCGTCTGGCCGGCATACACTCGCGGTGCCAGGCCGAGCGCGCAAATAAGAATGAGCGCAGTCCGTCGAATCGAATACATGTTTTCTCCTATATTTACAGGCTCACCCGCCGAGGGCTGAGAGCCATAACGCTGCAGGGAGTGCTAGGGATATAGCACGGTTATACGGCCAGTTCCAGTTCCGGTTCTCGGTTCTACCCTCGCCCAGTACCTACAGCCCGGACGGGCAAATGTTACGGAACCGAAAACCGGAACCGGACCTGGACGGTAGACTTGGGACATGTCGGAGCCGATCCGCATGGACCGCCCGGCCAGGGACCGGACGTCACCCCCGCGCTCGCGCACGCCGTGCGTCGTGCGCGACGACTGGGCGTCGCTCGATGACGAGGCCCTGCTCGACGTGCGCGTCTGCGAGCTCGGACTCACGATCGACGGCAGCGTGCTCGAAGACCGCATCGCCGAGCTCAATCGCGAGCTCGACACACGTGGCCTGCAGTTCCGGCCGCACGTCTGGATCTCGGACGACTGGTTCACGCCCGATCACGTGCCGGGGATCGCCGTCCCGTTCTATCTCGCGCATCCGCGGCTCGCGAAGCTCGAGGAAGCCCAGATGCTGGCAGTGGAAGGAGGCGATCCTGACTGGTGCCTCAAGATTCTGCGGCACGAGGCAGGGCACGCCATCGACAACGCGTACCGGCTGCAGCGGCGTCTGCGGCGGTTGACGCTGTTCGGGCTGTCCAAGAAGGCGTATCCCGAGTACTACACGCCGAAGCCGTACTCCAAGAGCTTCGTGCTGCATCTCGACTCCTGGTACGCGCAGAGCCATCCCGATGAAGACTTCGCCGAGACGTTTGCCGTGTGGCTCACGCCCGACGCCGACTGGCGCGAGCGCTACAAGGACTGGCCGGCGCTCAAGAAGCTGGAATACATGGATGCGCTGATGAAGCAGATTGCCGGCAAGCCGGCGCTCGAGCGATCGCGGCGCAAGGTCGATCCCGTGCATACGATGCGCAAGACCCTGCGCGAGCACTACACGCGCAAGCGCAAGCACTATGGCGTCGAGTACCCGAACTTCTACGACCGCGATCTGCGGCGGCTGTTTTCAGACGCGGCCGAATATCGCGGCAACATGAAGGCGTCGCGCTTCATCGCGCGCATCAAGCGCGACGTGCGCCGGCGCGTCGCCGAGGCCACCGGCGAATATCAGTACACGATCGACCAGGTCATCGAAGACATGATCACGCGCGCCAACGAGCTCAATCTGCGGCTGAAGGTGTCGGAAGAAAAGGCCGGCCTCGACTTCGTCATCCTGCTCACGGTGCAGACGATGAACTATCTGCATTCGGGAAGGCACCGGGTAGCGCTATGACACCGACTCTCCTGTACGACGGCACGTGCCGCTTCTGCACCGCGCAGGCCGAGCGGCTGCGGAGGTTCGGACGCGGGCGCGTGCAGGTCGAATCGGCCTATGCGCCTGGCGTACGCGAGCGTTTTCCGATGGTGCCGCAGGATGGGGTCATGGGCGAGATCAAGCTGGTGGACGCCGACGGCCGCGTGCTCGGCGGCGCCGCGGCCATCGCGCGCACACTGCAACTGGGCGGCGGCGCACTCGGCCTGCTCGCCGGTCTCTATCGCCTCTGGCCGGTCCGCCCGATCGCGAACGCCGGCTACCGCCTCATCGCGCGCAATCGTTATCGCCTAGCGAACCAGTGCGATAACGGGAAATGTAAAATGTAAATTTACGATTTACATTTCTGGACGACGCGAGCGTGTAGACGAGATAATCGGCTCGCGCTCGCTCGGCGGCGTCCGGCTCGAGCTCGTCGAGCGATCCCACGGGCAGGATCGAAATGACGACAACGCGGGACCCGGGCAGCCGTCGGCGTGCGCGCTCCGCGGCGCCGAGCGCGAAGTCGCTGTGGAAGGCGCCGTTGTAGTGCACCACGAGGGGCCCCTCGCCTGGGCCTTTCGCGGCGCGCGCGATCGATTCACCCATGACTTCATCCTTCAGGCACTGCGCGTAGTAATAGCGGTCCACCATCGCCGTCTGTGTGGCGACGGCGCCAGGCCCTTCGCTCGCGGGATGGCCGCTCATCGTTTTCGCGAAGCGATCGAAGTACGCGTCTTTTGGACACTGCAGGTCCGCGGCAATCCAGGCTTTCTGATCCGGCGGCAGCGCGGCAAGCGACTCGAGCCCTGACTTGGCCACACCAGAGGCCAGCGGCCGCGGCACATTCGAAGCGACGACCGGCCATCGGCGCTCGCGTGCGAGCTCCACCAGCAGGCGATAGTCGGTTTGATACGTCGGCCAGGGACGGCTGCGCTCGAGGAATGCGGCCTCGTCGACGGTGCCCGCAAGATACCCGTCCAGCGAGGCCTGCGTGTCGCGCTCGAACATCTCCAGTGAGAGGACAACGTCGGATCGGCGCCGGCCGACCGATTCGAGCAGCGCGTGCTCGAGCGCATGCGTGTTGGGATCGCCATGCTGCTCGCCGACAAACACGACATCGGCGCGAGCGAGGTCGGCACTCATGACCTCGAAGTCGGACCACGCGCCCGTCTTCGTGTCGAACACCCGCTGCGGCACATACGTCTGCGCTGCGACGATGGAACCGAGAACCAGAACGAGAACTGGAACCAGAACCGAACCCGTGGAACCCGTGGAACCCATGGAACCCGGGGAACCAGTGAAACCCCTCAACTACCGTTTCCTCGCCTCGATGTCGATCGTGATCTTCACCTCGTCCGCGACGACCGCGCCGCCGGCTTCGATGAGCGCGTTGTACTTCACGCCGAAGTCCTTGCGGTTGATGGTCGTGGTGGCGCTGGCGCCGATGACCTGTGGGCCGGTCGCGCTGCGCTGCACCGGTTGCGACGGACCTTCCACGGCAAGCGCGACTTCGCGGGTGACGCCGCGGATGGTGAGATCGCCGACGAGCTTGAAGTTGCCCGGTGATCCCTCTACCCGATTCGAGACAAACGTGATGTCCGGATGCTGTTCGACGAGCAGGAAGTCGTCGCTGCGGAGATGGCGATCGCGGCCTCCGTTGCCCGTGTTGATGGTGGTGACGTCGATGACGGCATTGACCGCCAGCGACGACAGGTTTTTGCCGTCATATCGCACCCACCCGACAACGGGTCCCAGCGTGCCGCGCACCGTGCTGACGAGCATGTGCTTGACCGCGAACTGAGCTGATGTGTGGCTCGTGTCGATGTTCCAGACGTCGGTGGCGCCCTGGGGGACCGGAGGCGGCGTGGGCCGCCGCGGTCCCTGCTGCTGCGGCGCCTGGCCCGGCTGCTGGGGAGTCTGCCCCTGCGCAAACGGCGCGGCGGCGACGGAGGCGATCAACGCGGCAGCGGGCAACAGATGTCTTGCTGAGAGGCTCATGATGTTTAGACGCCACCGGCGCGCCATGTGTTTCGTCTTACCCCTCCACATACGGCTGGTGCAGCTGCACCGGCTTGCCTTTGGACCGCACGCGCAGGTTGATCATCTCGACGAAGACCGAGAACGCCATCGCGAAATAGATGTAGCCCTTCGGAATGTGATGGCCGAAGCCTTCCCCGGTCAGCGACACGCCAATCAGAATCAGGAAACTCAGCGCGAGGATCTTCACCGTGGGATGGCGCTCCACGAACCCTGAGATGGCGCCGGCCGACACCATCATCACGCCGACCGCGATGATCACCGCCGCGACCATCACGCCCAGGTCGTCGGCCATGCCGACCGCCGTAATGACGGAGTCGAGTGAAAAGACGATATCGAGCAACATGATCTGGATGATCACGCTCATGAACGAGGCCGCGACGCGCGCCGAGCCATGGCCTTCGTCGCCTTCGAGCTTGTCGTGGATCTCGTGCGTCGCCTTCGCAATCAGGAACAGGCCGCCGAGGAGCAGGATCAGATCGCGGCCCGAGAAGGCATGGCCGAACAGCGTGAACCACGGCGCGGTCAATTTGATGATCCACGCGATCGAGAACAGCAGCAGGATGCGCATCACCATCGCGAGCAGCAGACCCACGCGCCGCGCCTTCGCCTGCTGGCCGCCCGGCAGCTTCCCCGCCAGAATCGAGATGAAGATGATGTTGTCGACGCCCAGCACGATCTCGAGCACCGTCAGCGTGAACAGTGCAATCCAGGCCTGAGGGTCCGCCAGCCATTCGATCATTTGAGATTCCTCGCGAATTCCAGCCGGAGTTCGGCCCAGCCGGTCGCTTCGAAATATTCCACTCTGATTGTATGAGCGCCGCCCGACACCACGGCGGTATCGATTTCGGATCCATGGATGTCCCAGTTGTCGATCACCAGGACCCCATCCACCCACACCCGCACCCCATCGTCACTGATCGTGCGCAGCAGAAACGCGTCGGCGGGACCTGGCGGAAGCGTCACGGCGCCTTCGGCAACGAGCGCAGCGCGATCGGCAGGAACGCCGGCTGTGAACGCGCGGCCGCCGATGTGATCGAGGCGGCGCGGACGCTCGATGAGAATCGGCGTGCCGGCGACCACCTTGCGGAACGCCTCGGGCGACGTCACCGGATCCGCGCTTTCGGGCCACGCATACCAGCGGACCGTCCAGTTCACGGCCGGCTCCAAGCGATAGAAAGAAAACGTGTACGGCTCGCCGGCGGGCACGCGCCGGCCGCGCGGCGATAGCAGTGCCGCGCCTGTGTAGATCAGATTGACGCGCTGTTCGGCGGCGCCGCGAACAGGTGTGAACGTGACTTCACCGGGAACCTTGCCGCCCTGCGCCGAGAGCGAACCGCCCATGACACGCGCGGCTTTCCAGGCGCCTTCGGGTCCGAGGACGCGCAGCTCCACCGGCGCGTCTGGCGCAATGATGTCGCGCCGCGCGCCAAGTCCGCCGAGCGGAAATCGTCTGGTCGAATCAATCCAATCAATACGATCGGCGATCGCGGGCCACAGTTTAGGGGAACGATAATCATAGGGCCCCCATTCGTCGACGATGATGAATTCGCGGCCGCGGCGGGTCACCATCGTGTCCACACCCTCCTCGAGCGGCAGCGGCACCTCGACGAGCGGCGGCGGGTCGCGCAGCACGGAGATGCCCGGAATCGACAGCGCGACCCGGTCGGTTGAACCCGTCATGATGAGCCGCGACGTCACGTTCTCGAACGTGTTGCCGCGCATGGCGACGTCAGTGGTGTCGTCGATCTCGAGCGCGACGTCGTGTCCGGTGAAGCGGTTGTGACTGATGTCGAAGTTGCGGCTGCGTGTATCGCGATTCTTCGGATAGCCCCAGTTGGGATCCTGCGTCTCGTTGGCCCAGATGCGAATGGCTTTCTTGTCGCCCGTGAAGATGTTGTTGCGGATGAGAATGTCCTGGCCGTGCTCGATGGCGATCGCCTCGTCATTGCCGGCGAAGCGGTTGCCGTCGAAGACCGAGCTCCAGCTGTAGCCGCCCCAGACGCCATGCCAGTTGCCCTCGATGCGGTTCTCGATGAAGTAGTTGCGGCTGAACGTCGTCTCGACGCCGTTGGTGGGGGCGTATGAGAAATCGTTACGATAAAACAGATTGTCGTTCGCGCCGCCCTTGCCCGTGTTCATCGTCGACTGGCCGGCCCAGAGAAACAGCCCGTCGCCGCTGTGCGTGACCGAGTTGTAGGCGACGATGTTGTCGCTCGACTGCTCGTACATGAGCAGTCCGGCCGAGTCCTGGCCGCGGTTATAGAAGCCGTGGCTGTAGCCGCGGACGTTCCAGTCGATCCGGTTGTGCAGGATGCGGCTCTTCGTGACCCGATAGAGGCCGATGCCCAGCGACGAATTGAATTCGAAGGTGTTGTTCCAGATCGACAGGCCTGACGAGCGCGTGACCATCAGGGCGTTCTGGCCCTGCCGGACGATGTTGTGATCGATCTCGGCGTTGTCGCATTCCACCAGATACATGCCGCCGCCGAAACGCCGCCACTCGTCTCTCTCGTTGTCGTGGTACGACATCCAGTCGAGCAGGCTTTCGTGCTCGATCAGGCTCCACAGGCGCTCTTTCCAGTTGTGGCTGAGATCGTTGCGCGTCAGGTGCAGATTGGGTGAGCGGCGCGCCTCGATCGCGATTTTGTAGCCGCGGATGACGGCGTTGCGGATGGTGACATGATCGCCGCCATCGATCAGCACGGCGGTGCCGGCATACCCGTCGGGATCCGACTCCGGATCCGATCCCTCGAGCACGGCGCCCTGAAAATCCACTGTGACATTCGAGCCGCGCACCGTAATGAGCGGCGCCTCTCCAGACGCCGGGAGGCGGTACGTGCCAGGTTTTATCGCGACGGAGCTGGTGATGACAAGGCCGCCGGTCGGCTCGATGACGGGCAACTGCTGTGCGGCCGGACGAATCAGAAGAAGACAGGAGACAGAATACAGGAGACAGAAGATCATCTGGCGCCCCGAGGGCGCGTTGACGTGGTTAGCGGCCCTAGACCCCATACAACTCAGGTTTCCACTCGAGCCCCAGCTCGCTCGGCGGCGCCATGTACCCGACCAGCGCCGAAGCGGCGACGACGGCCGGACTCGCGAGATAACCTTCGCCGCCGACGCCCATCCGGTTCTGCCAGTTGCGGTTGAACGACGTGATCGCGCGCTCGCCCGGTTTCAACGAATCGGGACCCTGGCCGAAGCACGGCCCGCACCACGACTGACGGATCTCTCCGCCAACCGAGCGGAACACTTCAGCGATCGATTCACCGCCGAGCCGCTTCTCGGGGCGCTCGATCTGCCGGCCCACACCTCCTGAACCTGGAAAGATCTTGAACGGCCGCGCGACTTTCTTCGAGCCGCGCTCGCGCGCGCCGCGGATGACGAGGGCCGCCTGCAGCAGATCGCCATAACTGCCGTTGGTGCACGATCCGATCATCGCGGCGTCGAACGTCAGATGCTCGCGCGCCACTTCACCGGCCGGAAATGCATTCCCGGGACTGAACGGCTTCGCGATCATCGGACCGATGTCGCCGAGATCGAGCGTCTCGTCGATCTCGAAGTGCGCATCGGCGCCGGGCGCGATTCGCGGATATGGCAGATCGGCCGTCCCTTTCGCGCGGTACCACTCGTAGGTCAGGTCGTCGGGTGCGAAAATGCCGTTGAGCGCCTCGGCCTCGGCCATCATGTTCGCGATGGTGTTGCGGTACACCATCGGCAGCTCTTTACCGGGATCGACGAATTCCACCGACATCCCCTGCGACTGCTTCGAACCCCAACGCCGCAGCAGTTCCAGCACGATGTCTTTGCCGCCGACCCACGGCTGCAGCGTTCCCGCGAACAGCACGCGCCGCGCCCGCGCCAGCGTGAAATAGATGTAGCCCGTCGACCATCCAAACCCCAGCGTCGTCGAGCCGACGCCTATGCCGACCGCGCCATAGGCGCCGTACGCGCGGCTGTGCGAGTCGGCGCCCGGAATGAACTGGCCCGGCATCACCAGGCCCTGCTCCGGAAAATAGAAATGGAAGATGCCGTCGCCGGGCGTGGCGTAGTACGGCTTCTGCAGGCCGTGCGCGCGCGCGAACTCGCGGCCGATCGAGGTCTGCTTGTCGTCCTCGTCCTTGCCGGTGAAGACGAAGTGATCGTTCGCAATTGCGGCTTGCCGCGGAAAGATCGTGTTGCCCCCGGTGATCTGATTGAAGGTGTGAATCGAGAACGGCGCGGTGCCGTCGGAGGCAGGCAACAGGTCGGCGTACACCCGGATCGTTGCTCCCGGCTTGAAGTCATCGGGCGACAAATCCTTGTCTACCCGATGCGCCCAGACGATCTGCTCCGTCGTCGTCATCGTTCGCGCCAGGGCATCGTCCGCGAAATCCACGACGGGTGTGGTCTGCACCGACCGCTTGAACTCGCGCCGGCCGACCGCGAAGATGCCGCCGCTCACGCGGATCTCTTCTTCCTTCGGCGACAGCGGCAACGGATCGTAGGTGCGCCCCTTCGTAATATTGGTGATTTGCCGCGAGACCGGATCGAACGAGAACTCGTCGCCGTCTTCGGCGTCAGTCACCGCCTCGGGACTCTGCACCACATGGAGGCCGAGATTGAAGGCATTGCGGCGGAAGATGTCGCCCATGTTGTTGCCGCAGATGACGACCATCTCGCGGCCGACTTCTTCGGCGACGCCCTTGAGGCCCGCGGGGCTCATCTCGCGCGACGATCCGATCGCAAAGCGATCGCCGGCAATGACGAACGTCTCGCCCCGGTGCACGCGCGCCCGGAAATCCGGCATCAGATACCGGAACGATCCCGCCTTCCACTTTTCGTCGAGCGTCTCGAGGCTTTCAGACACGCAGTCGGCCGCGGGCGTGATCTGATCGGTGTCGATCGCGTCGCGTTTCTTTCCTGGTCCTGGCTCCGCGCCGGGGACCTTCGCGTCCCAGAGAATCAGCGCTTTTCCCGTAATGCGCGCGTCAGACCCAGCCGCGGCGGTAAACGCCACCGGATCGGGCAGCTCGTCGACGGTCACGCCTGGTTTGAGACGGGCGGGCTGGATGTGCGGCATTGAATTAACGATTCTATCGAACCCGCTACAGCTGAGCACCGGCAGCGCCGGATACTTCGGAAATCGAGGGTCGGTCTTGGAGAGCGCGCACATGACGAACACCGACCCTTTATCTGACCGGATGCGACGCGCGTGGCGGCAGATGGCGCAGAGGCCTTGCTGTACCGCTCGTGAATCCTCCATCATTGGGGCATGTTCTCGTCAGAAGCCGTCACCCGCGGCGTGCGCGTTCAGGTGCTCTCGGAGTATGCCGCCGATCGGTCAGACCCGGCCAACGGCCAGTGGTTTTTTCTCTATACGATCGAAATTACCAACGAGGGTCAGGACGTGGTGCAGCTCGTCTCGCGACACTGGATCATCACCGACGCGGAAGGCCATGTCGAGGAAGTGCGCGGCCCCGGCGTCGTGGGCCAGCAGCCTGTGCTCGCGCCCGGCGAGTCGTTCACTTACACCTCAGGATGTCCGCTGACGACGCCGTTCGGAAAGATGGAAGGGACCTACCAGATGCTCGCGGCAAACGGAACAACGTTCGACGCGAAAATCGCCCCGTTCACACTGAGCGAGCCGTATACGGTTCACTGAGCGAATTTACGTTGCGCGTCCTCGGCGAGCCGCGACGAAGGAGCGGACCGCGAGGACGATGTAGCCGAGCGTGAGCAGGGCCATCAGAGACTGCGCGATCACGGCGGCGGGCCGTTCGGCGCTGCCGTCGAACACGTTGCCAATCTGAATCAGGCCGCGGACCGATCCCAGAAATCCCAGCAGCGCGACCAGCACCGCTCCATGGATGGCATGCTTGCGGCGGCGCTCGTCACGCGCGAGCACGCCGGCCAGCGCAATGACCAGGCCGAACACCGCGGGAATCAATGCGGTGACGCTGACCATCCCGGTCAGAAAGTATCCGGCGAGGCCGACAATGATGAGCGTGACGCCGAGGGCGATGGTGGTGGAAGCCATGGGGGAATCATAGCGCCTTCCGCTTCGTGCGCTGGCCCTCATGCCTAATCCTGTCCCGAAAAAGCCGCCTCCCATCGGCGACGGGGATCGTCGAACATCACGGTCGCCGGAGCGAACGCATCGGGATCGAACGGCCCGCCGAACCACTCGCGCAGCTCCTTGTGACGCGGGTGCTTTGGGTTACGCATAGCCCGGACGAACTCTTCATAGCCGTCAATGCCGCCGCAGTCCTCCGGTGGGCACGCGGCGGCGCCGTCGACGCACCGCGGATAGCGCGCCGCCTTGTCGCGCGCGGCTGGCCCTTCGTAGGTGAGCTCGTGCTCCCAGCCGTCGCCGAAGTCGTACAAATAGGCGACAGCAGGCATGCCCGGCCGGATGTGCTGGGACAGCTCCACCTGCCAGCCTGCAAGGCAGGGACGTTCCCCTGGAAAATCAGGATCGGGGATGCCAATCCGCAGCTCCCCGCTGGGCCGTGTTGGGAACCGAAACTCGTGGAGATGGTAGTCCTGCCATCCCATCGCGTCTTGAAGCGCGACGTGTAAGTCCCAGAAGGTGTAGTCGTCCGGCACTTGAACGCGCCGCCAGACCAGTGGCTGCGTTCCGAGAAGCGCCACGCGGAACTGATGAACCATCCCGGCGCCCGCCGCCGGTGCCACCGTCCCCTTCCTACGGCGCACGGATGAGCGGCCATCCGGTGGTGCTTCGGCGGACTGACTTGCGAAATGACGCGCGAGGAATTCCGCGGCGAGCTGTTCCCCGGCTTCGGTCAGGACCACGGACTTAGACTTACCGACCGGATTCTCGATCCAGCCTTTTCGGAACAGAAGGTCGAGCAGATCCCAGTCCATCCCCTTCCAGGCGCGCGTGACGCCATGACTGCCAAGGGCGGTCAGCCCAAGGATGGCCAGAGCTGCTTCACACAGCTTGTCTTCGTCGAGATTCAGAGGAATCGGCACATGGCCTCCCTCGCGCGAAGCGTGAAAACGGGGCCGACCCGGCGATCACCCTGCCCGGCGTTTAGCCAACAACTCGCGGACGGCCGGTACCAAATCGACCGGGACTTCCATGGCCGTGTGAGTCGTCGATTCGTATGCAGCCTCGTCCTCGGCGACCGCCTCGTCGACAGACTGCTGCTCGTAGTGAGCAAGTACTCGCTTCACCCGCGCTTCGTCCCATCCAGCTGGATACTTTGCCTGTTTCATGACTTCTTCCGTCTGCGCCGGAGCGCCACACCCGATTGTAGCGCCCAGAACCGGCGGCTGGATTCCGCGGCGCGCTAATGGCGCTCGGCCAGAGTCGACTTCATGAAGCCGCGCGCGCGAGCCGGCGTCGGGCCGATCGACGCGCGGCCCAGGCGATGCTGCCGCAGATGATCGCCATCACGGGGTATACCACCGCGGCGATGTACAGGCCCACGGTGCCAAGTGAGCCCTCGCCCTCAAATGTCAGGGCGGCGTAGACGATTTGCACGCCGAAGTAGGCGAAGAACAGGGTCGCGGCGCCGAAAATGACCGCCAGTCCTCCGAGCAGATAGCCGAGCACCTTTTTCATGCCGCGAGCCGACACTCGAGGATGCGAGCGTGGTCGGATTTGCCGAAAGCGGCGTTCTTCACGAGTCAGAAGCTGCAGTTCCCATCGACGGCCCCCGCAAGCATCGTCAGATATTGCTTCCGCGGAATCTCAACCGCGCCGAACTGTTCCAGATGCGGCGTCACCCACTGGATGTCGAGCAGCGTAAAGCCGCGGGCGCGGAGACGCTCGACAAGTGCGGTCAGCGCGATCTTCGACGCGTCGGTCGCGCGATGAAACATCGACTCGCCGAAGAACGCGCAGCCGACCGCCACGCCGTATAGTCCTCCCGTCAACGCGCCCTCCTGCCAGACTTCCACCGAGTGGGCGAATCCAAGATCGTGCAGGCTTTCGTAGCTGTCGAGAATTTCGCCGGTGATCCAGGTGCCATCGCCATCAGCCCGCTCGGCGCAGGCCTGCACGACGTCTACGAAGGCGGTGTCGATGCGCACGTCAGTCCCGGCGGTACCTGCCGCGCGCGCGGCACGCGCGAGGCGCCGCGGAACGTGAAATGTGTCGAGAGGAATGATGGCGCGCGGATCGGGCGAGAACCACTGCACGGAGCCATCGGGCATCCCCATCGGAAACAGCCCGCGGCGATAGGCTTCGAGCAGCAGGGACGGCGGAATCACGGGGAGATGTTACGCCGCTCTGCCGCAGGGCTAAAGCCCTGCGCTACCGTTTGTGCTTCCAGACCAGCAGCGAGCAGGGCGCGGCGTCGAGCAGCGCGGGCGCGAGCGACTTCTCTTCTTCGCCGGCGAGGCCGACGACGATGAGATCGATCTGCGCCTCGCGCGCGTAGTCGGCGATGGCCCGCACGGGATCGCCGGTGCGAATCTGAATGGTCGGCATGTCGGCATCGGCGCCGAAGATCGGACGCAGCTTCGCGCGCGCCTCTTCTTCCATCGCCTGATGCACGTCGGGCAGGCCAGCCGCGTCGACTTCGGCTTGCCAGCCGGCCGACAGCGGATCGCTCTGCGTGAACATCACGTGCAGCGTCGCGCCGAGTCCGTCGGCCAGCGCATGCACGGCATTGACATCCTCGGCGTTCGGAATCGTGTCGCCGATGTGAATAAGAATATGAGTCATTTGCGAATCCAGACCGGCGGCGGTTCGATGTGCGGCTGCGGCGTCGGCCCCGGATCCGGACGCCCCGATCCGGCAAGCCGGCTGATCGCGCGCACGCTCATGTCGTGATCGCACAGCATCTGGCACGACAGGCGCACGCCAGACGCGCCTTTCGCGGCCAGCACGCTCTTTTCCGCTTCGGTCATCGTCCCGGGCTCGCCGTCGATGAATTCCACGCGGCACGTCGTGCAGCGCGCGCGGCCGCCGCAGGCATGCAGCTGATCGATCCCGGCATCCTGCTCGAGCGCCAGCACCATGCGTTTGCCTTCGGCCACGTCAAACGTGCCGGCGCCTTCGACCGTTAGCTTAGGCATATCGTCGTCTTATCTCCGGAATCAGATACTCGTTGAAGGCCCGCTGCAAATCGTAGGCCGGATTGAAGCCCCAGTCGCGCCGCGCGGCCGAATCATCGACGTCTTCGGGCCAGGTGTCGACAATGCCCTGCCGCTTGTCGTCGACGTCGTATTCGATGCGCGCGTCGGGAAAGGCGTTCCGCACGAGGGCCCGAACCTCGTCCGCTGACGGATTGAACGCGCCAAGGTTGTACGTCGTGCGCGTCAGCGCGCCGCGCGGCGCGGCCGCCAGCTGCAGCAGCGCCCCGACACCGTCCGGCATCGCCATGAACGGAATGCGCGTGTCGGGCCGCACGAAGCAGGCGTAAGGCTCGCCTTTCGCAGCGGCATGAATCATCTCGGGCGCGTAATCAGACGTGCCGCCGGACGGAACCGTGGCGGCGGAAATGAGTCCCGGAAAGCGCACGCCGCGGAAATCCACGCGTCCGGACTGCGGGTTGGCCGCGAGCCGCTTGTAATGCCGCGAGTAATAGTCGCCGAGCAGCTCGCAATAGAGCTTGTTGCACCCGTACATCGTCGCCGGCCGCGTCCAGGCATCTTCGGCCACGCGTCCCGCGCGATGCTTCGTCTCCAGGTCGGGAAGACCGAAGGCCGCGATCGACGATGGATACAGAAAGGTGACCGGCCGGCCGTGCGAGTCGGCCTCGCGCTGCGCGAACTCGAGCAGATTCAGCGTGCCTTCGACGTTCACTTCATGCGCGGTGAGCGGCGTGAACTCCGATCGCGTCGACAGCAGGGCCGCGAGATGGAACACGCGATCCACCTCGAACTCCGCGAGCACGCGATCGAGCAGCGCGCGATCGAGAATCGATCCGGTGAACTCGCGCGCGACCATCCGCGCGAGACCGGGCTCGAGCGGCGCGACATCGAGCGTGATGATCGGGCGATCGGCGGCAGCCGCGAGCCGCTCGATCAAACCATGACCGATCTCGCCGCCCGCCCCTGTGATGAGCACGACGGGTCTGCGGCGCATGCTAGGACATCATCCAGGAATAGTGCACGATTGACGCGAGGATGGCGAGCGCCGACGCAGCCAGACAGATCAGCGCGCCGACGAGGTGATTGATGCGCTCCGGCTTCCACGGATCCAGCCAGCGCGCGGTGAGATATCCGCCGGCGAAGCCGCCGGCGTGGGCCCAGTTATCAACACCCGACATGACGAGACCGAAGACGAAGAGCACGATGGCATACGTGAGCGCCTGTGAGGTGTCGGCGCTGCTGCCGCGCAGCTTGCCGTAGGCGACCAGCGCGCCAAGCAGGCCAAACACCGAGGCCGATGCGCCTACCGTCATGCCGGCGCCGCCGAGCAGCGGCACGTCTGGCAGATACGCGCCCGCGGTGGAGCTCAGAAAAAATCCCACGACGCCCGACACGGTATAGATGATGACCATGCGGCCGGGCCCGAACACGTCGGCGGTGGCGGGACCAAGCTGCCGCACCCAGAGCATGTTGAAGAGAATGTGCAGCAGGCTGCCGTGCAGCCAGCCGGCGCTGAGCACCGTCCACCAGCGATCCGCAAGAAAGAACGGGATGGCGCCGCTTGCGCCAAACTGAAACAAGGTGCTGTCGGCGGGCGCGAGCAGGTTGAGGCCGCTCATTCCGATGCGGCCGTTCGACATCAGCAGCGTGAGCACATAGAGGATGCTCGAGCCGATGACGACGACCTGGACGAAGCCGAGATCGCTGCCCAGCCGCCGGATGGCGCCGGCATAGCCCCACAGGCCGGGATTGCGGCGGCCGCAGTTGTAGCATTTGTCGTCGGCGACGCCCACGAGCGATCCGCAGGACGCGCAGACCACGGAGCCGGAGGTTTGGCGGCGGAACATCTGGGAAAGAATACAGGAATGCGGGTGCTCGTCACGGGCGGCACGGGATATCTCGGCACGGCCATCGTCGCGGCGCTGGAGCGGCGCCGACACGAGCCCGTGGTGTTTGCGCGCAAGCCGGCGCCTGGTATCAACGCCATCGCAGGAGACGTCACCGACGCCGCCGGTCTCGCGCGCGCGGCGCGCGACACCGACGCGATCTGCCACAGCGCCGCACTCGTCTCGATCTGGGAACGCGACCGCCGCCGCTTTCACGACGTCAACGTCGGCGGCTTGCGCCACGCCATTGCCGCGGCGCGAAGCGCGGGCCACGATCGCTTCGTCTATACGTCCAGTTTTCTGGCGCTGCCGCCGCGCGGCGCGTCGGCGCCCATTCGCGGCAACGACTATCAGCGCACCAAAGCCGAAGCCGCGCGCGTGGCCGACGAGGCCGCACGCGCCGGCTTTCCCATCACGCGTCTGTATCCGGGCGTGATCTACGGCCCTTCGACAGCCAGATCACCAGAACAGATCACCAAATCACCAGATCACCAGATCACCAAATCCGCCGTCAGGCAAAGCGATCTCGTTGGCCGGCTCATACGCGATCAGATCGCGCACGCGATGCCCGTCATGGTGGGCGGCGATCGCATCTGGTCGTTCGCGTGGATCGACGATGTCGCGGAGGCCCACGTCGCGGCGCTCGAACGTGGCGGCGCCGACGCCCTCATGCTGGGAGGCGAGAACCTTCCGCAGCGGCGGCTGTACGAAATCGTGCGTGATGAAACGGGCGCGCGAGTTCCGCGCGAGCTTCCGGCGGCGATTGCGAGAATCGCCGGCGCCGTGGAGACCGGACGGGCCTGGCTGACAGGCCGCCCGCCGATCCTGACACCTGCCACAGTCGCCATCTTCGAGCACGACTGGCCTCTCGACAGCACCGCGGCGGAAAATGCCCTCAACTATTCCGTGACCCCGCTCGTCGAAGGTGTGCGGCGCCTGCTCACCTAACCCTTCCGTCCTTCGGACCGTCCTATGTCCCAGATGCGCGAGGATGCCGCCGCCGTAGCCCTGGCGAGGGACGGCGATTCCGAGGCCTTCAGGTCTCTTGTGGAGCGGCACAGCCGTCTCGTATTCCGTGTCGCGTATCGGATGACCGGAAACGAGGCCGACGCCGAAGACGTGGTCCAGGAAACATTCCTCAAGGCCTATCGTCAGCTCGGCCGTTTCGAATCGCGCGCGAACTTCGGCACGTGGGTCTATCGCATCGCCACGAACTGCGCCATCGACTACATGCGGGCGAAACCGAAACGCGAGTCGGCCGAGGAAGACGATGTGCTCGAGCGCGCGGCGGGCGATACGGGACAGCCGGGCGCCGAGCAGCTGGTGCTGGCGGGCGAAATTGGGGAGCGCGTGCAGTCGGCGCTCAACCTGTTGAGTGAGATGGAACGTGCGGCATTCGTGATGCGGCATTACCAGGGATTTTCGATCGAAGAGATCGGCCGGGCGCTCGGGCTGAAAACGAACGCCACGAAACACAGCATCTTCCGCGCGGTGCGCAAGATGCGTCTGGCGCTCGAGCCGTTTGTTGAATCATGAATGAAGTAATGCACCCAACCGAAGACGAGCTTGTCCTGCACTACTACGGCGAGGCCACCGCGGCCGAAGCCGGCATCGAGTCGCACCTTAAGGCATGCGCCGGCTGCCGCGAGGCCTTTGAGGGGCTGCGCCGGATCATGGAAGCCCTCGACGCCGCGCCGGTGCCCGAGCCAGGTCCAGCATTCGAGCGCACGGTGTGGGCGCGACTGCAGAACCGGGAAGATTTTTCCCGGTTGGTAAACCGGGAAAAATCATCCCGGTTCAATTTCCTGCGCGGCCTCGCGTTTGCCGGCGGGCTCGCCGCCCTCATTCTCGCCGTCATCGTCTGGCAGTTCGACATCAATTTCACGCGCACGCCGGTCGGCGACGCGGTCACCGTCGATGCCGACGCCCATCGCGAGCGCGTGCTGCTCACCGCGGTCAGCGATCACATCGAGCAGTCTGAGCTGGTGCTCGTGGAGTTGGCCAACGCCGAGGCGCAGGATGGCGGCCTCGATGTATCGCTCGAGCGCACGACGGCCGACGATCTCGTCTCGGCCGGACGTCTCTATCGCGAAACGGCGCGGCAAAGCGGAGAGCTGCAGCTGGCGACGCTGCTCGACGAGCTCGAGCTGGTGCTCGTCGAGATTGCGCGCGGTCCGAATGCGCTGTCTGCCGAGCAGCTCGAGGAGCTGCGCGCACAGATTGACGACCAGGAACTCATTTTCAAGCTGCGTGTGCTGGCTGCGGAAGTGAAGGCACGTCAGCAGACCACCCGCTCATCTCAGGGAATTTCCAAGAGGACGCTATGACATTTGCATCCGTAACGCTCGCTGCCGCTCTCGCGTTTGCCGGTACGCCGGCGCAGACTCCGCCGCCACCGCCCCCGCCACCACCGGTGGAAATCCCGGTGCCGGTGCCGGCTCCGGCTCCGCCGGCTCCTCAGGCTCCGGTCCTGGTTCCGGGAGCGCCGCCCGCGATGGCCCCAATGGCGCCGCCGCTGCCGTTCGAGTACGACTTCCACCTCGATCGCTCGGCGTTCGAAATGCAGGCCGCGATCGCCAAGATGCCGCCAATTGAGGGCATTCACAGCAAGCTCTTCGACGCTGAGATGGCACTGGCGAAGATCGCGCCGTTCGAGCATGCGTTCGAGTTCGAAGGCAAAAGCCTGCTCGGATCGGAGTGGGGCCAGACGTCGCTCAGCGCTCAGCGTTCGCGCGAGAATTCCTTTTACGAGAGCGGCCGCAGCGCGCTGGATCGCCGCAACTGGAGCGATGCGATCAACCGCTTCGAGCAGGTCGCGCAGCTGAAAGGCACGCGCGCCGATGCCGCGCTCTATTGGAAGGCGTACGCGCAGGGCAAGCTCGGACAGCGCGCCGAAGCCCTGGCGACAATCGATGCGATGGTGAGGGCCTATCCACAGAGCCGCTATCTGAGTGATGCGCGCGCCCTGGAGCTCGAGCTCAAATCGCGCACCGGCCCTGTGTCGCCCGAGGCGCAGCAGGACGAAGACCTCAAGATACTCGCGATTCAGGGTCTGCAGCACTCGGATCCGGAACAGGCCATCCCGTTGCTCGAGAAGATCATCAACTCGTCGAACGCGCCGCGGGTCCGGGAACGCGCGCTGTACGTGCTCGCGCTCAGCAGCTCCCCGCGGGCGCAGGAGATCCTGCTCGGCATCGCCAAGGGCGGCGCCAACCCCGATCTGCAGCGCAAGGCCATCGACTATCTTGCGACGCACAGCCGGCGCGACGGCCGGTCGCGGCTCGAAGAGGTCTATCGCGCGAACACCGACCCGGACGTTCGCGCGCGCGTGCTCCGCGCGTACATGAGCGCCGGCGACCGGCCGCGGCTGCTCGCGGTGGCGCAGACCGAACAGAACGAAGAGCTCCGGATGGCGGCCATCCGCTATCTGGGATCGAGCGCGGCCCTCACAGAACTGGGCCAGCTTTATGACAAGGAATCGAGCAAGGCCATCCGGCTGCAGATCGTGAGGAGCCTGGCCTCTGCCGGCGCCATCGATCGTCTGCAGCAGATCGCGCGCGCCGAGAACGACCAGGACATCCGGCTCCAGGCCATTCGCTCGTTCGCATCGGTCGGCCGCGAGCGCACCGGCACCGTGCTGCAGGACATGTACGCAAAAGAGACCAGCCCGGACGTCAAGCGCGCCATCATCCAGGCGCTGCACCAGCAGAACAATCCTGAAGGTCTGGTCGCTGCCGCGCGCCGCGAGACCGATCCGAAGCTGAAGGAAGAGATCGTGCGCCGGCTGTCGACGATGACGAAGTCGAAGGTCGCGCTCGATTACCTGATGGAACTGCTCAACAAGTAACGGAGGGTTCCATGGGTTCCAGAGGTTCCATTGGTTCCGTAGGTTCGGTTCTCGGGTTCCTGGTTCTTGGGTTCACGGTTCCGGGGTTCACGGGTTCTGGGTTCTCAGGTTCCGGGTTCGTGCAGCAGCCGGCGCAGATTACCAACGGGCGCGTCGAGGTGCGGGCCGGGTCCACCATCGAGCGCGAGGTGGCGGCCGCGGCGCAGCAGGCCGAGCCCTCGTGGGTGGGTTGGAAAGTGCCGACGGTGGATGGCCGCTCGCGCGGCTGCTGCTGGTACTCGAACAACAACGATCACTTCTACGGCTGCGGCATCGAGCCGTCGACTGCGGGTGCAGCGACTGTTCGGCCGCAGCAGCCGACCGGCCCCGTGCCGCTCGAAGCGGGCACGACCCTGCTCGTCATGGCGCGTATAGCCGACGGCAATGTCGAACGGATCCGCACGTTCGGCGACGACTGCCCCATCGATGCCGGCGGGCGCAGCATTCGCTTTCTCGACAACGTCGCGCCTGAGGCGAGCGTGCGTTGGTTGAGCCAGTACGTCGAGACGACGGTCGCGGCCGCGCCGCGATCGAGCAGCTATAGCAATGCGATGTCGGCAATCGCGTACACGGCCGGACCAGCCGCGGATGCGGCGCTCGATCGCTTCACGGCGGCGTCGCAGCCGGCCAACGTCCGGCGGCAGGCGGCCTTCCTGATCGGACGCGCCCGCGGATCCGCCGGTTTCGCGAAGCTGAAGACGATGCTCGCACGCGAAACGGCGGCCGACGTGCGCCGGACGATCATCCAGGCGATGAGCCAGTCGCAGGTGTCCGAAGCGGTGCCGTCGCTGCTCGAGATCGCGAAGCGCGATGCGGATCCGGCGAACCGGTCAGAAGCGCTGATGTGGCTCGCGCGCAATGCGGGTCAGACCGTCGCGGGCGACATCACCGCCGCGATCGAAAACGACCCCGACACGAAAGTCCAGGAACGCGCCGTACAGGCGCTCAGCCAGCTGCCGAAGGACGTTGGCGTGCCGCGGCTGATCAACGTCGCTCGCACGCACAGGAACGCGAAAGTGCGGGAGCGCGCGATGTTCTGGCTCGGACAATCGAAAGATCCGCGCGCCACGAAGTTCTTCGAAGAAATCCTCATCAGCCGTTGACACCGGAAGCCATTTCTACTACCTTGCAGTAGAAATGGCTTCCGACACCCTCGGCGAATTCGAACAGATCGTCCTGCTCGCCATCGCGCGCCTCGGCTCTGAGGCGTACGGCACCACCATCCGGCGCGAAATCGAAGACCGCACCGGCCGCGAGATTGCGGTCGGTGCGCTCTATACCGCCCTCGAGCGCCTGGAGCGCAAAGGCTATGTGGCCTCGGTGATATCCGACCCGACGCCGCAGCGCGGCGGACGCGCGCGCCGGCATTTCACAGTCGCCGCGCAAGGCGCCGCCGCCCTCAAGCGCTCCCGCGAAACGTTGGCCAGAATGTGGGACGGGCTCTCGCCAGGTCTGCGCCGCACACGCTGATTGCCATGCCGCGATTCTCCCCGCCCCGTCTGGCGCTCTGGATCATCGAGCGCGCGACACCCCCGCGCGATCGCGATGCCGTCGTGGGCGACGTGATCGAGGACTATCGGCGGTTGTCGGAAACCAATCCCGCCGCCGCGCGGCGCTGGTGCCGCCGGCAGGCCCTGCGATCCGTCGTCCCGGGTCTGCGGCGGCAGTGCGGCGACGGGCTTCCCGACATTTCGAAAGGCAGGTTTTCGATGCGTGGTTTCGTCCGCGACCTGGCGTTCGGGATGCGGCTGCTGCGGCAGCAGCCGCTCATGGCGGCGGCAGGCGTGCTGTCTCTTGCGGTGGGCCTCGGGTTGAATGTCCTGCTGTTCACGCTCGCGAACGCGATTCTCTACCGGCCGCTGCCGGTCACGGGCGCCGATCGGCTCGTCATGGTCCAGATGCGACACGAGCAAGGGGTCGCGATGGATTTCTCATATCCGTCGTATCTGCATCTTCGCGACGCGGCCACCGACGTCTTCGATACGTTCGTCGCCTACAGCTCGCCCTCCGTGAGTGCACGTGTTGCAAACGGCCTCGCCCAGTCGCTCGAAGGCGAGTACGTGACGGGCAATTTCTTCATGGACCTCGGCGTGCCAATGGCATCCGGACGTCCGCTGACGACCGCCGACGATCGCCCGGAAGCGCCGCCCTCGATCGTAGTATCGGATGCGTTCTGGCGGAAGCATTACGGGAATGCACCGCTGTCGGGACAAACCGTCCTGATGAATGAAACGCACTTCACGATCGTTGGTGTTGCCGACGCCAGATTCTTCGGCACCGAGATCGGCCGGACGGCAGATTTCTGGGTGACGATCGGACAGATGTATTCCCTCGAGCGGGAGGACTATCGAAACAAGTCCACCTCGTCGTGGCTCGCGCTCATGGGCCGGCTGAAGCCAGGCGTCACGCGCGAGGCCGCCGAAGCGCGGCTGCGTCCCGCAGCAACGGCGTTTTTCGAGCCACGGTTCGGCTCTGGTGTGCGGGAACTCGTGCTGGCGGAAGGATCGCAGGGCGACTCCGATCTGCCGCGCAACATCGGTGAGCCGCTTCGATTGCTCGTGGCCGCGTCGCTCTTCGTTCTTCTGATCGCTTGCGTCAACGTCGCAAATCTGCAGCTCGCGCGCGTGTCCACACGGCGCCAGGAACTCGCCGTCCGCTCTGCGCTCGGCGCGGGGCGCGGGCGTCTGATCAGCCTGCTGCTCGCGGATGCCCTGATTCTCACTGTCCCCGCCGGCATGGCCGCGATCGCGGCCGCGGCACTGTTGAAGGACTCCGCCGCACGGCTCATCGCGCGGTGGGGCGATCCCGTCACGCTGAGCGCGCCGATCGACCTGCGTGTTGCCGGTGCCGCACTGGGCATGACCGCCGCCGCGGCGCTCATCGTCGGAGGTCTTTCGGCGTGGCTCAGCACGCGGCGCGCACCGTCACTGGCGCTGGCCGAGGGCGGACGCGCCGGAATCGGCGGCGCCGCGAAAACGCAGCGCGCGCTCGTCATCGTGCAATTCGCCCTCTCGATGACGTTGATTGCCGTCGCCGGACTGCTCATCCGGACGGTCGACGAGCTGCGCAGCACCGATCTGGGCTTCAACCGCAACATCGCGCTGTTCGATGTCGCACCGGGACAGCGCGGCTACACGCGAGAGACCCTCGGGCGCTACTACGCCGACGCGTTCGACAAAGTCAGGCAGGTTCCAGGCGTCGAGGCGGCGGCTATCGCGCATGTGATGCCGCTCGACTTTGGCGGCTCGCGGGAGACCGTCGACATCGCGGGCTACACGCCGGGCGCCGGCGAGGATATGGAGCTGAACAACATCCGCGTGTCGCCGGGCTATTTCAGCGTGCTTGGCATTCCGCTCGTCGCCGGCCGCGAGTTCGACGATCGGGACGCCGGCCAGCAGATCACGAAGATCATCGTCAACGAGACGCTGGCAAAGCGGTTCTGGCCGAACGGCCGGGCCGTCGGCGGCTTCGTGCGGATGGGCCGGGCACGGCCGGGCAGAACGCACTCTGTGGAAGTCATCGGTGTCGCCGCTGACGTGCGGTACCGCATGGTGCGTGAAGATCGGCGGCCGACGTTTTACATGTCCACGTCGCAGGCGCCGATCGGCTTCTTCACACTGCACGTGCGCACCACCGGATCTCCGGAAGCGGGCCTCGGCGAGATCGAGCGGGCCCTCGCGTCGGTCGATCCAGGTGTGCCGGTCGCGCGCGCGTTCACACTCAACGGCCAGCTCGATCGCAACATCGCCACCGAGCGCATGGCGCGATCGATCGCGATGGCGCTCGGCGTGGCCGCGCTCATCCTGGCCGCGACCGGTCTCTACGCCACGATGGCATTCGCAGTGCGCCGGCGCACGCGTGAGATCGGCTTGCGTATGGCGCTTGGCGCGAGAACCTCTGATGTGAGCAGGATGATCGTGCGTCAGGGCTTCGTGCTGGTCGCGTTGGGAACCGTTGCGGGCGCGGCCGGCGCGTTCTGGGCTGGCCGGACGATCGAGAGCCAGCTGTACGGCGTGTCGTCCGCCGACGCCGCCAGCTTCATTGCCGCCGCGAGTGTGCTTGCCGCCGCAGCAATGCTGGCAACGTGGATTCCCGCGCGCCGCGCGACGCGCGTCGATCCGGTGATCGCGCTGAGAGATCAGTAACGCTCAATGCCGGTCCTCTCGCCTCCCCGCCTGGCCCTCTGGATCATCGACCGCGCGACACCCGCGCGCGATCGCGACGCCGTTGTGGGCGACGTGATCGAGGACTTCCAGCACCTTGCCGCCGCCGATCCCGCGGCGGCGCGGCGCTGGTGCCGCCGGCAGGCATGGCGATCGCTCGTGCCCGGACTGCGCCGTCAGTGGGCGACGGATTCCCTTCCCCCTTCGAAAGGACGCTTCACCATGCGAGGTTTCTTCCAGGATTTGCGCTTTGGCCTGCGGCTGCTCCGCCATCAACCGATGATGGCCGCGGCGGGCGCAGTGTCGCTCGCGATCGGCCTCGGCCTCAACATTCTGCTGTTCACGCTCGCCAACGCGATCCTGCTGCGGACGCTACCCGCCGCCGGCGCCGATCGCCTCGTCATGCTCGAGAAACAGCGCGAAACCGAAACGGCCAACGATTTCTCGTATCCCGCGTTCCTCCATCTGCGCGAGCAGTCGGCCGGGGTGTTCGACACACTCGTGGCGTTCACATCCTCACAAGCGCTCGCCCGCACCGGCACCGTCGTTCCGGAATGGATCAACGGCGAGATCGTCTCGGGCAACATGTTCGGCGACTTCGGCGTGGAGATGGCACACGGACGGCCACTGACGCCTGACGATGACCGCGACGGCGCGCAACCCGCGATTGTCGTTTCGCATCTGTACTGGCAGCGTCGGTTCGCCGGACAAACGCTTGGCGGACAAACGCTGACGCTGAACAACCAGACGTTCACGATTGCCGGCGTCGCGGGGCCCTCGTTTCTCGGTCTGCAGCTCGGGCGCGACTCGAGCTACTGGCTGCCAATCGCGCAGGCGTCGCTGCTGCAGGGCCGGGACCTTCGAAGCCGCCCCACCACGTCGTGGCTCGGGCTGCTCGGCCGGCTGTCATCGGGCACGCCGCGCGACACCGCAGTGGCGCGCCTCTCGCCGGCGTGGACGACCTATTCCGGATCGCTCGGATACGGCCGCGAGACCATGCGGCTCCTCGACGGATCGCAGGGCGGATCCACCGCGCTCGCCGAGCTCGCCCAACCGCTGCGCCTGCTGTCGGCGGCGTCGCTCTTCGTGCTGCTCATCGCGTGTGTGAATGTCGCAAATCTGCAGCTCGCGCGCGCGGCCTCCCGCGGCGCCGAGTTTGCCGTCCGCGCCGCCCTCGGCGCTGGCCGGGTCCGGATCGCGAGTCTGCTCGTCGCCGACGCGATCATCCTGACCGTGCCGGCGGGTCTCGGTGCCCTCGGCGGCGCCGTTGCGCTGCGCGAACCGGCATCGCGACTGATTGCGCGTGCCGGTCAGCCCGTGACGCTCGACCTGTCGATGGACATTCGCGTTCTGGCCGTGGCCCTCGCCCTCACGGTGGCAGCCGCGCTCGTCGTCGGCGCGCTGTCGGCGTGGTTCGGCACGCGGAAAGCGCCGGCGCTGGGCATCGCAGGCGCAGGCCGCTCGAGCGTCGGAGGCGCGGCTCGCACGCAGCGCGTCATGGTCGTCGTCCAGTTTGCGCTGTCGATGACCCTGGTCGCCGGCGCCGCGCTGCTCGTACGCACGGTGTCGGAACTGCGATCGAGCGACATGGGTTTCACGCGCGACGTCGCGCTACTGGCCGTCGCACCGAGCGCGACAATGACGAACGAGGAGAGCGCGCGCTACTACGATCTCGGGATGGAGCGGTTGAAGTCTCTCCCGGGTGTCGAGACGGTCGCCGTGGCCGCCGTCCTGCCGATCGACTTCGGCGGATCGCGCCGGACGATCGCCATCCCGGGCTACACGCCCGCCCCGAACGAGGAAATGGAACACAACGTCAATCGCGTGTCGGCGGACTACTTCGAGCTGATGGGCATTCCGCTCATCGCCGGCCGCGTGTTCGACGCGCGGGATATGGCGACGCAACCGCGGCGGGTCGTGATCAACGAGACGATGGCGAAGCGCTATTTCCCCGGCGGACAGGCGGTCGGCCGGACGATGAGCTATGGCACCGGGCCCGCCAACATCGAGGTGATCGGCGTCGTGCGCGACGCGCGGTACCGTACCGTGCGCGAAGCGCCGCGTCCATCCTGGTACGTTCCAGTGACGCAGGAGCCTGCCGGATCCGGGGCGTTCCACGTCAGGACCACGGGTCGCCCCGACGATTCGCTTGGCGCCATGGAGCGCGCGCTCGCCGGCATCGATCCGCGCATGGCGGTGCGGCGCACGCTGACGCTCGACGCGCAACTCGATCGCAACATCGCCAACGAGCGGATGGCGCGGTCGATCGCGGTGGTGCTCGGCCTTTCCGCGCTCCTGCTTGCGGCCACCGGTCTCTACGCGACGATGGCGTTCGCGGTGCGGCGCCGCACGCGTGAGATTGGCGTGCGGATGGCGCTCGGGGCGGGCATCGGCGACGTGCGGTTCATGATCGTCCGGCAAAGCCTCACGCTCGTCGCGATGGGCGTGGCGGCAGGTCTGGCCGGCGCGATCTGGGCCGGACGCGCGGTAGAAAGTCAGCTCTATGGAGTGTCGCCGGTTGATTTCGTGAGCTTCGCGGGCGCGGCAATGGTGCTCGGCGCCTCCGCGGTCATCGCCGCCTGGCAGCCGGCCCGCCGCGCCACGCGCATCGATCCGGTGGTTGCTCTGCGGGATCAGTAATTTTGAATTTTCAACCTACCAACTCTGAATTTTCTAGTGCACCCCGTGTCCCTGCTGCAGCTGTGAGGGATCGACGCCGAGGCGCCTGATCGCGGCTTCCCAGAGCTCGCGCGCGGGCGTGTTGAAGACGAAGTCGGCGTCCACGTCCGCCATCAGCCATGACGACTCGGAGAGCTCCTGATCGAGCTGGCCGGGCCCCCATCCCGCATACCCGGCGATGACGCGCGCGGGTGGCGGCATCGACGACTCGAGCACGCGGCGCAAGACGTCGGGCGAGGCCGACAGGAACAGGCCGGGCGCAATCTCGCGCGACTCCTCGCGCTCGCGCTTTTCGCTCAGCAGAATCCACCCGCGTTCGGGCTCCACCGGACCGCCGATCCACAACGGCAGATCGTTCGCGGCCACGACCGGCGGCACGAGCTGCACGACCTCGGCGGCCGGGAACTCCGTGGGCCGGTTGATCACGAGGCCGAAGGCGCCTTCCTCCGCGAACTCGCAGAGCAGCACGACGGTGCGGCCGAAATTGGCGTCGTCGAGCTGCGGCATCGAGAGCAGCAGCGTGGGCGTGATGGTGGAGTCAGGCATGGTTCGATATGCATCTCGATGCGGCGTCCAGGTTGCGCCGCAGGCCCTTGACGCCGGCGCGCTTCATCGCGCTGCCCGTCATGGCGGCGCGCAGCTCGTCGTCCGACCGCGCGGCGATCTCGGCGATCGGCACGGGGCGCCACGCCTCGCGCTGCTCCCAGGCGGGATCGCTGCTCTTGGCGGCCCGGCGGTTCCAGGGGCACACATCCTGACAGACGTCGCAGCCGTACACATGGTTCTCGATCGCGGCCGCGGCGTCCGCGGGCAGATCGCCGCGATGTTCAATGGTGACGTACGACAGGCACTTCCGCGCGTCGAGCAGATAGGGCTCGGTCAACGCACCGGTCGGACACGCGTCGAGGCACAACGTGCACGTGCCGCAGCGATCAAAGACGGGCGCGTCCGGCGCAAGCGGCAGCGTCGTGATGATTTCGCCGAGGAAGAGCCACGATCCGAGCTCCTGGTTGATCAGGCAGGTGTTCTTGCCGATCCAGCCAAGGCCGGCGCGCGCCGCGATGGCTTTTTCGGAGAGCGGGCCGGTGTCGACGTAGCGCCGCGACGCGAAGCCCTCGCCTGATGCCTCGCGCAGCCAGGTCTCGAACGCCTCGAGGCGCCGCTCGAGCACGGCATGGTAGTCGTCGCCCCACGCATACCGCGCAACGGCCGCGTGATCAGGCGGCAGCGCGTTCGAATACGGCTGATCCGTGTTGTACACGACCGCGCACGACACGATGGCGCGCGCGTCCGGCAGCACGAGGCGCGGATCGAGCCGCTTAGCCACCGACCGTTCGAGATAGAACATCTCGCCCGCATACCCGCGCGCGAGCCACTCGCTCAGACGGTTGAGCGCATCAAACGGCTCGGCCGGCGCAATCCCGCACAGATCGAACCCGAACCCGGTGGCCTTTGACTTGATCTCCGTCGCAGTCAGCGAACCTGTAGAACGCGGTTCCTCGGGTTCCATAGGTTCCGATGGTTCCACGGGTTCGGTTCCAAGGTTCACCGGTTGCTGTGGTTCCAAAGGTTCGTGCGAACCAAGAACCGAACCTGTGGAACGAATGGAACCAGTGGAACCCATGGAACTACTGTGACCTCGCAACCAGCTGTCTGAGGACGTACGGCAGGATGCCCCCGTGACGGAAGGCCACCAGTTCTTCCGGCGTGTCGATGCGTACGCGCGTCTCGAACTCGTGAGAGAACACATGCTCAGGATCATCATCGCGCGTGAAGCTCACGGTGAGCGATCCCCCTGGCTTCAGCCGCGTCTCGAGCATCGGCAGCCGAAATGTCTCGCGGCCGGTCAGCCCCAGCGCCGATGCCGTGGCGCCGTTGACGAACTCGAGCGGCAGCACGCCCATGTTCACGAGATTGCTCCGGTGGATGCGCTCGAAGCTTTCGGCGATCACTGCGCGCACGCCGAGCAGCGTCGTGCCCTTCGCGGCCCAGTCGCGCGACGATCCGCTGCCGTATTCCTTGCCGGCAATCACGAGCAGCGGCACTCCCCGCTCGCGGTAGGTCTCGGCGGCCTCGAAGATGGTCGACACCGCGCCCTCGGGCAGCACGGTCGTGAACCCGCCTTCCGTGCCAGGTGCGAGCTGGTTGCGCAGACGGATGTTCGCGAACGTACCGCGCACCATCACTTCGTGGTTGCCGCGGCGCGCCCCGTACGAGTTGAAATCGCCCGGCGCCACGCCATGCGCCATCAGATACTTCCCGGCCGGGCTGTCGGCCGGAATCGATCCGGCCGGCGAAATGTGATCGGTCGTCACGCTGTCGCCGAGCAGCGCCAGCACGCGCGCGTTCACGATGTCCCGGACCGGCGAGGGCGTCGCGGACAAGCCATCGAAGAACGGCGGCTTGCGGATGTACGTCGACGAGTCATCCCATGCAAACGCATTGCCGGTCGGGGCCGGCAGCGCCTGCCACCGCGCATCCCCGTCGAACACCTGCGCGTACCGGCTCACGAACATCTCGGACCTGACCGCCGACAGCATCGTCGACTGAATCTCGCGCTCGGCGGGCCACAGGTCGCGCAGGTACACGTCGTTGCCGTCCCGATCCTGGCCGATCGGTTCGTGCATCAGGTCGATCTGCATGCGGCCGGCGAGCGCGTACGCGACCACCAGCGGCGGCGACGCCAGATAGTTCGCGCGCACCTGCGACTGGATGCGTCCTTCGAAGTTTCTGTTGCCGCTCAGCACCGAGGCCACGACGAGGTTTTTCTCGGCGACGACACGCGAGACGTCTTCGGGCAGCGGGCCGCTGTTGCCGATGCAGGTCGTACAGCCGTAGCCGACCAGGTGAAAGCCGAGCGTCTCGAGCGGCGCGAGCAGGTTCGCCGCGCGCAGATACTCGGTGACGACCTGCGACCCGGGCGCAAGGCTGGTCTTTACCCACGGCTTGCTCTGCAGACCCAGCCGCACGGCGTTGCGCGCGAGCAGGCCGGCGCCAATCATCACGCTCGGATTCGACGTGTTGGTGCAGCTCGTGATGGCCGCCACCACGACGGCGCCGTGATCGAGCGCCGCGATGTCGGGATGCACGGCTTCGGCAACCGCCGCCGGCGCGCCCGATTCCGATCCGCCGGCGCGCACCGGCTTGCTCCTGCGGGGCTCGGCGAGCATCGCGGCCAGCGCCGTCTTGAACATCGCCTTCGACTGCGAGAGCGGCACGCGATCCTGCGGCCGCTTCGGGCCGGCCAGGCTCGGTTCGACGGTCGACAGATCCAGCTCGGCGAGCGAGTCGAACTGCGGCTCGGGCGACGACGCGTCGAAGAAGAGTCCCTGCGCGCGGGCGTAGGTCTCGACGAGCGAAATCGTGTCTGCCTCGCGGCCGGTCAGCCGCAGATAATCGAGCGTCATCTCGTCGATCGGGCAGATGGCAATCGTCGCGCCGTACTCGGGCGACATGTTGCCGAGCGTCGCGCGATCCGCAATCGTCAGGTGCGCAAGCCCCGGTCCGTAAAACTCGACGAACTTGCCGACCACGCCCAGTTTGCGCAGGCGCTCGGTGATCGTGAGCACGAGGTCGGTGGCCGTCGCGCCTTCGGGCAGCCTGCCGGTCAGGCGGAAGCCGACGATTTCGGGAATCAGCATCGAGCTTGGCTGGCCGAGCATGGCCGCCTCGGCCTCGATTCCGCCGACGCCCCATCCCACCACGCCCAGGCCGTTCACCATCGTCGTGTGCGAATCGGTGCCGAAGAGCGTGTCGGGAAAGGCGGCGGTGCGGCCGTCGATCTGGCCGAGACACACCACGCGCGCCAGATACTCGAGGTTCACTTGATGCACGATGCCGGTGTCGGGCGGAACGACGCGGAAGTTGTCGAACGCGTTCTGCCCCCATCTGAGAAACACGTAGCGCTCGCGGTTTCGCGAGAGCTCGAGATCGGCGTTCAACTGGAAGGCATTCGACGAGGCGTAGTGATCGACCTGCACGGAGTGATCGATGACCAGCTCCACCGGCTGCAGCGGATTGACGCGCGCGGGATCGCCGCCCAGAGCCACCATGCCGTCGCGCATGGCCGCGAGGTCGACGACCGCGGGGACGCCGGTGAAATCCTGCAGCAGCACGCGGGCCGGGGTGAAGGCGATTTCGTCCGGCAGCTTCGCGCCGGGCGTCCATCCGGCAAGCGCCTCGATGGCCCTTTTCGTGACGCTGCGCCCGTCCTCGTGGCGGAGCAGATTTTCGAGCAGGATCTTCAGCGAGAACGGCAGCCTTGCGACTCCCGGAAAACCGCCGACTGCAAGCGCCGGAAGGCTGAAGATGTCGACGCTCCTGCCGTTCACCGTGAGGGTCGTGCGCGTGCGGAAGGAATCCAGCGAAGGCATACCCTCCATCATGGCACAGGCCCCGCCGTGGAATCACGGCCCGCGGCGGCGGCTTAATCAGCGCGAAGCGTTCGCGCGGGATCGATGCGTGCCGCGCGCCGCGCCGGAATCCATGTGGCGACGGCGCCGGCCGCGAACAGGATCGCCGCGATCTGCGCGTAGGCCACTGGATCGAATGGACTCAGCCCGTACAGAAAGCTCCGAAGCAACGGCGCGGCGATCAGGGACACGACAAGTCCGAATGCCAGCCCGAGCGCGATAGACAGCTGGCTCGTCCGTACCACGACGCGCACGACATCGGCTACGCGGGCGCCCAACGCCATGCGGATGCCGATCTCGCGGCGGCGATCCTCGACGGCATAGGCGAATACGCCGAACGCGCCGACGGTCGCCAGAATCAGCCCGAGCGCGCCGAGGCTCCAGGCGAGCCGGCTGAACGCGCGGTTCCACACGAGCAGATCCTTGACGTTGTCCGTCAGCGGGCGCGCCGATACTGTCGCTCGGGAATCAATGGACGCCACGATCGCCTGGATGCGCTGCACGGCCTTCGGATCGAGACTGCGGAGGAGCACCACCGAAGTGGCATTGTCCAACCCTTCGTAGATCACCGGAACGATTTCCAGGCTCCGGACTGGCACGTCGGCGGCGATGCCGACGACTTCGCGCGTCACCATCGCCGATGCCCGAAATCCGGTGCGGAGCGTCTTGCCGATCGCATTCTCGTTCGGCCAGAGCATCCGCGCGGCCGACTCATTGATCACGATCTCGCGCTCATCGTCATCCCTGCTCGCGACTCGACCGGCGACAATCGGCACGCCCAGCACGTTGAAGTAGTCGCGCGAGACACCTTGCGTACGAATGGTGCGGGCACGCTCCGGATCGTTGGGCACGCGCACGATCGTGCCGGACGAGCTGTTGATCAGTGGTGACTGCTCGCTGAAGGCGAACGGCGGCAAGTCCGACTTGAATGCCTGCAGCTCGCGACGGAGGCTGCCGAAGAAGGCCAGCCGTGCCGGCCGTGGCGTGCCGGCGGGCAGCGTGACCTGCACCGTCTGGATTTCGCCGATCGCGAATCCATGATCGGTGCCCATCGCATGATCGATGGCGCGCGTGAGCAGACCGGCGCCGGTGAGCAGCACCGTCGCCAGCGCGATCTGCGACGCGAGCAGGAGGCGCCGCAATTTCAGGCCGCCTCGTGTCTCGTCTCTGTCGGACCTGGCCGCCGACGCGAGGCCCACGCGGCTGCCGCGCAGCGCCGGCGCGAGCCCGCAGACGAGGGCCGTGAGCACGGCCATCCCGAACGCAAGCGCGAAGACACGTCCGTCGGGCGCGTAGAACTCGGGCCGCTCGAGATCGTCGGCCCCGATTCGCGCGATCACCGCCGGCACCGCAAACGCGAGACTGAGCCCCAGCCCGCCCGCCACGACTGCCAGCAACGCCGCCTCCGCGAGCAGCTGCCGAACGATGCGCATGCGGCCTGCGCCAAGCGACAACCGGATCGCCATTTCGCGGCGGCGCGCGACGGCTCGTGCCAGCAGCAGGTTGCCGACGTTGGCGCACGCCAGCAATTGAATGAGCGCCAGCGCGAGAAACGTCAGCTGCAGCGCCAGGACCACTTCGTCGTCGAGGCCGCGCGAGATCTCCGCGGTGCCCGTCACGCGGATGGCAATTTCGGGCAGCCCCGTCTCGAGACGGAAGCGGCGGCTCAGCAGAGTCAGTTCGGCCTCGGCGTCTTTCAGCGATACGCGCGGCGCAAGCCGGCCGGCGATGCGGTCGACGCCCGGCATCGTCTGCAGGCGCGGATCCTCGAGCTTCGCGAGCTGTTCGGGCCCGCGCGTAATCGCCACCGCCGTCATCGGCAGCCAGACATGCGCTCGCGAGCCGCTGATGTCAAAGAAGCCGCGCGGCGCGACGCCCACGATGGCGAACGGACGCGCGTCGATGAGGAGCGTGCGGCCGAGCACGGCCGGATTGCGGCCGAAGTGATCGCGCCACATCACGTCGCTGATGACCGCCACCGGAACAGGCGAACGGAACGTATCTTCGCCGGGCATGAATCCGCGTCCCGCCGCCATCGGCAGGCCGACCGCATCGAAGTACGCGCCGGTGACGTAGATCGCGCGGGTGTAGGGAAACGCGCGGCCATCATGATCGCGAAGCGTGACACGCATCTCCATGGCGATGATCACATGCGTCACGGTGGTCGCGTGCGCATCGAGGTGGCGCGCTTCGGCGATCGAGATGCCGCCGAACTCGGGGAGTCCCGCCGGCCGCGGCCGCACCAGCGCCATCGAGCCGGGATTGCCAACCTGCCAGGGACGCAGGAACTGTGCGTGCACGAACGTGAAGAGCGCGCTGACGAGGCCGATGCCCACGGCGAGCACGAGGACGGCGCCGAGGCTGAAAATCGGTTGTCGCCTCGACACGGCGACCGCGTAGCGCAGATCCTGCCAGAGCCCTTCGGCCCACGAGGCAATCCAGACGCGCCGGGCCTCTTCACGCGCGAGCGTGACGTTTCCCATGTCGCGCGCCGCCCGCGCGCGGGCTTCCTCGGGCGTGAGGCCGGCGGCCACCAGGCCCTCGCGCTTCAGCGCGCGGTGCACCTCGAGCTCGCGGGCGAGATCCTGATCGAAGCGGCGGTACCGGAGGCGGGCAAGAAGCCGGCGAATCCATGCGGGCATGACAGCTCCCATCGTTTGTCGATGGGAGAGTAGCGATGTGCCGGGGCGGTGTCAAGGCATGGCACAGCCTTTGATGTGCGATCCCTGCTGGGAGGCACCGTCATGAAGGAACTGCCGAGGAATCCGCCGGTCAATCCGGAAGCGGAACGCGAACACCAACAGCCGCGAAAGGAACCGGACCTCGAACGGGCGATTGATGATGAGACGGGCGGTCTCATCCGGCCAGGCCACGAAGAGCTTCGCAGCGACAAGCACCCTGACGAGAAGCCCGCGAAACCTCATCATCATTAGCAGGCGAGCGCTAGAACCCGAAAAACAGCATTGCGCCGGCGGAGAATCCGACTCGCAGCTTGTCGTCGACATCGAAGCCGCCGGATCGTCCGATGACCCGCGCGTCGGCGCGCAGACCGATCCGCCGCAGACGGCCGGCGGCGCGTTCGCGGAAGGTGCGGTCCGCGCCAAGCCCCGCCTGCACGGTCGTTCCTGTTTCGACGTGCGCATTCGAGTCGTCGAGCTGGCGAAGGTATCCGCCGCCCGCGCGAAGGAACGGCTGCCATTTGCCTCGCGCGCGCGCCAGATACCATCGCAGATTGCCCTCGACGATGTATTGCTGGAGTCCGATGACCGATGTGATCGGCTCGGCATCCTCGGCGTCGTCGCTCACACGTGTGGACATGTTCGGCCGCGCGTATGAGATCCCGGCCTCGACGGCCAGCCGCGACGCGACGAAGAACGACATCGTGGCTGCGCCGCCGAACGCGCCTTCGAGCCTTGTGTCGGTGGTGAAGAGATCGAACTCTCCCCCGCCCGGACGCTCGAGCGTGGCGGTGGATCCGCCGAGATCGGCGCCGCTGAACCAGACGCCGCCAGCCGCGACCTCCACGCTGCCTTTGCGCGCCTGTGCTGCGCATGGCAGTGTGCATCCCAGCAGCAAGGCCGCTGCAAGCGGCAGCCGCTTCATTTGCGCCTCACGTCGATGGTGATGTTGCCTGACGATCCGCCGCGCGGCACCGAGACCAGCCGCGGCGCGATGGTCGCCATGAAGTCCACTTCAACATCATCCTCATCGTCGAAGAAGCTGCCGATGCTGCCGTCGTCGAGCGGCTCGACGCGCACGACGTGCAATCCCGGCTCGAGGCCTGAAATCACGAACGTGCCCTCATCGTCGAGCGTGAAGTTGCCCACGATTTTTCCGCTTCGCAGGCTGAACGCCGTCACGTGCGCGCCGAAGATGCCGCGGCCGTCGAGTCGCACACGTCCGGAAATGCTTCCATGCTGGCGGTCGAAATTGCCTTCCGGATAGATGTCGGACGCGCCGGCAATGTCGTCAGCCTTGAGGCGCCGATCCGAGATGTTGCCGGTGGGAAACGCGATGGGAAACATCACCGCTTGTTTCGCGATCACGCGGCGGCGGCCGTCCGTGAGCTCCGTCTCGCCAATCGCCGAATGGCCAAGGCCGATGAAATGCCCAATCTCGTGCACGGCCGTGGATTCGAGATCGAAGCGTCCCGATTCGCCGTTGGGTGCCACGGTCCAGTCGAAGATCGTGTTGAAGAAAATATCGGATTCGATAATCCGCCCGCTCACGTCATCGATGGTGAAACCGGTTGCGCCGAGCACGCGCTCGAGATCCGGCTCCGCCTGAAATCCCAGCACGTTCATGCCGTCGTCTTCGAACGGCTCTGCGCCGACGAAGCCCCCAAAGGTAAAGCTGATGTCGATCGTCGGTGCGTCTGCCCAGGTCGCGAACGCACGCGCCATCGCCTGCTCGAACTGTGTGGCCGACACCTGGTTGTCACCCCGATTGGTGACGAAATAGCTGACGGGCCGTTGGCTCCAGCTGATGCTGACGATGCGGTTGCCGGTGCGGAAGCCGAGCTTCAGATAGGCCGCCGCGGGCGCCGTCATCGTGGCGACGAGACACGCGGCGAGCAGCATGCGGCGCGTCATGGCTGTCGCCGCGCGACCAGCGTGCGCACGATGCTGGTAAAGGACGCCACGGGAATCTGCGTCCGGGTGCCGTCTCCGCGCCGAATCGTCATCGTGCCGGCGCGATCGATCAGCATCGGGGGCGGCAGAATCCGCCGCTCGCCCGTCACCCGATCCGTGCGCACACGGAAGACGCCGTGCGAGAGGCCGATCGGATACGGGGCGGTGCCGCGGCCCAGAAAGATCACGGCCTCGTCGCCCGGCTTGAAGACCGGCGAGCCGTGCACGACGGTGCGATAGCGTCCGAGTACGCCGCCAAGCGTTCTGAAGACGATCGTCTGATCGGCCCCGCCCTTGAGCGGCTCGTCGACCGCGAAGACGATGTAGGAATCGATGCGGCGGGTGCCCGGACGCATGACCCCGTGTACGTCGACGACCCGGCCGAGCGCGATCGCCTGCGCTTCACGGACCAGTGTTGGCAGGTCCGTTGGAATGATGATCGATGCGTTGAGCGAAGCGCAGGTGAGGCCTGCGAGAAGGATCGAGAGCACCGCGAGGTTGAGAGGCCGCCGCGTCATGCAGAGAGTGTAGATCGAAGGATCGCCTCCGCGGCCCTGCGCGCGCCGCCTTTTCCACCGAGCTTCTGCTTTACGTCGCGTAATTTCGAGATCATGGCGTCGCGTCTTACGGAATCCGTCAGAAGCGACACAACCTCATCCGCAACCGCCTGCGGCGTGAAGCGATCCTGAATCAACTCGGGCACGATGCGCTCGCCCGCAACCAGATTGACCATGCCGAACGTGTCGAGCTTCACGAACATGCGGCCGAGCATCGATGTGACGGGAGACACACGATACACAATCACCATGGGGCATTCATGAAGCGCGGTCTGCACGGTAGCGGTACCTGATGCCGTGATGGCCACGTCGGCCGCGGCCAGTACGTCGTCGGTCGCGGAGTCCGCGATCGGCACGTCAATGCCGGGCATGAGCCCGGCCAACGGGGCGAACAATTCGCTGGCCAGTCCGGGGGCACGCGCGAGCACAAATTTCGCGTCGGGCAGGCGGGCGCGCACGAGCGCGGCGGCCCGGGCCATGTCGGGCAGAATCGCGCGCAGCTCATTGGCCCGGCTGCCAGGCAGCAGCGCGACCAGCGGCGTGGCCGCGCCGGCGCCGAATCGTGCGCGCAGGGTTTCGCGATCGGCCGACGGCTCGACGAGATCGACGAGCGGATGGCCGACGAACTCGGCGTCGACACCCGCGTCGCGATACAGCCGTTCCTCGAAGGGAAAGATCACCAGCACCTTCGAGACGAGCCGTTTCATGGTGCGCAGCCGGCCGGCGCGCCAGGCCCAGAGCTGCGGACTGACGTAATAGACAATCGGCACACGCCGCCTCGCCATGGCCGCCATCAACCGGAAATTGAAATCAGGAAAATCAATCGGCACGAAGACATCCGGATTCACGCGGTCCGCGGCTCTGCCAAGCGCGCGGATGAGCGCCAGGGATCGCGGGATCACGCGAAGCGCTTCGGAAAGACCGGTGACGGACATGCCGTGATAGTCGGCGAGCAGCTCGACGCCGGCCTCAGCCAGCCGCGGGCCACCGAGGGCCACGACGCGCGTGCCTGGCGCCAGCGCGCGCAGCTCGCGCGCGAGCGCGGCCGCGTACAGCTCGCCCGAGGCCTCACCGCATGACAGCATGATGGTCAACGGCCGTGCCGGGGCGATCATTTACCAGGGCGCTGGAAGAGAGACTGATCGAGATCGGCGTTGACGCGAATGGTTCTGAGACGGCGCTCGACCTTGCCGCCGGTCGTGGACGTGGTCGCGCGGAAGGCGAACCGGATGCCATCGGCGACGCGATAGTCACTGAGGTCCTCGATCTCCGCGATGGGTCCGTCCGGGCCGGAGCGGGTGTATTCCAGCCGTACAACGTCGGCCGTCGACGGGTCGAAGAAGACCGTGACGTCGGGACGGTTCGGCTGCGACACGGTCAGCGCGCGCAACCCCGATGCGCCCGCGGGCGCCGTGGCCACCTTGGCGCGGCCGTCCCACGCGCGCAGCAGCAGCGCGATCAGATCGCGTGAGACGGCGGCGGCGGCCTCGTCACGCAAATAGTCTGGCGCGCCCCGCACGCCGGCCGGCGTTTCCACCCACGCCTCGCCCGATGCGTACACGTACGTGACGGGCGCGCCGGCGGTTTCGGCTTCGACGCGGTATTTGTCGGGATACAGAATCTGCGTCTTCGTGGCGACCACCGTGGTACCGCCGGCGAGCACGATCGAGGCATCGGCTTCGAGCGTGCGGACCGCGCGCAGCCTGTCGAGACCGCCCTTGCGCTCGATCGCGCGCGCAATCAGGGTGCGATCGTCGGAGAGGGACTGGCGGACGAACCCGAAATTCATCCCGGTTGATTTTCCCCGGTTGGATCTGAACGCCAGAGGCAACCGGGGAAAATCAACCGGGAAGAATTTCGGGTCGCCTCTGCGCAGCGAGGCGGCGCCCAGATCCAGCTCCGACGCCGGAATCCGCTCGAACGCCGTGAAGCCGACCGACTTCAACTGATCGGTGAACTTCGACGCATCCCCGACCAGCACCACCGACAGCCGATCCGGCTTCAGGTACTTCTGCGCGACGCGCTGGATCTCCTGTGGCGTTACGGCATAGACGCGCTCGCGGAACGCTTCGAGCTCCTTCAGATCGAGGCCGAAGAACAGCTGATTGAGCACCTGCAGGGCGATGGCGCCGGGCGTCTCGATCGTCAGCGGAAAGCTGCCCGCCATGTAGTCCTGCGCGCCCTGCAGCTCGCGCGATCCCACCTGCTCGCGCTGCAGGCGCCAGACCTCGTCCACAATCAGCCGCAGCGACTGCCCGGTCGCTTCGGTGCGCGTGTCGGTTTCGGCGACGAACGATCCGGTCTGCTTCAGCGCTTCCATGTCGGCCGATGCGCTGTAGGTGAGTCCTCGCTCGGATCGCAGCACGCCATACAGCCGGTTCGCGCCCTCCCCGCCCAGGATCCGGATCGCGAGATTCAGCGCCATGTAATCGGGATGGTTCCTGGGGATGCCGAGATGCCCGACGCGAATCTCGGTCTGGACCGCGCCAGGCTTGTCGACCACCACGACGCGGCGCGTCGGCTGGGGCGGCTCGGGAAACGCGGTGGTGGATGGCTGCGCCGCCGCCCACGCTGCGAACGCGCGCTCGACGCCGCGGAACGCCTCCTCGGCCGTGATGTCCCCGACCACCGCAAGAATCGCATTCGACGGCACGTAGTTCGCCTTATGAAACGCCAGCAGATCGCCGCGCGTGATCAGACGTGCCGAGACGGGCGTGCCGGCCGACGGCTTGCCGTACGGATGAAAGCCGTAGACCAGCCGATCGAACACCACGTCGGCGATGTAATCGGCGTCGTCATAACTGACCTGCATGCCCGAGAGCAGCTGCGGCCGGATGCGATCGAGCTCTTCCTGCGAGAACGTCGGATTGCGCACGATGTCAGACACGAGATCGAGGGCGAGCGGCAGATCGTTCTTCAGTACGACGGCGTTGACGAAGGTCAGATCGTTGCCCGCGCCCACGCCAATGCCGCCGCCGACCGACTCGATGGCGCTCGCAATCTCCTGCGCCTTCTTCGTGGTGGTGCCCTGGTCGAGCAGACCGGCCGTCATGCTCGCCACGCCAGGCTTGTCGGGCGGATCGTGGGCCGCGCCCGCCTTAATCAACAGGCGGAGCGTCACCGACGGCTGCTCATGGTGCGACACGACGACGACCTGCAGGCCGTTGGCGAGCGTCCGCATCTGGTAGGGCGGAAAATCGACGCCGCGCGCGACGAGCGGACCGGGCGGCTTCTCGGCCGGCCACTGCGCCTGCGCGGCAATCGGCGCCGCCAGCGCCGCGATGACCACGATGCGGAACAGGCCGCTCATCGGACGGCTCCGGCGGTTCCGCGCGGCATGACGGTAATCACGTTGCGCGTTTCAGGCGCGAAGTATTTGCGCGCCACGCGCTGCACGTCGGCGACCGTCACGTTCATGAACAACTCGAACTCTCCGTCGGCCGTGCCGAGATCGTCGTGAATCACGGCCGCGTGCGCGAGCACGTGCGCCTTCTGCTGCACCGTATCGCGACCGAGGATGTAATCGCGGGCGAACTGGCGCTTCGCGCGATCGAGCTCGGCTGCCGTGACGGGCTCGTTGCGTATGCGCTCGAGCTCCGCGACGAGCGACGCGGTGGCGGCTTCGGGCGGTTTGCCCGGCTGCACGACCGCTATCGCCGTGAAGAGATTTGGATCCTCGATGATCTTCGCATCGCCGAAGGCGGCCATCGCGATCTGATCGTCATAGACCAGCCGCTTGTAAATCCGCGAGCTTTGTCCGTCTGACAGAATCTTTGCCGCGATGTGCATCGGGTAGGCGTCGGGATCGCCGTCGGCCGGCACGCGGTGCGCCACGACGACGGCCGGCAGCGGCCAGCTTTCGTCGATGCGCACGCGCCGCTCCTTCAGCTGCGCCGGCTCGGCCGGAATCTGGCGCGGGATGTCTTTGCCGCGCGGCACCCGCCCCAGATATTTCGTGACGAGCGCCATCGCCTCGGCCGAATCGAAGTCGCCGGCAAGCACGAGCGTCGCGTTGTTCGGCACGTAATACGTCCGATAGAAATCGCGCACGTCGTCAATGGAGGCCGCCTCGAGATCCTTCATGCTGCCGATCGTCTGGAAGCGATAGGGATGCGTCGTGAAGATCTGCTCGTAGATGATCTCCAAGAGACGGCCGAACGGCGGATTGTCGACGCGCATCCGCCGCTCTTCTTTCACGACCTCGCGCTCGTTCCTGAAGATCGTCTCGTCGACGCGCAGCGACGCCATGCGATCCGCCTCGAGCCACAGCACGAGCGGCAGGTACTGCGCCGGCACCGTCTCCCAGAAAATCGTCGTGTCTTCGTCCGTCGTCGCGTTGGCCTGGCCGCCGATGCTCGTGAGCCACGAAGGATGCGCATCGGGCTCGACGTTCTTCGAGCCCTTGAACATCATGTGCTCGAACAGATGCGCAAAGCCCGTGCGGCCCGGCCGCTCGTCTTTCGAGCCCACGTGATACCAGAGCTCGAGATGCACGATGGGCGTGGAGTGATCCTCGTGCAGGATGACGCGAAGACCGTTGGGAAGCGTCGCGGTGGTGTAGGCGAGCTTCGGGGGTCGCGTGATGCGCTCGGCCGGCACGGGTGCCGGCGTCTGCGCGGAAGTCTGCGGGCCGGCGGCCGTAGCCGACACAGCGGCGAGCACGGCCGCAGCACACACGGCCGCTCGTCTGAAACACATCATCATTCGATTATAGACGGCGGGAAACAGGCCATAGGCCTTGGGCCCTGGGCCTTAGGCCTCAGCCGTCGCGCCCAACGGCACGCCGGCTATCTCAAGAAAGCCGAGCGTGCCCAGGGCCTAGGGCCTATGGCCTAGGGCCTTGATCAGTTCTTCGACCTTCTCCTCGAGCTGGCGAATGCGCTCGCGCAGCTGAGGCATGCGGCGCAGCGCCGCGTGACTCTTGCGCCACGACTGAATCTCATCCGACGGATAGCCGGCGATCACCGTGCCGGCTTTGATATCGCCGGTGACGCCCGTCTTCGCCGCGGCCTGCACGCCTTTCCCGACCGTCACATGTCCCGTCACGCCGACCTGTCCGCCCAGCGCGACGTTGTCTTCGATCGTCGTCGATCCGGCGATGCCAACTTGCGCGGCCAGCAGCACGTTGCGCCCGACGCGCACGCCGTGCGCGATCTGCACGAGGTTGTCGATCTTCGTGCCCGCGGCAATGCGCGTCTCACCCACCGCTGGACGATCGATCGCGGTCAGCGCGCCAATCTCGACGTCGTCTTCGATGACGACCGCGCCGGTCTGCGCAATGTGCTCGTGCGTGCCGTCGTCGCGCCGCGCGTAGCCGAAGCCTTCACTGCCGGCAATGGCAAACTCCTGCATCACGACGCGGTGGCCGAGCGAGACGCGCGCCCGCACCGAGGCGTGCGAACCGATGCGGCAGTCGTCGCCGAGCACGGCGCCGCGGCCGATGGTGACATGCGATCCGATCCGCGTGCGGGCGCCAATCGATGCGCCGCTCGCGATGATCGTGAATGGCCCGACAGACACACCGTCGCCCAGCACGGCGTCGGAGGCCACGATGGCCGTCTCGTGCACGCCCTGTGGCGCGGGATCCTGAGGCGCGAACAGCGCCACGGCGCGGGCGAATGTCAGATACGGATTGGCGGCGCGCAGGATCGGGCAGGGCGCGGAGGTCAGCGTGTCGCCCGCAATGATCGCGGCGGCGCGCGTAGACGCCACGCGCGGCGCGTACGCCGGGTTCGCGAGGAACGTGACGTGAGAGGAACCGGCGTCATCGAGGCCGGCAAGGCCGGTGATGATGGTGCGGCCGTCGCGATCGCTGCCGCCGTCGAGACGGCAGCCCAGTTGGGCCGCAAGTTCCTGCAGTGTCAAGACAGCAGAAAGTATCGCTCAAACGGCGGCGACGCGATTGAAGAATGTGGCGAAGTGCTCGAGACGCAGGGCTTCGGCAATCGGCCGCACGCGCGCGGCGCGATCGGGCGCCGGCAGCGACGCAATCGCGCGCAGGTCGGCGAGCTCGCGGCAGGGACGAGGCGTCCACGTGACGCAATCGAGTCCGTGGCGCGCGCCGCGCATCGACAGAAAGTGACCCGCGAGGCGAAAGAAGAAGTAGTAGGCGAGCAGATTCGGTCCGGGCACGAAAAACGTGATGCCCGAGAGAATGAAGAACAGGACGTGCAGCGCGAACCAGCGCCGGTGACGCTCGAAATCGCGCTGCAGCGCCGCGCGCATCAGCGCCACGGCATCGTCTGACGTCGTGTCGTCAGGGTGAAACAACGTGCAGGCGTCCTGCTTGCGCAGGTGCCAGAGCAGCCGCTGCTCGGCCACCTTTTCGGCGATCCATGCACGCATGCGCGCTGTCGCCCGGCCCCAGCGGCCCTGCGGCTCTTCGAGCCGCCCGGCCTGGCGCTCGCGCCACTCGCGCTCGGCCTCGGCAATCGCCGTATGCACCCGCCGCACCAGCGGCGTCACGAACCTCGCCCTCATGCGCGCCATGAAGGTCGTTCGATCGGCCTCGCCCTCGTCGATCGCGCCCACAGGCTCGTCCGCGGGCACAGGCTCGTCGTGCACCTCGCAGTACAACTCGTGCCGGCCGTGCCCGACCGGCACGAGATAGACGTCCATCGAGCTACGATACAGCGACCGAGCGCCGCTAGACGACTTTCCGGCCGGTCAGCAGGCGCATCACGATAATCACGAGCGCGACGACGAGCAGGATGTGAATGAGCCCGCCGGCCACGTCGAGCGCGAAACCGAGCAGCCAGAGGACGAGCAGCACGAAAATGATGGTCCAGAGCATTGAAATGCCTCCTGCTGGGGTCAGTGCAAGCGAAATGCCATGACAGCCGAGCTGACCGTCCCGGAACCGGACGTCGTCTTTCTTGCCGCGCGGGTCCTGATTGCGGCGTGTCTAGGGGCCGCGCTCGGCCTCGAACGTGAGTGGCGAGGGAAGGAAGCTGGGCTGCGCACCAACACGCTGATCGCGCTGGGCGCCGCGCTGTTCACCGCCGTCTCACTTCAGGTAGGCAGCGGCACGGGGGATCCCGGTCGCATCGCGGCGCAGGTCGTGACGGGGGTCGGCTTTCTCGGCGCCGGCGCGATTCTGCATCATGGGGCGACGGTGCAGGGCCTGACGACCGCCGCGATGATCTGGGTCAACGCCGCGATTGGTGTCGCCGCCGGTGCCGGTCACATCAGACTTGCCGTGGCGAGCACGGGAATCGTGCTGATAGCCATGATCGCGCTCACCCCGCTCGATCGCTGGTTGGGAAAGAAACGTCGCCCGCACTAGCGCCTGATGCGCGCAGGCGGCCGGGTGTCGTCGACCGGCAGCACCGGCTTGCCTGCTCTCTCCCATGCGCCGGCGATCACCGCCGCGACTCCGCCGATGGCTTCGCTGATGCGCCGCTCGACGATCGGCTTCGCGCCCGCGAAAAACTTCTCGAAGTACGCATCGTCATAGAACTCGCGGCCTTCGGTCGCGGCTTTGTCGGCGGCGAGGATGCCAGGCACCAGGCGCGTGCCTTCAATCAGCTTCTCGAAAATGAAATCGCGCGGGTTCGTGACCGGCGCGGGCACCACGGGCTTCAGCGTCATGCGGTCCTTGAACCGCAGGAACAGCTCGGTTTCGAAGCGGCCGTGGATGCCTCGCTGGTTGGTGGCCTGGCCGTCGTAGTTGATCACGGCGTGAAAGGGAACGTGCGCGTCTTCCACATAGTGCGCGAGGATGGCGATCAGTGCGTTCACCGTGCCGGTCGAAATCCTTTGTCCCTGCGACGGTCGTAGCTCGCTGACGAGCCGATTGTAGACCTCTTCGACCCGCCAGGGAATGCGGCCGTACTGGCGCGCTTTCTCGGGACCGATCTTTTTGATGTACGCCGCCTCGTCGCGCGGAATGCCGGTGAAGGGATCGGGCGCGACGGCGTCCATGTCGAGGAAGTGGTTTGGATCCTCGGTCTCGACGCCGTACGTGCGCATCAGATCCGGATCGATCGAATGCTCGCTGATGAAGGCCCGGTGCTTCTGGAAGTACGGCCGGATCGCCTGCGGCACTTCGTCCATCGCGGCGTTCGTGATGAAGCGGTGAATGTCGAACCCCCAGGCGGACGGAGACACCGCCGTGAGAATCAGGACGAGGAGACCGGTGACGGTCGAAGCCGCAATGCGCATTAACGAATAATAAGGGCGTGCCTCGCTTTGGCGCACATCTCTCTATTGCAGGCGGCATTCCCAGGGCCGTGGATCGCGCCGTGGCCACAGGCTGCGACGCGCTTCAGATTTTCACCAAATCGACCGGCCAGTGGCGGGCGCGCGAGCTGCCCGACGACGAAGTGCGCGCGTTTCGCCGCAAAGCCGATGACGCGCAGCTCTCCCCGCGCGTCGCCCACGCAAGCTATCTGATCAACCTGGGTTCCCCGGAGCCGGCGCTGCGCGCGCGATCGATTGGCGGACTCGGCGAAGAGCTCGATCGGGCCGAGCGTCTCGGGCTCGATGGACTCGTGCTGCATCCTGGCGCCTCGGTCGGCGGCACCGAAGAGGATGGACTGCGGCTGGTGGCCGAGGCGGCGGCGAACGTGCTGAAGCCGCGCCGGCGCCAGCGGGTGAAACTGCTGTTCGAACATACGGCCGGACAGGGATCGAGCCTCGGCTGGCGGTTCGAACATCTGCGGACCTTGATCGAGCTGCTCGACGGCACACCGCGTGTCGGCGTCTGCCTCGATACCTGTCACCTGCTGGCCGCCGGGTACGACTGGCGCTCGCCGTCGGGCTATCGCAAGACGTTCGATGCGTTCGAGACGCTCGTCGGTTTCGACCGGCTGAAGATCATGCATCTCAATGACTCGAAAAAACCGCTTGGCAGCCGCGTCGACCGGCACGCCCACATCGGACAGGGCGAGGTCGGCACGATCGCCTTCCGCCGGCTCGTGAACGATCCGCGCGTCGCGCACATGGGGATGGTGATTGAAACGCCGAAGCAGCAGGACGCCCCCGAGTCGGACGCGTTCGACCGCGAAAATCTGCGCGTGCTGCGCGGCCTCATACGGCCCTCCAGGCGCAGATGCTAAGGGTCAAGCCATTTACAATCTACAATTCAGCGCATGCCTCCACGGATCACGCGCGACGAGGCGGCCCGCATCGCGGCGCTGGCCAAACTCGACATGGCTGATCACGAGCTCGATCGCGCCGCGCGCGAGCTCGAGTCGATCCTCGGGTACTTCGACGTCATCGCGCGCGTCGACACCACCGGAACAGAGCCGGCCGCCACCATGGCAGGGCCGCCGCCGCTGCGCGCCGACGCTCCCCTGCCCTCGCTGGCGCCGGCCGACACGTTTGCGAATGCGCCCGACGCGGATACCGCGGCCGGCCTGTTCCGCGTGCCGCGCGTGCTCGGATCATGAGCGCCGCCGAATCCGCGATCGCGCTGCGCGATCGCATTCTCGCCGGCGAGGCCTCGGCCGCCGCCGTGTGCCGGGCGCTCTTCACCAGCATCCAGGCGCACGACGGGAGGGTGCATGCCTTCCAGTCGCTCATGGAAGATCGCGCGATCGCGCGCGCCGAGGCGATCGATCGCGATCCCTCGCGGTTCCGGGGCGCCGCGCTGGCGGGACTTCCTGTCGCCCTGAAAGACAACATCGCGACGCGCGGCCACGTGACCACCGCGGGCTCGCGCGTGCTCGAATCGTTTGCGCCGCCCTACGACGCGCACGTCGTCGAACAGCTCGAGGCCGCGGGCGCGGTCGTCATCGGCAAGACCACCCTCGACGAGTTCGCCATGGGCTCGTCCACCGACCATTCGGCGTTCGGGCCGGCCCACAACCCGTGGGCGCTCGATCGCACGCCTGGCGGATCGAGCGGCGGATCGGCCGCGGCCGTCGCGGCGCGGTTCGCGCCGCTGGCGCTTGGCTCAGACACCGGAGGATCGATTCGCCAGCCGGCCGCGCTGTGCGGCGTCGTCGGCATGAAACCGACCTACGGCCGCGTGTCGCGCTTCGGCCTGTTCGCCTTCGCCTCGTCGTTGGATCAGATTGGGCCGTTCGCGCGTCGCGTGCGCGATGCGGCGGCGCTGCTGCAGGCGATCAGCGGCCGCGATCCGCGCGATGCGACGTCGGCGGGCGCGCCGCCGATCGCGTGGACACCTGACACGACCATGCCGCGCGGAACCCGTATTGGCGTTCCCCGCGCGCATCTTCGCGAAGGCGTGCACGACGATGTGAGTGCGGCATTCGAGGCGGCACTCGAGCCATTGCGCAAGGCCGGGGCGGTGATCGTTGATAGCGAGCTGCCCTCGCCCTCCGCGGCGATCGCGACGTATTACCTGATTGCCACCGCCGAGGCGAGCAGCAATCTTGCCCGGTATGACGGCGTGCGGTTCGGCCGCCGTGCCGGCCCTCAGCCGGCCGACACAGGCGCGCTCGACACGATGTACGCGCGGACGCGCACGGAAGGGTTCGGCCAGGAAGTGAAACGCCGGATCATGCTCGGCACCTATGCGCTCAGCGCGGGCTATTACGACGCGTACTATCTGCAGGCGCTCAAAGTGCGCGCGCTGATTCGCCGCGAGTTCGACCGCGCCTTCGCGTCGGCCGACATCATCGCCATGCCGACGAGCCCCACGCCCGCGTTCGAGCTCGGTGCGCGCATCGCCGATCCGCTGGAGATGTATCTCGCCGACGTGTTCACGGTCGGGGCAAGTCTCGCGGGCCTGCCCGGGATCAGCGTGCCGTGCGGATTTACGGCCGCGCCGCCACGTCTGCCGATCGGTCTGCAGCTGATAGGAAAACCGTGGGATGAGGCCGGCGTGCTCGCCGCGGCCGAGAGCTACGAACGCGCGACGGCGTGGTGGCAGGACGCGCCGGCCGGTTTCTAGCGAGACGCCGAAGCCGCACGCTCGCGCCTGACTCGCCAGAGGATGAGCGGCAGTCCCACGATCGTCGGCAGCAGCCACGGCACGTACACCGTCATGCCCGTGAGCGTGAGGCCGAGCGTGCGTGTTGACCCAAACACCAGCATCGCCGTGTGCACGGCAATCCCTGACGTGAGCATGGCGACGACGTGCTCTTCGCGCCAGGCAGAAAATTTCTGCCGCGCATACAGCAGCGCCCGCACGCCCATGACCGGGCCTACGGGACTGAGCAGCAGATAGGGCCACTCCTGCCAGCGGATCGCCAGCGCCGCTAATGCAAGTCCCGCGAGAATCGCCAGCCATGAGAGGCCCGTATGCAGGGGCGATGCGACTGCGGCGCCGGTCCGCGCCGCGCGCGCGACGCGCACGCCGTGGAACACAGGCATGACGAGGATGGTCATCAGGTAGCCGAGAAAACAGGCCGTGCGGCGCGCCGCCGGCTCCGATGCCTGCGCGAAGAGCAGCACCGCGAGCGGAGCGCCGGTCAGGGCGGTGAGATAAATCAGCCGGGTATAAAAACGGCCCGCTCTGATGTGGAGCGGGCCGCCTTTGTCAGCGACAATCGGAATCCAGAAGAGCGCCGCCGCCCCGAAAGCGCATGCGAGATGCGCGGCCAGCACGAGGCGGAAGGTCACGACCGATCAGCCGGCGTTCTGCACGCGCGTGGACGGCGGGTTGGGCAGCGTGTAGAGAACGAGCCGCTGCTTCACTTCCTCCATCGCGATGCGCTCGAGCTTGTGCGGCTGATCGGGACGCCAGCCCTGGCTGGTCTCGACCTCCGGCGTGCCGAGCCGCGGGCGCGCGCCGCGGCGAAGCTGCTTGGCGCGCTGCGCCGCGACGTCGACGAACAGGAACCGGCTCTCGATGAACTCGGAGCGCTCGAGCGGCGCCTCCTGCCCGGAATCAGTCTCGGATGTCAGCGTTTCGTGATCGGCCATCCTGAGACTTTACTTCACTTCGATCTGACGAAGCTTCGGCCCCTCACGGTCTGCCTCTGCCGCTGAGGCCATTCCCCTTGTAAGATGGGAGAGATCGTGACCGATATGTACGCCCGCGCCGAGACTGCCGACCTTGCCGACGCGGTGCGCCGGCTCCTCCGCGACCTTGACCGAAGCCACGGCCCGGGCGCCAGTATTGGCGAGTGCCGGCCGCCTATCGATGTGTACGAAACGGGCGACGTCATCGAGATTGCGCTCGACGTTCCCGGCGTCGGGCCTGACGATTTGCGGGTGGTGGTGCGCGAGAACGCCGTGATCGTTGCCGGCGAAAAAGCGGCCGGCGGCTGCGCGGCCGCCGACGCGCGCTTTCACGTCGCGGAGCGCAATTTCGGGCGCTTCGCACGCGCGGTGCGGCTGCTGACACCTGTCGATGCGTCGCAGGCGCGCGCCGAGCTCTCGGGCGGCCGCCTGCGCATCATCGTGCCGCGCATTCACGATCGACGCGGGCGCAACATCTCCGTCAAGGTCACGCGCGTTCCATGAAGCTGCTCTTCATCGGCGACATCTGCGGACGGCCCGGACGCGATCTGATCCGCCGCGGACTTGCGGCGCTCGTCGCGCATCACGGCGCCGATCTCGTCATCGCCAACGTCGAAAACGCCGCGGCCGGCTTCGGCATCACGCCCGATCTCGCCGACGATCTCGCCGGCCACGGCATCGCGGCCATGACGACCGGCAATCACGTGTGGGACAAGAAGGAGATTTATCCCTACTTCGCCACCGAGCCGCGGCTGATCCGGCCCGCCAACTTTCCGGCCGGCGCGCCGGGCAAGGGTTCGGTCGTCGTACGCAGCGCCTCGGGCGTGAGCGTCGGCGTCGTCAATATCATGGGCCGCGTGTTCATGACCGCGCTCGACGATCCATTCGCCGTCGTGCTGCAGGAGATCGAAGCGGTCACGCGTGAGGCCGCCGTGGTGTTCGTCGACTTCCACGCCGAGGCGACCTCCGAGAAGATCTCCATGGGCTGGCATCTCGACGGCCGCGTCACCGCCATCGTGGGCACGCACACCCACGTGCAGACGGCGGACGAGCGTGTGCTGCCGCGCGGGACCGCGTACATCACCGACGTCGGCTTTACCGGTCCTCACGATTCGGTCATCGGCGTGGAACGCAGCGCCGCGCTCGGCCGCTTTCTCACCGGCATGCCGCAGCGCTTCGAGACGGCGACCGAAAATCCCCGCCTCAACGGCGTGGTGATCACATGCGATGCGGCGACCGGCCGGGCGAGTGCGATCGAGCGTGTGAACATGTCGGCCGCCGAGCTCGAGGCGCTCGCGGAAACCGCGTCGACCACCCGCGGGTGACGATCGTGAGCGATCTTTTCCCCTTCTTCGATGAGCCCGACACCGCGGCGATCGAGCCCGAGCTCGACGTCCCTCGGCGCGACACGATGCCGCGCGCGGAATCGGTCGTACGGGAGCGCCCATCGGCATCGCCGAAGAAATCCATCACGGTGTCGGAGCTGAGCGCCGAGATTCGATCGGTGCTCGAGGGCGAGATCGGCGAGCGTGTCGTCGAAGGCGAAGTGTCGAACAGCCGGTTGTGGAACACCGGCCATCTCTATTTCACGCTCAAGGACGCCGGCGCGCAGATTCGCGCGGTGATGTTCCGATCCGTTGTCCGGCAGCTGAAGTTCAAGCCCGAAGACGGGCTGCACGTCGTGGCGCGCGGCCGGGTGTCGGTTTACGAGCCTAAAGGCGAGTATCAGCTGGTCTGCGATCAGATGGAGCCGCGCGGTCTTGGCGCGCTGCAGCTCGCGTTCGAGCAGGTGAAGAAGCGCCTGCAGGCCGAAGGGCTTTTCGACGCCGTACGCAAGCGCCCGCTGCCGTCGCTGCCGCGCAAGATCGGCGTGGTGACGTCGCTCGACGGCGCGGCCGTGCGCGACATTCTGAAGGTGCTCGCGCGCCGTTATCCACATGCGCACATCGTGATTCGCCCGTCGCGCGTGCAGGGCGACGAGGCCGCGGCGGATCTCGTGCGGTCCATGCAGATGATCGGCAAGGTACCCGGCGTCGACGTCGTGATTGTCGGACGTGGCGGCGGCTCGATCGAGGATCTCTGGGCGTTCAATGACGAGCGGTTGGCGCGGGCCATCGCCGCCTGTCCGGTGCCTGTGATTTCGGCGGTGGGGCATGAAGTCGACTTCACGATCGCCGACTTCGTGGCGGACCTGCGCGCGCCCACGCCGTCGGCCGCCGCCGAAATGGTCGTCTCGCGTCGCGAAGAGCTCTGCTCGAGGATCGATCGTCACGCCGATCGGCTGCGGGATGTCGCGCGCGCGGCACTCGATCGCCGGCGCGCGTCGGTGCACCGCCTGACCAGCGCGCGCGGCCTCGCGAGCTTTCCGGCTCGTCTCGCGATGCGCTCCCGCCATGTGTCGGAGCTCACGCACACGCTGGCGCGAACGGCTCGCGCGTCACTGCAGCGTCGCGATCGTCAACAACACGCGCTGCGCCAGCGGCTCGATGCGCTCGCACCGGGCCGCCGCATGCAGGCGCTGCTCATGGCGGTGTCGTCGGCAACCGAACGGCTGCTCGCGGCCGCGGAGCGGACTCGCCACCGGCATGACGCAGGATTTCGTGCGCTCGCCGGCCGTCTCGAAAACCTGAGTCCGCTGGGCGTCTTGGCTCGCGGCTACGCGCTGTGCTGGGATGACGAGCGCACGTGCCTTGTGCGAGAGTCGACGGCGGTCGCGCCGGGCGATCGGGTGCGAGTCACCCTCGCGAAGGGCGAGATCGGATGCGTCGTCGATCGCACGTCGGAAAGTTAACCGGGGTTAAGACCATGGCGGACACGATCAAAGATTTCGAAAGCGCGGCCGCGGAGCTCGCCGCCATCGTGAAGACGATGGAAGAGGGGGACCTGTCGCTCGAAAAATCGCTCGAGCTGTATGAGCGGGGCGTCGCGCTCTCACGCTACTGCCACACCAAGCTCGAAGAAGCCGAGCGGCGCATCGAGATCCTCACCGACCGCGGTGACCTGAAGCCCGCGCCGGCCGGCCTCGTGCCCGACACCGAGCGGTGAGCAACGCCAGGGCCGAGCCTTCCGGCTCCGCGGCTTCCTATCTCGACGAGCTTCGCGGCGTCATCGACACGGCGCTGACGCGCGCCCTGCCCGCCGCAGGCGCGGCGCCGACGCTGCTGGTCGATGCGATGCGCTACAGCCTGCTCGCGGGCGGCAAGCGTCTGCGGCCCGCGCTGGCGCTCGCCGCGGCCGATGCGATTGCCGACGCGCGCGGTGAATCCCGATCCCTGGCGCGCGTGCTCGCGCTCCCCGTGGCCGTGGCGCTCGAGCTCATTCATACCTATTCGCTGATTCACGACGATTTGCCGGCGATGGACGACGACACGCTGCGGCGCGGACGGCCGACGTCGCACGTCGTGTTCGGCGACGGCCTCGCGATTCTGGCGGGCGACGGCCTGCTGACGGAAGCCTTCGCGATCCTCGCCGAGCGCGAGTCGCGCGTCGCGCCCGAAGGGCCGCACGCGAGCGAGGGGCGAAAGCTCGAGGCGCTGCTGGTCGTTGCCCGCGCCGCGGGACCGTCTGGCATGGTTGGCGGCCAGGCCGTCGATCTGCACGCGGCCGGCAAGACGCCGGCAACCGTCACCGAACCGCGCACGCTCGACGCCCAGGCGCTCCGTGACATGCATCTTCGCAAAACAGGCGCGCTGATGCAGGCCGCGTGCGTGGCCGGCGGCATTACGGCCGGCGCGGAGCGCGAGCAGGTGATGGCGCTGGAACAGTACGGCCTCGAAATCGGGCTCGCGTTTCAGATCGTTGACGATCTGCTCGACGTGGAAGGCACCGAGGCGGTGCTTGGAAAGACGGCGGGCAAGGACGCCGCCGGCGGCAAGCCGACCTATCCCGCGCTGTTTGGCGCGGACGAGTCGCGGCGTCTCGCACAGGCGTGCATCGATCGCGCGGCAGCGGCCCTTGCCGCGGCGCGACTGACCGGTGGCCTCGCCGGCATCGCCCGCCTGATCATCGATCGCAAATCGTGAAACAGCGTCTGGATCAGCTGCTCGTCGCGCGCGGTCTGGTGCCGTCGCGCGAGCGCGGCCGCGCGCTGATCCTGGCGGGAAAGATTCGCGTCGGCGGACAGGTGCAGTCGAAAGCCGGGAGTCGCGTCGCTGATGATGCGGTGATCGAACTCGACGCGCCTGAGCATCCCTATGTGGGCCGCGGCGGCGTCAAGCTGGCGCACGCGCTCGACGCCTTCGGCATCGATCCGGCAGGACGCGACGCGCTCGACATCGGTGCATCGACCGGTGGATTCACCGACGTGATGCTGCAGCGCGGCGCGCGCCATGTCGTGGCGCTCGATGTCGGGCACAATCAACTCGACTGGAAGCTGCGCAGCGACGCGCGCGTCACGGTGATCGAACACGTCAACGCGCGGTCGCTCACGCCAGATCTGCTTCCGGAGGCGCACCGGCGGTTCGGCCTGGTGACGATCGACGTCTCATTCATCTCGCTGCGCTACATTCTGCCGGTCGTACCGGCATTGCTTGCCCTGAGCGAGCCGCCAGGCGGCGAGTCGAAGGGCGATGTCATCGCCCTGGTCAAGCCGCAATTCGAGGCCGGACGCGGCGATGTCGCGTCAGGCGGCATCGTCCGCGACCGCGCCGTGCACGAGCGCGTGATCGACGAGGTGACGGCCGCTGCGCAGGCGTCGGGGCTGAAACGGCGCGGGCTGACACCATCACCCATCACGGGGACCGAAGGGAACCAGGAATTCCTGCTGTGGCTGAAGCCGCTATAGTTGCTACGTGATGAGACGGCGGCTCGTCCGAGCCATGGTGGGCACGACCATCGGTCTGGCCGCGTGGGCCATGACCGGGCCGAACGCTCCACTCGCGAGTGACCAGCGCGGCGCCGTGATCCGGCCGCAGCGAGGGGGCGGACAAGGGCGAAGCGCCGCGCCGCGAGGCGTGCGCCGCGGCGGTCCCTTCGCGAGCGAGACGGCCGGCCGCATCCAGCAGCGTTCCTATCTCTTCCCGGATACCAACGAAACGATCGAGTACGCCGTCTTCGTTTCTTCGAAAGTAGATCCACAGAAACCGAGTCCTCTCGTCATCGCCCTGCACGGTCTCGGGGTGCCCCCGGCCACGTGGCTGCGCCTGCTCTCGGACGCCGCTCAGGATGCCGGATATATCGTGGCCGCGCCCATGGGCTACGACGTTCGGGGATGGTACGGCGCCAATGGACCGACGTCGGGCCGTAAATCTCCTCCAAACGTCGGCGAGCTGAGCGAAAAGGACGTGATGAACGTCCTCGCGCTCATGCGGAAGGAATTCACTATCGACGATCGGCGGATCTACCTGGCCGGGCAGTCGATGGGCGGCGCGGGCGCGCTGTTCCTCGGCATCAAACACAAGGACATCTGGGCGGCGGTGGCCGCGTCGGCGCCGGCCATCAGATCGAACCTGCACGGCCCCGACGAACTGGAGCAGGCCACCACGATGCCGATGATGCTGATTCACGGCGACGCCGACCGGGCCGTCCCGGTCGAACAGACACGGCGCTGGGTCGAGAAAATGAAGGCCCTGAAGATGACGTATACATACCGCGAGATCCGCGGCGGCGGCCACAGCGACGCTATCAGGATTGCCGCGCGCGACATGTTCAGGTTCTTCGACAAACATCTGAAATGACGGAATCCCCTATCCGCCGCGCGGGCCTCGTGTCGCGCCGCCAGCTTGCCGCGGCGCGTCCGACGCTGCTCGAGCTCGCCTCGTGGCTCGAAGCGCGCGACGTCACGCCCGTCTTCGAACGCGAAACGGCGGCCATGGCCGGCATCGAGGGACGCGAATCCGTATCGGCCGACGATCTTCCGAAGCAGGTCGATGTCGTCATCACGCTGGGCGGCGACGGCACGCTGCTGGCGGCCGCCGATCGCATCGCGGCCGCCGGCGTCGACGTCCCTATCGTCGGCGTCAACTTCGGAAGTCTGGGATTTCTGACCGAGGTCACGCTTGGCGAGTTGTACGACGCGATGTCGGCGGTGCTCGACGGCAGCGCGACGATCGAGGGGCGGATGATGCTGCGGGCCGAGATCACCGACGCCGGCGGCGGCGCCGCCTCCCTCGATCGGCTCGTGCTCAATGACGTCGTCATCACGCGCGGCTCGCTGTCGCGGATGATCGATCTCGAAGTGCGAATCGACGGAGGATTCGTGACGCGCGTGAAAGCCGACGGCCTGATTCTCGCCACGCCGACGGGATCGACGGCCTACAATCTGTCGGCCGGCGGCCCGATCGTCGAGCCTTCGGTCGATGCGTTCGTCATGACGCCTATCGCACCGCACACGCTCACGAACCGGCCGGTCGTGCTGTCAGGATCGGCCGAACTGCGGATTACGCCACTGTTCGAAAACGTGAAGACCGAGGTGTACGCCACGTTCGACGGACAGTTCGGCCGCGCGCTCGAACGGGGTGAGGACATCGTCATCCGGCGCGCGGCACGGCGCCTGAATCTCATTCGCGCCTCAGGCCGCAGCTATTACGACGTGCTGCAACAGAAGTTGAAGTGGGGAATGAAATGAAGTTTGCCATCCAGCTGCTGGTTAGCAGCCAGTGGACAGTAATTCTTAATTCTCAACTTACCAATTCTTAATTACGCCTGTCTCTGAAGTACTGCACCTGATACTGCTGCACGTTCCGGTTGTGCTCGTCGAGCGTCGATGCGAAGGCGTGCGAGCCGTCGTTGCGGCTCACGTAATAGAGATACGGCACGTCGGCCGGCGTGATGGCCGCCTGCAGTGAGGCGCGGCCCGGATTGGCAATCGGGCCGGGTGGCAGGCCGCGATGCGTATAGGTGTTGTACGGCGAGTCCATCGAGAGATCGGCTTTCGTGATGTTGCCGTTCCAGCGTCCGGCGCGCTGCAGCGCGTAGATGACGGTCGCATCGCACTGCAGCCCCATCCCGATTCTCAGACGGTTGTGGTACACCGCCGAGATCAGCGGGCGCTCCTCGGGCTTCTGCGCTTCCTCCTCCACCAGCGACGCCATCGTGACGGCTTCGCGAACCGACATGCCGCGCGCGGCGGCGGCGGATCGCAGCGCCGGATCGAGCGCTTTCTCGAAGCTCAGCACCATCAGCTGCACGAGTGCGGCGGCGGTGGTATGTCGCGGCAGACGATAGGTGCTCGGAAACAGATAGCCTTCCAGATTGTCGGCGTCCGGATCGAAGGCGCGCACGCGCGCGGGATCGCGCGTCGCCTTCAGAAAGTCGGCGGCCGCGCCAAATCCGCGCTCTTCATATATCGCCGCCATTTCGGCCGCCGTGCGGCCCTCAGGAAACGTGATGGGCCGCACGAACACGTCGCCGCGCGCGATGCGCTCGACGACGTCAAACGCCGTGGCGGCCCGATCGAAGCGGTACTCGCCGGCCTGCAGCCGCTTTTCGGCCCCTTTCAGGCGCGCGGCGATCTGGAATGCGCGCGCGTCGCGCACGACACCCGCGTCCACCAGCGCGCGGCCAATCGACGGCACGCTTGCGCCGGTGTTGATCGTGACGAACTGTTCGCCCTGAAAGCCGCGGTACGGCAGCGCGACGCCGCGCCACACATAGAACGTCGACGCCGCGGCGACGAGGATCAGGACCAGCACGAACAGCAGCAGCTTCTTGACTCGGCTCACGTCTCCTCGATGTCTTCAGTCTTCCGTCTTCAGTCTCGAGTCTTCCGTCTTAACGATGATCCAGATAGTCCTGAAGAATCACCGCCGCGGCCGCCGCATCGAGCTTCGCTTTTCGCCTGCGCCAGTCGCGCTCACGTACGGCGAGCCGTGATTCCGCCTCGTGGCTGCTCAACCGCTCGTCCTGGAGAATAACCGGAAGGCCCGAGAGGCGCGCGAGCTCGGCAGCGAACACGCGCACGATCGGCGTGTGATCGTTGTCGGATCCGTCGAGGCGCCGAGGCAATCCCACCACGACCGCGGCAAGACCGTCGGCTTCCGCGGCCAGCTCCGCCACGATAGCGCGCAGCCGTTCCGCGGCCGCGCGCGGGCCGCCGCCGCCGTCGATGGCCTTCCACGGTGACGCGAGCATGCCGGTGGCATCCGAAAGCGCCAGACCGATTCGTCTGGCCCCGAAGTCGACGCCCAGCGCGCGCACGTCCTGAAGCGTACACCCACCTTCGCTCGCTCCGCGAGCGATGGTGGGCAGGCCCGCCCGCCGTAGCTCGCGCAGCGAGCGAAGGTGGGACGCTATACTGGCCGCACACCATGAAGAAAGCGGGCGTCATCTTCCTGCTGATGCT
>JBBDWL010000107.1:1430-18784 GCA_040902895.1 Vicinamibacterales bacterium | reverse complement strand
CCGTCGAACGGGACGAGCATGCGGTGATTGATCTCGCCGGTCTCGGCGAGCTCGACGAGATCCTGTTCGTGACCGATGAGGTGGCCGATGAGTTCGAAGGCCGTTCGCGAGCGCGGATGCGGGCGGTATTCGAGCTGTCCTGGCGGCGCCGCCTTGATCACGCCGACGAAACGCTGGTGCTCGGCCGTCAACAGTTGAAGAAAGAATTCCCGATTGGACATACAAATCCTCCTCTGCGCCCGTGTGGCGCACGAGCAGCCGGGATTATGTCATTACTCTCCCCGAAAGGAGCTCCGCGCCGTACTCGGTTCGAAACGACTTCGGATAGAGGTGTTGCGAGCATGTTTATGACGTCGTCGGACGAGAGCCGGTTCATCCAGGGACCGGCCGGCAAACTGCACGTCGATGTGCGCGGCGCGGGCGGGCTGCCGGTTGTGCTTATTCCGTCGCTCGCGGGCACCACGAGGCAGTGGGAGCCGCAGCTTGTCCATTTGGCCTCGACCCGGCAGGTCGTGGCGGTGGATCTGCGGGGGCACGGCCAGTCGGATGCGCCGGCATCGCCGGCTTATCGGCCGGATGACTATGCCGACGACATCGCCGCGGTACTGACGGCGCTGAAGATGCCGGCGGCTTGCGCGCTTTGAGGCTTCGCGCGCGCTGCGTGCTTACTCTGGGCCGGTTCTGAGCATCATCACGCCCTTGAACGATTTTCCTTCCAGCCTTCACAGGTTGCACCCTGGACTTGCCCATCAGCGCATGACCGGGGTGAGCCACTGGCTGCAGCTCGATCGGCCGGCGGAATTCAACCGCATCCTCGACGCCTTCCTGGCCACCCTCAGATAATTCCGGGCGTCTCCACTTGCTTACCGAGAGGAGGCGTGCTAGCTTCTCTCGCTAACCGAGGGAGCGCGCATGTCCAAGCCGTCCGATCTCGTGCAGGGCACACTCGATCTGCTCATCCTGAAGATGCTCGCGCTGGAGCCGCTCAACGGATGGGCGATCAGTCAGCGCCTCACAGCCGTATCCGGCGACGTGCTGCAAGTCAGCGATGGGTCGCTGTATCCCGCGCTTCACAAACTCGAGCAGCAAGGCTGGATCACCGCCGAATGGAAGCAGAGCGCCAACAACCGGCGCGCGAAGTTCTATTCGCTGACGCGGACGGGGAAGCGCTATCTCGGGCGGGAAGTCGCGAACTGGACGCGATTGTCCGACGCAATCACGCAGGTCGTGAAGCTCGAGGAGGCCTGAGATGGACCTGCCTCGCGTTGTTCGAGTCGCGCTGCTGCGGCTCCGATCGCTGGCTGGACGCTCGCGCGTGGAGGAGGAGCTCGACGAGGAGTTGCGCGATCACCTCGATGCGGCGATTCATGAGCTCACCGCCCGAGGTCTGACGCCGTCCGCCGCGCGCACGGAAGCGCTGCGTGCACTCGGTGGCCTCGAGGCCGTCAAGGAAGAGTGCCGCGATCGGCGGCGGGTGGGTCTCGTCGAGAATACCGCGCGCGATCTCGCGTACGGCGCGCGCATTCTGCGGCGCACCCCCGGCTTCACGCTCGTGGCCGTGCTCTCGCTCGCGCTCGGCATCGGCGCCAATGCGGCGATCTTCCAGTTGCTCGACGCCGTACGCCTGCGCGCGCTGCCCGTTGCGCATCCCTTCGATCTCGCGATCGTGGAGATCGCGAACCGGGGTTTTCCGCCGGGCGGGCACGGCGGCCCGCACAGCGATCTCACCAATCCTCATTGGGAGCGGATTCGCGATCGGCAGCAGGTCTTCTCCGGAATGTTCGTCTGGACGCGCTCGTCCTTCGATCTGTCCGACGGCGGCGAGTCCCGCTTTTCCGAGAACGGCCTGCTCGTGAGCGGCGCGTTCTTCGACACCCTCGGCGTCACGCCGGCGGCCGGCCGGCTCCTGACGGAGACGGACGATGTGCGGGGATGCGCGGATCCGGCCGTGGTCGTGAGCTACGGCTTCTGGCAGCGCGCGCTCGGCGGCAGCCACGCCGCGGTGGGCTCGCGCATCGCCATCAACGGCCGGCCGCTTCGCATTGTGGGCGTCGCGGCTCGCGGCTTCCATGGCGTGGAAGTTGGCCGCGCGTTCGACCTTGCGGTACCGCTGTGCGCGGAGCCGATCGTCCATGCCGGCAGCGGACGGTTGCAGGCGCGCAACCAGTGGTTCCTCGCCGCGATGGGCCGTTTGAAGCCGGGCGTCACCGTCGAACACGCAAGCGCGCAGCTGGCGGCAATCTCGAGCGCGTTGTTTGCCGAGACGATTCCACCAAGTTATGCCCCCGAACAGAAACAACGGTACCACGCGTATCAGCTGACGGCTCGCCCGGGCGCGTCTGGCTTTTCGACGCTGCGCGAGCAGTACGACACGCCGCTCTGGCTGCTGCTCAGTCTTGCCGGCGTCGTCCTTCTGATCGCCTGCGCCAATCTCGCGAACCTGATGCTGGCACGTGTGGGGGCGAGAGATCGCGAGATCGCCGTGCGACTGGCGCTTGGCGCCTCGCGAGGGCGGATCGTCCGGCAGCTGCTCGTCGAGAGCCTGTTGCTGGCCGCGGTGGGCGCCGCAGGCGCCGCAGGCATCGCGCCGCTGCTCGCGAAATCCGTCGTCGCGATGATCAGCACCGAGTCCAGTCCGCTCTTCCTCGACCTGGCGCTCGGCTGGCGGGTCGTGGCCTTTACTGCGGCCGTCGCGGGCGCCACGACGGTGCTGTTCGGCCTCGCCCCCGCGCTGCGGGGCACGCGGATGCCGATCGAGCAGGCGATGCGCGCGGCGTCGCGGTCGCTGGCCGCCGGTGGCGCGCGCGTGACGCTGCGCCGCGCCCTGGTGGTCGCGCAGCTGGCCTTGTCGCTCGTGATGCTGGCCGGCGGCCTGATGTTCGCCCGCACGCTCCACAGCCTGTCGTCGATCGATCCGGGCTTCGCGCGTGAAGGCTTGCTTCAGGCCAACGTAGACCTGACGCGGCTCAACCTGTCGCAGGAAGCCGTCCGCGCCCACCGCGATCAGATTCTCGCGACGCTGCGGTCGCTGCCGGCGGTCCGATCCGCGGCCATCGCCAGCACCGTTCCGCTCGTCGGCGCCTGGAGCGAGCGCATCTATGTCGGCGACGCCATGGCGGAAGGGCTCGTCTGGTTCAACCGCGTGACGCCGCACTACTTCGCGACGCTAGGCACGCCGATCGCTGCCGGCCGTGATTTTGGTCCGGCCGACAACATCTCGTCGCCGGCCGTCGCGGTTGTCAACGAGGCGTTCGTGGCGGACGTGCTGCGGGCAGAGCCGATAGGGAACACGTTCCGGATGGAAGAGAAAGGCATTCCGGACGAGCGGTTTCACATCATCGGCGTCGTGCGCAATACGAAGTACCGCAGCCTGCGCGAGGAGCCGCTGCCAATCGTGTATCTCGCCCAGGGGCAGGCGCCCTTCGCCTCGCCGTTCATCAGATACTTCATGCGCCTGAACGGATCGGTCGCGCCCGCGCGCGCGATGGTCAAGGCGGCGCTCGAGCGGCACGGTGCGCCGCTCGTGTTCCACTTCGAGGAGCTCGACGAACAGATCGGCTATTCAATCATGCGCGAGCGCCTGATGGCGTGGCTGAGTGGATTCTTTGCCCTCCTCGCGGCGGGCCTCGCAGTGGTCGGCGTGTATGGCGTCATCGCTTACTCCGTGCAACAGCGGCGGGGCGAGATTGCCGTGCGCATCGCGCTCGGCGCTACCCGCGGCGCCGTGTTGCAGCTCGTGATGCGCGAGGCGGCCTGGCTGCTGTTGGCGGGCCTTGGGATCGGGCTCGCGCTGGCGTGGAGCGCGTCAGGCCTCGGCGCCTCGCTGTTGTTTGGCGTCACGACGTCGGATCCGGTGACGTATGCCGCATCGGCGGTCGTGCTCGGCGCCGCGGCGCTTGCCGCCACGCTGATTCCCGCCTGGCGGGCCGCACGCTCAGGTCCGCTCGCCGCGCTTCGCGCCGAATAGTTGACGCGGCGACGATGCCGGGCTCGGAGCTGGTCCACGTATAGCTCGCCACTGGCTGCGCGACGATGCCGCCGGCGGCGTCGCGTTCTTCGACAGTCAGCCTGCGCACGAACGGCTTCGCTGTTGCATTCGAGCAGGCATGTTCGCGTACTTTCGCGCGCCGATCGGCTGGGGCGAGCTGGCGAAGCGCACCATCAAGGATTCGCTCGAGGACGGCGTCCCCGGCCTCTCCGCGCAGCTGGCCTTTTACTTTTTCCTTGCGGTGTTTCCGACGCTGCTGTTTCTCGTCTCACTGCTGGCGTACCTCCCGGTCGAGTCGGCGCTCGGCCCCGCACTTGCGCGCATGGAAGCGCTTCTGCCTTCGGGGGCGCTCGAGTTGATACGCGAGCAGATCCGGCAGGTGCTCGAGGGGAACCACGGCGGACTGATGACGTTCGCCATCGCCGGCGCCATCTGGAGCAGCTCCACGGCCATGACCGCCATCATCTCCGCGCTCAACCGCGCGTACGACATCGTCGAATTCCGCCCGTGGTGGCGGATGCGCTTGCTCGCGGTGGGTCTGACCATCGCGCTGGCGGTGTTCACCGTCCTGGCCTTCGTGTTCGTCGTGGGCGGCGCCGATCTGGCGCGCTGGGCGGCGCGCATGGTGGGCGGCGGCGAGGTCTTCGCGGCCGTGTGGGTCGTCGCGCAATGGCTGGTTGCCCTCGCGCTCGTCGTGCTCGCAATCGATCTCGTGTACCATTTCGCGCCCAACGCCGAGACGCGATGGGTCTGGATCACACCCGGGTCGCTGCTCGCCACGGCGTTGTGGATGCTGGCCTCGTTCGGCTTCAGAATCTACGTTCAGAACTTTTCGAATTACACGGCGCTGTACGGCACCATCGGCAGCGTCATCGTGCTGATGCTGTGGTTCTATATCTCCGGCTTCGCGCTGCTGATCGGCGCCGAGCTCAACGCCGAAATCGACAAGGCCATGCCGACCCGCGACGACGAGCCGCAGTCGCCTGCGCACAAGAAGAAGATCGGCCCGGCCGCCGCGTGAGTTACCGGACTGGCCCGAACACCACCGCGTTCATCAGCAGCATCTGCGTCAGCTCGGTGAAGCCGCGGAAGTTCGGATCCTCGGCGAAGGCGATGATGTGGCCCTGGCCGACGCATGAGGAATGCCTTGCGCGCCAGTTGTTTTCGGACTTCGGGCCAGACCAGTCCGCCGGCCACCAGCTTTGATTCCTCCGCGTAGACGCCCACGTTCGTGCCGCGATTGAGCGTGAGCGGCTTGAAGACGCGATCGCCCTCGACCATGGCCTGGATTTCGCCGTCGGTGCCTGATGACAGCCAGTGCTCCATGTTCATCAGCACGCGCGCGATCACGCCGCTCGTGGCCTCTGGCCGCTCGCGCGGCGGCGTGATCGCGGCGTCGTAATCGTATTTGTCTGGCGGCGTGCCGCGCGCCGCGTCGGCGCCGGCTGCGCCCTGCGGCGCTGGCCTATCCGGACGTCCGTCGCGAAGCTCGGTCGATGTATCCAGCAGATTCGCGCCTGCGGCCCATCGCGACGCCTCGCCGAGCGTGATCAGCGTGCCGCCCGTGCGCATCCATTCGCTCAGGCGATCGAGCATGGCGCCGTTCAGGACCGAGCCGTAATTTCCGGCGGGCAGAATGATGACGTCGTAGTTCGCAAGGTTCGCGCGGCCCAGCGAATTGCCGCGCACGATCGTGACCGGTTGTCTGAAGCGGCGCTCGAGCGAGAAGCGCGCCCATCCCGCTGACAGACTTTGCGTCGGCGTGTCCCACACGAGCAAAACGCGCGGGGTCTTGACGATGCGCGCACTGTTGGCGCCCAGCGACGCGCCGGCGTCGACCCACGCGGTGTCGATGGGAATAAGCTCGAGTTTGTGCTGGATGGAGACGATGAACCGCAGTCCCTTGAGCGCCTCTTCAGAATTCTCGTCCTTTCTGATGATCGCCGTGCCGATGCCGTACTGCCGTCCACCCAACGTGAAGGCCGCGCCGCTCACGCGCAGAGTGACGCCGGCGCGCGAGAGATCGGACATCGCCGACGCCAGGCCGACACCCCAGGGAATGAGATAGCCGACCGTGGCATCGGGAAGCGGCATGACGACGTCGCGCAGGGGCTGTGCGTCTCTCCACGGAGACGTCTTCGCGCCCGAGGGCTTGTCGCTGACGATCAGGTCGACGTCATAGAGCAGCGGCAGGCTCCACGACGTGATGTCGTAGATCTGGTCGGGCAGGCGCAGCTTGCGCCGGCGATCCTGCTCGGCGATGAACTCGTCGCCCATCGAGACGTGCGGGTCGAGCAGCGTCTTCACGAGGCGCCCCATCGGCTGCGCGAGTGGGATGACGAACGACCCGGCGCCGATCTCGCGTCCACCAATCTTTACCGGCGCTTCCACGCGCCGCACCTCCAGCCCGTTCCGCGCAAGCAGCGTGGCGAGCCTCTCGGTGCGCAGCGGATCGATGCCGGCCGCCAGCACATACTCCGTCGTTCCGGCTTCGGCAACCGCCGTGCGCCGATAGTCGATGAAATCGCGCAGCAGGCGCTCGCGATTGGCGGCGGCGGTCGCGGCGGTCTGAATCGCCGCGGTGAAGTGCCGGACGACGCCATCGCGATAGGTAAGCAGCGTGCCGTCGCTGCGGCGATACAACAGACCGCGCGTGCCGGCCATCTCGAACGTCTTCCCGAGCGATCCGATGAAGAACGGCCACGACGCGCCGTAGCCCGGATAGAACGAGTCGTAAATCTCGCGGATGAAATAGTGGAAGCCACGCTCGTCGAAGCGCGCCGCGTTGGCTTTGCCGAAGGTCACCATCCAGTCCCGCTGGGCCTGTGTCGTGTTCGGGGTGTTCGGCGCCGCCGCGGGCGGGAAGTAGTATTGGCTTTCACCGCCCATCTCGTGCAGATCCACGGTGACCTGCGGCAGCCACTGCAGCAGGAACCTGACCTTCCCCTGCGACTCGGGATGGTTCTGCGGAAACCAGTCGCGATTCAGATCGAACAGATAGTGATTGGTGCGGCCGCCCGGCCAGCCCTCATCGTGCTCGGCGGCGACCGGATCCGCGTCGGGCCGCATCGCATGCGCATGCGTATTGGACGCAACGAACCGCGCGCGTCCATCCGGGTTCTGCATGGGATCGATGAGCACGACCGACTCGCGCATGATCAGATCGACCGTTGGATCCCCAACCGCGGCGAGCAGGTGATAGGCCTCGGCGAGCGCCGCATCGACGCCTGAGCTCTCGTTCCCGTGCACGCTGTGGAGCAGCGCCGTGATCACCGGCTGCTCGCGCACCAGGCGATCGGCTTCGGCCGCGGAGAGACGCGGGTCACCGAGCCGCTGCCGGCTGTCGCGAAGCGCCTCGACGTTCGCCATCCGCTCGCGGCTGCCGAGGATGAAAAGCCAGAGCGGACGAGCCTGCCAGCTGCGGGCGTACTGCATCAGCCGCGCGCGGTCGGGCGCGGCGTCCGCAAGCGCGCGGAGATACCGCTCGACATTCTCGGGCGTGGTGATGCGCTCGCCGTGGTCGTAGCCGAGCACCTGCTTGATCGTTGGAATCTTCGGGTCGTATGTCGTGCCCGGTGAGAGCTCGAGTGTCTGCGCGACCGCGAGCGCCGGCACGAAGGAGAGGATGAGCGTGATGAAGACTGGACGCATGCGGAAAGCCTACCGCATGCGCCTCGAGTCAGCGAAGGTACGACAGCAGGCCCGCGATCGCCGCAATCTGGCCAAGCCAGAACAGAAAAGACCAGCGAAGGACTTCGACCCTGAGCATCGCCATGTCTTCGCGCATGCCGGCCCGCGTCTCGGTCAGTTCCCGGCGGACTGCGGCAACTTCGTCGTGCAGATCGATGCGGAGCTTCCCGATCTCGGCCGCCAGCACCTGTCCGAATCGATCCGAAGCCAGTGTCAACACCTCATCCCTCCACGAGGCCCCTGTCGAGTGCAGGAACAGTGTGAGGTCATCGCTGTCATCGACGCCGAGCCTCGCTTTGAGACGCGGCGGCATACGCAAAGGCTGCATTTCCCACCCCGTTCTGACCTCACGACGACGACGTTCTCATCGTCGGAGGACGGGTGTCAAGTGGTAAAGCGCTGTCGACTCAAGCATTTTCCATGCAAAAAAGAATCAGGTGTGGTAGAAGACGTCATGCGCGGCGACCATCTCGGCGAATTCGAAGAACTTACACTGCTCAGCGTGAGGGCCCTGCCGCCGCCTGCGTACGCACTGCCTGTTCAGCGATTCATCCACCGCACGACCGGGCGCGACGTCGCTCTTGGCGCCGTGTACGCGGCGCTCGACAGGCTCGAGCAGAAGGGCCTCGTCCACTCGAGCATTGGGCAGGCTACGCCGGAGCGCGGAGGGAAAGCCAAACGGCTTTTTGCCGTGAGCCCGGCGGGCACGCAGATGCTGCGGGAATTGCGCGGCGTCCGCGAGCGGATTTGGAAGCGGATCGAGGAAAGAAGCTGAAATGCCGCAGCCGAGGCCCGCTCCGCCGCGCGCCGCACGGCTGCTGGTCCGGCTCCGCCCCCTCGGCGAGCGAAGGGCCGAGATCGAACGCGATCTGCAGGATCTCTTCGAGGTCCGGGTTCAGGAACACGGAGAGGCTTACGCTCGGGCTCACTATTGGCGTGATGTCCTCAGTCTGTGGCGGTATCGGCGGCCTCGCAGGCTCCTGCAAGTTGGTCCGCACCGGCCGATGACGGCCGACATGCTGAAGCAAGACCTGACATTTGCTTTCAGGTTGTTCCGGCGGGAGCCGGCAATCGTTGCCGTCACCGTTGGCGGACTCGCGCTGGCCATAGCGGTTGCAACGGCGGTGTTCAGCATTGTGAATGCATTGGCACTTCGCCCAATCGGCTTGGAGGATCCAACGAGCGCGGTCCGAGTCTGGCGGGAATATCGCAATGGCGCGTCCACACAGTGGACTTACAACGAGTACGTCAGGTTGCGCGAGGCCAGCCGGCTGTCGCGCGTCGAAGCCTTGATCAGAGAATCGGCGCCAGTTGCGGCCGCGCCTGACGACCAGGGCGTGTCGACAGACGTGCATCTCGTTTCCGGCGGCTATTTTTCAACGTTCGATGGACGCGTGACGCTCGGACGCCCGCTCACCGAGAGTGACGACGTGCCCGGCGGGCCTGAGGTTGCTGTCGTCAACCATGGATTCTGGCGGCGCCGGCTTGGCGGCGAGCCAAGTGTGGTCGGCCGTGTCGTGTATTTCTTCGGCAGGCCTGTCACGATCGTCGGCGTAGCCGACCGGAAGTTCACGGGCCCGGTCGTCGAGTCGGCGGCATTCTGGTTACCGCTTGGATCCGCACAGACGCTCTGGTCTTCCGTCGGGCCATTCCACGCGGGGAGTACGGCCCCCGTCTCGATCACTGCGCGGCTGGCTGCCGGCGTCTCTTCGCAGGCTGCCCAATCGGAGCTCGCGGCTCTGGCCGCCTCGATCGCCGACCCGGCCCCCGAGAAAAGGCCCCTGACCAGCGGTGCGAAGTTTGCGCCGGCCGACAACCGTGGCGACACACGCATGCTCGTTGCGGTCGTGATGACAGCCGTCGCGCTGGTGTTGCTGCTGGCCTGCGTCAATGTTGCGAACCTGCTGCTTGCGGCGGCCACGACCAGACGACGCGAGATCGGCATGCGTCTCGCGCTCGGCGCGGGCCGGCGTCGTGTCGTGCGGCAGTTATTGACGGAAAGCCTGCTGCTGTCCCTCACGGCAGGAGCGCTCGGATTGCTCGCGGTCGTGTGGGTGCTGCCCGTGATCCTCAGTCTCGTACACGTGCCGGAGACGATGGATGTGTCACCGGACGCACGTGTTTATTCGTTCGCGGTGCTGGTGGCGATCATCGCGGGCGTCGGCGCCGGCCTTGCGCCCGCGCACGCCGGCAGCCGAAGCAGCCTGTTGGCCTGGCTCGCCAGCGACACCGCGCATGCTGGCACGCAGCCGCGCCTCCGTCGCCTTCGTTCCTTCTTCGTCGCGGTGCAGGCCGCCGCTTCCATCATGCTGCTGGTGGTCGCCGCGCTTCTGACGCGTGCCGAACGTCACGTAATGCAGCGCGACGTCGGTTTCGACGTGGAACGGCTTGCAGTCGTCAATCCCGGGTTCGCGCGCGGGAGGTACGCGGCGGGGCAGTCGGCGCAGTATTGGGAGACGGCGCTTGCGCGCGTGAAGGGTCTGCCCGGCGTCGAAGCGGCTGCGCTCGTCGAACACCCTCCGTTTGGCGGCAGTACGCGAACCTCGCGCGCGCGCCGAGGGCTTTTCCTGGTGCACCTCAATCGCACGTCGGGCGATTACTTTCGGACCGCCGGAATTCCTCTTTTCGCAGGCCGGTCATATACGGCGGCCGAACACGCGATCGGGGCGCCCGTGGCGGTCGTGTCACGCAGCGTCGCGTATGAGTTCTGGGGATCCGACTCTCCGCTCGGCCACACGCTCACACGTGTGAGCAATGCACTATCGGGAGTGCAGGTGATTGGTGTCGCCGAAGATATTGCCGGCGGCCTGACGCCAGATTCGACACGGCCGACGATCTATCAACCACTCGGCCCGGATCAGCGCGTCGCTGCACTGATCGTGAGAAGCCGCATCGATCCCGCAGTAGTGATCGCTCCCGTACGTGCCGCGCTGCTCTCGATCGATCCGACCCTGGCGCCCAACCCGTGGCTCGTGCGCAATGGTCTATCGCTTCAGATGCAGCGCGTGCAAGCGCTTTCCGCACTAGGCCAGTTGGCGGGACTACTGGCGCTCGGATTGGCCGTGACGGGAATCTTCGGGGTCACCGCGTTCGTCGTGAGCCGGCGAGTGCCGGAGATCGGGATTCGGATGGCGCTTGGCGCCTCACGTAAGGACGTCACACGGCTCTTGACGAGAGATGCCCTCCGTCCGGTGATCATTGGCCTTGCCGCAGGCATCCTGGTGGCGCTGCTTGGTACGGGAGTCATGGCCGCGGTGCTCCATGGCATCAGCCCGCGGGATCCGCTGGCTATTGCAGGCGCGGCCTGTGTCCTCCTCATCGCTGCATACATTGCCGTCCTGGTACCGGTCAGACGCGCAACGCGCATCAACCCGGCTTCATTACTTCGGCAACACTGAGAACGGCTGCAGGTTTTGTTCGATCGCCGACACGACCCTGTCCGGCGCCTGGCCGCTGGTATCCACGACAAGATCCGCCTGCGCGTAGAGTGATTCGCGCGCGGCGTGAAGCGCGCGCAGCGCGTCCATCGCCTGCGGCTGGTCCTCCATCGGACGTCGATCCCCCTGCTGGATGACACGGTTCCAGTGATCTTCAGGATCGGCACGAAGCCAGACGGTCACGGCGTTCCGCTCCAGCATCTGCATCGCCTCGGAGGAGGTGACGATGCCGCCGCCCGCAGCGACGACCATTGGAATCTGTTGCTGGACGAGCTGCGAGAGCGTTTCACGTTCGAGACGCCGGTAATAATCCTCGCCATGCATTGCGAAGATGTCGCCAAGCGCCATCCCCGCGGCCTGCTCGATCCGCCGATCGAGCTCCACGAACGGCATCCGCAGTTTTTTCGCGAGCTTGCGCCCGACCGTGGTCTTGCCCGCGCCACGCAGGCCGAGCAGCGCAATCAGCGGACGCGCGGGTTCATCGTCCGCGATCAGCGCGGCCGGCGATGTACCGAGGGCGACGGCAACGTCGGCGAGCTTGCGGACCGACACGTTGGCGCGGCCGCTTTCGATCTGCAGCAGGAATCGCAGCGAGACCCCCGACCGCTCGGCGAGCTCGCGCAGCGTGAGGCGCTGCTCCAGCCGCAGCCGCTTCGTGCGGCCGCCCAGCCGCTCGAGCAGCATGTCTGGTGCGGGGGGCATAGAAGCGCAATATAACACACTAGAGTCGGCTAGACGCAGCACTATAATGCCTTGACACATACGCACCTGCGCCGATACGCTGGCCGCGTATGGCCTCACTGACTTCCGCGCAGCCCGTCGTCGATTTCGATACGCATCCGGATCGCTATCAGCACTGGAAGCTCGCCTTCGACGGTCCCATCGCGACCCTGTCGATGGACGTTAAAGAAGATGCGGGCCTCTCGCCCGACTACAAGCTCAAGCTCAATTCGTACGACCTCGGCGTCGACATCGAGTTGGCAGATGCGATTCAACGGCTGCGCTTCGAGCATCCGGAAGTGCGCGCGGTGGTTATCACGAGCCTGAAGGAGCGGATTTTCTGCGCGGGCGCAAACATTTTCATGCTCCGCGGCTCGAGCCATTCCTGGAAGGTGAACTTCTGTAAGTTCACCAACGAGACCCGCCTGGGCATGGAAGACGCGAGCGAGAACTCGGGCATCAAGTTCGTTGCGGCGCTCAACGGCATTTGCGCCGGCGGCGGATACGAGCTCGCGCTGGCCTGCGACGAAATCGTGCTGGTCGACGACAGCAACTCGGCCGTCAGCCTCCCCGAAACACCGCTGCTGGCCGTGCTGCCTGGCACCGGCGGCCTCACGCGCCTCGTCGACAAGCGCAAAGTGCGCCGCGATCTCGCCGATTTCTTCAGCACCCTGGTCGAGGGCGTGAAAGGGAAGCGCGCGGTTGATTGGGGCTTCGTCGACGCCGTCTATCCGACGTCACGCTTCAAGGCCGCGGTGAAAGAGCACGCGGAGAAGCTCGCCGCGAAGTCGGATCGGCCTGCCGGCGCGAAGGGGATCACGCTGGGTCCGCTGAAAATCAACCGGGTTGAATATTCGTCGGTCTCACTCGAAATCGATCGCGCCCGCCGTGTCGCGACGCTCACCGTGCGCGCGCCCGAAGGCGACCTGCCCTCCACGCCCGATGCCATTCTCGCCGCCGGCGATCAGTTCTGGCCGCTGCGCGTGTTCCGCGAGATTGACGATGCGATGCTGCGGCTGCGGCAGAACGAGCCCGAAGTCGGCGTCGTCGTGCTGAAGGCTAGTGGGGATCCGGCGAAAGTGCTCGAGGCCGATCGCATCCTCCTCGAGCACAAGTCCAACTGGCTCGCGCGCGAGATCATCAACTTCATGAAGCGCACGCTGAAGCGGGTGGATCTCACGGCGCGCAGCTTCTTTGCTTTGATCGAGCCAGGCAACGCGTTTGCCGGCTCGCTCTTCGAGCTCGCGCTGGCAGCCGACCGGCAGTACATGCTCGACGATCCGGATCAGCCGAACACTATTCAGCTCTCGGGGATGAATGGAGGGCCGCTGCCGATGAGCAGCGGTGTCACGCGGCTGCAGGTGCGCTTCCTTGCCGATCCGGCGCAGGTTGACGCCGCGCTGTCGCATGAAGGGCCGTTCGACCCTCAGGGCGCCATGGACGCGGGGCTGATTTCGTTTGCGCCAGACGAGCTCGATTGGGACGATGAGGTGCGGCTCGCAATCGAGGGGCGTGCCGCGCTCTCGCCCGACGCGCTGACGGGGATGGAAGCGAACCTGCGGTTCGCGGGTCCCGAAACGATGGAAACGAAGATCTTCGGACGCCTGTCGGCCTGGCAGAACTGGATTTTCATTCGGCCCAACGCGGTTGGACCGAAGGGCGCGCTCACGACCTACGGCTCGAACGAACGCGCCGAATTCGATTACGGACGCACGTAACCATGATCTCTGCCGAAAAAATTCCGAACAACGTCAACCTGGGCGACAACAAGCGCCTGCAGCGCGCGCTGGAGCACTGGCAGCCGGCGTACATCCAGTGGTGGCGCGACATGGGGCCGCAGGGGTTCCAGGATTACCACCAGGTGTACGTGCGCACGGCGATCAGCGTCGATCCCGCCGGCTGGGCGCACTTCGAATACGTCAAGCTGCCCGACTACCGCTGGGGCATCTTCCTTGCGGATCCGGTGAAGGACCGCACGATCGGGTTCGGCGATTTCTTCGGCCAGCCCGTGTGGCAGGAGGTGCCGGGCGAATTCCGCAATCAGCTGCGCCGGCTGATCGTCACGCAGGGCGACACAGAACCCGCGTCGGTCGAGCAACAGCGCTGGCTCGGCCACCGCTGCCCGAGCCTTTATGACCTGCGCAATCTGTTTCAGGTGAACGTCGAAGAAGGCCGCCATCTGTGGGCCATGGTGTACCTGCTGCACTCGTACTTCGGCCGCGATGGACGCGACGAGGCGGAGGACCTGCTCGCGCGCCAGAGCGGCAACCGCGACAAGCCGCGCATCCTCGACGCGTTCAACGAGCCCATCGACACCTGGCTCGACTTCTTCATGTTCACGATGTTCACCGACCGTGACGGCAAGTCGCAGCTGCTGTCGCTGTCGGAAAGCTCGCTGGATCCGCTGTCGCGGACGACACGGTTCATGCTCACCGAGGAGGCGCACCACATGTTCGTCGGCGAGACGGGCATCGGACGCATCATCGAGCGCACCTGTCAGCTCATGAAAGAAGAGGGCGCGGGCTTTTCGGCCGACGTGCGGCGCGTGGGCGGCATCGATCTCGAGATGATCCAGCGGTTCATCAACCTCTGGTTCTCGCTCAGCCTCGATCTGCACGGCAACGAGATCTCGACCAACGCCGCCTCCTACTTCGCGAACGGCCTCAAGGGCCGCGCCGAGGAGGCAAAGTGGGAAGACCACCTCGTCAACGAATCGACCTACACCCTCGACGTCGTCGAAAACGAGCAGGTGGTGCCGCGCGAAGTGCCGATGCGCAACGCCATGAACGAGGTGCTGCGCGACTGGTACGAAGGGGATTGCCAGGCGGGCGTGAACCGCTGGAACAAAATTCTCGAGCGGCACGGCATCGCGCACCGGCTGAAGCTGCCCGACCGGAAGTTCAACCGCGGCATCGGGCAGTACGCCGGACATCATTTCGATCCGGATGGCACGCCGCTGAAGAAGGAAGACTGGGAGCGGCTGAAGTACCAGTGGCTGCCGGCGCCGGCCGACAAGGAATATCTGATGTCGATCATGAGCCGGTCGATCTACGAGCCGGGCGTGTTCGCCAACTACATCGCGCCGCCCGCGCGCGGAATCAAAGGCGCGCCGATGAACTTCGAATACGTCAGGACTGAGGCGTAGGAATTGAAAGTTGAAAATTCAAAGTTGAAAATTGGTGTCGAGGTGCGCGACGGCGTTGCTGTTCTCACGCTGCACGACCCGCCGGCCAATACCTACAGCTACGAGATGATGCGTGAGCTCGATGCGGCGGTGCTCGATGCGCGGATGAACCGCGACGTGCATGTGATCGTGCTCATCGGCGCCGGCGAGAAGTTCTTCTGCGCCGGTGCGAACATCGGCATGCTCAAGGACGCCGATCCGGAGTTCAAGTACTACTTCTGCCTGCATGCCAACGAGACGCTCAACCGGCTCGAACAGACGCCGAAGCTCGTCATCGCGGCGCTCAACGGCCACACGGTCGGCGGCGGCCTCGAGGTGGCCATGGCAGCGGACCTGCGCATCGCAAAGAGGGACGCCGGCAAGATTGGTCTGCCGGAAGTCGCCCTTGGCGTGCTGCCTGGCACGGGCGGCACGCAGCGGCTGGCGCGCCTGGTCGGCAAATCGCGCGCGATTGAGCTGATGGCCACCGGCCGGTTGATGTCGATGGACGAGGCGCTCGGGCTTGGCATCGTGACCGACGTGTGGGACGAGACGACGCTCGCCGGCAAGACGTTCGCCGACGCCGTCGTTGACTACGCAAGGCAGTTCGCGCCGCCGAACAAGGCGAGCCGCGCCGTCGGCCGCATGAAGCGCGCGGTGCAGTCGGGCGCCGAAGCCGGCTTCGCCGAGGGCCTCGCGATCGAGCGCGAGCTGCAGCAACTGCTGTTCCAGAGCGCCGATGCGAAGGAAGGCATCGCGGCGAATCTCGAAAAGCGCAAGGCCATGTTCAAAGGCGAGTAGGTTGCTGGTTGTTGGTTGCTGGTTGTTGGTGAGAGAACAGCCGCGAGGGCCACGGCCCGAGCGGCTCATGCCTATGGCCTATGGCCTATGGCCTAAGGCCGAAACGTGATCACGCAAAACTTTATCAACGGCGAATTCCGGCCCGCGTCGAATGGCAAGACGATCGACGTCATCAATCCCGCGACTGAGGAAGTGATCGCCCAGGTGCCGGCCTCGACGAAGGAGGATGTCGATGCGGCCGTGCAGGCGGCGCGGGCGGCCTTCGACGGGCCCTGGTCGAAGCTCTCGGCGCGCGAGCGCGGACGCTTCGTCTACAAGCTGGGCGAGCGGCTGATGGAGCGCGCCGACGAGATCGCGAAGCTCGAGACGCTGCACAACGGCAAGCCGATCTTCGAGTCGCGGCAGATCGAAATTCCCGCCGCGGCCGAATGCCTGCAGTACTTCGCGGGCTGGGCCGACAAGGTGCACGGCGAAACGATCCCGGTGAAGGGCAACTACTTCACCTATACGCTGCGCGAGCCGCTCGGCGTCTGCGCGGCAATCGTGCCGTGGAATTTCCCGTTGCTGATCGCGATGTGGAAAGTCGCGCCGGCGCTGGCGATGGGTAACACGATGGTGCTCAAGCCCGCCAGCCAGACGCCGCTCACGGCGCTGGCCTTCGGCGACATTTGCCGTGAAGTCGGGCTGCCTGCAGGCGTGCTGAATGTCATCACGGGCAGCGGCGGCACGGTGGGCCAGGCTCTGGTCGAGCACCCGGGCATCGACAAGATCGCGTTCACGGGCGACACGTCGACCGGCAAGGGGATCATGAAGAGCGCGGCCGACACGCTCAAGAAGATCACGCTGGAGCTGGGCGGCAAATCGGCGAACATCGTGCTCGCGGATGCCGACATTGACGCGGCGCTTCGCGGCGCGACCACGGGCATCTTCTACGGCAAGGGGGAAGTCTGCGCCGCCGGCTCACGCCTGCTGGTGGACAAGTCGATCAAGAGCGAGTTCATCGACAAGCTGGCCGCGCGCACGAAAAAGATGGTGGCGGGCGATCCGCTCGATCCGAAGACGCGCCTCGGCGCGATCTCGTCGAAAGGCCAGCTCGAACGGGTGCTGAAGTACGTCGGCATCGCGCAGAAGGAAGGCGCGACGCTCGTCGCCGGCGGCGCGCGCGCGGACATCGGGACGGGCAAGGGCTATTTCATGCAGCCCACCGTGTTCGCGGATGTCGATCCGTCGATGACGATCGCGCGCGAAGAAATCTTCGGGCCCGTGCTCGCCGCAATCGAGTTCGCGGACATCGACGAGGCGATCGCGCGCGCCAACGCATCGGATTACGGCCTGGCGGCTGCGGTGTGGACGAAAGACGTCAAGAAGGCGCACTACGTGGCGCGCAGGCTGCAGGCCGGCACAGTGTGGGTGAACACGTACAACGTCTATGACACCGCCGCGCCATTCGGCGGCTACAAGCAGAGCGGTTTCGGCCGCGAGATGAGCGTCCACGCGCTCGAGCACTACACGCAGGTGAAGAGCGTGTGGGTCGATCTGAATATGTAGGGGCCGC
>JBBDWL010000107.1:0-1330 GCA_040902895.1 Vicinamibacterales bacterium | reverse complement strand
ACTACAGTCGGCGCACGGAGAAGGCCTACGTCGGATGGGTGCGCCGATATGTTGTCTTCAGTGGCAGACGTCATCCTGATGTCCTAACCGAGTCTGACGTTCGGACGTTCGTCGCTTCCCTCGCAGGCGGAAGGAGCGTAAGCGCATCGACGCAGAACCAGGCGCTGTGCGGCATTCATTTGCCACGCATCTGCTGGAGGCCGGCTACGACATCCGAACGATTCAGGAACTGCTCGGCCACCGCGATGTCGCGACGACGATGATCTACACGCATGTGTTGAATCGCGGACCGGGCGGAGTTCGAAGCCCGCTGGATGGGTAAGTCCCCGTCCGCAGCCGGGGTTATCCAGACCATGTATTATCCGGCTATACCGAACCGCCTATTCCTTCATCGGTCCCGCTTTGTGGGACTTTCGCGGGATCCTCGAGGGATGTCCGACGCGCTGGCCGCGACAAGCCGGCTGGGCGGGTAGGGATACTAATAGTTATGCGGCTTGATTTCACACGACACGGAAACGGTACACTGAGGTTCGAAGGGAGCAGCGGCGAATGGTGGACCTCGTAAGCGCCAAACGAGAGCAGATTCTCCGGTTGGCTCGCAAGCACGGCGTCACTGACGTCCGGGTGTTTGGCTCGATGGCGCGTGGTGATGCGGGGCCACACAGTGACGTCGATCTGCTCGTCGAGGTGGGATCGCAGCCAAGCTCCTGGTTTCCTGGTGGGCTTGTCGCGGAATTGGAAGAACTCCTTGGTCGTCGTGTGCAGGTCGTCACGGAGCGAGGTCTCGATGAACTGCTTCGCGCGCAAGTGCTTGAAGAGGCCGTCCCTTTGTGAAGGACGACCGGGTTTACTTGAAGCACATCTTGCGGTGCATTGCGCGAATCCAGGAGTACACCGCAGGCGGCCCTGAGAGCTTTTTCGCCTCGCCCCTGATTCAGGATGGCGTGATCCGGAACCTGCAGACGCTGGCCGAGTCGAGCCAACACCTGGGCGGAGGCATCAAGGCCGCGCAGTCCTCAGTCGACTGGAAAGGACTGGCCGGGTTCCGAAACGTGCTGGTGCACGACTACCTCGGTGTCGATCTCGAACTCGTCTATCGAGCTGTCGAACAAGACGTTCCCAAGCTGAAGGTCGCCTGCGAGGTTGCTCTCTCGTCGCTTGAACATCCGGAGTAGAAGCGAGGGCCGCATAACACGCCGCTGCAGCCGTCGAGCGGCGCGGGCAGGTCTCGGTGAATCGACGCGACGGTGAGCGCCGCTCGCGGCTGAGCGGCAACGTTAGACAGCCGGGCGAACTTCTGGGTATTCTGTCGCAGGAGACCTTCATGGTT
>JBBDWL010000106.1:5764-18919 GCA_040902895.1 Vicinamibacterales bacterium | reverse complement strand
AAGTAACCGTTACGTTGCCCCGGGTCACTGCGCTGAGATCGGGTGGGTGTGCCACACTGCTCCTCAGACCGCGTCCGCACGCGCGGCGGGAGAATCGTCATGCCAAAGTTGATCTCGAGCGCCCTTCTGACTTTGGCCGCCGCCGGCGCGGCCGTCCCTGCCATTCCTGGCGGACCGGCTCCCGCCGTCACAGAGTTCGTGGGCAGCACGCCGTGCGATGAACCGGCGCGGCGCTTCCTCGGGATCAGCGATGCCGCCTGCGAGCAGATCACCTGGGAGCTTGCGCTCGCCAACGATCCCGCGGGCCGGCCGTTCGAGCTTCGCGCGCGTTATCGCATGCCCATTCCCGGCTCGCCCAACCATCTCGACGCCGGGACTGCCCTGCAGGTACGCGGAGTCTGGACCTCCGCGCCAGGCACCGGCGCTCACAAGGGCCGGACGATGTACACACTCACGACAGACGGCAAGGCGCTCCGCTTCGCGCTGCTCGAGCAGGATCTGCTGCATCTGCTGACATCCGACAGCCGGCTGATGGTGGGAAATGCCGGCTGGAGCTACACGTTGAATCCAAGGGCCGCCTCAACGGCCGGCGATGCGCGGCGGATGGAAGCTGTCGATTCGATCGCGCGCGACCTCGCGGGTGAGTTCGAAGGCAGGACGCCTTGTCAGGAAATCTCGAAGCAGCTGAATCTTGCCGTCGACGCCGGCTGCACGAAGCTGAAATGGGGGCTCACGCTGTTTCAGGATGCCGCGACGGGACGCCCGGCGGCCTACAAACTGGATGGCACCCTCTATCGCGATGGCAGGCTCCATCGCGCCGCCCCGCGCACAGGCACATGGAGCGTGCTGCGCGATCCGTCCAGCGGCGCGCTGATTTATCGTCTGGATCGGGATGAGCCGGGTGATTACCTCTTACTGATCCGGGCCGACGAGAACGTCCTCTTCTTCCTCGACAAACGAGGAAACGCTCTCGTCGGAGACCGGTCTCACAGCTATACGCTGAACCGCACTGAGCGCCGGGACTAAAGTCCCGGCCTACCGAACTCTCAGCAAATCCAACGCCCACATGCCGCGGCCATACGTCGAGATGACGATGATGTTGTCGCGGGCGTGGACCTGGAGGTCCGACACCTGCGCTGACGGCAGGCCGCCGCCGAGCACGTCCCATCGCTTGCCGGCATCGCGGCTCACATAGACGCCGTGATCCGTGCCGACATACAGCGTATTCGGATCGCGCGGGTCTTCGCGGATCACATTCACCGGGCCCGCCGGGATGTTGGCGACGATGCTGGTGAAGGTGCGTCCCGAGTCGGTCGACTTCCAGATGTAGGGCGCGAAGTCGTCATCCGAGCGGCCCTGCTGCGTCACATACACCGTCGCCTCGTTGTGCTGCGATGCGACGATGCGCGAGATCCAGCGGCGCACCGGAATCCTCGACGTCAGATCGACCCACTCCTTGCCCATATCCGCCGTCGAATGAATCTTCCCATCGTCAGTACCAATGAACAGCAGCTTGGCGTTTCGCGGCGACTCGGCGATCGCCACGATGGTCTGATACGGAATGGCGCTCGAGTGCTTCGGCAGCATCTCGTCGGCCTTGTTGTGGGTCAGGTCTGGGCTGATCCGTTCCCACGAGTCGCCGCGATTCGGCGATCGGAACAGGAACTGGTAGCCGGCGTAGATCACGCTGCCATCGTGCTGCGAGACCACTATCGGCGCCATCCACTGCGCGCGCAACTCGGCGTCGACATCGGTCTTGGGCTGGATGGGCGTAACGCCGACGTTGCCGCGGCCTCGGCCGCGTCCGGCAGGCGGCGGCGGCTGACCGGCCGCCTTCGCCGCGGCGGCGGCAGCGGCGGCCGCAGCCGCAGCTTCCTCACGCGCTTTTGCCTGCGCCGCGAGATCCGTGCGGCTGAAATTGCCGTAGAAGCCGTGCGTATAGACGATGTTGTTGTTTGGATCGATGGCGTGATTCGATCCTTCGCCGCCGGGCGCGCCTTCCCAGCGCACCGCCGGGATGTTGTCGCGGCCCTGCGAGAGAATCACCTGCCCGCGCCGGCTGCCGTGATCCTGAATCGATCCATACGCCCAGATGGGTGTGCTGTTGTCGAGCGTGACGTTATAGAACTGCGCGCCGGCCGCCGTCACCGCGAACTTCCACGTCTTGCCGCCGTCCTCGGAGTGATAGAACCCGCCGTCGTTCGCGTTGTACAGCTTCAGAGGATTCGCCGGATCGATCCACAGGCCGTGATGATCGCCATGCACCCGGCCGCCTGACTGATCGCCGACCACGTTGGTGGCCGCGGGGCCGTTCACGCCTGAAAAGGTCTTGCCGCCGTCGACCGATTTGTTCAGACCGAGACCCATTGTGTAGACGACGTCCGGATTCGTGGGGTCGACGCGAATCTGGCCGAACACCCAGCCGTACGTGCCGGAATGATCGATCATGTCCGCGGCGTTGACCTTGCGCCACGTCGCGCCGCGATCGTCGGTGCGGTAGATCTCGGCCGCCTTGATCCGCGCGTTGGTGATGGGACGCCCGTACGCGTCGCGCTCATTTGGCTCTGGCGCCCGGCCGATCTCGTAGCTGTCGACGAACGCATAGAGGGTGTTCGGGCTCGATCGCGCGATGTCGATGCCGATGCGGCCGCGGAACTCAGGGGCCGGCAAACCGTTGCTGGCGTCGGTCCACGTCTTGCCGCCATCGGTGGTCTTGATGACGCCGCCCTCGTTGTAACCGGGCTCAACGCGCGGATCGCTCCACTTGCGCCGGATGCGCTGCCACAGCGACGCGTAGAGCACGTCAGGATTGGTGGGATCCATCACCAGATCGTTCGCGCCCGTGCGATCGCTTTTGAAAAAAATCTTCGTCCAGTTCTTTCCGCCGTCGGTGGTCTTGAACACGCCGCGCTCGGGATTGTCGGTCCAGCCATGGCCCGTGGCCGCGACATACACAATGTCGGCGTTGGTGGGATGGACGACGATGCGCGCGATCGTGTGCGTTTCCGGCAGACCCATGTGCTGCCACGTCTTGCCGGCGTCGGTTGATTTGTAAATGCCGGCGCCCGCCAGCGAGGCGCGAAAGAGATTTGCCTCGCCCGTGCCAACCCACACGATGTCGGGATTCGACGGCGCCACCGCCACATCGCCGATGCTGGTCGTCGGCATGTGCTCGAAGATGTCGGTCCAGGTCGTGCCGTTGTCGTCGCTCTTCCACACACCGCTGGTGGCATAGCCGACATACATCGTGCGTCGGCCGCCGTTGTCGGCAATGGCGACGTCGGTGGCGCGTCCGCTGACGTTGGTGGGCCCGAGATACTGCCAGGGCACGGAAGCGGTCGGCGCGGCCTCGCGCATCGCGCGGTAGGTCTCGTACCCCTTGATAAGGGCCGCCGCATCGAACCGCGTCTGGGCCCGCGCGGTGTAGCCCTCGACTCCGAGCGCGGCTGCGCTCAGCGCGGCCGTGACGATTGCCAGCGTCAGCATCTGCATCCGTCGCACCATGACTTCATTCCCCCATGAGATAATTTCGCCACCCCGTCGTGCAGCTGCCAATTTACCTCGATTACCACGCGACGACGCCTGTTGACAGGCGCGTGCTCGATTTGATGCTTCCCTACTTCCAGGATTGCTTCGGCAATCCGGCCAGCTCTACCCATCAGTGGGGCTGGAAGGCGCAGGAGGCGGTCGAAGAGGCGCGGCGGAAGATCGCCGGGCTGATTGGCGCGGGCACGCGGGAGATTATCTTCACGAGCGGCGCCACCGAATCCAACAATCTCGCCATTCGCGGGTGTGCCGAGATCAAGGATGCCGGGCGCAACGAGATCGTGACGTCGGCGATCGAGCACAAATCCGTGCTGGAAAGCTGCAAGCGCCTCGAGACGCTCGGCTGGAAGGTCACGTATCTGCCGATCCGGTCTGACGGCATCGTGGATCTCGATGCCGCGCGCGCCGCCATCACCGATCGCACGCTGCTCGTCACCGTGATGTTCGCGAACAACGAGATCGGCACGGTGCAGCCGCTGCCGGCACTGGCGACGATCGCGCACGCGCGCGGCGCCATCGTGCACAGCGACGCCGCGCAGGCCGTCGGCAAGATCCCTGTCGACGTCAGTGCAATGGGGATCGACCTGCTCTCGATGACGGCGCACAAGATGTACGGGCCGAAGGGATGCGGCGCGCTGTACGTGAAGCGCAAGCTGCCGCTGTGTCCGCTCATCGAAGGCGGCGGCCATGAACGCGGGCTTCGCTCGGGCACGCTCAACGTGCCCGGGATTGTCGGCTTTGGTGAGGCGGCGCGGATCTGCCGGGAGGAAATGGCGGAAGAGGCCGCGCGCACGCGGCGCCTGCGCGATCGGCTGCTGGCCGGGCTCCAGCAGAATCTCGACGGCGTGCGCGTCAACGGGTCGCTCGACGATCGGCTTCCGCAGAATCTGCACGTCAGTTTCGACGCGGTCGACAGTGAGGAGCTGATTGTCGGCATCGGCGACATCGCCGTGTCCGCCGGTTCGGCGTGCCAGTCAGGAAAAGAAGGTCTCTCGCACGTCCTGCAGGCGCTCTATGGCACCAACGCCCCGCACGCGGCCGCCGTGCGTTTCGGGCTCGGGCGTTTCACGACGGACGAAGAGATCGATTACGCCATCCGCAAGTTCAGTGCGGTCGTGCAGCACCTCCGTCCATCTGGCCGATCTCTCCAGCCCGCGCAAGAGCGTTCCTGAACAGCACCGGGCCGATCAGCTGATTGATCGCGATCAGGGCGACCATCAGCGTCTGAAACGGCACGCCCCACGTCGGAAACTCCTGCGCCGCGATGAGCGTGAGGCCGAGCGTGACGCCGGCCTGCGAGATGAGCGACATCCACAGCATGCTGCTTACGGGCCCGTCCTGGCCTGAGAGGCGCGACCCGAGATGCGCGCCGCCCCACGCCAGCACGCCGCGCAGCACGGCGATGGCGAGCGCGACGAGGCCGATTGTCGCGAGCGCGTCGACCTGCAGCGATGCGCCCGCGGCGACGAAGAAGATCACGAGCACCGGCAGGGCGCCGCGCTCGACCGCGCGCTTGAGCGCGTCGCCTTCCGGCGGCGCGACATTCTCGACCACGAGTCCCGCCGCCAGCGCCGCGAGAACGGGCTCGAAATGCAGCGCGCGCGCGGCGATGCTCAGCAGCAGGCAGACGCCGACGAGCACCAGCGTCACTTCACGCCCGATCGATCGCAGATAGAACGAGAAGAGCGCGCCGACGATGGCGCCGAACGCGAGCGACCCGATGATCTCCCACGACGCCGCCGCCAGCAGGCCGACCTGCTGCGCCGATCCGCCGCCGGTCCATCTCACCAGCTCCATCGCGAGCGTAAACATCAGGATCAAAATGAGGTCGGCGAGAATCACAATCGCGAGCGACGTCTCTGTGTAGGTGCCCGCGGATCGGCTTTCGGCGACGACGGCAATCGTCACGGTCGGCGAAAAGCTGGCGACGACGGAGGTCAGCAGGAACGCGAGCGCGGCCCTCAGCGCGGGCGGAGCGTCGGGCTCGATGGGCAGCCACGGCCAGGCGAACCAGAACACCGCGAACAGCACCAAGTACATCGTCGCGAGAACGACCGCGCCGAGCTGCGCGATCGACGCCAGCCTCGGTCTGAGGCGCGCGGCGTTGATCTCCAGGCCCGCGATGAACGCGATGAGCGCGACCGCAAGCCCGTTGAAGACCTGAAGCTCGCGCGCCATCGGCCGGTTGATGATGTTGAGCAGGTAGGGGCCGCACACGAGGCCGAACAGCAGGTATCCCGTGACCTTCGGCAGCTTCAGCCGCTCGAGCAGCACGCCCGCCAGATAGGCGGCGATGAGCGCCACGCCGAGCGCCAGTCCCGTGACGCGCAGCGGCGCGCCCTCGGGCGCATCGATATTGACCACGCTCCACGCGAGCGCGAGCACGATGAGGAGCGCGATCGGCCGTCTCACGCCGTGGCGCCTCCGGCCGGCGCCGGCGGCGCCGGCGGCGCAGTCCCGTCGACATGAGGCGCGGCCGGAATCAGGAACATGCCCAGCAGCTCCGACAGCAGCGCGCCGGCCGCGGCGACGCTCACGACGATGCGGCCGGCGTCGGACGGGAGCGCGAACATGAACGTCAGAGAGAATCCGACGCCGATCACGCCGGGCGGCACGAGGTAGCCCGCGAGCTCGAAGGTGCGTATCCCCGGCAGCATCGCGGCCGCCGCCACGGCGCCGAGAATCTTGCCCACCAGGCGGAACAGCACATACGGCACGAGCAGCCACCACACGGTCGCGTGCGGCACGAAGAACGCTCCGGCGGCAATCAGCAGCAGCGCGATGAGCGGATGCTGCAGCTTGTGCGCCTCGCGGGTGAGCACTTCATCGGCGCGGCCCGGCACCAGTGTCCAGATGAGTCCCGCGACGAGGCCTGCCGCGAGCGGCGAGGTCATGAGATACGCCGAGGCGCCGCCCAGCAGCGCGACCGCTCCGAGCACGAGCAGTCCCCGCTCCGATTCGCCGTCACTGTGTTCGAAGAGCAGCAGTCCCGCGATGGCGACGACGATGCCGATGCCGACAGGCGCGAGCGCCAGCGCCGGGGAGAAGCTGCCGTAGCTGCCGCGAATGAAGACGAGCAGCAGCGCGCCGACGGCAATGAGCAGCAGATCGTCGAAGTCCGCCACGCGGGTGGCGACGCGCGCCGCGGGATCCGAGCGCGGATCGGCGGTGTGCCCTGACGAGGCGGCGGCGGTGACGGCCAGACACAGCGCGACCAACACCGCGTCGGCGCCGACCGGCACCTGCGAGCGCGTGATCAGAAACCAGAGCGCCACGGCGACGATGCCAATCGTCATCGCGCTTTCGATGTTGCCGGCCGCGAGGGCCCGCAGATGGTGCGCTTCGCGCGCCAGGGCCCGTCCGATGAAGATGCCGAGCAGCGCGAGTCCAATCGAGATGCCGACCTGCAGATGCGCGAGCACCTCGATCGAGAGCACGTTCGTGACCTGCGGTCCGAGCAGAAAGCCGATGGGGACGAGGACGACGGCGGGCGCGATCCCGGGCCGCAACCCGAGTGCGGCGCGCCGCTGCAGATGCGGCGCGAGGCGGCTGAGCTTCAGGCGCTGCCACAGAGACTGCTGCGGCAGGCCGAGTTGCGTGTCGAGGGGATCGGCGCCGCCCAGCTCGCGCGAACGCAGAGGCTGGCGCTTCATCGCGACGGCGGGCCCACCATTCCGGTGACCGCGGCGGCCAGCGACTGTCCCGTCACGCCGGCCGCATATCCATCGTCAATCACACAGATGCCGACGAAGGAGCCGTCGAGGCCGAAGATGAGCGAGCCTGGAGAGGCGAGCAGCACGCCGCCGAGCACCAGCAGGCCCCGGGCGTAGCGGTCGTCGGGCACGCGGTCGGTACGGCCCAGGAACAGCGGACGCAGGGCCGGGCCGCCGGGGGTGCCTTCGATCGACGCCACATAGCGGGGCCTGACCGCGCTCAGCGCGCCGGTCTCGAGCATCACGACTGCCGACGGATCGGCCGGCACGCGCAGCAGCACGAGCTCGCGCTGCTCGTCGAACGCGGCGATGTCGACGGGAGCGGCCGTGCCAATCAGCTCGCGAATGCGGCTGTCGCCCCTGACGTGCGCGAGGAGCAGGTCAGGCCGGACGCGCACGGCGGGAACGAAGCGCTGGCCGTCCGCGCTCTCGACGCGCAGCACGGTCACCGACGGCGTCACACGCCTGCCCAGTTCGGCGATGATCGTCGCAAGCTCGTCATAGGTCGCGCGCGCCGCGAGGCGCTCGAGAGGCAGGGGGGTGGCGCCGGCGACCGACGCGGCCGCGTCCTCCTCTGGAAACCTGAACCTCGACAGGACGACCAGCACGGCCACTGAAAGGGTGATGACGATCAACAGCAGCCGCGTTTCACGCGACAGCCACAAGCGTGGGGAGGCGCTCATCCAGTGGAGCGTACTAGAAGCGGGCCAGAGGGCAAAGGGCACAGGATAGAGTTAAGCGATGGCCGCGCGCCGCCCGATTCTCGTCGTGTCCAACCGCGAGCCGTACCTGCACCGGCGCGACGCGGAGGGACGCATCAGCTGGGTGTCGACGCCCGGGGGCGTATCGGTGGCGCTCGATGCGCTCATGCGCGAGCGCGGCGGTGTGTGGATCGCGCACGGCGCCGGCGATGCCGACAGGGACGTCGTCGACGAGCACGATCGCGTGCAGGTGCCGCCGGATCATCCCGCGTATGCCCTGCGCCGAATCTGGCTGACCACAACCGAAGAGCAGCGCTACTACAACGGCTTCGCCAACGAGGGCCTGTGGCCGCTGTGCCACGTCGCGCACATCCGGCCGGTGTTTCGTACCGAAGACTGGGAGGCCTATCGCGCCGTCAACCGGAAATTTGCCGAGGCGGCCGCGGCCGAAGCCGAATCGGGAACACCCGCCTTCATCAACGACTATCACATGGCGCTCGTGGCCGAAGATCTCAAGGCCATGCGCCCAGGCGTGCGGACCGCGATCTTCTGGCACATCCCGTGGCCGCATCCCGATCGCATCCGGATGTGCCCGTGGCGGCGCGAGATCATCTCGGGTCTGCTCGCCAACGACCTGGTTGCGTTTCAGCTCGATCGCGATCGCCGCAACTTTCTGACCTGCTGCCGCGACGAGTTTCAGGCGCGCGTGAAAGACGGCAAGGTCCACATCGGCGGGCGCGCCACCCGCATCGTCACGGCGCCGATCGGCGTGGACTTCGATCGCATCAACGAGATCGCCGGCGATCGCCAGATGCAGGCCGAGATGGAGCGTCTCAAGCGGGAGTTGTCGCTGACGTTCCCGCTCATCGGCGTGGGCGTCGATCGGCTCGATTACACGAAAGGCATTCCGGAGCGGCTCGAAGCGCTCGATCGGCTGATGGACCAGCGGCCCGAGATCGCGCGCACGCTGACGTTCGCGCAGATTGGCGTGCCGTCGCGATCGGGCATCGATTCGTACGCGACGATCGAGCGCGAGATCGATCAGCAGGTCGCAGCCATCAACGGGAAGCATCGCGACCGGCGTCAGGACGAGGGTCCGATCCGCTATCGCAAGATCGCGCTGAAGACCCGCAAGCTGATTGCGCTGTTCCGCATCGCCGATTTCTGCATCGTGAGCTCGCTGCATGACGGCATGAATCTGGTGGCGAAGGAGTTCGTCGCGGCGCGCGAGGACGGCGACGGAGTGCTGGTGCTGAGCGAGCTCGCCGGCGCGGCGCAGGAGCTGCGCGACGCCGTGATCATCAATCCCTACGACATCGACGGCTTCGCGGCGCGGCTGGGCGAGGCCATCGACATGCCGAAGGCCGAGCGGCGCCGCCGGATGCAGAACATGCGGCGGCTCGTCGCCGGCCGCGACGTGTTTGCGTGGGCTTCCGACATCCTCGAGGGGCTCGAGAAAGACGGCCGCCGGTCGCGCCGGTTTCTGCCGTGGGGCCGCAGGCCGTCATGACATACAACGATCCGGGCGAGGTCGCTCGCCGGATTGCGGCGGCCGCGCGCGGGCGTCCGGTGCTCGTCCTGCTCGATTTCGACGGCACGCTGTGCGAGTTTCAGCCCGAGCCGGGGATGGTATGGCTGCAGGGGCAGCGCCGCGCCGTGCTTCAGCAGCTCATCGCGCACGAGCACATGTCGGCCGGCTTCGTGAGCGGGCGGCGCCTGGCCGATCTGCGCGAGCGCGTGGGTCTCACCGGCGAAATGTGGTTCGCGGGCCTGCACGGGCTCGAGATCGACGGCTTCGGCCGGCACTTCGTGCACGAGCGCGTCGACGAGGCCCGCGGTCTTTTGGGTCTGCTCGCGCGCGCGTTGCGCACGCAGACAGCCGATCTGCCCGGCGTGCTCATCGAAGACAAGGAGCTGTCGCTCGCCGTGCACGTGCGCAAGGCGCATCCCGACGACAAGATCAAAGCGGACGCCGCCTTCCTGCGCATGGCGCTGCCGCACATCGACGACCGCACGCTGCGGCTGATGCCGGGGTCGAACGTGTCGGAGCTGCTGCCGAACATCCCGTGGACGAAAGGGGATGCCGTGCGGTGGATTCACGACGCCGAGCGCGACCGCCGCGGCGTCGATCCATGTGTGATCTACCTTGGCGACGACGTGACCGATGAAGATGCGTTCAAGGAGGTCGGGCCCGGCAGCAGCATCATGGTGGGGCCGCGGCCGTCGCTGATCGAGACGCGGCTCGAGAATCCGGCGGCGGTCGAGGCGTTTCTGTCGGCCCTGGTGAAGACTGTCTAGGCCGGGACGAGATCCGCAAACACAAAGCCCTCCCGTTCGACGACGATCCCTGGCGCCACAGGAATGGGACGGTGAAACATCGGACCAGCCCATACGAAGGAGTGGAACTCGCCGTTCTCGCCGCACGGGTCGACCGACGCAGGAAGATCGGCCAGCAGCGCGCGATCGAACGCGCGGCCGGCGAACGAAGCGGCCAGCGTCCGTGGATCCACGCAGGTGAGGTACGCGCCCAGGCCGTTCGCGATCATCTCTTCGGCGAGGCCCGCCGTCGGCTCTCCCCATAGCGGAAACAGCGGCTCGAGTCCGCTCCCGCGCAGGTTGTCTTCGCGGTAGCGGCGCACATCTTCCAGAAAGAGATCGCCAAAGGCCACATGCGTGAAGCCGGCCGCGGCCGCCGTGCGCACGAAGGCAGACATGCGCCGCGCGTAGATCTCATTAGGGCACGGCGATGGAATGCGCACCACATGAAGCGGAAGCGAAGCGGCATCGGCCTGCGCTGCCAGCAGCTCTTCCCGCACCGCGTGCATCGCCACCCGGTTAGCGGCGTCGTTGACGGTCGTCAGAAGCCCGGCAACCGAGCCTGGGTGCATAAGCTGAAGGCGATGCAGCGCCCACGCGCTGTCTTTGCCGGAGCTCCATGACACCAGAATCTTCATTTCCAGAGCGCCTGTTCGATCAGCTGAAGTCCCTCGGCGATGCGCGGCCCCGGCACGACGAGACGCTCATCGATGAGCACGTGCAGGCGCTTGTTGCGCACGGCGGGCAGCGACGGCGCCGCGCTCCATGCGGCGGCCTGTTGTTCCGGCCAGTGAGGCCCGCGCGGTCCGGCACGAATCTCGAGAATGACCTCGGGCGACCGCTCGAGGATGCTTTCGAGCGAGGCCTGCACGCTTTCGCGGCGGATGTCTTCGAAGACATTGCGCCCGCCGGCGGCCGTGAGCAGGTCGTGGATGAATCCGATGCCGCCGCTCGCATAAATTCCGCGCAGCGTGCCCTCTTCGCGGCCGAAGACCACGAGAACCTTCGGGTGCGGCTTCGCTTGCGCACGCGTTCGCACCTCGTCGATCGCACGGTCGATCCCGGAAGCTATCTGCTCGCCCTGCGCCGCGCGTCCGACGCGCTTGCCAATCGCGCGAATCGAGGCGATGACATCGGCGAGACCGCCGTGACGATACTGCTCGATCGCGATACCGGCGGCCGAAAGCTGGCGCATCAAATCTTCCTGACTGCCGTACAGGAACGCCAGGTCCGGCTTCAAGGCGAGGATGCGCTCGGTGTCCGGATCGATCAGTCCGCCGACACGCGTCAGCCCTTTCACTTCGGGTGGATAGGCATCGTACGTGCCCACACCGACGACGCGAGGCCCCGCGCCAACGGCGAACAGCGTTTCGGTCACGGCCGGAATGAGCGAGACGATGCGCTGGGGTTCGGCTGCTGTCTGCGTCTGCGGCGGCTGAGGCGGGCTGGAGCAGGCGGCCAGCAGTAGAAAAATGGGGACGGGTCTCATTTTTCTCGATGAGACGCACAGAAAAATGAGACCCGTCCCCATTTTTCTCATGAGACGTGCCGAAAAATGAGACCCGTCCCTCATTTTTTTCTCGTGAGCATCCATAGGAAAAATGGTCCTCCGATCGTGGCCGTCACGACACCGACGGGCAGTTCGACAGGCGCGATGATCGTGCGGGCGATCACATCGCAGGCCACGAGAAAGGCGCCGCCGGCACACGCCGCCGTGGGCAGCACGATGCGATGATCGGCGCCGGTGACGAGCCGCACTAGGTGCGGCACGATGATGCCGACAAAGCCGATGGGCCCGCCGACCGACACCGCGGCGCCCGTGATGATGGATGCGCTGAAGAACGCGAGGCGCTGCGTCCGCTGCACGTCAAGACCTCGCGACTGCGCGGCGTCGACACCCGCCGCCAGCAGATTGAGCGGCTTCGCGAGCCAGAAGAAGATGGCGCCCGCTGCGGCGACGAGGGGCAGCGCTCCCAGCAGCGGGGTATAGCTCGCCACATCGAGGTTCCCCATCAGCCATCGCATCGCGCGAAAGAGGTCTGCGAAATTGCTGATGTACTGGACGAACAGGATGATGGCGGAAAAGAACGCATTCAACGTCACGCCTGCCAGCAGCAGGACGGTGGTCGAGAGACCTGAGTGCCGCGCGCGCGCCAGCCAGTAGACGATCAGCACGGACATCATGGCGCCGACCAGCGCCGACGCCGGAACGGCCGCGCCGCTCAGCAGCGGCAGCGTCCAGCCGAACGTGATCGCCAGCATCGCCCCGAGCGACGCTCCAGTTGAGACGCCAAGCGTGTACGGCGTTGCGAGCGCGTTGCGCAGCAATGCCTGGAACACGACACCCGCTGCGGCGAGGGACGCGCCGACCAGCGCGGCCGCCAATGCCCGCGGCAGCCGCGCGATGAAAAAGATCTGCGCGTCGACATTCCGCTCGTATGGGATGGAGAAGTCGAACACGCGGCGGAAGTCGATCGACGATGAGCCCACGAGCGGCGCGACGGCGACCGCGACAACGAGCAGCACGAACGCGCCAATAACGTACGGCAGCCGCTCGAGGACCGGCGCTCTCATCGGACGTGGCGCCGCGGCACGACCACCACGCGGCCCGATTCCTCATCGCGCCTGACGTCGGCCTCCACGTCGTACAGCGCGCGGACATTCGACGCCGTCAGGACGCGCTCCACGAGCCCCGATGCGATCACCCGTCCCGCGCGCAGCAGGACAAGCTCGTGACACACGGCCGATGCGAACGCGAGATCGTGTGTGGAGATGACGATGGTCAACTGGCGCCGGACGTTGAGCTCGAGCAGCAGGGCGGCGATCTCGAGCTGGTAGCCGAGATCGAGCGACGCCGTGGGCTCGTCGAGCAACAGCGC
>JBBDWL010000106.1:0-5664 GCA_040902895.1 Vicinamibacterales bacterium | reverse complement strand
GCAAGCGCGCTTGCGATGACCACGCGCTGGCGTTCACCGCCGCTGAGCGTCGTGAACGCACGCCGCTCGAGTCCGTCCGTGCCGGTGGCCGCGAGCGCCCGGCGCGCGATCTCGACATCCGCCGGACCTTCCATCTGCATCGCGCGCAGGTGGGGATACCGTCCCATCAGGACGATCTCGATGACGGAATAATCGAACGCCAGGTGCGTGTCCTGCGGCACGACCGCGAGCCGCCGCGCGAGTGTCTGCCGGCCGAGCGTGCGCGCATCCACGCCGTCGAACAGCACCTGTCCCGAAGCAGGCACCAGCGTGCCCGCCAGCAGCTTCAGGAGCGTCGTCTTGCCCGATCCGTTCGGACCGAGGATGCCGAGAATGCGGCCTCGCGGAATCGCGAGGGAGACGCCGTCGATGACCGGCGTCTCCTGATATCCGAATCTGAGATCAGCGGCCTGCAGTAACACGCACGCCTCCGGTCACCCGCCGTCCCGGCGCCGGAAAGCCGAAGATCTCTTCGTACTCGCGGTCGAAGAGGTTCGTCACGCGCCCGAAGAGTGTCAGCGGGCGGGCAACGTTCCAGGACGCACCTGCCGAGGTGGTGCTGTAGCCCTCGTTGTCGAACAGTCCGCCGAACAAACCGAAGGACGGCTCCACGTCGAGCGTGGCGCCGCGGTTCTCGACCGCGAGGAACGCTGCCGCGCGCGGATGTGAGTACGAGACGTCGAAGAAGCCACGATGGCGCGGACGGCGCAGCAGGCGATCGCCGACCACGAACGGTGAAAGGCCGGTCTCACGCACGTCGTCGGCTGCGAGGATTTCCGTCTCGAGCCACGTATAGCCGCCACGGAGGGCGAAGCCGTTGGTGAGACGAGCATCCACCGACAGCTCGAGACCCTGCGCGCGCGAGTTCGAGAGATTGTCGCTGCGATACTGACTCGCGCCCGCGAGCGAACGTCCAACGGTGATGATCAGATCGTCGTAGCGGTTCCAGAACGCCGTGGCGGCGACACTCACCGCGCCGCCGCGAAGCATCTGTTCCAGTGCGATCTCGCCGCTGCGATTACGTTCCGGCTGAAGCGCGGGATTGTCGGTTGACGACAGCTCGAAGGCCGATGGCGGCTTGATGCCGGTCGAGAAGCCCGCTCTAAGGCGTGTGGCGTGTCGCGACGCCGGCGACGACAGATAGAACACCGCCGACACGCGAGGATTGAACGCCCACACGGTGTCGGCCGCCATGTCGGGCCGCGCGCCGAACGGGCTCGCGTCGCCGGAAAGCGCGTTGCGATGGATCTGATCGATTCGCCCGCCCGCCGTATAGATCAGACGCGCACCTGCGGTGCCGCGCGCTTCCGCGAAATATCCGGCTATCGTTCGCTCCACCGGGATCGCGTCTTCCGCGCGATTGACGATGAAGGTGCTGCCGCCTGACTCGCGGGCTACTTCCGCGCCGGCGCTCAGTCCGGTGGCGCCCGGCGCGCGCCAGTCCGCAACATATCGAATCGCTGAGCGCCGGCTGAACGAATCTGAGTCGCCGAAGGGGCTGGCGAACGTCCCTTCCCGCCGCATCCAGCCGCCCGTCACACGATGCGCAACCGCGCCGGTCACGGCGTCGTAGACGGCGCTGATCGATCCAACGGTGTTCTCGCCCCGCGAGACGGTGTCGATGCCGCCGTAGTTGCCGGCGGGATTCGAGCCATAGGGACCGGGGAACCCGCGAGCGTAGTCGTTGACGCGGGCCGCCACGCGAATCCGCGACGCTGCCGGAAGCGATCGCGCGACAGCGGCCGACATCTCGAGACGGCGGTAGCCGTCATTGCTCACCGGACCGGCCACGGAATTTCCCGTAAAGCCTGCAGTGTCGAGGCCGTCGACGCCGCCGCCAAAGCTCCAACCGCCGGCGGTGCCGCGCGTGTGTGCCAGCGCGCGCGAGAACGACTCGCTGCCCACTTCGATCTGACCCAGCAGCTCGGACGGCCCGCCGTCGGCCGTCACAATCTGGATGACACCGGCGATCGCGCCGCTGCCGTGCACGGCGCTTTGCGGGCCTCGCACGATCTCGATGCGATCGACGCCGGCCGTCGAGAGATGGGCGAGGTCGATGCTGCCGCCGAATTCATTGATCGGGATGCCGTCGACGACCACGAGCGTGTAGTCAGACTCGCCGCCGCGCGTGAAGATCGATGTGACGGCGCCGCGTCCGCCCGAAGCGGTGACGCCGAGACCTGTCACCGCACGCAAGGCATCGGCAATACTTTCGGCCTGGCGCTCGCGCAAGTCCGCGGCGGTGATAACGGTGACCGTGTCGGTGACGCGCGACAGCGGCAAGTCGACGAGCGACGCGGAGACGAAAACGGCGTCGGTAATGGACGGCACGGGCGCAGGCGGTTTGGCCGGTGTTTGCGCCTGAGCAGGACCGGGTGCAGGAGTAGGGGACTGAACGGAAAACAGGAAAGCGAACGCGAGCAGGCAGGCGTGAATCACGCTGGACTCCTTCCGGTGTTGCAACGCACCGGCGAAGGGTCCCCCAGCGGCTGGTATCCTGACTCGCGGGGTTATGTGCAGATCGATCCGGCAATCGGCCTCAGATCAATCTGCCAATCGCGCCCGGCCTCGCCTTCCCACGGCCGGCTTTCGCCTCAGCCGCAGTGACGTCGCAGGAAAAAATCCCCCGCGATCTGGCCGGACGCTCCCCGCTTACAGTGGCGGCACCGTGCGGGCTTTGCACCCGCTTCCCGTGACCGCCGGGGAAACGTCTTATTGTCGGGCCGGAGTATAGCATGGCAAAATTACGTGACCGGATGGGCTGCGAGGCCTCACGCGTTTGCCCCAAGTCGGCTGTTTTCAGTAACATCGAGGTTTATTCACAAGGATAATGAGCGCATGAGCAAGAGTTCGACGGTCACCCTCCGCGAGCAGCCAATCGCGGAAACGACGACCACAACCGCCAATGGATTTTCGGTGCACGGCGAGACGTTCACGGTGCAGACCGACCACCGTGTCGAACTGCTCGACCTGACCGACCGCGTGATGGGGCTCGTGCGCGGGCTGCGCATCCGCGAAGGGTTCGTGAACCTGTTCTCGATGCACACGACCTGCACCGTTTTCATCAACGAGTGGCAGGTCGCGCTGCGGGCCGACATCAAGAAATTCCTGGAATCGGTCGTCGCGCGCGACGCCGAATGGATGCACAACGATCCGGATCACTCGGACTGCGATCGCATGAACGCCGACTCGCACCTGCGCGCCATGCTGCTCGGCCACAGCCTCACGTTGCAGATCAGCGGCGGCGAGGTGGTGCTGGGGCAGTGGCAGCGCATCCTGATGGCCGAGCTCGACGGCCCACGCGCGCGCACGCTCCGCATCTCCGTGATGGGAATTGGCTAGCACCACCACAGTCGATCTTGCCGGCATCCGAGAAAAGCTCGACGCCGGCGAGCGCCTTTCCTTTGACGATGGGGAGCGGCTGTTCAACGCGCCCGATCTGTATGCCGTCGGCGCGCTGGCAAATCGCGAGCGCGAGAAACGCCACGGCGGCCTGACGTACTACAACTTCAATCTGCGCCTCGAAGCCACCAACGTCTGCGTGGCGACGTGCCTGTTCTGCTCGTTCTCGCGGTTGAAACCGGGCGACGCCGAGTCGTACACCATGTCGCTCGAGCAGGTCTTCGACAAGCTGCGCGCGCGCGCCACTCAACCCCTCACCGAAGTCCACATCGTCAACGGCCTGCATCCCGAGCTGCCGTTCGAGTACTACCTCGACATGCTGCGCGGGCTGAAAGAGATCCGGCCCGGCGTCCATTTGAAGTGCTTCACGGCGGTGGAGATTGCGTTCTTCGCGGATCTCTATGGCCGCACCGACGAGCAGGTGCTGCGCGAGCTGCAGGCCGCGGGGCTGGATTCCTTGCCTGGCGGCGGCGCCGAAATCTTTGCCGAACGGGTGCGCCGGAAGATCTGCCACGACAAGTGCGGCACCGAGAGATACCTCGAGATTCACCGCACGGCGCATCGGCTCGGCATGCGCACGAACATTACGATGCTCTACGGCCACATCGAGACGATCGAAGAGCGCGTGGATCACATGCTGCGCACGCGCGCGCTGCAGGACGAGACGGGCGGGCTGCAGGCCTTCATTCCGCTCGCGTTCCATCCCGACAACAACCAGATGCGCAAGCTGCCGCCGCCCTCGGCGACCGACACGCTGCGCGTGCATGCGGTGTCGCGGCTGATGTTGGACAACGTGCCGCACATCAAGGCCTTCTGGATTGCGACGGGCGTCGACGTCGCACAGATTTCGCTCTGGTATGGCGTGGATGACCTGGACGGGACCGTCCAGGAAGAGAAGATTTACCACATGGCGGGGGCGCGGACGCCCGAGACGCTGACGACGGCGTCGATTCGCCGCCTCATCCGCCGCGCCGGACGGCTACCAGTGGAGCGCGACACGCTGTATAACGTAGTGACGGGCCCTGACGTCAGCGAGCCAGCGCAGGTGGCGAGCTAGTCAGACAGCTGTTACACTGATTAAGTCAAACTTTCGGCCGCAATAGCCGCGCTGGGGTTTGACTTTTTTCACGCTCAGACTTTGCGCAATGTTTCACAAGGGCGGTAGCCTGAGGCGCAGGGAGCGGAGCGGGGCATGGGGGCCCCGCGAGCGACCGAGCTAGGCGGGGTGCAGGGGCCCCGCCGGAGAAAGATGAACGTGCAGCTTCTAACGGAATTCGAGAAGACCCAGATCGGCGAGCGCCAGCCGCTGCCCGACCGGTATCTGCGTCTGTCCGATGAGGAGATGGCGCTGCGCATCGAAGCCGCCAAAGCGGCGCTCGGCGACCGCCTCGTGATCCTCGGCCATCACTACCAGCGCGACGAGGTCATCCGCTTCGCCGACTACATCGGCGACTCGCTGAAGCTTGCGCAGTTCGCCGCGACGCGCGCGGCGGCCGACTTCATCGTCTTCTGCGGCGTGCACTTCATGGCCGAGAGCGCCGACGTGCTCAGCGCGCCGCACCAGCAGGTCATCCTGCCCGACCTGGCCGCCGGTTGTTCGATGGCCGACATGGCCGCGATCGATCAGCTCGAGATGTGCTGGAAGGAGCTCGGACAGCTAGGCGCGCACTCGGTCGTCCCGGTCACCTACATCAACTCCGCGGCCGCCATCAAAGCCTTCTGCGGCGAACACGGCGGCATCGTCTGCACTTCGAGCAACGCGGCGAAGGTGATGACGTGGGCATGGTCGCAGGGCGAGAAGGTATTGATGCTGCCGGATCAGCACTTGGGACGTAATACCGCGTTCGCGATGGGCGTGCCGCTCGATCAGATGGTGATCTGGGATCCGAACGAGCCGTTCGGCGGCCTCACGCGTGAGCAGGTTGCCGCGGCGAAGCTGATTCTCTGGAAGGGCCACTGCTCGGTGCACACGCGCTTCAGCGTGAAGCAGATTGAACTGTTCAGAAAACAGTGGGGGACAGGTCTTGGGAAGCAAGACCTGTCCCCCGTGCGCGTCATTGTCCATCCCGAGTGCACGCACGAAGTGGTGCAGGCGGCCGATGAGAGCGGCTCGACCGAGCACATCATCCGCACCGTCAAGAACAGCCCGAAGGGCAGCGTCTGGGCGGTCGGCACCGAAGTCCACCTGGTGAACCGTCTTGCCGCGGACGTCGCGCCCGACCG
>JBBDWL010000105.1:0-19271 GCA_040902895.1 Vicinamibacterales bacterium | reverse complement strand
AGGCGGACACCCTCTCCGCCATTATCTGATTCTCTCCTTAAGTCGCTACCGTTGGAGTCCGCTTTCGGGTCTTCGCCATTAGCTCCCGGGCACGACGAGAGCGATGTACGCGAGTTCCTACTCGTCCATCGTGATGATTTTTCAGTAACCGAGGCATGAGCTCTTGGTGCGGGGCACGGCTCAGTCTCTTTCTGAGATGAGACTTTCCACGCGTGCCAAAAGAGGGGGCAGCTTTGCTTTCAGCACATCCCACAGGATGTCGAGGTTGACGCCGAAGTAGTCGTGGACGAGTTTGTCGCGCATGCCCGCGATGTTCTTCCATTCGATGTCGGGCGATGCGCTGGTGAGCGAAGTGGGCAGTCGTTTCGCCGCCTCTCCGAGAATTTCGATGTTACGAATGACGGCGTCCTGGGTCTTCGCATCCGCCAGAAAGTCGTCGTACGCGAGCCCGGACGTGTATCCCTGAATGCGCTGAATAGCCTCGCGCATGTCGACAAGGTACTCGCGCTCACCGCGACTAGACATGCACCAAGGTTCGTCTGATGTCTTCGGCAACACTCGGTACTCGGATGCTGTCGATGCCTGCCGGTGTCACGATGGCGACCGGTCGCGCAAACAGCTCTTCCAGGAACTCTTCCAGGCCGGCGAAGTTATCGTAGGTGGGCTCGGAGAACTCCACAACGAAGTCCAGATCGCTGGCGTCGGTCTGGGCATCCTTCGCATGCGAACCGAAGAGGGCGATTGTCTTGACGCCAAGGCGATGCAGGTCCGAACGATGGCCCTGGAGGGTATCGAGAATGTCCCTCTTCGTCAGAGTTGGCTTCATGATTCGAGCTCCAGATTCAGCGTAACAGAGGCGCCCCGGCGTTGCACTCCGAATCCCTGGGCTTCTTCCCGCGTGACATTTCGAGTGGCATTGAGCTGGCGACGGCCGCCATCATCAGCGACTATCTGAGAACGGTTACCAACGACCGCAGGCTGCAATTGCCGGAGTCTGAAGGGTTTGGCTAATGGGCGAAACGCGAAGCCACTGGACGCAAACGAGCTGCCGCGTTTCCCACCCTCTCCGCCATTCTTTTTCCGGGGTTTTCTTCAGCAATCCGCACGAGATCACTAGAGACGAGTTCTCTCCGCCATCTCCTTCACTTTTTCGCGCAAACACTGAGCAATTCGGCGACATCATCAACCAGGAATGGCCTGAGTGACATCGCCGCGTGACATTTCCCGCGTTTCCCCGAGCCATTGCATAGCTGGGGTTGGTTGACAGTCCTCGATGTGGTCCCATGTAGCCTCGGTTTCTTGGCCAGCGCATTGGCGCATAATGGCGGAAGCCCGCGGAGGAATCATGGACTGGCGCAGTCGAATCGTTGCCGATACCAACGCGCTCGTCGGGAAACCGGTCATCAAGGGCACGCGTATCAGCGTGGAACTCGTAATGGATCTCCTGGCCGGCGGCTACTCGCCGGACCAGATCCGACAGCAGTACGACCATCTCACCCTCGACGACATTCAGGCGTGCCTCGCGTACGCCCGCGAAGTGATCGGTTCGGAGCGAATGTTCGCCGCCAAGGGCTGATCGCGTGCGTTTTCTCGCCGACGAGAACGTGCCCGGCCCTGCCGTCGCCGCTCTGCGTGGGGACGGTCATGATGTGCTTTGGGTCAAAGAGATCATGCCGGGAGCCGAGGACGCTGCGGTTGGATCTCGCGCAACGGGAACGACGCGTCGGCGCTGCTGACGGATGCGGTCCGCCGCACGATTGCGGATATTGATCCCGAGATGCCCACGTTTGCGGTGCGCACACTCGAAGATCACTTCGAGGAGGACAACGAGACGCTGCGGATGATCGCGCGAACAGCGGGCGGCCTCGGCGTGGTGGCGCTGCTGCTCGCCGTCAGCGGCCTCTACAGCGTCATCGCCTTTTTCGTCGCGCTGCGCACCAGCGAGTTCGGGATCCGCGTCGCACTCGGCGCCCCAATCCGCCGACATCGTCCGCATGGTACTCGGACAGGCGCTGCGTTTGGCGGGCCTTGGCCTCGTTGTCGGCGCGCTTCTCGGCACGCCGCTGCTGATCGCCCTGCACGCGAATTTCCCGTTCACTGAACGTTTCGATCCAGCGGTCATTCTGCCCACAGCGCTCGTGCTCGCCCTGACCGCCCTTTTCGCAGGCTGGGTGCCGCCGCGCAGAGCGTCCACGATTCAGGCCTCGGAGGCCCTCCGGGCGGACTAGCGCCGGCCCTCAGACGCACCGCCCCCACGGCCTGTCCCCGCGCTCCCCGGCGCGGCGGACGGCACGACGTAGTTTCTCGGCGGCTCGGCGCCGAGCAGGTGCCGCACGAAATAGTTCCAGCGCTGCACCATCACGTAGTTGCCGGCCTGCCCGAAGCCGTGTCCTGCGTTCGGGAGGATCAGCATGTCGAACTCCTTGTTCGCCTTGATCAGCGCGTCGGCCACCAGGTACGTGTTGTACGGCGGCACGTTGTTGTCCATGCCGCCGTGGATCAGGAACAGTCGGCCTTTCAGTCCGGCGGCGTGGTTCTGCGTGGCTTCGATCGCGTAGCTGTCGCTGCCGTCCGGATTCTTGACGAGCGCGCCCTGATAGCGCTCGCCCCAGTCGTCCTCGTACTGGCGCTGATCGTGGTTGCCAGATTCGGCGATGCCCACCTTGAAGAAGTCGTTGTAGGGCGCGCGGAGCAGCGCATCGGCCGTGATGAACCCGCCGCCCGAGTGGCCCCACATGGCCGTCTTGTCGATGTCGATCCACGGGAAGCGCGCGGCCAGTTCCTTCATGCCGGCGATCTGATCGGGGATGGTGTTGTGGCGGCCCATCGCGCCGTAGTACGCGTCGGTGAACGCCTTCGATCGGTTCGGCGTGCCCATGCCGTCGATGCTGACGACGACGAAGCCGAGCTCGGCGAGGGCCTGCCGATCGCCGCGCGCGGCCGAGAAGGCGCGCGAGCCGACGCTGCCCGACTGCGGCCCGGGATAGGCCTGGTTGATGATGGGATACTTCCGGTTCGGGTCGAAGTTCGTCGGACGGAACAGCAGCCCGTAGATGTCGGTCTTGCCGTCCGATGCGGTCATCTTGATCGGCATCGGCGGCGTCCAGCGGGTGGCCACGAGCTTCGAGATGTCCGCCTTCTCGAGGGGCATGATCAGCGCGCCCGCGGCGGCGTTACGGAGCGTCGTCTCCGGCGCGGTGTCGGGCCGTGAGAAGGTGTCGATCAGGTACCTGCCGTCTGGGGAGATCTCCGCCGTGTGCGTGCCGTCGTCGGGCGTGAGCGAGACGAAGTTCTTGCCGTCGAGTCCCACGCGGTACAGGTGCGAGAAGTACGGATCCTGGCCCTTCTCCTTGCCGACGGCGTTGAACCACAGCGTGCGCGAGGCCTCATCGAGCCGGGCGATGCTCGTCACCATCCCGGGGCCGTCGGTGATCTTGTTCTTCAACTGGCCCGTGCCGAGGTCGTAGAGATACAGCTGCGCGTAGCCGTCGCGCTGCGAGTACCAGATCACGTCGTTCGTCTTCCAGAGAATCCGCCACTGCACGCGCGTCTGCACGTGCGTGTCTTCCTTCTCGGTGAAGAGCGCGCGCACCTCGCCCGTCGTCACGTCGGCGAGCTTCGCCGTCGACCACTTGTGGTACCGATCGGTCGACACGAGGCCGAGACGCGTGCTGTCGGGGCTCCACAGGTACTCGCCCATGTCGATGTCGTCTTCGTTCATCGCGCGATGGAAATCGGGCGGCATCAACAGCTTCGTGACCTTGCCGGTGTCGATGTCGACGATCACGCGCGTGATCATCGCGACGTCAGGATCGCCCGGCAGGGGGTACTTCCATGCGCGCAGCGTTGGATGTCCGCCTTCGACAGGTGTCCGCACGAGGTACATGTCGCCGACCTTCCGCTCGTCCTGAATCTGCGTCGCGACCTTCTTGCCGTCCGGCGACCACGAGAGCGCCGGCGCGGTGCTGGTCCTCCAGCCGGCATTACTCGTCGCGTAGCCGAAGTCCTTGACGCCGTCGGTAGTCAGCTGCCGCTCCTGGCCCGACTTGACGTCGCGCACCCAGAGGTTCCAGTTGCAGATGAAGATGGCTTTCGAGCGGTCGGGCGACATCGACACCGTCGGCGCGGTGGCGAGCCCCGTGACGTTCACGCCGCAGTCTCTGGTGATTTGAACGCCGCCTCCGCCGCCTCTTCCGCCCCTGCCGCCGCGGCCGCCCGCACGGCCCCCGGCCGGCTGGGCCGGGGCCCCGCCGGAGGGTGGCGTGGCCACGACTTCGCGCGTGCCGCGTGCCGGATCGACCACAACGTTCTCGGTACCCGTCAGGGTGGCGCGCACGTACCAGAAGCGGCCGTCGGGTAACCACGTGGGATCGACGGTGCCGCCGACGACCAGGCCGTTCAACGCCGGCGCCAGCGTGCGCACCGCGCGGTCGTAATCGGCGGCCGTGAGGGCGCGGCGCTGCTCTTGGGCCAGCACGGACGCCCCGGCCACAGTCAGGGCGAGGATAAGCATGATTGCGCGCTTCATGGGGCAGGAGATTACCTCAGGTAGTGTTCAGCCGCTAGGATGCGAACAGCTGCGCCGAATTGCCACCGAGGATCGCGAAGTACGCGAACGCGAGATCGCCTGCGAAGTGCAGCGCCATGCCCGGGAGGATGGAACCCGACTTCAAAGCCAGGTACCCGTAGACCACCGACGCGAGAAAGAAGCCTGGCGCGACGGCGAGCAGATACGCGAGGCCGTGCGTGGCGTGAAGCAGCGTGAAGACCGCACTCGTCACGAGGATCGCGAATGTGGGACCGATGCGCTCGAGGTGGCTCTGCATGTAGCCGCGAAACGCCATCTCTTCGACTACGCCGGCGACCATCGGGCCCATCAGCAGGATGGAGAAACGAATCGCGGTAGTCGGATAGACACTGAGGTCCTCGGGCGGGCGACTGGCTCCCATCAGCACATACACCACGATGAGCCCGACCATCGCCCCGATCAAGCCCAGGATCGTGACCAGGTTGTCTCCAGACCAAGCGCCTGGCTCCGGCCGCCAGAGGCGCAGATGAAATCGTCGAAACGCCGATGTGCCTCGCGGCCAACCCCGGCCGCTGAGCCACACGAGCATGACGATCAGCAGGCACCCAGTCGTGGCCGCGGCCCATGGCGATTCTGGATGCTCGCGCACGTTCCTCCTGATCAGCGCGAGCCATGACAGCGTGCCCGTGAGCTGAATCGACAGGGCCATGAGGAGCGCGACAACGACGGTCTTGCCCACCGTGCGTATTCCCGTGCTCGGCGTGACGACGGCATCGGTCATGGTGCTTCCTTTCGTGAAGAGGCTGCGCGAAACGCGATGAGCGCGACAGCAAGCGCGGGAATCGCGACGAGCGGTTCGTGCGTCGACACCGCGACAGCCAGCAGGGCAAGGCCAATGGCACCACGCACGAGCCAAATGTAATGCGCGCGGCGCGTGGCGAGGCAGGTCGACGTCGTCATGCAGCGCTCCCCGTCAAATGTCTCCGAGCGGCGGCGCGCGCGCGACGAAGGAGGCTCTTCGTGGCCTCTCCCGAGATGGCCAGGCGCCGGGCGATCTCGCCGATCCTCAGTTCTTCGAAGTCGCGCAGCAGGATGATCTGGCGGTATTTGTCGGGCAGAGCCGCCAACATTTGCGCCACTTCCATGCGCAGCTGATCGACGGGCACGTGCGCGAAGCGCGCTGAGTCCTCGATCGTCTTTAGCTCCTCGACGCTGCGCATGAACATCAGCACGGGGAGGGCGCAGAGCCGTGCGACGACTCTCACGAGCCAGGCGCCCAGCGCGGCTGGGTTACGAATGTCGCCGACGTGCCGATAGACGACGATCAGCGCCTCCTGCACGACGTCCTCGATGGATGACGACGCATAGCACTGAAAACGCGCATAGCGCTGAATGTCGGGCCGCAGCTGCGACAGCAGCCGCTCGAGCGCCGCACGGTCGCCCGCTTGCGCCGCCGCGAAAAGGTCCTTGTCAACGCGCAACATCAGCCGTCTAGCCCATAAGAGGGGGCGAAGGGGAAAAACGGGTCGCGGACGAGCCTTTTATCGTGGCAAGCAGGGTGCTGCGGCTGCTATCCTTCCGGCGCGCTGTTCTGCTGAGGTGGCAGGCCCCGTGCTCAGGAGGGTTCCGCATGTCTGTTCCGATCCGCGCGCGTTTCGTCCCGCTCGTTCTCCTCGTCCTGGCCGCCGTGATCGCCGTCGCGGCGCCCGCCGCGGCACAGTCGCAGGCCACCACCGGCAGCATCGAGGGCATCGTCTTCGACTCGTCTGGCGCGGTGGTGCCCGGCGTGACGGTTCTGTTCACGAATGACGGCACCGGATTCAAGCGCGATGTCGTCACCGACGCGAACGGCCGCTACCGCGGCATCGCGCTGCCGCTCGGCACCTATCGCGTCGAGGCGAGCCTGGCGGGATTCAACAGGGCCGCTCGCGAGCGCGTCACGCTCGCCGTCGGCCAGACGCTGAGCATCGACTTCACGCTGGCGCCTGCGGGGCTCACGCAGGACGTGACGGTGACCGGATCGCCGCTCATCGAGACGACCCGTTCCGAGCAGACGTCGCTCGTCGACGAGAAAGCCATTGGCAACCTTCCCATCAACGGCCGTAACTTCCTCGACTTCGTGAAGCTCGCGCCGACCGTCGGCATCGTCCAGGGCCCGGATGGCGCCGAGATCAGCATCAACGGCCAGCGCGGCATCTACAACAACGTGATGATTGACGGCGCCGACGCCAACAACCCGTTCTTTGGCGAGCAGCGCGGCGGCCAGCGGCCGAAGTACATCGTCAGTCTCGAGGCCGTGAAGGAATTCCAGGTCGTCACCGACGGCGCGTCGGCCGAGTTCGGCCGATCGGCCGGCGGCTTCGTGAACATGGTCACGAAGAGCGGCACGAACACGAAGACCGGCACGGCATTCTATTTCGGGCGCTACGGCGCGCTGCTGTCCGAGAACTCCGACGGCACGAAGGACGATGACTTCAGCCAGCATCAGTTCGGCGGGTCGTTCGGCGGACCGTTGAAGCGCGACAAGGCGTTCTTCTTCGTGTCGTGGGATCAGAACGAAGAGAAGCGGCTGAAGGCGAAGGCGGCGTTCGAGGATCCGGCCATCAACCCGAACGGCGAGGGCCGCCGCCTGCTGAACATTCTCGAGAGCCGGTTCGGCCTGCCGAACGAAGGCGGCGCGGCCAACCCCATGCCGCAGACCAACGACGCGCGGGTGTTCCTCGGCAAGGCCGATTTCAACCTGGCGGACCGCCATCAGGCGAGCGTGCGGTATGCCTACTCCTGGGCCGAGCAGATCAACGGCACATTCGACGTGCCGACGTGGACCGTGAGCGCGAACGGCATTGAGCAGGATCGCAGCCACTCGGTCGTCGCGCAGCTGAACAGCGTGTTCGGCCGTCTCGTCAACGAGGCGCGCGTGCAATACGCGCGCGAGCCGCGGCCGCGCCCGTACACAGGGCCGGACCTTCCTGACACCGCCATCGCGAACTTCCCCGGCGGGGCGGATCGGTCCTTCCGTTTCGGGCGGCCCTTCTTCCTGCCGATCAACGACGCCACGGATCAGCGTTTTCAGGCCTCCGACAGCGTGACGCTGGCGCGCGGCGCGCACCTCGTCAAGGCCGGCGCCGAGATCAACTGGACGTCAATGACGCAGGTCTTCCAGGGCTTCGCGCGCGGCCGCTACATCTTCACCGGCGGCATGCCGCAGTTCGAGGCCTTTCTCAACGCGCCCTCGTCGGCGGCGGCGCTGTCGTCATTCGTGCTGTACCTCCAGCGGGTGCCGCTCGGTGGACGATCGATCGAGGATTCGGGCCGGCAGGACATTCCGGTGTGGGAACCGGCGGTCTACATCCAGGACAAGTGGAGTATCCGGCCGAACCTGACGCTGAATGCAGGCCTGCGGTGGGAAGGACACAAGAGCCCGCCGATGCTGACGCCGCCGTCCGAGACGCCGTACGCGCGGTACTTCAACGATCCGCGATTCCCGACCGACACGGGCGAGATTCCGGATGACTGGAGCGGCTGGCAGCCGAGACTGGGCCTGTCGTGGGATCCCGGCGGCAAGGGGCGCACCGTCGTCCGCGGCACGGCGGGGCTGTTCAAGGCGCGCACGCCGGGCCTGGTCTGGGCGAATCCGCGTACCGCCAATGGCGTGATCTTCGCGACGTATGTCGGCGTGATCGTGCCGGGCTTCAACTTTGGCGTGCCGGGCTTCCCGAACGTCGTGCCGACGGAGGGCTTCGCCAACAACAATCCCGGCATCTCGGTCGTCGACAAGGACTTCAAGAACCCGCAGAGCCTGCAGCTGAGCGCGGCCGTGGAGCACGAGCTGATGCCCATGTTCGCGGTCGGCGCGGCCTTCAACTATGCGAAGACGAAGTACCTGAGCCGCTTCACCGATCCGAACGTCGACTTCACCGCGACGGTCGGGGCCGATGGGCGGCCGGTGTATGCGGGTACGGGCTCCCCGAACCGCCCGTTCCCGACGTTGGGCCAGGTGCTGACGACCGAGAGCACCGGCCGGAGCGAGTACACGGCCGTGGTGCTCACGGCGACGAAGCGCTACAGCAACCGCTGGCAGATGCAGGCGAACTGGGTCATCTCGGAAGACAAGTCGGACGATGACAACGAGCGCGATCCGTTTACCGTGCGCTACGCCGATCTGCTGAATCTCGAGTCGGAGTACAGCCTGTCGGATCGGCACAGCCGGCACCGCATGAACCTCTTCGCCCTTGCCGATTTTCCCTGGGGCGTGCAGTTGAGCGCGCTCGTCCAGTACCGCTCGGCCAATCCGACGACGGGAACGGATTTGCTCGGGTCGGACGCCAACAACGACGGCCAGGCGAACGACCGCAAGTACGTCAACGGGCGCGACGTCGGCCGGAATCAGCAGATGAAGGACAACGCGTTCTTCACGGTCGACCTGCGCGCGTCGAAGATCGTGTCGGTGGCGGGCGGAAAGTCGATCGAGGCGTTGTTCGAGGTCTTCAACCTCACCGACAGCGAGAACAACATCGTGTCGCAGATCAGCGGCGGCCTGCTGTTCGACTTCAGCGGCACGATTCGCAGCGGCACGGGCGATCCGCGCCAGGCGCAGGTGGGACTGCGGTTCCGCTTCTGATCGTCGCCGGGGTGCGAAGCGGCGGCCCGCTCCATGACGTCGGGCAACTCGCGTGTGCGCCGCGGCCTCGTCGTCGCGCAGGTCACGCTCTGCTTCCTGCTGCTGCTTGCGGCGGGGGTCTTCACGCGCGGGCTCTACGTGATCACCGGGCAGATGCCGGCGCAGGCGCCCCACACGCTCGTCACCGAGCTGCGCTTCGACGTGCAGCGCAATTACGGGCCGGCCGAGCGCCGCGCGTTCCTCGATGCGTTCGACGCGCGCCTGCGAGCCGACGGCCGCGTTCGCGGGATCGCGTACACCACGAGCGGCCCGTTTTCGAACGGCAGCGTGCGTGTCTGGCGCGCCGGCGATCCGCCCGAAGCCGGCACGTTCGCGGACCTGGTGAGCGTAGGAGGAGACTTCGACGTCTCAGGCGTGCGCGTGCGGCGAGGCCGGGCACTGACCGAGGCCGACGCCGCCACGACGGCCGCCGCGGTGGTGAACGAGGCGTTCATCACGGACTTCCAGCTCGCCGAGCCCGCGCTGGGCCAGTCGCTCCGTATCTCCCTCTCCTCTGAGGAGAACGCCTCGCCGCGGCACGTCACGATTGTCGGTGTCGCGTCGGCGCCGGTCTCGCCGGAGATCGATGACGTCCAGGGCGAGGATCCCACGATCTATCTTCCGCTCCCCGCATCGCCCGACTACATCGCGGCCTGGATCAGCGCCGACAACGCGGCGCTGCTCACGGATTCGGTGCGTCGCACGATCGCGGATCTGGATCCGGAGATGCCCGCGTTTGCCGTGCGCACGCTCGAAGATCACTTCGAGGAGGAAAACGAGACGCTGGCGATGATCGCCCGTTCGATTTTCTCGCCTACTATTCGGACTGCCGCGTCGACAGCCAGGAGGGCAGCAGCCCGAGCGATGGGCCGATCGGAGGCAACGTCACCGGGATCGGGGATACGAAGCGCGCTCAAACGAAAGCGTTCCTCGAGAGCCGCTGCACGGGCGGGCGATTTCAACTCGGCTTCGCACAGCCGATCTTTGTCGGTGCGAATGAAATGCAAAAGGGCCCGCCCGACGACGCGCCAGCCGACGACCCGAGGCATATTGCGTTCTATACACGCCGGCTCGCGCAGGCGACGCCCGACGGGAAGCCCCGTCCGTACAACTATGCCGTCGGGCACCTCGGTCACGAGATCGGACATCGCTGGTCGGCGTATGCTGCCGCCCGCGTGAATGACCAGACGATCTCGCTCGGCGCGTGGCCCCATTGGGATCCCGGGTTGCAGGCGCGCGTGGCGTATCCATACTCGTTGCCTCTCAAGGCTTCCACGCAAGGTGGCAGCGCGTGGCAAGACAATCTCGACGGCACGTTCACTCAATTGCGCGATGGTTACTTCGTGCCCGCCTCTGGCTACTCCTATCTCGATCTCTACTTGATGGGATTGATCGCCGCCGCCGGGGTGCCCGACTTCTTCGTCGTGAGGCCGCTTGTGCGGATCGGCACGGACGCAAACGGACGCCCGATCTTCAAGGGCCAGCGAATGAGGATTACGATTCAAGACGTCATCGCCGCGGAGGGTCCGCGCGTACCCGACGTCAATCAGTCCCAGCGACATTTCAACACCGGGATCGTAGTGATCGTCGAGCACGAACGAACGCCAAGCGCTGAACTCATCAACCGAGCCAACGGCATCCGACGGCAGTGGATCGACTACTGGGCCATCACGACGGGACGTCGTGCGTCGATGACGGTCGATCCACACTGACGAAACCACCCGCCAAATTCCTACCGGATCGGTTCCAGCTTCGCGGCGCTGATCGGAGAGATTGTCGGCATCTCTTCATTCAGCCGTGGTTCCATCAGCCAGTACATCGCGCACTTTCGCCGCCAGCACGGCCGATGAGAATGGCTTCTGCAGCAGCTCGGCCGATGGCGGCTGCGCGCCCCCGGGCCAGCTCTCGTCGTCCACGTAGCCGGTCATGTAGAGCACCTTCAGGCGCGGCAGGCGCGCAGTGAGATCTGCGGCGAGCGCCGGTCCGCTCGCGCCTGGCATGACGACGTCGGTGAGCAGCAGATGGATCGTGCCGGCGTGGCGCGCGGCTACATCCTTCGCTTCGACCGCATCGTGCGCCGTCAGCACTGTGTAGCCCTGCCGCTCGAGAACCCTTCGCGTCAGCTCGCGGAGGGCGTTGTTGTCCTCGGCTACGAGCACGGTTTCGGTGCCGCGCTTCGCTGCGGCCGCCGTGAGCGAACGCGACGCCTCTGTCGCCGCGGCCGCGACTTCTGGCAAATACACGCGGAAGGACGCGCCGCGGCCGCGCGCGCTGTCGACGCCGATCGCGCCGCCCGATCGAAGGACGATGTCGCGGACGGTCGAGAGGCCCAGTCCGGTGCCGTGACGCTTCGTCGTGAAGAACGGCTGGAACAGATGCGCCATCACCTCGTCGGGGATGCCCGGTCCGGTGTCGGTGACGGTGATGACGACGTACCGGCCTGGCGCGACGTTGAGCGCGGCGGCCGCGCCAGCATCGAGCGGCGCGTGCGACGTCGCGATCGTGACGGCGCCGCCCAACGTCATGGCGTCGCGCGCGTTGACGACGAGATTGACGAGCACCTGCTCGATCTGGCCTGCGTCGGCCCGAATGTGCGCGCCGGCCGGATCCAGATCCAGCCGTATTTCGATGTGCTCGCCGACCAGGCGGCGCAGAATGCGGTCGAGCGCGCGCGCGACGTCGTTGACGTCGAGCACGCGCGGCTCGACGATCTGTTGCCGGCTGAAGGCCAGGAGCTGCCGCGTGAGCGAGGCGGCGCTCTCAGCCGCCTTGCGGATTTCCTCGACGTCAGCGCGGCGGGAGTCACCGCCGGGCAGCTCTTCGAGCAGTTCGTCGCTGTAGCCGAGAATCGGCGTCAGAAGGTTATTGAAATCGTGGGCGATGCTGCTGGCGAGGCGTCCGACGAGCTCCATCTTCTGGAGCTGGCGGTTCTGGTCCTCGAGATACTTGCGTTCGGTGATGTCGACCATCGTGCCTTCGATGTAGCGCACGCTTCCCGTCTCGTCGCGCACGGCGCGCGCGTTCTCGAGCACCGTGATGCTGCGGCCGTCGGGCCGCCGGATGTCGACTTCGAAGCCATGCACTTCGCCTTCGCGCGCCAGTGACGCCTGAAATCGATCGCGGTCGGACGGCCTGACGTAGAAGTCGTGCGGGTTGACCTGGCGGAGTTCTTCCGATGACGCGTAGCCCAGCATCTGGGCAAGCGCGCGGTTTGCGAGCAGGACCTGCCCGTCCGGCGTCGTCCGATAGAGGCCTTCGAAGACGTTGTCGAACAGATCGCGAAACTGTTTCTCGGAGGCGCGTTGGCCATCAAGCGCCTGGCGCAATTCGTCGGCATGGAGCGACAGCTCGCGTTCACGCGTTTCGAGCGTGCGGATCCGGGCGCGATGCACGCCGAAGACGGCCATCGACACGACCACTCCGCTGAGCAGATAGAAGATCCAGGTCTCATAGAAGTGCGGGGCGAAGTGGAGCGACGCCAGCGACGCCGGCTCGCTCCAGCCGCTGTCGCGCCGGCGCGCCATGACTTCGAACCGGTAGCGTCCCGGCGGAAGATTCGTGTACCTCGCCTCGCGCCGCGTGCCGGCATCGACCCAGTCCTCATCGTATCCGGCGAGCCGGTACCGAAAGCGCGTCTGGGCGGGCGCCTGGTACTCGGGCGCGGTGTAGCGGATCTCGAGGGTGCGGGCATCGGCCGCCGCTGCGATCGGCTCCCGGATATTGCGCGCCTGCCCATCGACCCGGACTTCTTCGATGAGCACGCGCGGTGGCGGCGAGTCTCGGACGATGCGGGTGGGATCGATCGAAACGACGCCGGCGAGGGTGGGAAACCAGAGACGGCCATCGGCGGCCCGCCATCCCGCGGGCTGAATGCCGCCGTTCGCTTCGCTCGATCGCATGCCGTCCGCCTCGCCATACCAGGCGACCGGGATTTCGGCGAGCGCGCCCGTGTCGAACCGATCGAGATCGTCGCGGCGAACTCGGAAGATGCCGCGGTTGGCGCTGATCCAGAAGTGGCCGGCGCCGTCCTCGAGGATGCGGAAGATGCTGTCGCCGAGGTCGCCGGCGCGGCTGTCATAGGCGATGAAACGCTCGCCCGTCATCCGCACGAGGCCGCCGTTCGTCGCGAGCCACAGCGTGCCGCCGGCATCTTCGGTGATCGACAAGACGACGTCGTTCGGCAGGCCCTCGTCGCGGCCGTACGTGCGGATGCGTCCTTTCTCGAGCCGGCTGAGACCTCCGCCTTCAGTGCCGATCCAGATCGCGCCGCGGCGATCTTCGTGGATGGCCGTGATGGTGCTGCTCCGAAGGCCATCGGCCCTGCCGTAGGTTTTCGCGGTGCCGCCGGCGAGATGCTTCAGCCCGGTGCGGGTGCCGATCCAGAGACCGCCTTGGCGGTCTTCGAGCAGCGCGAACACGGGCTCGTCGGCAAGGCCGCTGCCGCCGCTGTAGTGCGAGGCCCGTCCGCCACGCAGCCGATCGACACCGGCCCCCGTGCCGACCCACATGCTGCCGTCGCGCGCCGCGGCGAGTGAGAGCACCAGGTCGCTGGCGAGCCCGTGCTCCGTCGTGAACGCGGTCCAGATCCCGTCTTTCAGACGGTTGAGGCCGCCTCCGTACGTGGCGACCCACAGCGAGCCGTCGGTCGTGGCGATGACGGCCAGCGCAACGTCGTGCGACAGGCCTTCCGGCTTGCCGAAGGTCAGGACGCGCGGGTTCTTCAGGCGGTTCAGGCCTCCCGCATTCGTGCCGATCCAGAGATTGCCGTCCTCGTCTTCCAGCACCGCGCGCACATCGTCGTCCGAAAGGCCGCTGCGTGCGGTGAAGTGCGTGATGCGACCGCCGTGTATTCGGTTGAGACCGGCCTCGGCGGTGGCTATCCAGATACTGCCGGCGCGGTCTTCCAGCACTTCGCGGACGAAGTTGCTCGAGAGTCCGTTGGCCGTCGTGTAGGTGTCGGTGCGGCCGCCTGCGAGCCGCACGAGTCCGCCAGTGGTGCCGATCCACAGCGCGCCGTCGCGCGAGAAGCGCACCGCGCGCACGTCGGGAGATGGCAGTGTGTCCGCGTAGGGTGTGAAGCGGCCGCCTTCGAGGCGGACGAGCCCGCCGTGCGTGCCGATCCACGTCACGCCGCGGCCGTCGCTGGCGATGGCGCTGATGTCGTGGCCGGGCAGGCCGTTCTGCGGTTCGAGACGCTCGAAACGCCCGGAGGCGTAGCGGGCAAGGCCGCCGCCCATGCCGATCCAGATCGCGCCGTCGGGATCCTCGTGAATGGCGGAGACCACGCCGCTGGCGAGGCCCTGGTCGGAACCGAAGGCGCTGAATCGGCCCTGGTGGAGCATGGCAAGACCGGCGGCGGTGCCAATCCATAGCCGGTCCTGGCTGTCGCGGAAGATCGTCTGGATGTCGCTCGTGGCCAGCGCAGGCGTGGTCCGGTGATTGAAGACGGTGAAGCGAAGGCCGTCGAAGCGAACGAGGCCGTCCTGCGTGGCGATCCAGATGTAGCGATCCGAGGTCTGCGCGAGCGCCATCACGCTGTTCTGCGGCAGGCCGCTGGCGCGCTGCCAGACGTCGTGCGTGTACTGCGTGAAGGCGTGGGCGGGATCTAGGCTCGGCGCCGGCTGTGCGGCCATCGCGCAGGGGACCAGGAACGCGAGCGCGGGGATGGCGATCCGGAGCGCGAGCTGGCGCGTCATGCGTGTCCCAGCGGGGAGTGTGTCTGAAGCCGAACCGTAAAGCAATAATCGCGGCCGCTTGTCTCGAGCGAGGGGTGCTAGAATTAGCAGTTCAGGCTGCGGCTAAGGACGAGGACTTTCATCGACTTAGTGTCCTGCGCGGCGCTCCGCCGAAAGTCGTTTGGGTCCGCCTCGGGAACTGCACAACCGACGAGATTGCCATCCTTCTGAGCGACTACCGTGCCGACATTGAACGATTTGTAAGTCAGGAGGAACTGGCGTTTCTTGAACTTGGACGCAAGCCGTGAAGAATCCAGGTTCCGGAGTCGTACTCCTTCTGGGATCTCCACGTCGCCATCCAGGATGCGATGGGCTGGTTGGACTACCACTTGCACGAATTCAGGGTCGTCTCCATCCCGGCGGCGCGCGCTACCGAACGGGTTCCAGCTTCGCGGCCCAGAGCCCGCTGTTGAAGTCGGTGAACAGCACGTGCCCCTTCCAGGGCATCGCGTTCATCACGAACGGCGCGTTGGCTGTGTAACCCTCCGGGTCGTACGGCTTGAACACCGCAATCTCGCGGCCCTGATCGTAGAGATTGCCGAGCAGCATGCCCGACACGTCGACGATGCGCACGCCGCCATCGTAGTAGGCCTGATAGAGGATGTCGTTCTCCACGATGATGTCGTGCGAGCCGTAGTCCTCGAGATGGTAGCGGCCGACCTTGCGCGGGTTCATCGGGTCGGTGAAGTCCACGATGTGCGTGTAGCCGCCTGACGTCTGCGCGATGCCGCCCTTCGGCGGCGGCCCGCCGCCCGGCGTCGAGAGCTGGTAGCTCGTCCCCGGCCACGCCCGGCCCTGCCGGCCCATTTCCTCGTCGCCGATGAAGAGATACACCTTGCCCGTGTTCTGCTGCACGTAGGGATAGATCTCGTGGCCGCTGTTGATCGACACGGTGTTGACGAGCTTCGGGCTCTTGAGCGACCCGCCCCACTTGCCGTTGCCCACGTCGACCACGACGGTGCCGACGCCGCCCTGCGCGGAGTACGCGATGCCGTCGCGCACCCACAAGTCGTGCAGCCGCGCGTTCGGGTGCCGGTATTCGCTCACATAGCTGGGCTTGGTCAGGTCTTCGGTGTTGACGATCACGTACTTGGATCCGCCCGACACCGCGAACAGGTGATCGTTGGTCGCGAACATGTTGTGCACGCCGCCGGTGAGCTCGATGTCGAACGTCGACGCGACCGTCGGCTGCGCGGGGTTCGCGAGGTCCAGGATCACCACGCCGTTGACGCGGTTCGACGCGCCCTCGCGCGACAGCGCGGCGTAGCGCGCGTCCGGCGAGACGGTCACGTCGTTGATCGTGCGCGCGTCCACCTTCACCGAATGCGTCCTGACGATGTTGGTGAGATCCGTGATGTCGAAGATGTGCGCGTACCCGTCGCCGCCCCAGGTGCCGACGATGCAGTAATCGCGGCCGTCCTTGCCGGTGAACGGCCAGAGATCGGACGTGTGCGTGTCGCGGATGATGCCGCGCCCCGTCACGGTCAGCCGCTGGCGCACGTTGCGCGCCGTGACCTCGATCGCCTTGCGGCTCTGACCCGCGCCCGAGTGCGCGTAGATCGTGTACAGGCCGGGATAGTTCGCGACGAAGAGGCCCTCGTCGATGATGCCCGCGCCACCCGGCGCCTTGGGCGTCTGATTGCCTTCCGGCGCGCGATAGGTGTAGGTCCACGTAATCGGCGCGTCCGTCACCGCCGTGCCGTCGGCGCGCTTCGCCACGCCCTGCAGCCGGATCACGTCACCGGTGCGAATCGTGTCTTCCGCGATCGACAGATCGATCGACGCTACCGGGTTTGCTGTCACGGTGTAGGTCTTGTCGGCTTTGGCGCCGTCAACTTCCGCAGTGACGGTCACCGTGCCCGGACGCGTCGCGGTGACGAAGCCGAAGCGATCGACGCTCGCGATCGTCGAATCCGAGACGCGCCATGCCGCCGTGGCACCCACGCGCGTGGTGCCGTCCGCGTGCTTCGCGACAACGCGGTGGCCCAGTGTCACGCCGGAGTAGAGGCGTCCGGGTTCGGCCGTGATCTCGACGGACGCCACCGGAGGCCATGCGACCGTCACGGGAATCTCGATCGTCACCGGCGGCGCGCCCATCGGACCGGCCGCCACGGCCGTCGCCGTGAACGTGCCGGCGGTGAAGGCCGTCACCTTGCCGTCGGCCAGCACCGCGGACCGCCGCGGAAAGTTGATCCGCACGACGGCATCCGGAATCGGCTTGCCGGCGGCGTCGTACGCCGTGACCTTGAACGGCACAGCCTCGCCCGTGGTCAGCGAGAGACTCGCCGGCTCAGCGACGAGTTTCGCGACAGGTATTGTTTGACCCTGTGCGGCTGACGTGGCGCTGATCAGGATCACGGCGAGGGCGGTACGTGCTAACTTCATGGCCCGCACATCATGCCACGACTCGCCCTTGCAGTTGCTTTGATCGCGTCTTTACCCGCCGCCCAGACTGGCCGCACCTATTGGGCTTACGTCGGCGCCGAATCGGCCGATCGGATTCATCGCCTCCGCTTCGACGGCGCGTCGCTCGTGGTCGAGCGCACCACGACCATCGGCGAGATTCCGAACGAGATGGAGGGCCCGCACGGGCTCCAGACCTCCCGCGACGGCCGGTACCTCTTCATGACCACGGGACACGGACGGCCCGAAGGCAAGCTCTGGATTTTCGACATCAGCGGCAGCGCCGACACGCTCGTCGGCCCGGGCGGCATCGACCTGGGCATGTTCCCGGCGTCGCTCGACGTGACACCCGACGGCCTCTACACGTTTTCGGTCAACTTCAACCTGCACGGCGACATGGTGCCGTCCACAGTTTCAGTCGTCTATGTGCCCGACCGCACCGAGGTCGCGCGCATCGTCACCTGTACGATGCCGCACGGCAGCCGCATCGATCCGTCCGGCAGGCGGCAGTACTCGACGTGCATGATGGATGACCAGCTGGTCGAGATCGACACGGTGAAATTCGAAGTCGCACGCCGCTTCTCCGTGGCGAAAGGGAAAGAAGGTCCGTTGCCGGCAGTCGCGCCGGACGCGCACGCGGGTCATGCCATGCCCTCGCGTCCGACAGCGGCGGCGAAGCCGCCTGTCGATCCGGCCGAAGTGGGCTACATGGGCGAGCGTCATCAGATGACGCCGGCGTCATGCTCCCCGACGTGGGCGCAGCCTTCGGCCAAAGGGGACAAGGTCTACGTCGCGTGCAACAAGGCCGATGAGATTCTGGAGATCGACACCGCGACGTGGACGCTCACCCGCCGAATCCCGACCGGCCGCGGCGTGTACAACCTCGCCGTCACGCCAGACGGCCGGCGGCTCGTCGCGACGCTCAAGCAGGGCAGCCTCGTGGAGATCTTCGATCTCGCGAGCGGCAAGAGCCTCGCGCGCCTGAAGACGTCGACCACGCTCGCGCACGGCGTGTCGGTGACGCCCGACTCCCGCTATGCGTTCGTGCCGAGCGAAGGCGTCGGATCGGCGCCGGGCAAGGTGGACGTGTTCGACGTGCAGAAGCCGCGGCTTGCGGCGTCGGTGAGCGTCGGCCAGCAGGCGAGCGGCATCACGTTCTGGAAGATGAAATAGCGAGGCACCACTCCATGAGTGGCTCGCGTGATCAAGCAAAGCGCCTTCAAGGTCGCTAGGTGCACCGCGCGTTGACAGTATATACAAAAACTTGCATACTAGCGTGTGGCGGATAAGCCGCTCGTGTGGCTCGGGAGCGCACGGCGCGACATCCGGGCGTTCCCGGCGGACGCGCGACGGCGCAGCGGATTCCAACTGCGAAAGGTGCAACAGGGACTCGATCCCGATGACTGGAAACCGATGACGAGCATCGGGTCAGGCGTCAGAGAGATCCGGATTCAGACGGACCTGGCGCATCGCGTGTTCTACATCGCCACGTTCGAGGAGGCCGTGTACATGCTGCATGCGTTCGAGAAGAAGACGCGGAAGACTCCACCTCATGACATCGAACTGGCGAGCGATCGGCACCGTGCCCTGCTGAAGAAACGAGCTGACGATGCGAAGAAAAGGTAGCCTTCAGGTGACGCCGTCGACGGGCAATGTATTTCGCGATCTCGGGTTCTCGGCCGACGAAGCCGAGCATCTGCTTGTTCGCGCTGACCTGTTGATCCAGCTGCAGAAGGCCCTCGCGTCTCGGGGGCTGACGCAGGCCAAGGCTGCCAAGATTCTCCACGTTACGCAGCCGCGCGTCAGCGACCTGCTGCGGGGTCGCATCGATCTGTTCAGCACGGATAGCTTGATTGACATGCTGGCACGCCTTGGCATTCGCGTGCGCTTCATCCTGAAACCGACGCGCCGTCGCGTCGCCTGACGTTGCCCGCGTGCTGGTTGC
>JBBDWL010000104.1:0-2779 GCA_040902895.1 Vicinamibacterales bacterium | reverse complement strand
AGCGGGAGGAAACGATCGATGCGGTCGCGGTCCTGGGCCATGCGTCACAGACTACTGTCACTTTGACACTACTGTCAAATTGATAGTAGTAGACGGCGGCGCACCCCGGAAGGTTGGAATCGTTCAGGCACTCGCCCGACGCATTGATGTTAACAGTTCAGCCTTTGGAACCTTTGGAACTCTTGGAACCTTTGGAACCCCTGGAACCCTTGAGAAGTGCCCAGTCTTCCCACATCAGGCCGTCGACGCGCTTGAACTCGCGCGTGTTCGCGGTGACCAGGGTGATCCCACGGCGCACGGCCTGGGCCGCGATCAAGGCGTCGTACGCCCCAATCGCCTGGCCTCCTTTCTCGAGCAAGGCGCGCACCTCCCCCGCCGCCCTCGCATCCTCGTCGTCCCACGGCAGGATCTCGAACGGCCCGGAGAGGAAGGCGCGCACGCGCTCGGTGTTTGATTCCTGCTGCGTGCTCTTCGCCACGCCGTACCACAACTCGTGAAGCACGACGGAAGAGACGCACACGATCGAGCCCTCGGCGAGCACGGCTTTCAGTCGCGCGCGGACTGGCACCGACGATCCATTGATAATCGCGATGCAGACGTTGGTGTCGAGGCAGTACTCGATCATCAAAAGTCGCTACGGGCCGGCGCAAGCGGCTGGCACCGGCCGTCAACCATGAACGGCTCCCGGAAACGATCGAGATCGGCGAACCAGTCGTCGATCGTTGACGCTACCGGCTCGAGCAACACACCGTGGCCATGGCGCGAGACGCGCACTTGCGTGCCTGAAAACCGGAACTCTTGCGGCAGCCGAACCGCCTGGCTACGTCCGTTGGCGAAGATTTTGGCGAGCTTGGTCAAGGGTCACCTCGTTGGTATATATCAATAGTATATACCATGACGCTGACTTGTGGGAAACTGCCGGGGGATGAGTGCGTCGTAGACTGACTTCGTGACCATCGGCGGCATCGTCTTATGCGGCGGCAAGTCGACCCGGATGGGCGTGCCCAAAGCCACGCTGCCCTTCGGAGCTGAAACGATGCTGCAACGCGTCGTCAGACTGCTAGGCGAGGTGGTCTCCCCTGTGATCGTCGTCGCCGCGCGCGAGCAGGCGCTGCCGGCGCTGCCGGATGAAGTCAGCGTCACTCGCGACGAGCGGGAGGCGCGGGGACCACTTGAAGGGATACGCGCGGGCTTACGCGCACTGCCGGAGTCGATCGATGCGGCCTACATCACGAGCTGCGACGTGCCGTTACTGGTGCCCGCGTTTGTCGAGCGCATGATCGAACTGATGGGCGATCACGATATTGCCGTCATGGAAGTGGACGGGTTTCCGCATCCGCTCTCGGCGATCTACCGGCGCGGCACGCTCCCGCATGTCGAATCGCTCCTGGCCAGTGACCGGCTGCGACCGGCGTTTCTATTTGATGCGCTGCGGACACGCCGCGTGAAACCGGAGGAGATGATCGTTGTCGATCCGGAGCTCAGGACGCTGCGGAACCTCAACACGCAGGAGGATTACCGGGCGGCGCTCGCCGACGCGGGCATGCCGCAGTAATCCTTACCAATCGCGCTGCCGGTGGTACTCCGCCACCAGCGCCTCGAGGCGCTCGCGGCTGAGGTGTGCCGCCGCGTCGTTAGGAAGTGGCGCATCGAGAAACCGTTCGGGCAGCGTGTCTTCCGCCGGTGTCCACCCCGCAAGCAGATTGAACTCGCGCTTGGCGCCGACGATGTGCGCGGCGGTGTCGCGCAGTTCATCGGCGGTGACGTCCCAGCCCGTGACGCTGCGAAGCATGGCCGCCGTCTCGCCATGAAAATCCTCGAACACGCCGCGCAGGAACTTGCAGATGATCAGCGAGTCCATCAACGCCGCCCGGTCTTCCGTGTCGATCGCATGACGCACGGCATCGAGCGTCACGTGACGGCGATCGACCTTGTCTGAAAAGTCGACCTCGTAGGCGCCGCTGCGATTGTGGTCGGCGCCCCGCGCGCCCACGGCAAACCCGAGCGCCATCGTCTGCAGCGCCCTCGGCTCGTAGCCAGGCATCTCGAGGCCCTTGACCTGCGGTGCGATCGCAATGCTGTTGTGCCCGATCGCGTGAGCCGCGGCACGGCTGCCGCCGGCCAGCAGATGGCCAAGCCCGTCGCGTGACCCAATCAACTCGATCGCGCGCAGCAGCGCGTCGCCGCTGCCGAACGTCAGCCATGGCTCATCGAGCCATCCCCGCTCGACGCACTCCATGGCAAAGGCGATCGTTCCACCCGCGCTGATGGTGTCGAGACCGAGCTCGTCGCATCGCTGTGACGCTCGCAACACGACCTCGGCGTCGCCTATGCCGCAAAGCGACCCGAGCGCGAACAGGCTCTCATACTCAACGCGAACGGTGCCCTCACCCAGTCCGTAGATATGCTCGCAGCCGATCGTGCACGCCACGCAACTGTCGCGGGTCTTCGAACGCGTCGTGCTCAGCTGTTCTGGTGAAAGGCTCGCCGCTTCGTCGAATGTCCCGCTCTGGAAGTTACGCGTCGGCAGCGCGCCGAAACGGTTGAACGTCAACAGATTGGTGGCGGTGCCAAGCTCGCGGTACTTCGCCGTGGCGGGGCCGAACGACCGCCGTGACAGGTCCTTGCTGATGGCGGTCAACTCGCGCGGGTGCGCCCACTCGACGCGACGGGTGCCCCGCACGGCGATTGCCTTGACGTTCTTGGCGCCGAGCACGGCGCCGCTGCCGCCGCGGCCGGCATGCCGGCCGTCGTGCGAGATCGTGGCGTAGCGGACCAG
>JBBDWL010000103.1:0-2819 GCA_040902895.1 Vicinamibacterales bacterium | reverse complement strand
CAGAACGTGCAGGTCTCATGTTGAAAGCGCGCGACCGCCACTTTGAAGCGCTGCGGATCATTGCCACTGGCCTCTCGCCCGGCCTCGGGTTGACAGGCCACCGCACCGAGCAGAGCGAGTACCAGAACAACGGAACCATACGATCGCGGCACGTCAGTACCTCCAGCTTTTCAGGTCCGCGCCGGCCGGCGCGGTCTTCAGCATCCGCTCGATCGCCTTGGGGATGAACATCTGGTGATAGCGCAGGCGTGACAGCGCGTTCGGCCGCGTCTGATCGCCATTCCAGCAGTGCTCGGCGCGATCGCCGTAGTCCACTTCGCCGCCGTACGCCGGCGACGTCGTACTCTTCAGGAACTCCTCCACCAGATACACGGCGTTGTTCAAGTAGTAGTTGTCCATGTCGCCGACATAGATATGGAGCTTCCCCTGCAGCTTCGCACCGAGTCCCTTGTCCCAGTCGCGCCGCAGGATGGAGGAGAGGTCGTAGTGGTCGCGCCAGTACTCGGCGACCGTCCGGTCGATCTCCCCCGTGCGCTTGTCCCAGATGCGCGCGGGATAGCCGTCGGGGCCGACCGGTGAATACGTCGCCTCCCAGACGTCCCACTGCTGGCCTGATCGCGTCCTGGTGCCGAGCACGAGCTCGAGATGGTTCATCTCTTCGAGTGTCGCGTCGACGTGCCCGAGGTAATTACGTCGTCCCGGCCGCGGCGTGCGCTTCCAGTCGCTGTCGAGGTAGTAGGCGTTCTTGTCCTCGTAAAGATTGACGACCGTGAAGGCGCGGAAGTCGATCGGATCGGGACACGCGATGTAGGCGCCGTTGAAGTCGTCGGGATAGAACACCTGCGCGGCCATCGCCTCCCAGCCGCCGGTCGAGCCTCCATACATGAAGCGCCCCCATCCCTGCGCGAGGCCGCGATACTTCTGTTCGATGTAGGGAATGAGTTCGCGCACGATGGCATCGCCGTACGGTCCCTGATTCGCGGAGTTTACCGCGTAGCTGTCGTCGTAAAACGGCGTCGGATGCTGGATCTCGATCACGATGGCGCGCGGGAAGTTCGGTCCGGTCCACTCGCGGTAGAAGTCGTAGGCGTGCTGCTGCTGGATGCGGTTGTAGCCCTCGAGGCGGAACCGCGCCGCAAAATCAGGCTTCAGGTTCGGATCAGGCGGCGTCTCTCGGAAGCCGGTGAACGTGTGGGGAAAGTGCCCGTGATAGACGAACAGCGGATAGCGCGCGCCGGGGTGCGCGTCCCATCCCTCGGGCAGCAGCACGTTCGCGCCCAGGTGCATCGGCCGGCCCCAGAACTTCGTCAGCCGCTCGCTCTGAATCCGCTCATGACGAATGTACTTGGTGTCCGTTGGCGGCGGAATGGCCGGGATCACCCGGTCGAGCACGACCTCGATGGCACCCCCCCGCGACGGATCGAAGACGAAGCGCGTGGGCGTGGAGTAGAGATTGCCGGGCGCGCGATTCCACTGCTGCCCCTCGCCGCGATCCATCGGGAGCTTGACGGTGTGCCCGTCGGCGCGGCGAAACGTTTCGTAGCGGTGCAGCAGGGCCTGCACGGTGTAGGTCCCGGCAGGAATCGTGGACAAGCTGTGGACGGGAAACCCGGATACCCGGCCGTCGATCACCTGCGGCGTGCTGCCGCTCCAGCCGTCCACATCGATGCCAAACACCAGCTGGGCGGTGGGGCCGTCGGACACCTGGAAGCGCGGTTCATCGCCGTCGCGCTTCGACAGCATGAGCAGCAGGCGGCCATCGAAGGGGGCGCTCGCGCGGTGCGTCGCGGCGATCGTGATCTGCACGCGCAGCGGCCCGCCGCCCTGCGCCACGAGCAGCGGCGAGCCGGCCAGCCACAGCCCGGCGGCCGCGGCGAGGAACGAGAGCAAACAGCGGCGTCGAATGTGCGGGCCCATTGGCGGAGTATAGACCCACAGGGTGACTGGTCTATCATCGAGACGCTGTCGTGATCCTGATGACGCGTTTGGCATCGTCATCGCGCTGGAGGAACATAATGTCGGTGCTTATCAAGCTCTTGATCAACTCGGCGGCCCTCTGGGTCGCGGTCCGGCTGGTCGACGGTGTGTCGTTTAACGGGGACTGGTGGTTGTTAGTGGTGGTGGCGCTCGTATTTGGAGTGCTGAATGTCTCTGTCAAGCCCGTGCTGATGTTACTGACGCTGCCGTTCTTCCTGGTGACCCTCGGTCTGTTCACATTCGTGTTGAATGCGTTCATGCTCTGGCTGACCAGCGCGCTGGCCGGCGCGTTGCAGCTCGGATTTCGCGTCGACGGGTTCTGGGCCGCGTTCCTCGGAGCGCTGGTGGTGAGCCTGGTGAGTTTGATCTTGTCGATCGTGGTCCCGCAACCGGCGGCACCTACACACCGGGTGTGATGCGGCGACCGAAGGCAGTCCGCAGGGTCCAACGGCTGCTAGTGGCCCGAGTCTCGGTCGCGCTGACTCAGCAGATCATTCAGACGCTGGATGTCTGCCGGACTCCAGCCCTTCGGTTCCATCAGGGCGAGCCAGGCACGCACGTGGTGCACCCCGGCAAAGTTGTGGCCGAACCCGGGCGGCGCCGAATTCGCGACGAACATGTCCGCCGACAGTTGCAGCATCGTCACCACCGGATACCATCGCAGCGCGGAGGACACATCCGGGGCCCTCGGCTCCGCCAACCACGCGGGCTGGCGGTACAGGGTCGAGGCGCTGAAGAACGTCATCGGGTCGCTGGCGTAATGCAGGACCGCGATGCGAAACGGTCCCCACTCGGCGTCGCCACGCTCGAGGCCGCCCTCCTGGTTCATGAATCGGATCACC
>JBBDWL010000102.1:0-19841 GCA_040902895.1 Vicinamibacterales bacterium | reverse complement strand
TGAGACAAGCCGAACAACGGTTTCGTCAACTGCGGATCTGACAAAGTCGTACTAGTCGCCGGCGTGGTCCTCCTTGGGGTCCAGGTGTCCGGCCAGTCCGTATCACGCTCGGCCTACCACGACTATCGCGTCGTGACGTTTGTGGATGGCCTCGTGCAGCCGTGGTCGATCGCCTTCCTGCCCGGCGGCGACACGCTGATCACCGAACGCCCGGGCCGCCTGCGCATCGTCCGCAACGGCACGCTGCTGCCGGCGCCGGTCGAGGGCGTGCCCGCGGTTGTTTACGAGGGTCAGGGCGGCTTGCTCGAGGTCGCGGCCCATCCGGATTTCGCCGCCAACCGGCTGCTGTACATCACGTATTTGAAGCAGACGGGAGAAAAGACCGATCCCAAGCAGCCGACGCCGGCCACCACGGCGCTCATTCGCGCACGGTTCGAAAACGATCGGCTGACCAACATCCAGCAACTGTTCCAATCGGTGTCAGTAGGACGCGGGCACTTCGGCGGCAAGATCGCGTTCGATAACAAGGGCCACGTGTTCCTGTCGCTCGGCGATCGACAGGTGCCGCCCGAAGGCGACCTCGAGAAGCATCCCGCGCAGGACAACAGCAACCATCACGGCACCATTGTGCGCCTCCATGACGATGGGCGCGTGCCCGCCGACAATCCGTACGTGAAAACGCCCAACACCAAGCCGGAGATCTGGAGTTACGGTCACCGCAATGTGCAGGGGCTGGCCATTCACCCGGAAACCGGCGAGCTGTGGGCAAACGAGCACGGGCCCCAGGGCGGCGACGAGCTGAACCTGGTTCAGCCGATGAAGAATTACGGCTGGCCGGTGGTCGGCTTCGGCGTGAACTACCGCACCGGCTTGGCGATCCACTCCGGCACGCACCGCGAAGGCACGGAGCAGCCGCGCTACGTGTGGGTGCCGTCGATCGGCATCTCGGGCCTGATGATCTACAGCGGGGACAAGTTCCCGCAGTGGAAGGGCAGCTTCTTCTCCGGCGGCATGGCCGGCCAGCAGGTGGCGCGGCTGACTTACGATGCCAAGCGCGGCGTTACCAACACCGAGTTGCTGGCGCAGGGCCTTGGGCGCGTGCGCGACATCCGCCAGGACGCGGACGGCTTTATCTACCTCGTGATCGAGGATCGAGACGGGAAGCCCACGCCGGTCCTGCGGCTTGAGCCGGTGGAGCGACAAACTTCGCGCGACGAATGACTCCAAAGGTTCCAAGAGGTTCCAAGAGGTTCTGGAACCCTTTGGAACCGCTGGAACCTTGCCGTCTACTCCGTAATCGGCCGTCGCGCGGTTCGGTTGAGGTTGTAAATCAGCGACGCCACGCCGACGCATATAACGAAGCCGAGCCACTCGACGGAGCTCACGCCGGTCAGCAGCCACAGGATCACCGCGCAGGCGAGCCAGGGCACCACGCCTTGTCCGCCGAAGCGCGGAGCGCGAAGGTGGACGGCGGCGAGTTCTGGCGTCCCCCTTGATTCACCGGTCACGCCGGGCTGACGCAGGCGCCACGCGGCGAGCGCGCAACCGAAGTAGAGCGCCAGCGCCGACACGTTCGCGAGGATCGCGAGTTGCTCGAAGGTCCCGGTTGCGGCCAGGCCGAGCGTGAGGATCGACTGGACGATGATCGCGGTCTGTGGTGTGCGATGTTCCGGATGCACGGCGGCCAGGGCGCGGGGCAAAAAGCCGTCCTGTGCCAGCGCGAACAGCATGCGCGGCATCGAAAGGGTCATGCCGCCGAGATAGCCGAACGTCGAGATCGCCGCGCCGGCGAGCAGCAGCGCCCGCGCCCAGCCGCCCATCGACATGCCGGCCGCGTCGGCCAGCGGCGCCTCGGTGGACTGCGCCAGGGCGTCGCCGAGGATGCCCTGGGCCACGACCTGCAGCGCGATGTAGAGCAGCGTGATTACGATCATGGCGAGGGCAATCGCGCGCGGGACCGTTCGCGCCGTATCGCGGACTTCACCGCTTGGCAGCAGGGCGCACTCGATGCCGGCAAACGCGAAAATCAACAGCAGCGACGTCCGCGCCACGTCACCGGCGGCGGGCATCGCTGCGATCTCGAGGTTCTGCGCGTTGATGAAGAAAGCGCCGCCGAGCGCCACGAGCACGAGTGGCAACAGCTTGGCCACCGTGGCAATTGAATTCAGGCGCACGCTCAACGCCACGCCCCGCAGGTTGATCAGCGACCAGAACAGGTACGCGGCCACGAGCACCGCGGTCGACGCCACCGGTCCCGCCAGTGCCGGCACCAGTTGGCCGACGCTGGCCGAGAACACCGTTGATACCGCGGCGGTCGCGAAGGTCCCGAGCATGAACAGCAGCACGCCGGAGAGAAAGCCGGCGTAAGGTCCGAAGGCGGTCCCGACGTACGCGTACGGCCCGCCCGTGAGCGACACGCGGCTGCCGGCGTCGGCGATGCACAACACGATCAGCCCCATCGCCGCCGCACACACGAGATAGGCAATGGGCGCGGCGGCGCCGAGAGAGGCGGCCACGATGGCCGGCAGCCGGAAGATGCCGCCGCCGATGGTGATGTTGATGATGCCCGCGGCCAGTCCGAACGTGCCGATCGCGCGAACCAGCTTCTCTCGTGGCTCACTCATCGCGCGTAGAGTATCGTGTTCGCTGGCATGCGCAAGCTCTGGGACATTTCGCCGCCGATCTCCGATCGGACGCCCGCCTTTCCCGGCGACACGGTGTTCCGGCAGCGGTGGACGGCCGAAATCGGTCCGGGATGTCCCGTGAACGTGAGCGCGATCACGATGTCGCCACACCTCGGGTCGCACGCCGATGCGCCGCTGCACTACGGCCGGGCAGCCGCCGCCATCGGCGAGGTCGATCTGGATCCGTTCCTCGGACCCTGCCGCGTCATTCACGCGATCGGGACGGCGCCGCTCATTCGGGCCGACCATCTCGAGCATGCGGCGCGCCAGTTGCCGCCGCGCGTGCTGGTTCGCACCTGCGCGACAGCGCCCACGTCGTGGTCGTCGACGTTCACCGCGTTCGCACCGGAGACCATCGTCTGGCTGGCCAGTAACGGCGTGCGCCTCGTCGGCATCGATTCACCATCGGTGGATCCCGCGAACAGTAAGACGCTCGACAGCCATCTGCAACTGCTCGCGCACGACATGCGCGTGCTCGAAAACCTCGTGCTGGATGAGGTGCCCGAGGGCGATTACGAGCTGATTGCCCTGCCCCTCAAATTGATCCATGCGTGCGCCTCGCCGGTGCGCGCGGTGCTGCGTTCGCCGGCATGATCACTCGCGACACCTGCGCCGCTCGCGATGCCACCGATCGCCTCGCGCCACTGCGGGCGCTCTTTGCCATGGAGCGAGTGGACCGGCAGGGTGTGATCTATCTCGACGGCAATTCGCTCGGTGTGCTGCCCGCCGCCACGCCGGCACGGATCGCAGCCGTCGCGGAGACCGAGTGGGGTGAAGGACTGATTCGCAGCTGGAACGACACGGGCTTGCCACGAGCGAAGTCTGCTGAGCCGAGGGGGTGGATCACGCTGTCGCAGCGCATCGGCGACAAGATTGCGCGGCTGATCGGCGCCGGCCCCGGCGAGGTGATGGTCGGCGATTCCACATCCGTGAATCTGTTCAAGGTGTTGAGCGCTGCTGTCGCGGTTCAGGGCGGTCCGCCTTCGCCAAAGGCTTCGGCGGATCGCATGGCGAAGGCGGACCGCATGCGAATCATTTCCGAGCGCACAAACTTTCCAACCGATCTCTACATCGCCGACACGCTCGCGCGTGACAAGGGTTATGAGTTGAGGCTCGTCGATCAGCCCGAGATCGCGTCCCATCTCGACGATCGCACCGCCATCCTGATGCTGACGCACGTCAACTACCGCACCGGGTTCATGCACGACATGGCGGCGCTGACCGCACGCGCACACGACGCCGGCGTCCTGATCATCTGGGATCTGGCGCACTCTGCGGGCGCCATGCCGGTTGATGTGGCCAGCGCGGACTTCGCCGTCGGCTGCGGTTACAAGTACCTCAACGGCGGCCCGGGCGCGCCGGCATTTGCCTGGGTGCATCCGAAGCACACCGCCTGGATGGATCGAACAGGATGGCGGCAACCGCTATCGGGATGGCTTGGCCACGCCGCGCCGTTCGCGTTTTCATCCGAGTACGAGCCAGCCAAGGGCATTTCACGCTTCGTCTGTGGCACGCCGCCCGTGCTGTCGCTCGCCGCGCTCGAATGCGGCGTTGACACGGTGCTGGCCGCCGAGGATTCCGGCGGCCTCGAGGCGATCAGGGAGAAGTCGGTCGCGTTGACCGATCTGTTCATCAGGCTCGTCGAGGAGCGCTGCGCCGCGCACGACCTCACGCTCATTTCACCGCCGAACGCCGGCGAGCGCGGCAGCCAGGTGTCGCTTGCGCACCCGACGCACGGCTACGAGATCATGCAGGCGCTCGTCGCCCGCGGCGTGATCGGCGACTTCCGCGCGCCCGACATCCTGCGCTTTGGGTTCACGCCGCTCTATACGCGATTCGTGGATGTGTGGGACGCTGTCGATCGCCTTCGCGGCGTCCTCGCGAGCGGGGAATGGCGCGAACCGCGTTTCGCGGTCCGCGCCGCCGTGACTTAACGGCTTATTGCGGCTTTGGCCGCGTCGCGATCGGCGCGGGACCCACTCGCCATGGTTGGCATGCTCGCCTCAGTCTGCTGGCGGCGCGCCACCGGCGTCGGCGAACAGGGTAAAGAACGTCGTGGCGGTCACGCGGCCGGACTTGCCGGGGCTGTCTCAGACGCGTCCGCACGCAACAGCACAGTCACGGTCGTCCCTTCGCCAAGCCGGCTGGCGACCGACACCGTGCCGCCATGATCGGAGACGATTCGCTTGACGAGCGCCAGGCCGAGGCCGCTGCCTCGAGCACGGGTCCCCTTGCCGCGGTAGAACTTGTCGAAGATCCGCGAGAGTTCATCGGCCGGAATGCCTTTGCCGGCATCGATGACCTCGATCCGCACGCGGCTGTCCTCCACTGCGGCAGTCACCGTCAGCCGTCGTCCTGCGCTGCCATGTTTGGCGGCGTTGTCGATCAAGTTATCGAGGACGTGGTGCAGCATCACGCGATCACCGTGAACCCACACCGCGTCCAATGGCACCTGTACCTGCACGTCGACCTGGTCGGCCAACAAGGGCCGGAACCGCTCCACCGAGTCCTGGATCAATTCCGACACGTCGAGCCGTTCGAAGTTATGCCGGCTCCCCGCGGTCTGAAGGCTCGCATAACACAGCACGTTGTCGATGAGCCGCCGGAGGTGAAGGGCTTCTCGACTCAACAGCCGGCCGTACTCCGGGACCGTTGCCGGCGACACATAGCGGCCGTTAGCCAGCGTGTCGCTCACGAGCCCGATCAGCGACAGCGGCGTCTTCATCTCGTGGCTCATGGCCGACACGAACTCGGATTGTGCGGTTGCGAGGACGGCACCGGCACGCGCCGCCCGGACGGTCCAGACGAGTCCGCCCACGGTGACGAGCGCCGCCACGACGAGCGCCATCAGCGTGCGGGCGGTTGCGCGCTCCGCGGCGAGCATCGACGCTTTGGCAGCCACTCCCACTCGGGCGCTCCACCAGACGATCTCCTGGCGATCCGGCGCGAGAACGGACAAGAGCGATGGATCGGCGAACAGCAGTGGAAACCTCTTGACGCCGATTGGTTCGCCGGCGGCAGGCGGGCCGGTGCGCGCCACGAGCTGGCCGCGGTCGTCGGCAATCTCGATGGTGAGCGAAAGGTCGCCGACCAGGTCCTGCAGGTGCTGAATGAAGTCCGCGAAGTAGTGCTCGCGCACGCGCCTCAGGTTCACGGTGAATCCGATGAGCGACGTCACTTCGTCGAGGTCCGGGCCGCCGTAGAGCAGATACACGAAACCCTGGTAGGGGACGCCTTCGACCGACACCTCGAACGAGGCGAACCTCGCGCCCCCCGCGGCTTCGCGGCGAGCCGTTTCGATCACGTGACGGACAACCGCGGGGTCGTTCCGAACCAGCACCGGGTGGATATCGTCATCTTTACCGGAGCGATCCCACGGTGGGGGCTGGTCAGCGCGGTTGAAGAAATACGCCGTGCTGGTCACGGGGTCGGTGCGCCGCCAGACGAAGAACGACTCGAGGTACGGGAACCGCGCGAAGGCCCTCCCAAAACGATCGGCCAACTCGTATCGTGAGCTCTGCTGGAGGGTCCGGACATTGAACGGCAGCAGCACCGTGGTGAAGCCGCCTCGCATATCGCGCTCCAGAGCGGTGCCGAGCAGCACCAGGACTTCGTTGCCGCGCCGCCGAAGCGACTCGAGGTTACTGCGCTCCCATTCTTTGGTCGCCCGGTATCCGAACCAGAACAGCAGTACGGTGACCAGCAGCAGCGAGGCCGCCAGCGACGCGTCGAGCACGGCCCTGGCGAGTCGACGATCGCGCGCGCTGTTCTTCAGGTGCTGCCACACGCCGGCCTGCGGCCATGGCGCACGAAAACGCCACATCGCCATTACCGGAACAGTTCGCGCTCGCGATAATACCGCGCGGCGCCGCGGTGGAGCGGAATCGGCGCCTCGGGTGCGCGATCGGGATCGATGTATCGCGCCGCGCGATGGGCCCGGCTGAGGTCATCGGCCGATTCGAACAGGGTTTTCGTCAGGGTGTAGACGAGGTCCTCGGGCAGACCCTTGCGGGCGACCAGCAGCACGTCAGTACCGACCGTCAGAACGGCTTCAGACTGGCCGGGGTAAGTGGCCTTCGGGATTGACGCCGGCCTCAGCAGAGGATCACGGCTGCGAATCGGCTCCATCACGTCCGCATCCATGGGGATCAGGACTGCACCGTCGACCCCCATCATGGTGGCCGCGAGCACGTGCTCCATGGGATAGAACACGATGATCCCGTCAATCTGGCCGCTCCTGAACTCGTCGACGACGTGATCGCGGTCGAACACCGGCTGAATGTCGCGGAACGTGAGACCGTAACTCTCGAGTACCACTCGGCTTGCGGCCTCGGTCGGGCTTCGCTCGGCCCCCACGAAGACGCGCCGCCCTCGCAGATCCGCGACGGTCCGGATGCCGCTCTGACGCCGGGCAATGACGTGCACGACGGTTGGAAACAGGACCGCCATCGCGCGCAGGCTCGCGTGCGGCGCTTGGTACGCAGGCGTGCCGCGCCGGTAGGCGAGATACGAAGTACGAGCGCCTTCGAGGGCGAGGTCCACTTCTGCCCGCTCGATCGCTTCGGCGCTGGTCTGGGAGTCGAAGCTGTGCAGGGTCCGTGCGTGGATGCCGGGCACCCGGTTGTATGCGGCAGCCAGGGCGTCGCCGACGGTCTGAAATACTCCGTCGGTGGCGCCGACGGCGATCACGATTTGCGTGGGGGGAGCCTCGCCGGGAGCCCGCCCGCAGCCGGCTGCGGTGACGAGCAGGAGGAACAACGCGAGGCGCAGCGCACCGTCGAGGCGGGGACAACGATGCCGCCGGGCCGGTCGCAAGAACCGCAGCATGGCCGCCTGTTGTATCCTACGCGACGTGAAAAAGCGAATCCTCGTGGTCGAAGACGATCAGGCGCTGGCTCGCGTGCTGGCCGACAACCTGACGTACTCGGGATTCGAGGTGGAGGCGGTCGAGGGGGGGCCGAATGTGCTGAATGCCGTGAGAGCCTTCTGCCCCGACCTGGTGCTGCTCGACGTCATGCTGCCGGGGCCGAGTGGATTCGAGCTCTGCGGGCTGATCCGGGAAGGCGGCCGGACTCCCATCATCATGCTGACAGCCCGTGACCAGAAGGCAGACAAGCTCCGCGGCCTCGAGGCCGGGGCCGATGACTACATCACCAAGCCCTTCGACTTCGACGAGCTGAAGGCGCGGCTGCATGCGCTGCTGCGGCGCGCCCGCCGCAGCGTCGTTCGCGTGCAGCTGGGCGAAGTCGTCGTCGATTTTCAGAACCTTCGCGCCTGTCGTCAGGGTCGCGACATTCATCTCACCCGCCGTGAATTCGACCTGCTGTTCTATCTCGCCGAACGGCGGGCGCTGATCGTGCACCGGGGCGAACTGCTTCGTGAGATTTGGGGCTACTCGACCGAGCCGACGACGAGAGCGGTGGATTACGCCATCAAGCGGCTGCGACGGAAGCTGGAGGCCGACCCGTCCAACCCGCACTATATCACGACCGTTCACGGCGACGGCTACTCGCTGACCTTCGACGACGCCGACGCGTAAAGATCCAAGCGGCGGCCCGGCCGCCACAATTTGCCACTTTCGACCGATCCGCGGTCCGGTATGCTCACCCTCGCCGCTCGCCTCAGCATTGCGCGTGCGTCGGAAAACGGGGGGCATCCTGATTGCTGGCCAGGCGCCGAAGGCAGACTTAAGGATATAGAGGGCGACATGCAGAGGAAGCCCTTGGGCATTGAAAGGAACTTGGTCATGGTAGTAAGAGCCTTGTTGTGCGTCGGAGTGTTCCTTCTTGCGCTGACGCCCGTCTATGCGCAGAACGCCACCGTCACTGGGATCGTGGTAGATGAGTCGAAGGGAGTGCTGCCCGGTGTGGTCGTTGTGGCGACCGAGGTGGCGAGTGGCCGGACCTTCGAAAGCTTTACCGACGAGCGCGGCGTGTACCGCTTCAGCCTGCCCGCCGGACGATACTCGATCAGGGCAACGCTCCCCGGATTCGATGCGTCGGTCATCGACGAGCAGCCACTGTTGGTCGGCCAGAACGCGACCATCCCGATCACGATGAGGCTTGCAAGCCTTGAGGAGTCGATCACGGTGACGAACACGTCTCCGCTGGTCGACTTCCGGTCGGCGCAGATCTCCGGCAACGTGGACCGCATGCAGATGGAGGCCATTCCGATTGCCGGCCGGAACTGGCTTGATCTGTCGGCCAACGTCGCGGGCCTCAACCCGATGACATTCGGCAGGTTCGACCTGAAGCTCGACGGACAGTCGATCACGCAGGAAACTTCAGTGACGGGCTTCGGTCAACCCGGGATCAGTCGCGACGCCATCGCCGAGTACCAGGTGGTCACGAGCCCGTACGACGTGACGCAGGGCCGCACCGTGGGGCTGGCAGTCCAGGCCATCACGAAATCCGGCACGAACATCTTTACCGGCACCGGCTACGGCTACGCTCGCCACAGCAAGCTCAATTCGGCACATCCGTTCACCGGTGTGGTGCTGCCGTTCCGGCAAGAGCAGGTGGGCGGTACGTTCGGGGGACCGATTGTTCAGAACAAGACACATTTCTTCGCGTCGTACGAGCAGGAAGCCAATCCCCGCTCGGTTAACGTAAACCCGAGTGCTCTCGCGCCGCAGCTGATCACGGCCAAGACCAACGATCAGCTGTGGGCCACGATCGGCCGGGTCGATCACCAGTTTACGAACCGCAGTCACCTGGTCGTCCGGGGCAACCAGTCCCATCGGCTCATCCCGAACGACGGCGTGACGAATCACCCGAGCCGCGCCGCGAAGAAGCCTACCAGTAGCTATTCCATGTCGGCGAACTGGACGTTGGCTTCCACGAGCGGACTGTTGCAGGAAGTGAAGGTAGGGGTGTTCAGGTACTGGTGGAACTGGGGCTTTGCGGACGGGAACACGCCAGAGACGCCTGAGTACATATTTCCCGGCCTGATTATCGGATTGAACTGGAATTACCCGGAGTACATCGATACGAGACGTATCCCGATTCAATACGCTGCGACGCTCCCCCGCGGCAAGCACGAATTCAAGTTCGGCGGAGAGTACAACCATGGCGTGGACCTGGGAGACTGGCCGGCCCGCCAGCGCGGTCAGTACTTTTTCACCGTGCTGCCGGCAGACGCTGGCAGGCGCTTCGCGCTCGACATCAGTCCTGCGGACTGGGATTTTTCCGGGCTCGATTCCACCGTCATCCGGTTCGACCGGACGTTCTCGAACGACTTCGAATACAACACCCCACGCAAGACGTATGCGCTCTGGCTTGCCGACAACTGGTCGGTCCATCCACGGCTGACGTTGAACCTGGGTGTTCGATACGACATCAGCTGGGGTGATTTCGCGGCGCCTGCCGGCACCGTTCAGGAGACCGACGTCATCATCAACAATGGCCGGTTTACGGAGAACGTCGGATATCGCAACAATCTCCGCGATCTCAACAACGTCGGGCCACGTGTCGGGTTCGTATGGGATGCGACCGGCCGCGGCAATATGGTCATTCGCGGCGGCACGGGCATCTTCTACAGCGGCATCGGTGGAAACCCTGTATGGGACACGCAGCTCTGGAACGGGCAGAAGATCATCTATAACTCGTATGCCAACGACCGGTTACCTGGTTTCATCGCCGATCCGACGCGGGGAGTGAGTGACGACGACGTCCTCAGCGGGCGGGTTCCGCGGGCGCCCCAGGCGATCTCGGTCATCGACCCCGAGATCCAGACGCCCCGAACCTGGCGCGCTTCGCTCGGCTTCCAGAGGCAGCTTGGAGCCACGAGCGGAATTGAGGCCGATGTCGTCTTCCTCCAGGGGAGAAACGAGGAGAGCGTCCGAGATCCCAACCTGTTCTATAACCCAGAGACCGGCTGGCCGCATCACGCCACACGCGTCGGTCGTCCGCACCCCAACTACGGCCCCATCCGGTTCATCGGATCGCAGGGGTCTTCCGAGTCGTTGAGCCTTCCTGTCACCTATACGAAGCGCTTCTCCAATAACTATCAGTTCAGCGTCATCTACACCTATGTCGCGTACGCCTGGACCCACGGTACCGGAGGCGCTGGCTACGGCAACGACACAGTCAACCCCTTCGACATCAGTTTCAACAAACGCGATAAGACTCAGCCTGATCATGTGGTGCGGGCAAACGGCGTCTACCTGATGCCGTGGCGAATCCAGCTCGCCGGGGTGTGGAGGTGGGATTCGGGCAGTTACACTTCCTACTCCTCCGGTCAGAATCCGCTCGGTGGCTTTGGGTCTAACCGCCTCAGGAGCGACCTCTCCTTTGTTCCGCTGAATACGTTCAAGAACGAGAGGGAGACTAACCTCGACCTGCGGGCGGCGAAGGAGTTCTCGGTGGGCGGCGCCAGGCGGCTACAGCTGACCTTTGAGGTTTTCAACCTTCTGAAGGATACGGTCAGGGTCTACGACTTGCGGGAGAACTCGGCAACGTTCCAACAGGTCAGCAATATCAACGGGATCCGCAGCGGACAGGTGGGGGCCAAGTTCTCGTTCTGATACTTGACCCGTCTTTGCGGGCTTCTACGACAGATCCGAACGGCACCCAGCGACGCCCCCGGGGACCTTCTCAGCCCCGGGGGCGCTGTGCGATCGTTTTTCGCTCTTCCTGCGTGGTCAGCAATTAGCTTCCTGCGTGGTCAGGAATTACGCCAAAATCAACAGGCCGTTCAGTGCCGACGCGTGGTTCGACGCCTTCCGGCGCGGTCGGGTGTATGTGACCAACGGCCCCTTCCTCGAGGCCGACCCGCCCAACCCGCGCTATATCATCACTGTTCACGGCGACGGCCATTCGCTCACCTTCGACGACGCTGACGCGTAAAGGCCCCGACCGCAAGCGCGCCTACGGGCTCGAGTCAAGCGTCGGACGCTACCAGTTCTGGACGTTCGATCTCGAGAAGCGACAGGTGATCTCGCGCGTGGAGTTCGACGGCCGCCCCCGCATGTCACTCAAGACCAGCTCGAACGGGCAACTGCTCTACATCTACAACGCCGGCGAGACCATCGACATCTACGACGGCTCGTCGTACAAATACCTCCGGACCATCGTCCTGCCGGGCGACGTGACGACACAGTTCTATGTCGTTCCCAAGCCCACGAACGGGGCGAGAACCTCGGACAAACGCGCCGGCTCGGGATAACGCGCCAAAGGGTAACCGCCGTCGCCCCGAGCCTGGCGGCGCCCCAGCGGGCACCCGCCACAATCTGCAACACATCCCCCGACCGATTCGCCTCTATAGTCACACCTCAACTCCGGTCTCCCAGGCTGGGAGGCCATCGACTATCGGTGAAACGAATGAAGCCCTACGCCGTCGTCGTGTGGCCGTGCGTCTTTCTGCTGACCGCGCTTTTCATCCTTCCCGCCGGGCGGTTGAAGGCGCATGGCACGGAAGCCAGACGTGTGGTGGTGCTGTCGTGGCCGAAAGACCGGATCACGCGTGTGCTCGGCGCCAACCGCTCGGAACTGGGCCTCAACGGGAGCAAGGCGCCCGAGCAAACCTTCACGATCGACGGACGAACGTGCCTCTTCGGAGACCTCTTCGCCTTCGACATCGACGACCGGTATGCGTTCGACATCGACGAGGATGTGGACGTCACCGTCACCTACGCGCCCGAGCGCACGCAGCCGTTTCGCGTGGCTTGGGACCAGAGCGGCGGCCAGGGCTTTGCCGTCTCCGATGTCGTGACGCCGGAGCCGGGCGCGCTGTTGCGCGAGGCGACCATTCGGCTGCCGAGGGCGAGATTCGCCGGATTCGGAATCGAGAAGACCGATATGGCGGTTGGCGGTCGCGGCGGCGTCGCGCTGTGCGACATTGCCATCCGCCGCAGCGGGGCGACCAGGCCACCGGCCGCGCGTGGCCGGGTCCGTATCGAAATCAGGGACGAGCGCACTCGAGCCCTCGTGCCGGCGCGGCTCGGACTCTACGATGCGAGTGGCCGCACCCCGTTGCCGTCCGACGAGGCGCTGCTCGTCCACCGCTACGCCGACGACACGCGGCTGATGTGGGTGCCGCCGCGCGTGCTCTGGCCTTCGGCCCATCGGCTGGCGTTCTACGTGAACGGAGCGTACGAAGCGGAGGTGCCGGCCGGGTCGTACGAACTGGTGGCGACGAAGGGGCCCGAGTACCGCACTTACAGCGGCCTGGTCGAAGTCAAGCCCGGTCAGACGAGCGCGATCGGCGTAGCTCTCCGGCGATATGTCGATCAAACGTCGCGGGGCTGGTTCTCCGGCGACACGCACCTGCACCTCATGCGCGATCGCGTTGACGACCTCGCTGTGTGGGGACTGGTCGCCGCCGAGGACGTTCATGTCGGCAACCTGCTCGAGATGGGCAACATCGTGACGACCCATTTCCGCCAGCCGGCGTGGGGTGCGGCAGGACGGTTCTTCAAGAGCGGCCACCTCATCGCGTCGGGCCAGGAGGATCCGAGAACCACGCAGCGAGGGCACACGATTCATCACAACCTGAAGGCCCCGATTCACCTGCCGGCGGAGGAGTACTTCTCGTACCACAAGGTGTTCGAGGCTTCACACGAGCAGGGCGGGGTGTCGGGCTATGCCCACATGGGCCAGCTGTTCAATGGCCGCCGCGGCCTGGCCATCGACGTGCCGTTCGGGCTGGTCGATTTTATCGAAGTACTCCAGGGCGGCCGGCTGGTGACCGACACCTGGTATCCATTCCTGAATCTCGGGTTCAAGGTCAATCCCGCCGCCGGTTCCGATTACCCGTATTTCGGCCCGTCGCTCCCGGGTGTTGAGCGCTACTACGTCAAGCTGCCCGGCGGCTTCGATGCGGATGCGTGGTACGCGGCATTCAAAGCCGGTCGGGTCTTCGTGACCAACGGACCCGTGCTCGATTTCACTATCAACGGCGCGGAGATGGGGCAGGAGATTCGCGTGGCGCGAGGCGCCCGCCTCGACGTCGCGGTTGCCGCGCAGCTGAACCCCGACATCGACCGGTTGGGTCGCGTCGAGATCATCGTGCATGGCGATGTGGTGGCCACCGAGCGGGCCAACGGCGACCGGCTGGAGTTCCGCCACACCCTGACGGCGGACCGCAGCATGTGGATCGCGGTGCGCGCGTCGGGCGCGCGCGAAGCGGAGCCCGATGGCGCGGTCAGCCGGCTCGCGGCGGTCGCGCACAGCGCGCCGATCTACGTCATCGTCGACGAGCAGCCATTCTGGAAGACGGCGGCGGTGGCGGACCTCGTGAAGGAACAGCGCGGACTGCTGCAGGAGCTCATCACCGCGCCGGTCGACCCCATGGGCGACCTCGAGGCGTGGGAAACCGTCGACGTGCTCGCGCGACAATGGGAGCGCCAACGTTTTCTGCTTCGTACGCGGGTCGAACAGGCCGACGCGCGCTACCAGCACATCCTGAAACGCGCCCAGAACGGCACGCCACAGGCCATCGTCAGGATCATCGACGGTCTCATCCTCGCCGGACTCGTGGTGGGCTGCTACGCCTTCGTGCGCGTACGGAGCCGCCCGAGGACATCACCGAGATTTGACCGAACGACCACGAGGAGATTTCATGGCGCCGCATGACGACGAACGCGATCGCATTTCCCCCGCCGCTGCCGAGCCGACGAAGAAGCCGGAGGTCAGTCGCCGCGACTTCCTGAAAACCGTCGGCGTGGCTGGCGCGGCTGGCAGCGTTGCCGCTCAAACGGGGAGCCTGACCGCGCAGACTCAGCAACCGCCGGCGCAGCCGGCGCGCGGCGCCGCGGGAAGCGCGCCGGTCGAGCGCCCCTACGTGCGCATCCGGCAGGAGGTGGCGGAGAACCTGATCAAGCGCGGCATCGTCGGATACGCCGACCATCTGCGGGTGCAGCCTGGCGAGACGATCAAGTTCATGGTCAGCAGCGAGCTGCCGCGATTTCGCGCCGACATCGTTCGCCTGATCCATGGTGATGCAAACCCGCGAGGGCCCGGCATCAAGGAAGTGGTCGTGGACTCGCCGAGCAACGGCGAATACCCCGGCAGACGACAGCAGCTTCCTCTCGGCTCGTACGCCTTCGTTCCTGATCATCCGACGTTGCGCATCAATGGCAGCTTCACGTTTACCGCCTGGATCGCGCCGACCAGCCAGCGCGGCGCGTCGGCCGACTCCTTCGTCGGGCATGAAGGCGTGCTGACGAAATGGGCGGGGTCGCGGGGCGGCTACGGCATCTTCATCGATGAGGAGGGGCGGCTGGCGCTCTGGCTCACCGACGCGTCGGGACGGACGGAGAAGCTCTCGAGCAGCCAGCCGCTTCGGCCATGGGTGCCGGCCATTCCGGGGATGAACAATCGCCCCCAGGGCGTGGCCACGGCGTGGTACTTCGTCGCGGTCGTGTTCGACGCCTCATCCGGCCGCGTCGAGCTCCATCAGGATCCGCTCAACACGTTCACGTTCGATCCGACGCGATTCGTCACCGAGCGGACCACGGGGATTCGATCGATTGCCACGAACGACTCGCCGCTGCTGATGGCCGGCGCGTGGGAGCAGGCCGACCGTGTCGGCGCCCACTACAACGGCAAGATCGACAACCCGCGCCTCTACCGGCAGGCGCTCAGCCGGCAGGCCATCGACGAGATCAAGCAGGGACGTGATCCCGCGGATGCGATCGCCGCCTGGGATTTTTCGATCGACATCGAGTCCGACCGCATCACCGACCGCGGCCCCGGCGGGCTGCACGGCAGGACCGTCAACCTCCCGATGCGCGCCGTCACAGGCCACAACTGGGACATGTTCGAAATGGACTACAAGCGGGCGCGGGAGCAGTACGGCGCCATTTACTTCCATGACGACGACATCGATGACGCCCGCTGGGAAGCGGGGTTCGAGTTCCGCGTGCCCGACACGCTCAAGTCCGGCATGTATGCGGCGCGTCTTCGTGCCGGGACGTTCGAGGACTACATTCCGTTCACGGTGCGTCCCCGGAAGGGCCGCCCGACGTCGGCCAGGATTGCTTTGCTCATCCCGACCTTCAGTTACCTGGCGTACGCGGGCACCGGAACGAGCGCGTTCCGCCCGCTCAGTCTGTACTCGCGGCACAGCGATGGAAGCGGCGTCTGCTACTCGTCCAGGCTGCGGCCGATCACGAATATGCGGCCGAAGATCCAGACCAACAATCCGTGGCAGTTCATGGCCGACACCCATCTGATCGACTGGCTCGAGGCGAAGAAGTTCGACGTCGATTTCCTCACCGATGAGGACCTGCACTTCGATGGAGCGTCGGCAGTGGCTCCCTACAAGGTCGTGATAACGGCGACGCATCCCGAGTACTACTCATTGGAGATGCTGAACGGGCTGCGCACTTACCTGAACGGCGGCGGCCGCCTGATGTACATGGGCGGCAACGGCTTCTACTGGGTGACGCCCATGGACCCGACCGGCCGCTACATCGAGGTCCGGCGCCGCGACGGCACGGAGCACTGGCAGGGCGCACCCGGCGAGCATTATCACAGCCTGACCGGCGAGCCAGGCGGGTTGTGGCGCTTCCGAGGGATGGCGCCGCAGCAGTTCTTCGGTGTCGGCTTTACGGCGCAGGGTTTCGATCGCAACCAGCCCTATCGCCGCGCGGCGGGAAGCTTCGATCCGCGAGCCGCGTGGATTTTCGAAGGCATCGGCCGCGATGAGTTGGTCGGCGAACATCCGTCGCTCGTCCTGGAAGTGGGAGCAGCCGGCTCCGAGCTCGATCGCGCCGATTTCGCGCTTGGCACGCCCCCGCATACGCTCGTCCTGGCCTCTTCGTCGGGCCACTCCGATGCGTACCAGCACGTAGTCGAACAGATCAACACCTCGAATGGCGCGCGGCCCGGTGGCGTGCAGAACCCACTGGTCCGTGCGGACATGGTGTTTCTCGAGTACCCGAATGGCGGCGCGGTGTGGTCGTCGAGCGCCATCGCGTGGTGCGGCAGCCTGTCGTACAACAACTACGATAACAACGTGTCGCGGGTCACCGAGAACGTCGTCCGCCGCTTCGCCTCCGACGCGCCGTTCCCGGCGCCGCAGTCGGCGCCGTCGCTGCAGCGGCTGTGAGGTTGCGATGACGGGCATGGCACGCGACGAGTTCCTCCGGCGCTACGCGACCTCGCCGATTCACGTCCCCCGGCTGGAGCGCTTTCTGGCCGTGTATGGCGACGACGGAGATGACGAAGCGTTCTGCGGCCGGTTCATTGACTGGGATCGCGCCAGTCCCGACTGCGAGGCCGCGAGAATCGTTGCCGAAATCCTGTCAGCGGGCGACAGTTGCGGCCGGATCACGCGGCTCAGCGACGAGGCGGTACAGGGCGCCATCCGCTGGATGAGCGACATGACATCGCTCCCCGTCTCGCAACGCGCCCGCTGCTTGAGTGAAGGACTTAACTCTGGAGACGGGGAGGTGGTCGCCGGGTTCGTCGAGTTCCTGTCGGCTGGCGGCGCGCTCGAGGCCGCTCAGCTCAATGCGCGTGCGGCAAATTGGGCGGGCCGGCTTAGTGGTTAGATCAATTGCAACGTCTGCTGTGACTTGTGCACCGCGCCGGTTTGCCGGCGATCGGCGTCGTGGATCTGCTGAGAACACCGGAGGGAGGGTATTTGTCATGTCCCGTCGTCTGTGGTGGATGGTAGTGGGTGTGTTGGGGCCGCCGAGATTCGGACAGCTGGCGTTCCGTTTGACGTTCTGACATGCACGGCAGAGCGCTGCTTGCTATAGCTGTCGGCATTCTGGGCATCGTCGCCATCGCAGCCGAGGGCGACGATGCCAGGTACTCCCGGCCGCTGCACTGGAAGAAGGAGCGCTTCTCCCGCGTCCTCGCGCTCGGGTACACCGACCTTGGAGCGAACGGCCGGGGCGCCACCGAGATCCGCAACCTGGGCGGAGCCTCATGCCTCGTCGGTCCGGCGATTGGTTTCGACGTCGACAACGCCTACGCGTTCGACGTCGACGAGCGCGTCGAAGTCGCGTTCAGCTACGTGCCGGAGTTCACCAAGGCCGAGGCCATTCTCGTGCTCTTCGACAAAAACGGCGGCGACGGCCGCGGTTTGGTGGAGGTTGTTCCCGAACGCGTAGGCGCCACGGGTTCGGCGACCGTGCAGCTGGAGCGCGCACGTCTCGCCGGTCAGGGCGCACAGGGTGTGGACCTTGCCATCGTCGGCCGCCAGGGCCCCGTCGCTCTGTGCGACGTGACTATCACTCGCACCGGGACCACGCGCGCACCGGTCGCATTCGGTCAACTGCGGTTGGAGGTTCGCGACGCGAAGACGGGCCGCGCCGTTCCCGCTCGCGTTGGGCTGTACGACGAGACCGGGCGCCTGCCGCTGCCATCCGATGACGCCGTGCCCGTGCGGCGGTTCAGCGACCAGATCCGCCGCGTGTGGATGAACCGCCGCGCGTTCTGGCCCGTCGAAAGCCGCGAAGCGTTCTACGTCGGCGGCTCGTACGCAGCGCGCGTGCCCGCGGGAACTTATGACCTAGTGGTGTCGCGCGGGCCGGAGTACCGCCTCCACCATCAGAAGGTCGTCGTTGCGCCGCAAGAGATCAGCCAGGTGCAGGTCCGGCTGAACCGCTACGCCGACCTGCCCGCGCGCGGTTGGTACTCGGGGGACTCACACGTCCATCTGCGGCGCGATCGAGTGGCGGACGCCGAGGTCTGGACCCACATCGCCGCGGAGGACCTGCACATCGCCCACCTGCTCGAGATGGGCAACATCATGGGCACGTACTTCAAGCAGCCGGCGTGGGGGAAAGCCGGCCGGTATCAGAAAGACGACGTGGCCCTGGTCTCAGGACAGGAAGACCCGCGGACGGTGGCGCGCGGTCACACTATCCATTGGAACGTGGACCGGCACGCGCACTTCGAGCGCGGGGCGTTCTTCCAGTACCACCACGTATTCGAACGGACCAGGCGCGGAGGCGCCATCACTGGTTACGCTCACCATGGCGAGTTATTCAACGGACGCCGCGGGCTTGCGATTGACGTGCCTTTCGGGCTCGTCGACTTCATCGAGGTGCTGCAGGGCGGCCGCATCGCCACCGAGACGTGGTACAACCTGCTGAACCTCGGGTTCCGCATCCTCCCGGTCGCCGGCGCAGACTGGCCGTACTTTGGTCCCACTCTTCCTGGGGTGGAGCGCACGTTCGTGAAAGTCGACGGCCCGTTCACCGTCGATTCGTGGCTCGCGGGATTCCGCCAGGGCCGCGCCTACGTCACAAACGGTCCGTTCCTGGAGCTGACGGTCAACGGACAGCCGATGGGGGCGGAGATACGTGTGGCCAGGGGCGCGACGCTCGAGATCAACGCGTCCGCTCACCTGAATCCCGACGTGGACGCACTCGATCGGATCGAGCTCGTCGTACTCGGAGACGTCGTCCGACGGGAGCCTGCCGACGGGCAGGACCGCGCTCAACTGCGGACCACACTTACGGCGGATCGCAGCTTCTGGTTGGCGGTTCGAGCCTACGGCCGGCAGCAGGAAACGCAGTTCACGACCATCGCCCACAGCGCGCCGGTTTACGTGCTGGTGGGCGACGAGCCGACCTGGAAGGCCGATGCGCTCGAGGCGCTGGTCACGATCCAACTCGGCTACCTGAACGATTTGCTGACAGAGCCCGTGAACGCCGACGGCGACCTGGAATTCTTCGAGACCCGCGAGACCATTCTGGAGGAGTGGAAGCGGCAGCTGCCCACGCTGACACCTCGCGTCAGGGAGGCGGAGGCCCGGTATCGGGCCTTGCTCGATCGGACGCGAAAGCCTCGCTGATCAGGGACACCTGAAACGCGACGGGCAAAGGAGAGGCAATGTTGGTACGGCTCGCACTGAGCCCACACGCTGAACTTCGATCGCGAACATGGCGGTGCGAAGGGCGAACCATGGCGAAGAATGTTCATGTCGGATCTTGCCAGTGCATTTAGCGTATTGGCGTTGCTCTAAGCCACCCGGGCCGCGCAACCAATCACGAACCATGGTTACAGGACACTAGCCGTTCATTGGCTTCGGCGCCAGCGCGCGCTCGAGCTCCTCGAGCTGTCGATTCAGGTCCGACCAGCGGCCCTGTTCCATATCCACGGATTACGCGGATTACGCGACTGTTCGCGCGCCGCGAACAACGACGCTCGCATCCGTGAAATCCGTGCAATCCGTGGATGACTTGACTTATTCCTA
>JBBDWL010000101.1:15880-20023 GCA_040902895.1 Vicinamibacterales bacterium | reverse complement strand
CCCAGCGCCATCCGAAGGGCGATTTCGCGCGTGCGCGTCGCCACCATGAATCCCACGACGCCGACGATGCCGAGCGCCGCCAGAATCAGCACGATGCTGCCGGCAACGGCCACCGCGATGGATTCCGCAACCAGATCGCCCAGACTTTTCTCGACGAGCTCCTGCCCGGTCACGATGCCGGCGAACGCCACGCCGGGCAGCGGCTCGACACCCAGCTCGCGGAGCACGGTTTCGAGGGCCGCTCTCAACTTCGGTTCGTCGCCCGGCGCGCCGCGCGCGATGAGAAACACCGCCGGCGCGGCTGCCTCGCCCGTCGCCGGCCCGGTGGAGAAGTCGGGCAGCGGCAGCAGGATCTGCGGTTTCTCGGTTGTCAGTTGTGACGTCGCGAAGTCGGCGGTCACGCCCACGACCGTGAACTGCTCTTCCCGGCTGTCATCGAGCGTCACCGTGACGCGCTCGCCTATCGGCTCGGTGGCCGGGAAGAGCAGCGTGGCCAGCGATTCGGAAATCACCGCGACAGGCGCGGTCATGAGGCGGTCTTCAGCCGTGATCGTCCGGCCTCGAACGAGCGTCGCGCCAATGGTCTCGAGGAAGTTGTCGCCGACGCGCGTGGAGTGCGCGGTGACGAACCTCGCGTCGTTCGTGCCGGCCACTCGCAGCAGCCTGTAATCGAAGTCGACAGGCATGCCTTCGGCCACGGCAACGGAGCGAACGCCGCTTGCCTGCTGCAGATTGTCGCGAACCTTCCGGATGGTGAAGCCGGCCCGATCGCCCTCGAGGGCTGACGCTGGCAGACGCGCGCCCGCGAGTCCGCCGGTCGGAAAACCAAATTCAGCGGTGCGCACGCGGTCGAGCATCACGCCGCTGATGACGAGAAACGGGATGGCGATCGCGATCTGCACCATCGCCGCCACACGGTGCACCCGAATGGTGTGCCGTGCCCCGCCACCGGTATTCTCCTTGAGCGCGCCAATCAGATTGGGACGGCTGAAGCGCACGGCGGGCAGCAGGCCGAAGAGCACGCTCACCAGCAGGCACAGCCCGGTCGACATCGCGACACCGGCCAGGTCGAGATCGATCTCTGGAGGAACCGGGACGCCAACCCACCATGCGACGATCGCAGGGATTCCGAAGAGCACGAAGACGCTGAGCGCTCCGCCCGCACACGCCAGAAGAATGGCCTCGAAGAACAGATGCAGCACGAGACTTCGCCGGCTTGCGCCGAGCGCCGCGCGGATCGACAGCTCGCGCTCGCGGTTGGCGCCGCGGACCAGCATCATGCCCGAGATGTTCAGGCACACGATCACCAGAACGGTTGCCGCCAGGCCAAGGAGGCTGGCGGCCACCTGGCGACTCTGCGGAAGGCCTACCGCGCCCAACGGCGCGTACGGCTCGACGGTCGCCGCCTTGAATTCGTTCGATGCCGGATACCGCTCGGCGAGGCCGGTGACAGTTGCCGAGACCATGGCATTCGCGCGCGTGAGGTCGACACCCGCGTCGAGCCGGCCGTGCATCCGCACCCAGTCGACGGTCCTGTCGTTTCGAAGATTCGGGTTCTCGCCGAGACGCGGGTGCCGCTCCAGTGGAATGAACAGCAGCGAACCGGGCGCCTGAAAGATATGGAAGTGGCCAGTGAAATCCTCTGGCGCGATCCCGACCACCGTATGCGGAACGCCATCGACGTCGACGGATTTCCCGACGATGTCGGGATCGGCGGCCATCCGGTTTCGCCAGAAGTCGTGGCTCAGGATGACGCACGGCTCGCCCAGTGGTGCGTCGTCAATCCCGGGATCAAATCCCGGGCCGCGCGCGAGCGACACGCCAAACGTGCGGAAATAGTTGGCCGACACATACATCGTCGACACACGAGGGGACCCTGCCTCGTCCGGATCCGGCTTGCCGAACTGGCTCGACTCTAAAGTCCACCCGGTGACGGACATGCCGATCTCGGCGTCGCGCAACGTCTGATAATCCGGATAGGACCACCGTTCGAGCGCCCACTGCCCCGCCTTCGCGCGGAGCGGCCCGACCGGCAGCACGAGGAGCTCGACGAGGCCCTTCGTGTCGATGACGCGTGCCGGCGCCGTGATCATGCGCGTGAAGGTGGCGAGCGCGACCAACCCGCCCATGCCGATGCCGAGCGAGATGACGCAGACCAGCGTGAAGCCGCGGTCTTTTACGAGCGATCGCGCGGCATGCGCCAGGTCGCGAATGTACGAGTTCATAGACGTGAAGGTCTACGTAGGGGTCGAGCGCTTTGTTCAGGGCTAGCGCCCCTCGGGCCACCCCACCGCCCGCGCGATGGCCTGATACCGGGGGTCGTCGCGCAGCGGGTCGATCTCGGGCCACGCGTTCATGAAGCACACTATCGGATCTCGCTCGGCCACGGCGCGCTCCAGGTGCTCGAACGCTTCGTCGATCCGTCCCAGCTGCGCGTAGAGCGCCGCGAATCCAGACGGCTGAACGTAGCCCCGGCGCGATCGCTCCGCCAGTTCGTCGTGAAGCGCCTGGGCGTCGGCCGGCCTGTTGGCGGCGGCGTACGCGATGCATAACGCCCCCACCGGCCACGGGTGGCGACCCGACAGAGCGGCGGCTGTCTCGAGCGCCGCAATAGCTTCGGCCAGCATGTTGCGCCTCCGGTAAGCGATGCCCAGATAGTGGTGCGCCAGAAAGCTGGTGGCGTCGAGCTCCGCCGCCCGACGCAGGGCGAGAATGGCCTCGTCGTACCGCCGCGCCACGATGAGGCTCACGCCGAGCTGCATGACGGGATGGGGCGCCAGCGGGTCGAGATCGGTGGCGTGGCGCGCCTCTGCGATCGCCTCGTCGAACCGGCGCTCGATCCCCCAAAGATACGCGGCGCGCCAGTAATGGGCCGCCACGAGGTTCGGATTGCAGTCGAGGGCGCGCGCGAATCCGCTGGCGGCGGCCTGCCAGTCCCGGTCATAGGTGAGGCTGATGAACGCCAGCGCGGTGTGGGCCTCGGCGAGATCCGGGGCGAGCGCGACCGCGCGCCGCGCGGCGGTCTTCGCACGAGGCATCGCGTCGGCCGGCCGCATGAAGCCGTAGAAGGCCAGCAGCGTGTACGCGTCAGCCACGCCGGCCTGGGCGAGCGCGTAATCCGGATCGAGCTGCAGCGCCTGCTCGAACAGTTCGAGGCCGGCCTTGAGGCCGGCTCCCCGCTTGTTCCAGAGGTGACGCCCCTTGAGATACAGGTGATAGGCCTCGAGGTTCTCTGTGGGGGCCTTCACGAGCGGCTCGTCGGCCGCACTCCCGAGCGTCACTTCCAGGCGCTTCGCGATGGCGGTCGCGATCTCGTCCTGCACCGCGAACACATCGTCGAGCTCGCGGTCGTAGCGCTCGGACCACAAGTGATAGCCGTCGGCGACGTTGACGAGCTGCGCCGTGATGCGCAGGCGGTTGCCCGCCTTGCGCACGCTGCCTTCGACGACCGTCGCCACCTTCAGCTTCTCGCCGACCTCGGCGAGATCGGCGCTGCGCCCTTTGAACGCGAACGATGACGTTCGGGCGGCGACACGAAGGTCGGTGAGCTGCGCCAGCGCGTTGATGATCTCTTCGGTCATGCCGTCGGCGAAGTACTCGTTCTCAGGGTCCGGGCTGAGATTCGCCAGCGGCAGAACGGCGACGGACTTGGCGGGAACGGAGGCCGGGGTCCCGGTCGCCGGCCGCTGGTCGCCGGCGGCGCCGGCCGCGGTGAGCTCGCCGGAGTCGAGCGCCTGTTTCAGCTCCTCGAGCTCGTTTCGCACGTCGAGCGCCGTCTGGTACCGCCGGGCGGGATCCTTCACCAGGCAGCGCCGGACGATCCGTCCCAGCTCGCGCGGCAGCTCCGGCCTCAGGTCGGTGACCGGCGCCGGCGTATCCCGCAGAATGGAGGAGAGCACGGACATGTTCGTCTCGCCCTTGAACGGCCGCTCCCCGGTGGCCAGCTCGTAGAGCATCAACCCGAGCGAGAAGATGTCGGATCGATGATCGACGGCCCGGCCTTCGGCCTGTTCCGGCGACATGTAGGCAACCGTCCCCACGATGCGGCCGTCCTCGGTCAGCTCCCGCGTCGGCAGACTCGCCGCGCCGGCGTCGACCGCGGCCGCCTCTTTCACTTTCGCCAAGCCGAAATCGAGCACCTTC
>JBBDWL010000101.1:0-15870 GCA_040902895.1 Vicinamibacterales bacterium | reverse complement strand
TTTTAAATCCCGGTGGAGGATGCCGCGCTGGTGCGGGGCGCTGACGGCGTCGGCCAGCGGGATCGCCACCTGGAGCAGGCGCGCGAGCGGCACGCCCTGCGGAATCAACTCGTCCAGCGTCTGCCCCTCGACGAGCTCCATGGTGAGGAAGAGCACGTCGCCGGCCTGCTCGACCGAGTAGACGGTGACGATGTTGGGGTGGTTGAGGGAGGCGATCGCCTGGGCCTCGCGCTCCAGGCGCTCGCGGCTGTCGCGATCGGCGCTCACCGAGGCCGGCAGCACCTTGAGGGCGACGCGGCGGTGCAGCTTCGTATCTTCGGCCGCGTAGACCTCGCCCATGCCGCCCTGGCCGAGGGCGTGCGCGATCCGGTAGTGGTTCAGCGTCAGCCCGACCATGCCACCTCAGAGCTCGCGGTAAATGGCCAGCTGGCATCCTACTAATCCAGAGCGATCTCGGCAACATCCTGCCGATCGACGTCACGATCGAGCCGCTGCTTGTATTCGATGAGTTGGTCGAGGGGCATGACCGGCACCCGGATTCCGAAGATCGTCATCTCGACGGAGGCGTCGAAACGAATACCTGCCTCACGCCACAGGCCCGCGTGGCGATCGAAGTACCGGGCTCGGTCGGCGCCACCCAACTCGATCGGCCGCCCTTCGTATTCGAGCTTCATGAACGTCAGGTCCCAACATTCGTCCCGGTGATGCGAGGGCCGTCGCGTTGCGTAGGCCGCCGTCACATCGGCGACATCGTCGAGCCGCGACGTCGGAACGTAGAAATCCAGATCCACCAGCGGTCGCCTGGCACCATACGCTCTGGCCGCCAGACCGCCCACGACCTGGAAAGGCACATCGGCGCGGCGCAACACGTCAACTATCCACCCCAGCGCCTCACCATCGTCCGCCATGGCCTCAGACTACAACGCATTGGTCGGACCGTCGAAGCCGCCCATGCAAAGTCGACCGCGCGCTCAGGGCGCACGAGTTGATCAAGGTGAAGATCGCGTCCGGTGGAGCTTCGTTCAGCGTCAGCCCGACCATGCCACCTCAGAAGGGCTTCCTCGCGGTGGCATACACCACGTTCGCTTCGAGGGAGCGGATTCCCGACTCGCGGATGAAGTTCATATTGGCGATGCGGACGCGTTCGCGTGCGGCGTCGTCCAGCCGCCTTCGCCTTCGCGTCGTCCATTGTCCCCACTGTCCCACAGCGACCTTTCAGGAGCAACCCGCGCGCGGCGCTCCCTTGACAAATCGAGAGAAGCGCGGCCATCCTAGGCAAACCGAAAGGAGACGCGTGGCCGAAGAACGAGGCGGCGAGGTCATCAAGGGCACGCTCGAGATGATCGTGCTCGAAGTGCTCCAGCGTGAGCCCATGCACGGCTGGGGAATCACCGAACTGATCGAGCGCCGATCGGGCGGTCTGCTGAGCGTGAACCAGGGCTCGCTCTATCCCGCGCTCTATCGGCTCGTGGCGCGCGGCTGGGTCTCCTCCGAGTGGAGCAGCACCGAGAACAACCGTTCGGCGCGCTACTACTCGCTCACGCGTTCCGGGCGGAAGCAGCTCGCCGTCCAGCGCGCACAGTGGGAGAAGCTCTCCCGCGGCGTCGATCTGATCCTGCGCGGGGCGCGCGCATGAGTCTGCGGGCGTGGTGGACGCGACTCGGCGGCAGCCTTCGCCGCGGCGACGCGCTGGAGCGCGACATGGACCAGGAGATGCGGTTTCACCTCGACATGGCGATGCGGCGCAATGTCGAGCGCGGGATGACCGCGTCCGACGCGGCGCGCCAGGCGAAACTGACGTTCGGCAGCGCGGAGGCGTTTCGCGAGGACGCGCGCGACGCGCATCGCGCGCGCCTGGCAGAGAGCCTGATCGCCGACATTCGCTACGCGGTTCGCGGCCTGCGGCAGTCCCCCTCCTTCGCGGTTGCCGCGATTCTCACGCTCGCGATCGGGATCGGATCCAGCACCGCGATGTTCACGGTGACCAACGCGCTGCTCCTGCGCCCGATGCCGGTCCCCCGCCCTGATGACGTCACGTACCTGGGATGGGTGTGGAGGAAGGGCAACGAGATTCCGTCGCTGACGGCGTTCCAGTACGAATTCGTGCGCGATCACAGCCGCGCATTCGAGGCCCTGGCGACCTACGGCACCGCCGAGCTCCAGCTCGGCGACGGCCCCGCCTCGCAGCCGCTCGGTGGCCTGCGCGTGAGCGGCGATTTCTTCGGCGTCATCGGCATCCCGCCGCGACTCGGCCGGGCCTTCGACGCGCGCGAGCTGCAGACGGACGCGCCGGTCGTGATCCTTGGCGACTCCGTGTGGCGCGCGCGATTCGGCGCCGACAGCGGCATCCTCGGCCGCCAGGTTCATGTCGACGGCGAATCCCGCACGGTCGTCGGCATCCTTCCACCGGAATTTCGATTTCCCCCGGCGCCGCTCAACACCGCATTCCTGGTGCCGCTCCTGGTGCGCGCCAATCCGGCCGACGAGGGTCACAACAGCGACGTGATCGGCCGCTTCCGCGACGGCACGCCGCCGGCCGCGCGTGCCGCCGATGTTCAGGCGCTGACCGACGCGTTTCGCGCCGCGCATCCGGCGCTGGCACCCGAGGGAGAAAGGTTCAAGCTCTTCACCCATACCGAGGCGAATGTCGCCGGCACCGTGCGGCATACCCTCTGGGTACTGCTTGGCGCAGTGACGCTCGTGCTGCTGATCGCCTGTGCGAACACGGCGACGCTGCTCGTGGCTCGCGCATGGGGACGCCAGCGCGAAATCGCCGTGCGCGCGTCCATCGGCGCGGGACGCACGCGCATCCTCCGGCAACTCGTCACCGAAGGCCTCGTGCTCTCGGGCGTCGCGGCCGCCATTGGCGTGCTCCTGAGCATCGTCGCGGTTCGGGTCTTTGTTGCACTCTCGCCCAGCGTGCTTCCCGCCGGCATCGACATCGGGATCGATGCTCGCGTGCTTGGCTACGCGATCGCGGCGTCGGCCGTCACCGGCGTCCTGTTCGGACTCGCGACCGGTATGCCCGCGGTTCGGACCGGGCTCCACTCCGCGCTGCTGGCGGGCGCGCGAGGCGCCAGCACCGGAGGCACGCGTGTGCGCGAGGCGCTCGTGTTCTTCCAGACCGCGGTGGCCGTGATCCTCCTCGCCGGCGCGACCCTGCTCGCCGCGAGCTTCGCGCGCCTCATCCGCGTCGATCCAGGATTCGAGGCGGATCGCGTGATCGCGGTCAAGCTCGGACGGCTGCCGCCGGATTACGATCCGGCTCGGCGATCCGCTCTCGTCGATCGATTGCTGGAACGCACTCGAGCGCTCCCGGGTGTCGAGCGCGTGGCGGCAGCGCCCAACCCCCCGCTCGAGCGTGGAATGAATTTTCCTGTCGACGTCCCCGAGCGGCCGGAGCGCGCCATCGGCCTCGTCGAGCTGCGCCATGTGTCGCCGGACTACCTCGCGACCCTTGGCATCCCCGTGCGTGGCGGACGTGATTTCGATGCGCGAGATGCGTCCGCCACGGAACCCGTGGCGATCGTGAACGAGGCCTTCGCGCGGCACTTCTGGGATGGCATGCCGGGCACCGGCCGCGCAATCCGGATCGGCCATATGCGGAATCGCTGGATCGTGGGTCCAGCGGCGCGCCGCGAGACGCGCGTGATCGGCGTGGCCGCTGACATCCACGAGATCGGGCTCGATCGACCCGCCAGACCCACCGTGCTCATTCCACTGCCACATGATTCCGGACGCACGCCGATCCTGCTGGTGCGCGGCGCGGCGCCGGTGCTCATCGACGCCCTGCGGAATGCTGTCCTGGCCGAGGAGCCGCGACTCGTGCCCACGGTGGAGCCGCTCTCGAGCGTGGTGAGCCGCTCCATCGCCGCGCCGCGATTCCGTACGCTGCTCGTCGGTTCGTTCGCCGTGTTTGCGCTGTTGCTCGCCGGCATCGGCATCTATGGGGTGATCGCGTCGGTGATTCAGCAGCGCCACCGCGAGATCGGGATTCGCCTCGCGCTCGGTGCCACGCGCGCGTCCGTCTCGGCGGCCGTGGTGCGTCGCTGCCTGGTGAACGTCGCTGCCGGCGCCGGCGTGGGACTGGTGGGCTTTCTGGCCGCGCGACAGGTGCTCGGGTCCTGGCTATACGGGGTGAGCCCGGGTGACCCACGGGTGCTCGCGGCGGCGATCGCGATCCTGGCCGCCGTCGCGCTGCTGGCGTCGTGGATTCCGGCACGGCGCGCCGCGCGCATCGATCCCGTCGTCGCACTTCGGCTGGAGTAGCGGTTTAGCCTGCCGCCTGCCGGGCGATCGAGCTCCGCATGAAGACCCACGCATGCGGATCGAGGACCACGTCGATCGGTTCGGTCTCGCTCGCTATGATGAACACGTGACTCTTGCCGGTCAGCTTGACGACGTGCGTTGATGCGCCGCCGGCGGTCGTCACCCGCACCTCGATTGGCATTCGGTACGCGCCTGTCATCTGCGTCTGCGCCATGGTGAGATGCAGCTGCTTTGCTGCCGCGTCATAACGCCACGTCGCCTCGACCAGCAGAGCACCGCCACCCTTCAGCAGCTGACTGAACAGCCACGAGAGATCCTCGCCTTCATCAGGACACCGGGTTGCGGCCGCCACGCACGCCTCCTCGAACGCCCGCCGGAGATCAGCTGTTGTCGCCGTCCGGTCTTTGTAACGGCTGTAGTACGCACGAATACCCGCCCAGAACGTGTCGGTGCCAACGACGCCGCGAATGTTGTGGAGCACCTGGGCGCCGCCCTGATAGATCTGCGCGCCATTGGCGATGACGCGTCCGATGTCCGCGATGTTGTCGTGAATAATCGTCGATCCCGGATTGGCGATCGCGTAGTTGAGCGCCTGCGTCTTGCTTCGGCGAACGCCCTCGAGAAAGGCGTCGCGCCCGTCCTTGAACTCGGTGTAGAGCAGCGCGAAATAGGTGGCGAACCCTTCGCTCAGCCACACATCGTCCCAGTCGTCTTCCGTGACCGCATTACCGAACCACTGGTGCGCCATCTCGTGTGCGATCAACTGCCGGCTCGGGCCGTTCTCGCCGTAGCCATAGAAGATGCTCGACGCCAGCTCCATCCCTCCGCCGACGCCGTTGGCCTGCACGTGCGCCAGCTTCTCGTACGCGTACGGCCCGATCCGATCGCTGAAGAACTCGAGGATCGAGCGCGTGTGCGCGCTGAACGCCGCGTATCCCGCCTCGCGCTCCTGTGGGTAGACCCATGACGAGAGCCGCACGCCGCGATAGTCACCGAAATGATCCACTGCGTATTGCGCGACAGCCAGCGACATCAGCCATGTGCTGATCGGGACCGATTGCGTCCACGTGGTTCGCCGGAGGTTGTCAGGCAGGTCGACTTGCTGGGTCATCAGACCGTTGGAAATAACCTGGTAGTGGCGCGGCGCCGTCACGATCGTCGTGACCGGCGCCTTCACCGAAGGGTGATCGATGGATGCCAGATGGTTGCGTGCCTTGTCGGGCCAGGAGTTGGACACGAACGAGCGGTCGCCATGCTTGTTGTCGGCAATCAGCAGGCCCGTCGCGGGGATGCCCTGATACTCGAGCGTGAACGCGAACCGCTCCCCCGCCGCAAACGCGCGGGGCAGCGTCACACGAACGCGGTCGCTCTTATGCTCGAAACGCAGGGCACCGGCAGCGCTGGTGACGGCCGCGACTGTCATGCCCTTTCCGCCGGATGGCGCCGGTCGCTCGCCGCGCGCGGCCGGCTCGGCGCACGGATCGCCAAGGCCGGCCGGCGTCCTGGCGGGCCGCGGCACCGTGGTGAACTGACACAAGTCCAGGTCCACCGTCGTCACGCCCGCGGCGACAAACTCGAGGTCAACCGTCGCGCGCACGGCAATGACGTTGTTGGAATCGTTGAGAGTGATGTCAAACGTGTAGCCCTTGACGGAGATGCCCGGTTGCCGCGGGTACACATCGGCGACAACGCCCACGGGTGTCGATAGCAGGAGCGTCAGGACAGCAAGGACCAGGGTTCGCACAGCGCCATTCTACCTATTGCGCGCGCGGACCTTGAGGGTTATTGCTCCATCAGCGTCTCGTTGCGGTCCACGCCACCCTGTCGGCAGTGCCGCAACCAGGATAGTCTCGAAAACTCGCTATCCCCTGCGCGCGGCCGCCGAGGATGAAGAGTCCGTTGACCATCGTGACGGGGCTCGACCCGGGCGTTCCGTCGGAGAACGCAAACGTTCGAGACGACGGGGTGTTGGGCGGGCAGGGTCCGGGGATACAGATGACGGTGGGCCTCGTGGAAATATTCAGGTTCGAGTACGTCTGCATGCCTGAACAGCCGTTGAAGCTATACGCCACCGACAGCGACGTCAGCGTCTCGGCGGAGGACACTTCGAAGGAGATGGCTGCGCCCTGGTCCGTGGTGCCGGCCCACTGCCCCACGCTCAGGGACAATGACCCTGACGGTGAGGTCGGTCCACCGCACGCGCCGGCAATCAGGATCGCAAGCGTCGCCTGCGCCAGCCGTTTACGCATTGGCACCTTCATCGCCATGCGTGTCAGATTACAACGGTCCGTCGCGGCTATGGTAAGTCCGCGCGGACTGCGCCGGCCCGGCGCCGTAGCCGTCGAGGGAGATCGAGAAGCCGTTGACACGTACTCGTGACATGGTTCGCTCTTCTGTCGATGAGAGCTAATTCTCGAGCTTGTAGATCTCGCGCCGGCCAGATTCCACCAGATCGTGATATCCCTTTCCCAGCTCCTCCATCTGCTTCATCGTTTCTGCATCCATGGCAGCGTCCTGACCTGACATCATCTTTTCGAACGCATCCAGGCTCTCGACCTCGAACTCTGTTACGAGGGTCCAATAGCGCTCTGCCACGAAGTCAGTCATTACGCGCATCTTCGACTGGCCCGCCTTCTCCATCAACTTCGACATGGCGACGAACTTGTCCACGAGGGGCTTGACCTTACCCGGCTTGCAATACATGAGTTCTCGAACGAGCAGCATGTGAGTCTCCGTTGTTGAAGGCGGCATCAGCGGCGCGCCGGCCGCAACTCTCTCTCTTCCGCCATGAATAAACTGCCGTCGGCGCGTTCGATCTCGTATCCAATGAACTCACCGGAATCATATCCCTGGCGGATGCGGCCCGTTCCCCGTTTGGCGACGGCACGTTCGCCCTTCTTGAACTTGAAAACAGATGCGGCGTCAGGGTCGTCCAGGGTTTTCAGACTGTCGCGCCAGGTGTTCCCGGCACGCCAGTGGATGTGGAACGGCCCGACGCCGTGAACCTGAACGATCGCTGCCTCGGGCGTGTAGCCGAACATCGTGCTCCCTTTCGGGATGAACGCGTAGCCGCCGGCCTTGATTTCCTTCATCGCCGCGCGGTCGAACTTGTCGCCGACGCCGAAATACAGCGTGCCTTGCAGCACGGTGATGTGCTCGTCGATGGGATGTTTATGAGGCGGGATGATGCCTCCTTCGAGCTCCCGTATCCTGATCACGAATGGCTCTCCCACCACATTGGGGTCGCCGTGAAGTACTTCGACGTCTTGCGACATCGGTTGGATCGGGATGATCCGATGCTGGCGCGTATCTGTGGACTGGCCCCATCCGGCGACCGAGGCGACGAGAATCATCAAGCATGTAGCCGCCGTCGTCAGCATGGGTTTCATCAGCATTTGTTATCTCCGCGCCCTCAATCTACCGCAGACTTCGTTCCAGAAACCTGAGCACGGTCAAGCTACTTCTTGTCCGCCGACGACCCGGCCTTCAGCGCTTTCGGCAACGACCGGCACGATCCAGTCGGCTCGTTGCGGTGCGGCGCCCCAGCGCTCGGTGACTCCGGCAATCCAGTCTGGCGAGTAAAACGCGTCAGCGGCCTCTTTCGACGTCCATAAATAGATGCCAACGACCGACTTGCCATCGCCGCTGAACCCGAAGTATTTCCTGACGAGACCCGAAATACCGATATAGCGATCGGCAACGGCATCAAACTGCCGGCGGATGGCAGGCTCGTCGAGCGAGGGCGGCACAGCATAGGTCCAGACGACGCAATACATGGTGCCTATTGTTTCACTTCGCGCTGAGTGCCTCGAGCACTTCCCGTCCGGAGCGCGGACGCCGCTCCGGATCCTTCTCGAGGCATTGCATCACCAGCCGTGCGATGTGCCCTGGCAGCGCGCGGGGTGCCTGGTGAATGGGATTCGGCCTCTCCGTCATGTGCGCCACGATAAACTGCTGCGCGCTGGTCTTCCCGGCGAACGGATGTGCGCCAGTGAGGGCCTCATACGCCACCATCCCCCACGCGTACACGTCCGCGGCGGCGCCGACGGATTCCCCGCCAGCTTGTTCGGGCGCCATATAGGCCGGCGTCCCAAGCAGCGTCCCTGCCCTCGTCAGTCTTCCTTCGATCGTCAGCGCATCGTCGGGCGGCGACGCTGCGGCGTCGACCATCGCCCTGGCAATACCGAAGTCCGCGACCATCGCCGTGCCGTCAGCGAGCAGGATGTTCTCGGGCTTGATGTCGCGATGAACGATTCCGGCCTGGTGGGCGTAAGCAAGCGCCGTCGCGACATCGCGCAGGATGGCAATGGCCTCGTCATGACGCAGCGCGGTGGTCAGACGCGCGCGCAACGACTCGCCCGGGATGAACGGCATCGTGTACCAGGGAAGACCGCTGCGCGTCGCACCCGCGCCCAACACAGGCACGATATTCGGATGCTGGAGCGACGCGGCCAGTTTCATCTCGCGCGTGAAGCGCTCGGCGGAGAGCCCCTCCGAGATATCCGCGTGCAATACCTTCACGACGATGTCGCGATCCAGGTGTCGATCCCGCGCGACGAACACTCTGGCCATGCCTCCGCCGCGGAGCTCCCGCACGATCTCGCACGTAACGCCGAGCGATTGTTCGAGACTGTCGCGCAGCGGATCGACCGGCGCCGATGGCTCGACAGACACGCCGAGGAACGCGCGCACCTCATGGAGAAACAGGGGCCATCCCGGTTCGCCCTCGAGTAGCAGGTGATTGTTTCCTTCCAGCGCGACGAAGCGGCTGCCAGGAATCCGCTCGGCGAGCCGGCGCCCTTCGTCGAACGGGCAGCGCATGTCGCCGCGGGCATGGAGCACCAGGGTCGGAACGCGCACCTGCGGCAGCAGCAGCTCGATGTCGATTGCCCCTGTGGCGCGTATGAGCGCAACGGCGTTGTCGGGCGAACATGTGATGCGCTGTAGCTCGTTGAACCAGTCCCGCTGCTCGTCGGTCGCCCCAGGAATGAAGCTCTGGGTAAACAGGTCCCGATACGTTGGCAGGTCCCTGCCCCATCCGAGTCGCGTGAGCGTCACCATCGCTTCCCGTTCGTCCAGCTCCTGCTGAGACGCGCCGCGGCGTGCCCAGCCTCGGGCGTACGTGCCATAGAGAACGAGCTTCGTGACGCGATCGGGGTGACGGGTCGCATACGCGATCGCCACCGGGCCGCCCTGTGAAATGCCGAGGAGCGGAAAGCGATCGAGACCGGCCGCGTCGACGACGGCCTCGAGGTCCGAGACCCAGGCCTCGAGCCCCGCGGTGCCGGCATCAGGATCCGACAGACCGCATCCTCGCTCGTCGTAGCGCACGAGGCGGTGGTCGCGCGACAGCTCGCGGAACCAGTGACGCCATACCGGGCTCCGGAGATCGAACTCGAGATGATTGAGCCAGTTCGCCGTCTTGACCAGCGGCGGCCCCGAGCCCATGACCGCGTACGCGATTCGCGCGCCGTCAGCGGATGTGGTGAGGTGGATGTCCTGATTCACGAGTTTTGGCTAAGCCACCATCTCGTTTTCCGCATCAACGGCGCGCTGGCCGCAACTCTCCCTCTTCGGCCATAAATAAACTTCCGTCGGCGCGTTCGATTTCGTATCCAATGAACTCACCGGAGTCGTACCCTTGGCGGATGCGACCCGTGCCCCGTTTCGCGACCACGAGTTCACCCTTCTTGAACTTGAAGACGGATGCAGCATCAGGGTCGTCCAGGGTTTTCAGGCTGTCCCGCCAGGTGTTTCCGGCGCGCCAGTGAATGTGGAACGGCCCGACGCCGTGCACCTGAACGATCGCGGCCTCGGGCGTGTAGCCGAACATCGTGCTCCCTTTCGGGATAAACGCGTAGCCGCCGGCCTTGATTTCCTTCATCGCCGCGCGATCGAACTTGTCGCCGACGCCGAAATACAGCGTGCCTTGGAGCACCGTGATGTGCTCATCGACGGGATGTTTATGAGGCGGAATGATGCCTCCTTCGAGCTCCCGTATCCTGATCACGAATGGCTCTCCCACCGCATTCGGGTCGCCGTGGAGCACTTCGACATCCTGCGACATCGGTTGGAGCGCAATGATCCGATGCTGGCGCGCCTCTCGGGACTGGCCCAACCCGGCGACCGACGCGATGAAAATCGTCAAGCCTGTAGCCGCGACCGCCGGTATGGGTTTGATCAGCATATGCATGGCGCCTATTGTTGCTCAGGGGAGGCTCACATGGCGTGAATCCGTAATGCATACAATCAGGGGATGGCCAACCCGCTGACCGCGCGCGAACGCGCCGGCCTCAAAGCTCGCGCACATGCCTTGGAGCCTCTGGTGCACCGCGTTGGCAAGGTCGTGATTCTCTGGCTCGCGCGCACGGATCCGGCGGCGTCAGCACCAGCGGATAGCGAATGACGCGATCGATCCTGGCCTACGGAGCGTCGGCGGGCCTGCTCATCGCCGTTCTGAGATTCATCGACTATCGCTTTCTGGTCATTGAGCATTCCATCGAGATCTACGGCGCGTTGATCGCGGCGCTCTTTGCGGCTGTCGGCATCTGGTTCGGCCTCAAGCTCACCAAAGAAAAGATCGTCGTCACACACATCGAGGTGGCCGTCCCGGCCGCACCGTTTGTGTTCAATCAGGCGAAGGCCGACGAGCTCACGCTGACGCGGAGGGAAATGGAAGTGCTCGGTCTGATGGCCGCGGGTCTTTCCAACAAGGAGATGGCGGAGCGGCTGTTCGTGAGCGAAAACACGATCAAGACGCACTGCAGCCGCGTGTTCGACAAGCTCGGCGCCGGCCGGCGGACGCAGGCGGTGCAGATCGGAAAGCAGCACGGTCTCATCCCCTGAAAGGGTGATTTCCTCTGTTTTGCCTCGGAATCACCCGAACGGATGACGACAATCCGCGGGCCGGTCCGTAGAGTGGCTACATGAAAAAGACCGTTCTCACATTTGGTCTCCTGTCGGGCGTCGTATCGGCGCTGATGATGTTCGCCAACGTTCTCTTTATCGACCGGATCGGCTTCGACAAAGGCATCTTCGTCGGCTACACCGGCATCGTCTTGTCGTTGCTGTTCGTGTATTTCGGCGTTCGCTCGTATCGCGACAACCAGCTGGGCGGGAAGATCACCTTCGGCCGCGCGTTCGGCGTCGGCATGCTGATCACGCTGATCTCGTGCGTGTTCTATGTGGTCGCGTGGGAGATCGAGTATGCCACCGTCTTCGCCGATTTTGCGGACAAGTACGCGGCTTACGCGATGGAGCAGGCGCGCGCGTCCGGCGCGAACGAGGCGACGATGGCCGCGAAGGCCGCCGAAATGGCGGACATGAAAGAGGTGATGGACAGCCCAATCAAGCGGCCGTTGTTCATATTCATCGAGCCGTTTCCGGTCGGGCTGCTCGTGACGCTGATTTCAGCGGCGGTGCTGAGGAAGAAATAAACGCGCATCCGGGCGCAGCGACGTGAGCGGCTCTCCCCGACAAGTGCCGGGGAGAGCCTGGAGTCGAAAGGCTACTGAGTTCCCGGCTTCACCTGCTTCACGTGCGTATCGAGCCAGTTCACCATCTCCCAGATCACGTGCCGGCGGCTTTCCTTGGCCGCGTAGCCGTGCGACTCGAGAGGCAGCTGGACGTAGCGCACGTTGCCGCCGTTGCCTTTCAGCGCGGCGAACATCCGCTCCGACTGCACAGGGAACGTGCCCTGGTTGTTGTCGTGCGTGCCGTGAATCAGCAGGATCGGTTCCTTGATCTTGTGCGCGAAATAGAACGGCGACATCTGGCTGTATACGTCCGGCGCCTGCCAGAACGTGCGCGGCTCCGCCTGGAACCCGAACGGCGTCAGCGTCCGGTTGTAGGCGCCGCTCCGCGCGATGCCGGCCCGGAACAGATCCGAATGCGCCAGCAGGTTGCCGGTCATGAACGCGCCGTACGAGTGGCCCCCCACCGCCATGCGATTGCGATCGCCGACACCGAGCTCTTCGAGCTTGTCGATGGCGGCCTGCGCACTCGCGACGAGCTGCGGCACATAGCTGTCGTTCGGCTCCTTGCCGTTCTCGCCGACGATGGGCATCGTCGGATTGTCGAGCACGCCGTAGCCGGCAGCGAGAAGCAGCAGATGATCCGAGCGGCTCGGACGCCGGAACTGATACGGCGATCCCGCAACCTGCGAGGCGGCCGCCGCGGACATGAACTCCTGCGGATACGCCCAGAGGAAAAACGGCAGCTTGCCGTCGCGCGCGCGGTCGTAGCCCGGCGGCAGATACAACGTTGCCGACAGCTGCACGCCGTCGGGGCGCTTGTAGGTAATCCGCTCCGCCTTGACGTTCGAGAAGAACGGGGCGGGATCCGGAAGATTCGTCACGCGCGTCATCTGCTTCGACGCGACGTCGAGCACGTAGTAGTCGGACCGCTCGGTCGGCGACTGGCGCTGAATGAGCGCTTTCGTGGCCGACGGATCCAGCAGCGCGACGATACTCTCGTAGTACGGCGGCGCCGATTGCCAGATCCGCTCGGTCTTGCCGGTCGCGATCTCCATGCGATCGAGATACGGACGGTCGCCGTCCTTGTCCTTCGATGCACCCGCACCCGTCAGGTAGTAATACCGTCCGTCAGGGCTCGTGATCGGCACGCTGCGATCGAGGGCGGGGTCATACCGGTACAGCAGATTCCCCGGCGCGGCGATTCGGTCTTCGATGTTGTAATCCCAAAGCTGGCGCGGCGTGCCGCCGTCGGACCGCGATGGATCGATGACCCAGGTGCGCGCGCGCGTCCGCTGCGAGCTGAAATCGCTCAGCATCGCGAGGTTCGGTCCGAGCCACTGGATGCCGCCGAAGCGATACTCCGTGTCGACGAACGGCTGCGGCTCTCCCGTGAACGGCGCCTTCAGGATCGTCACGCGATCGCGCTTTGGCACGTCCTTCCGCGGATCCCCATCGTCGAGCGCCTGCACGAGGATCAGGGTCGCCGGCTCGTCGGCGCGCCACATAATGGTGCGCACACCCGGCATCGTCGAATCGCGCATGCTCGGCTGCGCTTCGATCAACGGACGCTCGTACACGGTGCGCACGAGCTCTCCGCTCGGCGTCCACAGTTCCGTTTGCACCGGGAAGTTGAACATCCCCACCTGATACGAGTAGGGGCGATGCGTGGCGCGCGTCAGCAGATATCGGCCGTCGGGCGACACCGACGGCATCGCGTGGAGCGCGGGCTTGCCGATCGGCGTCATCCGCCCGTCGAGCGCGACGGCCGTGAGCTGCGACGTCATGTAGTAATCGAGGAGCGCCTCGTCGTGCCGGTCTTTGAGGAGGTACGTGTTGGTGCGCGACGGCACGGCGCGGCCGTACGACTCCTGCACGATCGGTCCGGCGGGAGCCTCGGGCATCTTGGGCTCCGTGCCGCGGCCCTGGGGAAACAGCAGGCACAGCGCCGGTGCGCGGCCGTCCGTCCACGTGCATCCGCCGGCGACGTAGTTGATCGACGGCGGCGTCAGCCGCTTCGCCGTTCCGGCGGTCACGTCGGCCACCCACAGCGCCTGGCCTTCGCGCGTGGTCGCGGTGAACAGGAAGTGCTTGCCGTCTTTCGACCAGCCGCCAGACGCTGCGAGGCGTCCCCCGAGGGAAACGCCGGGGCCGCCGGGCGTGGTGATGGCGCGGCTCGATTTGCTCGCGGGATCGAAGACGTGCAGTGTCATGCGCTCGGGCGTCATGACGAAATAGGCCAGGCGCTTCGTATCGCGGTCCCACTGCAGGCCTGTCAGGCGCGCGCCGTTCGGCACGGGAATCGTGATCTCCGCGCCGCCGTCGACCGGCTTGAGGGTGGCGGTGCGGATCCCTTCGAAATCGATGCGATGGCGTGGCAGCGTCTGAAAGCGGCGGCCGGCAAGATACAGCGCCGGCTCGGCGAGCTCCGCGATCGCCGTCTCGGGGATGTCCGATGTCGTGATCAGCAGCCAGCGCCGGTCGCTGCTCAGCGACACTGCCGGCGGTGCCGGCGAGTCCAGGATTTTCGTAATCGCGTCGGGCGGCGTCCGATAGCCGTCCTGGGCGGCAGATGGCGTAGCTACGGCGGCTGCGGCGAGCAGCGCCACGATGGCACAGCGGGCAAAGCGAAGGAGTGTCATGGCTATCTCCTCGGTTGAAGGAAGTAGCATACGCCGATTGCTGAGCCCGGCGTGTTCTGTCCGGAGGCGAACGTTTCAGACGATTGGCGCCAGCGCCGGCCGCGGATCGTAGTGATTCTCCTGGGCCGTGATGCGCCCGTCGGCGTCGACGGTGAACCGATCGACGACCCGCAGCACGGAGGGCGGATCTGTAATTCCCACGTCAGCGCGCGTTGCGATCGACGTCAGATCCTCGCTGAAGTAGTGCTCGATCACTTTGGCCTCGCCGAGCACGGGATACAAGGTTTCGAACCAGCCAACGACGGCGGCTCTGCCTGTAAGCGGCACGTCGAGTCCCTGCGGGGCGAGCGGCGAGCGCAGGACGATGTTGTCGGCCCAGGGCACCGACGACACGTCGCGCTTTGTCAGCGCGGCGAAATAGGCGTTGGCGACGCCCTTGAGTTGGTTGAGACGTGCGTTTTGATCCGTGAAACCCATATGCGCCCCTCCGTGACGATGAATTAGACCACGCCATCAAGTCATCGTCCATGCTTCATTACAAGGCGCGCATACAATCAGGCATGGCCAGGCCGCTGACGTCACGCGAACGCGCCGACCTGAAGGCCCGAGCGCATGCTTGGGAGCCGCGGGTGCAGGTCGGCTCCGGCGGCGTTACCGATCGACTGATTGCGGAAGTCGACCGCGCACTCGCGGCCCACGAGTTGATCAAGGTGAAGATCGCGACGGACGATCGCCTTCAGCGCGTAGCGATGGGCGACGAGATTGCGGAGCACGCCGGCGCGACCGCGGTTTATCGCGTCGGCAAGATTCTTATTCTCTGGCGGAAGCGCGAGGAGCCGGATGATTCGTAAGAACGCTCGGTTCGACGGCTGCAGGGCTGTCTGCGGGTTGAGGCCTTAGCTCAGGACGAGCACGAGCTCGGCGACGTCTGTGCCGACGACCTCGACGCTCTCCTTGCGCTCGAGGCTGAAGCCGCACTTCTCCGGACGCGGATCGATCCGACGTTATGCCTGGCCACGTGCGCGTGGAGGGGACGCTCGGTCACGATCTGCAGGAAAGCGGCGAGCGCCCGCGTCGCGACACCTTTACCCCAATGCTCCTTGCCGATCCAGTACCCGACGAGGCGGACACCGTCCTGGGGCCAGCTCCCGATGTTGCCCGCGACCTGGCCGTCGAGAAGGATCGTCTGCGTGATCGCTGCCGGGTTGCCCAGAATGTTTGTCGCCCAATGTGCGTCGAAGGCTGCGCGGTCGCGGGCGGGGAAGGCGGCCATGCGCGTGGCGTCGGCGTCGAGTTGTTGCTTGTAGAAGATCGGCAGGTCGTTGGGCTCGACGTTGCGGAGTCGCACTTCGTTCATCGAAACGAGAGCGCCACGGAAACGACTCGAGGATTCAGAGCCTGAAACGCTGGATGGCCGGAAGAGAACTCCATTACTGTCGGACGTGGAGCCGACGGGTCATAGCCGGGGAAGCCAAAGCCGTCCCCAA
>JBBDWL010000100.1:0-2875 GCA_040902895.1 Vicinamibacterales bacterium | reverse complement strand
CGGTCTACGTCCAGGACGATCTCCGGCTGCGCCAGAACCTGACGTTCAGCCCGGGGCTGCGCTACGAGGCGCAGACGCACGTCCACGATCTGACGGGCTTCGCGCCGCGCCTGGGCCTGACGTGGGCGCCGGGCACGAACGGCCGGACCACGATTCGCACGAGCTGGGGCGTGTTCTACAACTGGCTCGGCGGCAACGTCTACGAGCAGACGCTGCGCGTCAACGGCCTCCGCCAGCAGGAAATCAACATCGTCAATCCGGCGTATCCCGATCCGTTGGTCCTGGATCCCGGCGCGACGGTACCCGCCAGCGTCGGCAACAAGTACCTGCTCGGCGACGTGAAGATGGAACGCATCTATCGCTACAGCGCCGCGGTCGATCGGACGCTGTCGCCGAAGATGCGCACCAGCATGACCTTCTCGATCGGGCGCTACGCGAACCAGCTGCGCGGCGTAAACTTGAATGCGCCGGTCAACGGCGTCCGTCCGGATGCCGCGTTTGCCAACATCGTTGAAGTCGTGTCCGACGCGTCGATGCACACCATCGATCTCGTCCCGGACTTCAGCGTCAACTTCGCCGGCGGCATCCGCAACGCCGACACCCCGAAGTGGAATCCGCGGCGGACGGTGATTCGTTTCAACTATCGTTATCGTCGCGCGGAGAACAATACCGACGGGGCCTTCAGCGTGGCGCCCACCGGGTCGCTCGACGATCAGTGGTCGTACGCGTCAAGCGACACAAGGCATCGCATGCGCGGCTCGGTGTCGACGCAGGCGCTCCGCAACCTCAACGCGCAGGTCAGCTGGGACTCCAACAGCGGCGCGCCCTACACGATTACCACCGGCACGGACGACAACGGCGATTCGATCTTCAACGATCGCCCGCTGCTGACGCCGCGCAACAGCGCCCGGCTGCCGTGGCGTTCGACGTTCGCCGCCAACATGTCGTACACGATTCCCATCGGCGCGCCGGCGGGTGGTGAAGGTGGTCGAGGCCGCGGCGGGCCGCGCGGGCGCGGCGGCCGTCAGAAAGGCATCACGGTCAACGTGTCGGCCAACAACCTGACCAACCGCGCCAACTACTCGGGCTTCAGCGGCGTGATGACGTCGCCGTACTTCCGGCAGGCGACGAGCGTCTCGAATCCGCGCCAGGTGGACGTCTCCCTGCGTGTCAATTTTTAATTTTTAGTTTTTAATTTCTTCCGCTTACCCCGCGCCACCTCGGTGCCGAGCGCGTCGAGACGCCGCTCCCAGAACCTGCGGAACTGATCGAGCCACGCATCCACTTCTTGCATCGGCCCTGCATCCACGGTGTACAAACGCCGCGCGCCGTCGATCCGCACCGCGGCAAAGCCGCTGTCTCGCAGCACGCGGAGGTGTTGCGACACCGCCGGCTGCGAGATGCCGAATTCCCGCTGCGCGATGGCGACAATCTCGCCGGACGAATGCTCTCCAGAGGCGAGCAATTCGAGAATGCGGCGCCGCACCGGATCGCCAAGCACGTCAAACGCGTGCATCAGACGCCCGTGTACGCGGCGGTGGTGCGCGACACCGCCGCCGCAGCGGTGGCCTCGTCGGTTCCGGAGGCAATGTTCGCGCGGCCCCAGGCATCGCTGCTGCCACGCACGAACGACTTGCCGTTCTCCGACATCATCCATTGCATGCCGGCCTCGGCTGTGAACCCTTGAACGGCCGCGACATGCTGAGTCAATCCCACCAGCGCCAGGTCCCAGCCGACGCCGGTCGCGCCCGGCCCGTATTGGTTCCAGTGATCGTCGACGGGGACGAGGTGCTCGAGCGTGAGTCGCGATCCGGATCCGTGTTTCGCGATCCGCACCTCGACCCAGCTCGTCTGGCCGCCGAATTCCCACGTCAGTTTCAGGTGCCGCGGCGGATCGCAGACGAGGATCTCACCGCCCGCGTTGCCCTGCAGCTGGTAGCGCCCGCCAGGCCGCAGGTCGCCGGAGATCGGCAGGAACCATCGCGGGAGGCGCTCGGCCGTGGTGAAGGCATCCCAGAGGTCGGCCGGAGTGGTGTCGTAGGTGCGCGAGACAATCACCGCCTTCGCGGGCTTCCCATCCTGATCGCGGCTGGCGACTTCGCGAGTCACCGTGCCGAGGTGTTGTGTGACGTCGATATCCATCGGTCGATCCTATCCATAGACACTTATATAAGTCAACACTTATAACTTTAGACTTGACACTCAACTGCGGTCAACCGTCAACTGTCAACTTCCCGCATGACCATCATCATCTTTGGCGCCGGCGCGATCGGCAGCGTCTACGGCGCGAAATTGTCCAAACACCACGACGTCACGCTGGTTGGCGGCGCCGCGCACGTGGCCGCGATCGAGCGGCGCGGCCTGCAGATGCAGGGCCTGCTGTCGGACACGCTCCACCTTCCGGCCGTGACGCGGCTCGCGTCGATCGAGCCCGGCACGCTGATCCTGTTGACCACCAAGGTCAACAACAACGTCGCCGCGGTGGCGCCGATCGTCCCGCTGCTGAAGGACGGCGTCACCATCGTGTGCGTCCAGAACGGGCTGTATTCAGAAGACCTCGTCAAGGCGCTCGTGAAAGATCGCGCGCTCGTGCTGCGGGCCATCACCCAGGTCGGCGGCGTCCTGGTGCGTCCCGGCGTCGTCGACAACACCGTCGCGGGGTACACGCTCCTCGAAGATCATCCGCAATCGCCGGCAATTGCGGCGGCACTGACCGAGGCCGGGCTCGACGGCCGAATCATTCCCGACATCAAGAAGGAAATGTGGCGCAAGGCGGTGTTCAACTGCGTCATCAACCCCACCACCACGCTCCTGGCGTGCGAGGTCGGCGGCATCGTCGACCCGCGGCTCAATTCGCTCAAGCGGCAAATCATCG
>JBBDWL010000099.1:43814-100065 GCA_040902895.1 Vicinamibacterales bacterium | reverse complement strand
GGACGCGGCCCTTTCAAGGCCGAGACCCGGGTTCGATTCCCGGTGGGGACGCCATTCCTCGTGACCGGCTTAACGCGCGACCGCCACGGCTAGCATCACCAACCGTAAACTGCCGCCGAAGACTCGTTACCGGTGAGAAGCGCGTGACGCGATACTTGGGAGGGCGCATGATTCTATCCCGCACCGCACTTTGTGCTTTCCATTCCGCGCCGCATCTATACTGGAACCAACAAGGCTCGTGGCCAGGGCTGCGGCCCTGAGGGCCTGAAGAGCTTTACCCGATATCATGCCCCTCGGACACACGGCCTTACGACAGCTCGCCCTGAAAGTCCTGGCACCGCATTCGGGGTCCGCGGAGGGTCCTGAGGTGTTTGCGGCAGCAGCCCGGCGCGCCTACGCTGACCTCGTTCATGCCTCCACTCCGCTGATTGGCCAGGTCGGGGTTGATGCGCTGATTGCACGCGCGTTGCATCTCGCACAAGTGGATTATCCATGGCTGCTCGCCGCGGCGCCGTCCGATCAAACAAACGAGCCGTTTGCCCAGGTGACCGTCAGTGCGGGACGACAGACTCCCACGGTTGCCGCTGAAGGCACCGCAGCGGTGTTCGCGACATTTGCGGGATTGCTCGTCACCTTCATCGGGGAACCGCTCACGACGGGCGTGTTGCGAAAGGCATGGCCCGACGCCTTTTCCGACACCGAGACCAGGGAGACCTAAGACCATGCCGGACAAGGTTACGATCCGCCGCTTGCCCACGGGGGTTCCAGGGCTCGACGAGATCCTCGGTGGAGGCCTGCCGGAGTTTTCTTTCAACCTCATTGCCGGCGCGCCCGGCGCCGGGAAGACGACGCTGGCGCAGCAGATCATGTTTACGCTCTCCGGCCCCGATCGTCCCGCGCTGTATATCACCGTGGCCGGCGAACCGCCGCTGAAGATGCTGCGGTATCAGCAACAGTTCGCCTTTTTCGATCTCGCCCGCGTGAACGAGTCGGTCCGTTACGTGAATCTCAGCCAGGACATCGTCAACGGCAGGTTGGACCAGCTCCTGGCGCGCATCGTTCAGGAAGTCGAAGCGACGAACCCTCGCGTGGTGGTCGTCGATTCCTTTCGCTCGGTTGTGCAGGCGGCCGGGCGGGCCGACGATGCCGCGCTCGACCTGCAGCACTTCGTGCAACAGCTCGCCGTACGGCTGACGGGATGGGAGGCGACCACGTTTCTCATCGGCGAGTATCTCGCCCCGGAGGTGGAGCAGAACCCGGTCTTTACCGTCGCGGACGGACTGCTCTGGCTCTATCAGAGCCTGGATCGGAATTCGATGGTTCGCAAGATCCAGGTCATGAAGCTGCGGGGACAGGCGCCCATTCCCGGACTGCATACGTTCCGCATCACGAGCGACGGGATGCAGGTGTTCCCGCGGATGATCGTCGGTCCCCGGGAGAAGTCGAGCGGGACGCGATCGAAGAAAAACGCGTCACCCGACCGTCTGTCGATCGGCGTCAGGAAGGTGGATGACATGCTCGGCGGCGGCATCCCGGCCGGACACTCCGTGCTGGTCGCGGGTCCTTCCGGCTCCGGCAAGAGCGTCCTGGCGACGAACTTCATCATGGAGGGCGCCCGGCACGACGAGCCCGGCATCATCGCGGTGTTCGAGAAGCGTCCCAGTGAATACTCGGAGACAGCCCAGGGCGGCGACGAGTTCGAACAGATGGTGCGCGATCGGAAGGTGGGTATCATTCATACACGCCCGCTGGATCTGTCGATCGACGAAACGCTCCACGACATCGTCACGGCGATTCATGCGTTCAAGGCGCGCCGGGTGGTCATCGACTCGCTCTCTGGTTTCGAACTCGCGCTGGCGCCTACGTTCCGCGAAGACTTCCGCGAGTCGCTCTATCGGATGGTCGCGGTGCTGACGGGAATGGGGATCACGCTCATGTTGACGGCGGAGCTGGAGGACAGCTACGTCGATCTCCGCTTCAGCCCACACGGAACAGCGTTCCTGACCGATACGATCATCATGCAGCGCTATATCGAGTTGAAAGGTGAACTGCGGCGCGTCATGGCGGTCGTGAAAGTGCGCGGCAGCGGACACAGCAAGGAGCTGCGCGCCTTCGAAATCACCGAGGACGGCATCGCGATCGGCGACGCGCTGGGGAACTACGACGCGTTGCTGACGGGCCACCCAGTTGCGCGCGCGGGCGCTGAACGCGCGCCCGCCGGTCGCAAGACACGCCGGAAGACGCCGTCATCAGGCTGAGGGTTGGCATGGGTAAACGGGATACCAAATCGGCGCGTCATCGAAAGGTGCCCGCGAAGGCGCCGGAGCCTTCGCGCGACGACCTTCTGCACTCGCGGGAGTCCGCCGTCTCGGCGCGCGAGGACGCGGGGGACGCGCGTGAACACGCTGTTGCGCGTCGTGAAGAGGCAGGCGACGCACGTGAAGACGCCGCTGCCCGCCGCGAAGAGGCGGTCGACGTGCGTGACGACGCCGCTGCGCTTCGTGAAGAGGCGGTTCGCGCGCGCGAGGAGGCCGCCCAGGCCCGCTCCGAGCTCGATGCGCTCATGACTCAGCTTCGGGAGGCGAACGAGCACCTCATCGTCGCGAACCTCCGGTCACAGGCACTGGCCGAAGAAGCCGACCGGGCCAATCATCTCAAGGACGACTTCATCGCCATGGTGTCGCACGAGCTGCGCACGCCGCTCAATGCGGTGCTCGGATGGGCGCGGATGCTTGCCTCCGGACAGTTGCCGGCGGCGCGGACCGCGCATGCCATCGCGGCCATCGAACGCAACGCCGCGTCCCTGACGGTGATCATCGACGACCTCCTCGACATGTCGCGCATCATCGCCGGCACGATGAACCTCACGTTTCAGCCAGTGGACCTGGTTGCCGTGACGCAGACGACACTCGACGTCGTCGAACCGATGGCCGCGGCCAGGCAGATCGACCTGACGTTGACCGCTGATCCCTCTTTCGACGACGTGGTCAACGGCGACCCCGCCCGCTTGCAGCAGGTGATCGGGAACCTGCTGACGAATGCGATCAAGTTCACGCCAGACGGTGGGCGTGTGGCGGTGTCAATCGAACTCGTCGGGGCAGCGGTGGAGATCAAAGTCGTCGACACCGGTCAGGGGATCCGCGCTGGTTTTCTGCCACACATATTCGAACGCTATCGTCAGGCGGGCCGCGCGATGTCGCGCCAGCATGGCCTCGGTCTCGGCCTGGCCATCGTGCGGCATCTCGTGGAGCTGCACGGGGGCACCGTTCGTGCGGCGAGTGAAGGCGAGGGGCTTGGATCCACCTTCATCGCTCGCCTGCCGATTCTCACCGCCGCGCCGGTCGAGCGATGGTCCGCGCTCGAGCGACTATCCGCGACGTCTCTCAATTCACCGCAGCCGCGCGTGCAGCGGCTCGATCATTTGCAAATTGTCGTCGTTGACGACGGGGCCGATGGACGCGCGCTGACAACGCTGGTGCTCACCGAGGCGGGCGCCAGCGTCACCGCTGTCGCATCGGCCGCTGAAGCGCTCGAGCTCGTGCGCCATGGAGACCGCCCCGATGTGCTCGTCAGCGATATCAGACTCCCCGACGAGGACGGATACGCGCTGGTGCGTCACATTCGCCGGCACGAGGCAGAACACGGCGGGTTTCTTCCGGTGATAGCGCTCACGGGCTTTGCACGCGCCGAGGATCGGAGTCGCATCCTTGCGGCGGGCTTCCAGGCGCATGTCACCAAACCGCTTGATTCCGCCGACCTGACCGCCGCAGTCGCCGCTGTTGCGCGAGCGTCGACAGCAACTGGCAAGACCGAATCTCGGTGACTCCTGCCGTCAGCGGTCCCGGCCACATGTATAGCTCGCGCCGACGAACCACGTGCGCGCGACGCCCATCTCGAACGGATCGGGATCGGTCAGGTTGTCGGGGACATCGCCGATACCCTTGCCGTTCTTCGGCGCGTTTACGAATAACCACGCGACGCCGGCAGTCACGCCAAATCCGCGGCCGATCCGTCCGGTTGCACCGGCGCCGACGCCCCCTGCCGGAGTAATCACGCCGGCGGCCACAAGTGAAAGCCGATCGTGCGTGGACGGGACGCTGAACGCGGCGCCTGCCATGGTGATTCCGCGGCTGAGCGGATCGACGGTATAGACGTAGTCAGCGATCGTGGTATTCGTCGCGCCCTCGAGACCCCCTGCCCGCACCGCAGTAATCACAGTGAAGTCGACGGTCTGTGCGCGCGCGGTCGAGGCGAACGCAGCCGCGATCATGCACACGAATCCGATCCGTACAGCCATAGAAGCGATTCTATCGCCCCAGGTCGCGCGCGTGAAGTCGCGCGTGTCTCTCCCTGTGGTAGCGTCTCGCCCGTGACCCCCGCGCAAACCGGACGCGTCGTCTGGACCATCCTTTCGGTCATCGCCGTAGAGAGCCTCGTCTTTGGCCTCTCCGTGCTGCCCGCGTTCCTTTTCTGGACGTGGACGCTCACATGGGCCATTCCCGATTTCCCGCTGCTTCGCCCCGTCATCGTGGCGACGACGCTGGTGCCGGCGTATCTGGTGTTTGCGATCTCATTCGCGAGGTTATCCGCGCTGTCGACGCGCGCGTTCGGATGGCGGACGGAACCGGATCGCCAGATGGCCCTCCGCGATCTCGATTGGCCGCTGATGAACTGGGTACGCTACATGGCGTCGACCCACATCGTGCGCGTGCTCGTCGGCACCGTCTTCCGCTCATCGCCGCTGTGGACGGCCTACATGCGGTGGAACGGCGCGCGCATCGGGCGCGGCGTGCACATCAACAGCCTCTCGATTTCCGATCACAACATGCTCGAGTTCGGCAACGGCGTCGTGATCGGCGAAAGCGTGCATCTGTCCGGCCATACCGTCGAGCGTGGGCTGGTGAAGACAGGACGGGTAAAGCTCGGACGGTTCGTAACGGTCGGTCTGGGAAGCATGGTCGGCATCAACGTCGAAGCCGGCGAACGCTGCCAGATCGGCGCGTTGAGCGTCGTCTTGAAAGGATCGACACTCGACGCCGACAGCATCTATGCCGGCGTGCCGGCGCGGAAGATCGACAAGCGCACGCCTGCCGCCGTCGTCGAACCTGAAACTGCGGAGAACTAGCTGGAGGCCGATTCTGACGATTCTGAGGGTGCGCTGCCGCGGTTGGTAATCACACGGTCGTACGCTTCTTTCTCGAAATGCCGCCTGAGGCCCTTGCGAGCCGCAGAGGCGGCCTGTTCCGCGTCGCGCAGGGCGGCTTGCGCGGAGGCGACAATGGGGCGGGCGTCCTGATGGTCACGGAGCGCGCGGCGGCGAGGGGCCATACGCTCTATAAGTTAGCAACAACCGTACCCTGGCGTACCAAACTCGGCCGATCCTGAGGCTGGCATTGAAGATGTAACGGCCCGGCTCGGAGGGGATTCGGTGAAACGGCCGCCGGTCAAGGAGGTCATGGCAAAAGCGCGCGAGGCCATCAGGGTGGTTTCGCCTCGGGCCGCCGGCAGCGGCTTGAGCCTGGACCTTCGAGCGGCGCTCCTCAATCTGGATGCGGCCCTGGCGCGGGCCCTTGAAGCAAACGGCAACAACACCGGCGCGGGCGCGAATCAGCTCGAGGTCTACACGCGGCTGACGACCGTGCGCGACATTGCGGCGAAGGAAGGACCGGCTGCCTCCGCCGCGGTGCGCCCGATCGTCAGCTTGCTCGAACGGCGAATCGCCCGCCGCACCGACACCGATTAGCGGCGCGACCTGAAGCCAATGGCGGCCGCCACCGTCCACTGCCCTTCCTTGGATGGATCGTCCAGATAGCGCGCCACCACGAGCGTGAGCTTCGGGCGCGGCAGTCCGAAACGCGAACCGGCAAATTCACGAATCGCAATCGCACGGGCCTTCCGCGCGTCTGTGTCGAACGGATCCGCATAGGCATCGAAACCCTGAAGCGAGTTGAACGTTCCGAAATACACGGACGGGTCGACGCCGGCGCGAACGTCGAGAATCGAGAGGGGCGAGTATTCGACCCAGCCGCCCAGGCGCATCTGCGTGGGCGTCAGCGCGTGGACGATACCGGCGCCGAAATGCGCGCCCGCGAGCAGCGGATGGGTCGAGGTGGACGCCGGACGCGTCCACGAGAGCTCGAGCGTGTTCTGCAGTCCTGCACTGTTGATTGACGCCCAGAGCTGACCGCGCAGCTCGCGCGAGGTCTCGGGCTGCTGCGCCGATGCGGGCGCGGCAAGGGCGGTAAAGAGAAGCGAGGCAGCGGCGACGCGGCGAACGGTCATGGTGTCCTCCCACGCCGGTCGGAATCGCCCGGCAGAGAGGAATGAAGCAGGGCGATCCGGGTGTTACGCCGGCTTTCGCATCACCACCATGAAGCCATCCTGAGAACTTCCCGGCTCGTCGACGCTGACTCGCACGAACCCCGCGGCTTCGAGCTCGCGCGCCACCGTCTCGGGACGCACGCCGTGCGTGGGGTCGTCCGAACGCTCGGCCGGCGTGGCCGCATCCGCACCACCGCGCGGCGCAAAATCGATCACCGCGATGCGGCCGCCCGGTTCGAGCGCCGCAAGCAGGCTTCGATTGATCGCCGCCGGATTCGAAAAGTGGTGATAGACGTTGCGCATGAAGATCGCGTCGCAGCACGCCGCAGGAAGATTCGTGGTCTCGACGCCCGCCTCGAGCACGGTAACGTTCTGACGCGAGGCGGCGGCGACAGCTTTCCTGATGTCGGCGAGGCGGGCTTCGTTCAGCTCGGTCGAGAGCACTTTGCCGGCTGCGCCTACGTGTCCGGCCATCAGCACGGTCAGCTCCCCCGAGCCCGCGCCAATCTCGCCGACGGTCATGCCCGGCTCGACTTCCAGCGCCTTGATCAGGCGCTGGAGGTCGCGCGCGTTGTTCTGTGCGAGAAGATCGACCGACGCCGGAGCGACGGCAGCCGCGACGAGAAGGATGGCCAGCAGGCGTGTGCGCATGGCTCCTCAGACGCGCGCCGGCCGTCGATGGTTGGTCTTAGCGATCGCCGCACTCTCCGGCAACCGGCGTCACCCCGGACACCTGCAGCCGCTTGACTTCGATCTCGGTCGACGACTGCACGGTCGGCGTGCCTGTCGTGCCCTTTGCCCGTTCTTCGGCCGGCATCGTCGCGCCGCGCGATTGCGCCGTCTGCTCCGACACGATCGTGCCGGTCACTTCGACGCGCTTGCCGACGTGCGGCTGCAGCGCTTCGGGCGTGCCGAGCAGCTGATACGTAGCCGCGCCGCCCATCTTCGTGTCGGCGGCGCCGGCGGTCAGCACGAACGTGCCGCTGGCTTCGCCGGCGCGCAGGCAGCCCTGCACGCGCTCGGGTGTGGCCATGGCCTGCGGCGGCGTCACCGACTGCGTTTCATTCGGAGGCACCTCCTCGCCGCTCTTTCCACAGGCGAGACAGGCGGCCAATGCGCACGCGATGGCGGTGCTCGAAACCACTCTCATGATGCTTCCTCCTTCTGCTTCCACACCGACGCTTTCTTCGCCCAGGTGGAATCCTGATAACGCCCATCGAACGCGTTGGCGGTCTCGATCAACGCGTGGAAATCGCCGGTGGCCTTGTAGCGCGAGACGCCGGCCCAGTACTGCGCTTCGGCCGCGGCATCCGTCAACGGATAGCGCTCGATCACCTCGTGATAGCGCTCTTCCGCCTCCGCGAAGCTGCTCACCGCGCGCGCCGCGTGCGCGCGGCCGAGCAGCAGCTGACTGGCGAAGTCTTCGAGCGGCAGGAACCCTTCCATCCGATGCCGCTCCGTTCCGTCGCCATCAATCAGCAGCGTCGTGGGCGTCCACTGCGCGCTGTACTTTGCCCCGAGCCGCGCGAACTCATCCTTCTGCTTCACGTGCACGCGCACGGGAATGAAATGCTCGCCAATCAGCGACTGCACTGACGGCGATGAATACACCTCGGCATCCAGCCGAGCACAGCCCGCTCACATCGGGGCCGCGCTGAAGTCGAGGAGAACCTGCTTCCCGCTCAATTTCGCCTCGCCCACCGCGCTTTCGAGATTGGATTGCCACGCAATCGATTCAGCCATGTCCGAGAGAACTTCAAGATTCGCGCCGAGCCGAGCGGCTGAGCTTAGCGACTGCGCTATTGTGATCGTGGCTTCATGCGCGCGCGCACGCTCGACCCCGCCCTGCTCACCCGCCGGATCGACGACATTGCCGCCGACTCGTTCTCGGATTCGATCGCCGTGTCGCTCTACGACTATGAACACGCCATGTCGTGGAGCTATCAGGGCGATCGCTGGAGCCACGCCGCCAGCACGATCAAGGTCGCGGTGCTCTACGCGCTCTATGCGGCCATCGACGAGCGGCGGTTCGGGCCGCACCGCCGGCTGCACGTGCGCAACCGCTTCGCGAGCGCGGTCGACGGCACGATGTATCGCGTATCGCAGGGACGCGACGGCAACACCGACGTGCACGCGGCGCTGGGCAAGACGATGAGGCTGTCGGAGCTGGCGACGCACATGATTGCCACCAGCAGCAACCTGGCGACGAATCTGCTGATCGATCTCGTCGGCATCGACTCCGCGCGCGAGGCGCTCGCGGGCGCCAGCATCGACGGCATCGATCTGGTGCGCGGCGTCGAAGACGATCTCGCGTTCGAGGCCGGCATCAACAACCGCGTCACCGCCAACGGCCTGGTGCGCCTCTTCCGCGCCATCTACGAATCGTGGGGCGTTTCGAAGCGCGCAACGGGCGACATGCTCGAGATTCTCTTCACGCAGCAGTTTCGATCGGGGATACCGGCAGGAGTGCCGCCCGAGATCCGCGCGAAGGCACGCGTCGCGCACAAGACCGGCGAGATTTCCACCGCCGCCCACGACGCCGGAATTATCTATGTCGCCGGCCGCAAGCCATACGTGCTCGCGGTGCTCACCGAGCACGAGCCCGACAGCGGCAAGCGGATGGATGCGGTCGCGCGCGTTTCGACGGCGGTCTACGAGTGGCTGATCGCGGCCGATCCGCCCGCGCCGGAGCAGTGCGTATGAGCCAGCGCCTGCCGCTGCCCATCGTCGACGGCCTGTCGCTGAACGAATCGTATCGATCGCTGCTGCGGCCCGACGACGTCATCCTGTGCCCCGATGGCGTGCCGCGCCGGCTGCCGCGCTATTTCTATCAGGTCGATTCCTGGGCGCAGGCGCTGGAGGTGCGGCTGACGGAGAACTTCTCGATCTGGGAGTTCATCGACGTCGATTTGTACGAGCCGGACGTGCTGCGTCAATACCCGAGATACGTGCCCACGGCGGTCACGCTGCTCGCCGCCCACCTCGAAATCCTGCGCCACGAGGTAGCCACGACGATCCATATCTCGGCCAATGGCGGATACCGATCCCCGGCTCATCGGCGCTCGGCGGCTGGCTCGCCTCATGCATGGGCTACGGCAGCCAACATTTTCCGCATCGGCGGCGACTACATGGACACCCGCGACCGGATCGAGAAATTCAACGGGATTGCCGCCCGCCTGCTGCCGGGCATCTGGACGCGCGCCTACGGGCACACGGCCGGCCACGTCGACGATCACATCCACTTCGATCTCGGGTACGTCACGATGACGCCGCCCGAGTTGCCGCCGGTCTTCGGCCCGGCCGTCGGCTGACCCATGAGCGGGTTCAAACCGGCCAAAGGGCGCGAGCAGCCGGGCGCCCGCCTCACGATTGCGGCCGTCGGTCTCGAGGCGGAGTTTGCCGTCATTCTGAACGGCCAGCAGGCGCGTCCCGAGGATCTGTTCGGCGATCCGCGCGATTTCATCCGCGTCCCGCTCGTGCATCGCCGCGGCACGTCGTATCACCTGCCCACCGGCGGCGCGATCTACTTCGATACGGGCGTCATCGAGCTCGCCACGCCGATCGTGGAGATCGAACGCGCCTGCATGGTGCGCGCGGGCCGCTCGCTCTGGGAGTCTCTGACGTTCGTGCGCGAGGAGCTCGACGCCTGGGAAGCGCGCACCGGCAATCACGTGCAGCTCTCGGGCTTCAGCGCGCATTACAACGTCTCGGCCGACGGACACGGCGCCGACGCGCGCGCGCGTCTCAGCGCGATGGCGCGGCTGTTGACGTTCGTGCTGCCGGCGCCGGTCATGCTGCTCGCCGCCAACCGCGAATCGACCGGCGTCGGCGTGCGGCCGCGCGGCGATCGCATCGAAGTGACCGTCGACTTCACGCCGAGCTCGTCGCTCATGATTGCCGCCGGCACCCTCATCACCGGCATCGTTCGTGAAGTCTCGACGTGGCCGACCCACACGATCGAAGCACTGGCGGATCGCGGCATCCCGGTCATCGAGGGCTTCTCGCCCTGCAAGCACACGTCGCGCAAAGGATGGCTTGCGCGGTTCAACTGCTATCCCGACAATCCGTTCGCGGCCAACGCGAATGAAGCGCGATGGCCCGTGCGCGTGAACGGACGCCTCACGCACTGGAGCCTGCGCCGGCTGGCGCGCCGCGTCTTCGTCGCGTTCCGCAAATCGATCGCGGCGATCTCCGACCCGTTCTCGTTCCGATTGATTCGCGCGGTGCTCAGCGGCCATGCGCCGTCGCTGCTCGATCTGCCGGCGCGGCCGGCGGCCTACGAAGATGTGGGACGGCTCTGCGCCTGGGAAGACCTGTTCCCGGCGACGCTCGTGGCGCAGTCACGCTACGAACGCGTGCTGATGCGCGCACTCGCCGGCGATCGCCTCTCGATCGGCGGCGCATCCTACGTGCCGACCGGCATCAAAGGATGGTCGCAGATCATCTTCACACGCGAAGATGACGGCCGCACGATCGTGATGCCGTTCGATTATCTGCTGCACCATCTGGAGGCGTGGGAACATGCGCGGTAGTGCGGGCCCAATGTAAATCGTAGATTGTAAATAGCATTGTCTATTGCGCCATTGTGCCCGTCGCGCTGTGACGCCGTAACGCCGTGACGGGCCCATGGCTCAATAGCCAATGCTCTTTACCATTTACAATTTACATTTCGCGTTCCAGACCGCGCGACAGCTACGGAACGTTGATCGTTCGATAGCGCGAGTGAACGAGCTGGTGGGCGCCGTAGGCCATCAGCGCGAGCGCGGCCGCGGCCATGAAGGTTTCGCCCTGGGGAAAGCGCGCGAAGAGATTGAGCGAGCCGGCGGTGCCCGACGTTGAGGCCATCGACGGCCCGGAGGCGGGATGTGAGACGAGCCAATAGCCGAGCACGACGAACACGGCGCCGCGGCCCGCGACGCCGGCGCGGCTGAGCCCGATCACCCAGCGGCCTGCTTCGCGACGCGCGGCACGCTCGTTCAATTGCGTGCTCATTTTGCCTAAGACTCCTTTCCACAGCTGATACACCCCGTAGGCCAGCAGCAGCAGACCGGCGGCGACGGCAAGCGGTCCCGTCATGAACGCGCCCAGGAAGCTGCGGACCTGACCGGCGTCGTTGTCCCAATGGAGAAGGATCGCGGCGGCGTCGAGCGCGAGCGCGGCATAGATGCATCCGCTCACCAGATAGATCGCGCGCGCGGCGAGACCCTTCGGTTCGTGCCCTTTGCCGTTCGCGTCGCCGATCGATTCGATGAACCGCCAGGCCGCGTACCACGCGAGGCCGACGGCCAGCGTCGTCAGCAGCAGCCGTCCCAATGGCGCTCGAAGCACTTCGAGCAGCACGGCGTCGGTCGAGCCTGCCTGGCTCGATCCCACGGCAGCGCGGGCGCCGAGATATCCGAGCAGCAGATACACGATGCCCTTGGCGGCAAAGCCTGTGCGCGCCATGAATTCAATCCCGTCGCGCGTTTTTCGCTGCACGGCGGGCCAGATCTCTCAAGATTCGTGCCTGGCCCGCGAATTGCTCTGCTGGCCTCTGGTGAAGAAAGGGCTGCTGGCGCTGCTGGCGATCGCCGTAGCGCTCCCCATCGGCCATCTCGTGTACGACCGCTATCACGTGCCCGAGGCGCCTGTGGACACCGACGCGTGGCGGCTGCGTGCCGAGACCATCGCGCGCGCGCGCGTGCTCATGCCGGACGCGCCGCAGCAGCCCGCCGAGCAGCCGTTCGTCGCATCCGACATCGACTGCCGGTACGACCCCGAGCCCACCAGCGGCACGACGCCGAAATTCGACTGCGTGCTGCCGAGCGGCGAGACCATCAAAGTGAAATACGGCCTCAATCCCGAGATTGCGGGCGAAGCCGCGGCCACGCGGCTGCTGACGGCGCTGGGATTCGGCACCGACAGGATGTCGATCGTGCGGCGCGTGCGCTGCTATGGCTGTCCGCGCTCACCTTATCGTTCGCGCCAGATCGCCGAGTGGTTCTTCGTCGCCGGCATGCTCGATCACTTCCTGGACTACAGTCAGTACGCCGACTTCGCGAACGCCGCGGTCGAACGGAAGTTCGACGCGCGCGCGTTCGAGGTCCACGACCATCGGGGATGGACGTGGTACGAGCTCGACGCGGTCGATGCGGCGAAGGGCGGCGCGTCACGCGCGGAGCTCGACGCCTTCAGACTGATGGCCGTGTTTCTCGCGCACTGGGACAACAAGTCGCCGAACCAGCGGCTGGTGTGCCTGGGCGACCGTGGCCCCGACGGGCCGGACCCGTGCGCGATGCCGCTGCTGATGATTCAGGATCTCGGCGCGACGTTCGGACCGCGCAAGGTGGATTATCTCGGGTGGAAGCACGCACCGCTCTGGCGCGACGAGACAGGGTGCATGGTGTCGATGGCGCACCTGCCCTATCGCGGCGCGACCTTCCACGATGTCGACATCTCGGAGGAAGGACGCGCGTGGGTGGCGTCGAAGCTCACGGCCTTCACCTCGGACGAGATCGCGCGGCTCTTTCTCTCGTCGAACTTTCCGGATCCCGAGACGGGCCAGGTTGGCGGCACCAACGTGCAGCCGTGGGTGCAGGTGTTTCAGGACAAAGTCGGCGCCATCACGCGCCGCTCGTGCGCGGACTAGTCGCGCTGCTGAATCGTCCCCGAGTCGACAATCGCGCCCTTCCGGCTGATCGCCAGGAAGTACAGCGTGTCGCCCGCGATTTCCATCAGCATGAAATGCGTGTCGGTGTCGAATCCCGCGGCGGTCCATCCCGAGGGCCGCAGATCGCCCACGCGCAGCGCCCCCCCCGCGCCGCTGGTGAAGTAGTGCACGCCGTTCTGAGGGACGATCCGTTCGTAGAAGTGCTCGTGGCCGTTGAGCGCGACATCGAGCTCCTGCCGGATGAAAATCGGCTCGAGCGCCGCCCTGAAACGCGACGCCGCCAGTTGATAGCGTCCCGAGGTGTAGAGCGGGTGGTGGTAGAAAGCGATCTTCCAGTCGGCGCCTGACTCGTCGAGCGTGCCTTCGATCCACTTCAGCTGCTGCCGCGTCAGGTTGATCGTGTCGATGGCCACGAACAGCACCTTGCGTGTGAAGAGCGGCCTGAGGCTGCCCTCGTCCTTCTCGAACGCGTAATAACGCCGGCCGCCCATGTTGAAGAGCGGGTAGTGTTCCTGGCCGATCGGATCGTGGTTGCCCAGCGCGCCATAGAACGGCACGCCGGCGTCGATCAGCGCCTTGTACGGGCGCTCGAAGCGGTGCGCGTAGGCTTCGGGCGAGCCCGAGTCTCCATAGATGTTGTCGCCCAGCATCAGCACGAACGCATAGTCGAACCACTGCCGCCATTCGATCATCTTGGCGGCGGTCATGTACTGGTGGCGATCGCCGCGTCCGGCATCGCCGATGACGGCGAAGCGCAGCGAGCCCGGTTTGCGCGGCAGGCCGGTGAGCGGCGCGGACGATGGCTGTGAGGTCGGCTCCGCGGTCGATCGCGCTGCCGCCTCTGGAATTGATCGATCCGCCTGAGGCGACGACTCACCGCGGCAGGCCAGCGCCGCGACGAACACGAGGAGCGAAAGAAAGCGCCCGAAAGCTCGCATCGAGATCTCTCTGATGGTAGCAAGGCGTGGGCCGAACTCATCCGCGTTCGGCATGGTTCTCGCAGTTGTCTTATGTCGAGGTACTTACGGATGACTCGCAACCTTCTTTCTGTTGGCGCAGCAGTGGCCCTGGTCATCGGTGGACCCATCGCGGCGGAAGCGCAGGGCCGCTTCAACGGTCTCGATCGCAACCGCGACGGCGTCGTCGCCAGAGCCGAATGGCAAGGAACCGACACGTCGTTTCGCAATCAGGATCGCAATGGCGATGGTGTCTTGTCAGGCGCGGAGCTCAGGCGGGGCTCGACGGCCATCGTGCCGGTCTGGTGGGGCTATGACGGTAACCGCGACGGCCGGGTTTCGCGAAACGAATGGCCCGGGGTGCTGGCCGACTTCGATCTGCTGGACACGAATGATGACGGGTGGTTGAGCCGTCAGGAAGTCAACAATGCCCGCGCAGTGCATCAGCGGAATCGCGGCACAAGCGTAGGTACTGCTGGACGAACACCCGCGGCCACAACCGTGAAAGCGAAGCCGGCGCCCAAGGCAAAGCCGGTCAAATCGGCGAAAGCGAAACCGGCGCCCAAAGCAAAACCGGTCAAACCGGCGAAACCGGGACGTGGCCGCGGCGGCGCCTAGCCGCCCGGCCGCTTCTTTTTCGCGTGGATGTCGCCGGTGAGGATGGAATACGCGAGCCACAGGCCGCCGCCGGCGGCCACGAGGAAGAACAGCATCGCCAGCCCCGGATACCCGAGGATCGTGAACGTGGTCTCCACCTGCATCAGCATCGCCGCGCCGATGATGAGCGCCGCCAGAATCACGCCGAGCGTGATGCGGTTGGCGATCTTCTGAAAGCCGTCGATCAGCGCGCCCTCGTCGATCACTTCCATCTTCACGCGCAGCTCGTTGTTCGACACCGCGTCGAGCAGCCGGTTGACCCGTCCGGGCAGCGCCTCGACGAACTGCTTCATCTCGAGGGCGGTTGCAAAGATGCCGGCCGGCGAGAGACTGCGGCGCACGCGCTCCTGCATCAGGTCCGCGGCGTTCCTGCGGATCGACGCCTGCACATCGAACGTCGGCGACAGGGTGCGGCCCACCTCGTCGAGATTGAGCAGCGCCTTGCCCAGCATCGACAGATCGCTCGGCAGCCGCATGCCGTGCATGGCGGCAATCCGCGAGATCTGCATGATGATGGCGCCGGCCTGCACGTCCTGCAGCCGCGAGTTCTGATAGCGCGCGACCATGTCGACGACCTGCTTCTCGATGGCCTCGCGATCGAAATCTTCGAGCTTCTGGCCCATCCGCATCGCGATCTCGGCCGCCTGCTCGCCGCGCCCGTCGGCCACCGCCATCAGCAGCTTGAGCAGCTCGTCCTGTTTGCTGGCCGAAATGCGGCTGACCATGCCGAGATCGAGCAGCGCAATCCGGCCATCGTCCGTGAGAAACACGTTGCCAGGATGCGGATCGGCATGGAAGAACCCGTCGATGATGATCTGGCGCAGATAGGCACGGAACAGTTCCTCGGCGAGCGCGTCGCCCTCGAGATCGACGCGCACCACGGGACTGAGCTTCGTGATCTTCTGGCCTTCGACGAACTCCATGGTGAGCACGCGGCTGCTGGTGTAGTCGTCGATCGGCGCCGGAATGAAGATGCGGGTGAAGCGCGCGAGATTGGTTTTCAGCGTCAGCAGGTTCTGGGCTTCGCGGCGATAGTCGAGCTCTTCGAGAATCGTGCGGCGGAATTCCTCGAGCACGGTCGAAAACGACATGCGGCGCCCCGCGTCGGTGCGGCGGTCGAGGAAGTCGGCGATGTCGGCGAAGGCCTCGAGGTCGCCGGCCACCTGCGCGCGCGCGTCGGGGCGCTGCACCTTGACGGCCACCTGGCGTCCGTCGCGCAGCACGGCGCGATGCACCTGTCCGAGTGAGGCGGCCGCGAGCGGCGTCGATTCGAACGACTCGAAGCCTTTCGAGAGCCGGATGCCGAGCTCCTCCTGCACGATGCGCTCGACGTCGGTAAACGGAAACGGCTCGACCTTGTCCTGCAGCCGCGTGAGCGCGTCGAGATACTGCGGCGGCAGCAGATCGCCGCGCGTCGAGAGCAGCTGCCCCAGCTTGATATAGGCCGGTCCCAACCGCTCGAGATCGTCGGCGAGCTCCTTGGCGTCGGGAGTCCCGACGGCTGCGGTCCTCCCAGCGGCGGCGTCAGCCGACGCGGAAATGTCCAGCGCATCCTCGAGCCCCGCGCGCTTCACCACATCGCCGTTGCCGTACTTGTAGAGCAGCCGCGCCATGCCGGCGTAACGCTTGAGTCGGTCAGGAGTCGCAGAGAGACCCACGGGCTGAGCAGTATCAAGGTATGTGCCAAGGGCATAGGGACAGCTCAATGTAAAGGGACAGCTCAATGTAAATTGTAAATTGTAAATAGCATTGGCTATTGAGCTATTGCGCCGGTCCCGCTGTCACGCCGTGAACGCCGTGACGCCGTGACGCCGTGACGCCGTGACGCCGTGACGGGCCAATAACGCACTAGACAATGCTATTTACAATCTACGATTTACCTTTAGGTGTTCCTGCGCGTGGGCGTCGAGCACGCGCTGAGCTTGATCGATGTGGCGGCGCATGTGCGCGAGCAGAATGCGGAATCCCGTGCCGACGCGCAAGCGCACCAGCGGGAGGAACGGGTTCGGAAACGTCGGACGGTTCACGTCGATCGTCTGCGCGTCCCTGATGACCATGCTCGCGGCGAACCTGCGGCCACACCATGTGCTGCGGATTGGCGCGGTCACCGCAGCCGGGCCGCGTGACGCGTGCGCGAGGGCGTCGCGAATGCCCGCCAGATACGCGCGATTGCCCTGACTCAGATGATCCAGGCACTGCCCGACGCTCCAGGCGCGGCCGTCGTGCGGCTGCCATGAGAACGTCTGATCGTCAGACACGCGCGCCATCAGCTGGTCGGCGCGCTGACGGATCGCGCCGAGATCGTCGAGCAGCAGGGAGGCCTGTGTCTGGTTGGCGGGTAACGCGACGGGCATTGGTTATGATTCTATCCACTCGATGAGTGGCAAGTTCATCGCCCGATCCAGGTGCAGGCTGCTTTGCGCTGCCGGCATGTTCGCGCTGGCGGCTGCCGTTTTCGGCGCCGCGTGCGGTCCGCGGCCGCCGCGGCTCCGGATTGCCACGACGACGAGCGTCGACAGCTCCGGGCTGCTCGATACGCTCGTGCCCGGCTTCGAACAAGAGCACGGCGTGAACCTGCAGGTGCTGGCCGTGGGAAGCGGCCAGGCGTTTCAACTGGGGCGCCGCGGCGATGTCGCGCTGCTCGTCACGCACGAACCGGCCGGCGAGCGCGCGCTCATCTCGGACGGGCTCGTGCGGTACTACCGCAAATTCATGTTCAATCGATTCGTCATCGCCGGGCCGCCGGAGGATCCGGCCGCCGCGCGCGGCGCCGCATCCGCATCCGAGGCGATGTCGCGGATTGCGCGCAGCGGCCGGCTGTTTGTCTCGCGCGGCGACGACTCCGGCACGCACGCGCGTGAAAGGCAGCTGTGGGCCATGGCCGGCGTCAGCCCGCAGCCGGCGCATCTGATCGAAACGGGACAAGGCATGGCGCCGACGCTGCGCGTCGCGTCGCAACGCGTGGCGTACGTGCTGACCGACGAGGCCACGCTCGCGCGGCTCGCCGATGCGGTGCAGTTGCGAGTGATCTACGACAACGATCCAGCACTCTTGAACACCTATGCCGTGATGATTCTCACGACCGCGCCCGCACGGACGTCGGAGCTTGCCGATCGATTCGCGCGCTGGATCGCCGAAGGAGGCGGGCGGCAGCACATCGACGCGTTCCGCATCGGCACGCGTCAGGTGTTCTTTCTTTGGCCTGCCGGCCTGGATGCCGCGTCACCTGAGTCGACGCCGGCCGGAGTGCGCGCGCCATGAGCGCCTTCGTCGACGCGCTGCGTCTGATTGTCTCGGGCGACACCGAAGTCTGGAAGATCACCGCGGTCTCACTGTTTGTCTCGGGCGCGGCGCTGGCGTTTGCGACCATCGCCGGTGTTCCTCTGGGCTACGCGCTTGCGCACGCCCGGGGCCGCGCCGCGCGCGCCGCCTCATCCATCGTCCACACGCTGACCGCGCTTCCGACTGTTGTCGTGGGTCTCGTCTTGTATTTCATGCTGAGCGCCACCGGACCGCTCGGCTGGATGGATCTGCTTTACACGCGCCTGGCCATGATCGTGGGACAGACCGTGCTGGCGCTGCCGATTGTCGCAGCGCTCACGCTGGTGGCGATCCAGCGGCTGCCGCCGGCCGCGTTCGAGACCGCGTCGACGCTCGGCCTCGGCCGGCTCACGCGGCTCGCCGTGCTGCTGCGTGAAGGCCGCACGGCGATTGTCTCGGCCCTGCTGCTGGCATTCGCGCGCGTCTTCACCGAGCTTGGCGCCGCGGTCATCCTCGGCGGCAACATTCGCGGCGAGACACGCACGCTCACCACCGTCATCGCGCTCGAGCACACGCGGGGCGACGATGCGAGAGCGATGGCGCTGGGGCTGATTCTCGTCGTGATTGCGCTGGCGGTGAATGCGGGTGTGCATTCGCGCTGGCTGCGGAGGCCGTCGTGAGCGCGCCTGTCCTCTCGACGCGGGCGCTGACTGTCGGGTATGACGGCGTGTCTGTCGCCACGCTTCCGGACCTGTCAGCGGCCGCCGGCGATCGCATCGTCATCGGCGGACCGAACGGATCCGGAAAGACCACCGTGCTGAAGACGCTGGCGGGATTGAATGTGCCGGTGTCGGGCGAGATGCGAGGGCCCATGCCGGGACCGCGCGGTGCGATTTACGTGCATCCCTCGCCGTTTCTCTTCGCCGGCACCGGGCAGCACAACGTCCTGCTCGGCGCGCATGGCGATGCCGCTGAAACCGAGCGCGCCCTCGACGCGCTCGGCGCCCTGCCCTTCAGCGCATCGGACGTGCGCACGCTCTCGAGCGGACAGCGCCAGCGCATCGCGCTCGCCCGCGCGCTCGCGGCGCGGCCGCGGCTGCTGCTCGTCGACGAGCCCGAAACAGGACTCGACGCCGCCGGCCTCGACGCATGGAGCCGCATCCTGCGCGATCGCCACGACATGGCCATCGTGATCGCAACCCACCGCGATGTTCCCGGCGCTGCGCGCTACTTGCTCTCGGAAAGGTAAATTGGGCTATCCCCTAAGGGATATCCCTCCAGAATGACGTCCGCGACCGTCCCGGCCGGCTCTAATGAATCGATCTCGCGCACTTCGGGCCTGCCAGCCGGGCGCGGCGCCCCCGCGGGATTGAACCACACCGCGCGGATCCCCGCCGCCAGCGCGCCTTCGATGTCGGCCGTCCAGCTGTCGCCGAGCATCACGGCATCGCCCGCCTGCGCATCCAGTGCATTCAACGCATGAATGAAGATGCGCGGATCCGGCTTCGACCATCCGACCGCTTCCGACACCACGAGCGCATCGACGAACGGCTCGAGCTCCAGCCGCTTCAGCTTCGCCATCTGCTCGCTGACGATGTTGTTGGTGACAATGGCGATGCGAGCATGGCGGCGTTTGAGCTCCGCTGCGAGCTCGCGCGCGCCGGCAAGGCACACCCAGTTCGACTGGTAGGCAGTTCGGTACGCGGCGGTCATCTGACCGAGCCGTGTGTCGTCGCAGATCTCGCCCTGCTCTTCGACCAACGTGCGGAACCGCAGCGCGCGCGCCTCGTCGATGGTCAGACGTCCATCGAGCACGCGGCGGTGCAAATCCTCGAGCACCGCGCGGTGACGGGTTTCGAGCGCATCGAAATCCACGCGCCCGAGTGCAGGATCGCAGGCGGCCGCCGTCTGCAGCGCCACGCGCGCCGCCGCGCGATGATCGAACAGCGTGTCGTCGAGGTCAATCAGGACTGCCCTCGCAAGCTCAGATCTGCGCGACTTACTCGTCTTACTCGTCTTACTCGACTTACTCTTTATTGCCATCGGAAGATCTTCAGCGCGGCGCCGAAGCACGCGACCGTCCATCCCGCCATGATCGCGAGCTCGTGGCCGACATCACGCACGCCAGAGCCGGCGAGCATCACGCCGCGCAGCGCGTCGTTGAGCGCGGTCAGCGGCAGCGCCTGCACGAACGGCTGGATGGTGCCGGGAAAATTCGCCGACGAAAAGAACACCCCCGAGAAGATCCACATGGGGACGATGGCGAAGTTGATGAGGCCGGAGGTGGCCTCGAAACTGCGCGCGCGGCTCGCCACGAAGAGGCTGAGGGCGGCGCCGCAGACGGCCCCGAGCAGAATGATCACCGTTAGCAGCAGCCACGACCCCTCCACGGGCACGCCGAACACGACGTTCGCGAAGACAATCAACACGGCCGCCTCGACAGGCAGAAAGATCAGGCGGCCGCTGATCTGCGCGGCGAGAAAGTGACTTCGCTCCATGGGCGTCGCGCTGAGCCGCTTGATCAGTTTCTTGGCGCGCGCCATGCCGATCGAGAACGCGATGCCCCAGAGCGACGTCATCATGACGTTCATGCCGAGCAAACCGGGCACGAGCCAGTCGATGTAGCGGCTGCCCGGCACGTGCACGAGGTCATCGGCAGGCAGGAACGCGTCGCTCCGTCCCGATGAGCGCTGCAGCACTTCATCGACGGTGAACCGCGCGACGCTGCTCTCGGGCCGCGTGCGGTCGAAACGGTACGTCACGGCGCCGCCGGGCCGCGCCGGCACCACGAGGAGCGCGAGGCCGCCGTCTCTCAGGAGCGCATCGGCACGATCGCGTGCCACCACGACGGCGGACATTCTCGGATCGGCATCAAGGGTGGCGACCAGGCTGCTTGCCCCGAGCGAAGTCGAGGGGCCAAGCACGCCGACCCGAATCTCTCTCGTCTCGCCGTCGCGAAACGCGATGCCGAGCGCACACGTCATCAACACCGGGAACAGGAACACCCAGAACAGCGCCTCGGGCTCGCGCGTGTACTCGCGCAGCTTCACGAGCGTCAGCTGGACAAACGGACTCGTGTTCATCAATCGACAATCCCCAGTCCGTCATTCATCCCTTAAATGCCTTCCCGTCAGGTGCATGAAGACGTCCTCGAGCGTCGCCGTGTGCGTGTTGAGCAGCGTGAGCCGTCCGCCCGACTGGCTGATGGCGCCAAGCAGTGCCGGCACCGCCTGGTGCGTGCTCGACGTCGTCACCGAATATCCGCTTTCGGTCTTGCGCGCCGACTGCACGCCGGCAAGTGATTGAAGCATCTCGACCGTCAGGTCAGGCCCCTCGACGGTGAATTCGAGCAGGTGCTCGGCCCCGAGCGATCGGATCAACTCCATTGGCGTGCCGAGCGCGATGACTTTTCCCTTGTCGACAATCGCGAGACGATCGCAGAGCACGGCTGCTTCGTCCATGTAGTGGGTGGTGAGCAGGATGGTGCCGCCCTCGCGGCGGAAGTCTTCGAGCAGATCCCACAGCTGCCGCCGCGACTGCGGATCGAGGCCGGTCGTCGGCTCGTCCAGAAAAAGCAGGTCGGGCTTCCCGACCAGCGCGCAGCCAACCGACAGCCGCTGCTTCTGCCCGCCCGAGAGCTTGCCGACCTGCGCCTTGCGTTTCGGCTCGAGCTGCACGCGCGCGAGCACGCGATCGATCTCATCGCCCTCGATGTAGAACGAGCGAAACAGGCGCAGCGTCTCTTCGACCGTCAGCTTCTCGTTGAGCTGTGTCTCCTGCAGCTGGATGCCGAGCCGCTGCCGTAGCGTGCGGTCGTCGGTGCCCCAGCGCATGCCGAGCACTTCGACGTCACCGGCATCGGGCGTGTTGAGCCCTTCGAGAATCTCAATCGACGTGGTCTTGCCCGCCCCGTTGGGACCGAGCAGCCCGAAGCACTCTCCTGCCTGCACGTCGAGGTCGAGACCGTCGACCGCGACCACATCGGCGTAGCGTTTCCGAAGGTTCGCGCAATGAATAGCCAGCACAGCCGACGATCGTAGCAGGCCTTAGGCTCTCGGCCCTAGGCCCTGGGGCCCAGAGCCTGATACGATCGGCGAATGGCTTACCCTGACTGGCTCACTGCACCCATGCGCAAGGAACTCACGGACGTCGGCGCGCGCGAGCTGCGCTCGGCGGCGGACGTGGACGCGATCGTCGGCGAGCCCGGCGTCGTGATGATGGTCGTCAACTCGGTCTGCGGCTGCGCGGCGGGCAAGGCCCGGCCCGGCATTGCGAAGGCCCTCGAGCATGCGAACCGTCCCGACGTCATCGGCACCGTCTTCGCGGGCGCAGACGTCGACGCGACCGACCGGGCGCGGTCGTACTTCACGGGTTTTCCGCCCTCGTCGCCGTCCATCGCGCTGCTCCGCGGCGGCAAGCTGCTTTATCTGATGGAGCGCAAAGACATCGAAGTCTCGTCAGCCGAGCGCATCGCCGACCAGCTGACGCTGGCGTTCGACGAGCACTGTTCGACGGCCGCCGCGCGCTGACGCCCAGCGTCCGGTGGATTTGGTGATCTCGTGATCTGGTGATCTGGTGATTTCAGATCGCCAAATCTCCAGATCACCAAATCACCAGATCCCCTATAGAATCCCCCCGAGGAGTACCCACCCGATGAAGCTCTCCGTCCGTCTTCGTGCCGTCGTTGTCGTGCTGCTGGCGGCCCTGGCCGTTGCGGCCGGGCTGCAGGCGCAGACCGCGCAGTCGGCGCCCTCCCCGTTTTCCGGCTTCACCTTCCGCGCCATCGGCCCGACGGCGCAGGGCGGCCGGTTCGTCGACTACGCCGTCGTCGAAGCCACGCCGCAGGTGTTCTATGCGGCAACCGCATCCGGCGGCCTGTGGAAAACCGAGAATCATGGACTGACGTGGGCGTCCATCTTCGACAACCAACCGGCGGTGTCGCTGGGCGCGGTCTCGGTGTTCCAGTCAAACCCGAACATCGTCTGGCTGGGCACGGGCGAGGCGAACAACTCGCGCAGCTCTTATTGGGGCGACGGCGTCTACAAATCGACTGACGCGGGCAAGACCTGGACGAATGTCGGGCTGAAGGACTCGCATCACATCGGCCGGATCGTGCTCCACCCCTCCGATCCGAACACCGCCTATGTGGCGGCGCTCGGTCACCTCTATTCGTACAACGAAGAGCGCGGGCTCTATAAGACGACCGACGGCGGAAAGACATGGACGCGTTCGCTCGAGGTGACGTCGGAAGGCAAGAAGGTCGGCGTCGTCGACGCCGCGATGGATCCGAAGAACCCGAACATTCTGTTCGCGGCGGCGTACGACAAGGTGCGCGAACCGTGGACGTTCGTCGAGGGCGGACCGGGCAGCGGGCTCTATCGCAGCGCGGATGCCGGACGCACGTGGACGAAAGTCGGCGGCGGACTGCCGGGCGGCATGCTCGGACGCATCGGGGTCGCGATTTCGCGCCAGGATTCGAACACCATCTACGCGACGGTTGAAAACGTCAACTCGAAGGGCGTGAGCGATGCCGAGCGGCGCAAGCAGCTGCTCGTCGGCAAGGAAACGCCGAACGCGCGCTCGATCGGCAACGAAATCTATCGATCCGATGACGGCGGCAAGACGTGGCAGAACGTGACAGGTCCTGCCGGCGGTGGCGTCGGCGAAGGGCCTCCTTACTATTACGGGCAGGTCCGTGTCGATCCCAACGACAAGAAGCACGTTTACGTGCTTGGCGTCGGTGTGCATCACAGCACCGAAGGCGGCGGCACGTGGTCGCGCGCGTTCGCGTTCGGCGGCGACAATCACGCGCTGTGGATCAACCCGCGCGACAGCAAGCACCTGATCCTCGGCCACGATCACAGCATGGGCGTCTCGTTCGATGCAGGACGCACGTGGTACCGGCCCGACAACCTGCCGCTGGCGCAGTTCTACGGGGTCAGCGTCGACATGGCGCAACCGTACAACGTCTATGGAGGCCTCCAGGACAACGGCTCGTGGCGCGGCCCGAGCACGATGAAGAACGGTCAGCCGATTCGCTTCGAGGAATGGCTCCGCACGGGCGGCGGCGACGGCATGTACAACGTCGTCGACTGGAAAGAGAACCGGTGGCTGTACAACACGTCGCAGTTCGCCGGCGGCTTCCAGCGCGTCGACATGCGAACGGGCGAACGGCAATCGCTCGGCTATCGGGGGCCGGAGGCGAACACGCTTCGCTACAACTGGAATCCCCCGCTTGTGGTCTCGCCGCATGACCCAGACGTCATCTATCTGGGCGCGAACCGCGTGCTGCGCTCCACCGCGCGCGGCGAGAACTTTACGCTCATCAGCCCCGATCTCAGTGTCAATGAAGAGGCCAAGCGGGACGGCCGCGGGAACATTCAGTTCGCGACGATCACGACTCTTGCCGAATCCCCGATTGTTCCCGGCCTCATCTGGGCCGGGACCGACGATGGGAATGTGCAGGTGACGAGAGATGGAGGCGCGACCTGGACGAACGTGCGTGACAGGATTCCAGGACATCCCGGCTACTGGGTCAGCCGCGTCGAGCCGTCGAGCCACGACGCCGCGGTGGCGTTCGTCAGCATCACCGGCTACCGCAATGACGACTTCAAGCCGTTCGTGTGGAAGACCTCCGATTACGGCCGGACGTGGACGTCGGTCGCGGGCAATCTGCCGAACGAGCCTGTCAGCACGATCCGGCAGGATCGGCGCAACCCCAACCTGCTCATCGCGGGCACGGAGGGCGGCAGCGTGTACGCGTCGCTCGACGGCGGGCGGGCGTGGCAGGACATCCGGGGCAACATGCCGCGGCAGTTCGTCTACGACGTGGTCATTCACCCGCGCGATGGCGAGCTCGTCGTGGCCACGCACGGCCGCGGCATCTTCATCGCCGACATCTCGCACCTGCAGGAGATGACACCAACGGTGGCCAATGCCGACGCGCACTTGTTCGATGTGCGCCCAGTCGTGCAGTGGACCAACATCGGGCTGCCTCGGGCCAGTAGCTCGAACAACTTCAATGGGCCGAGCCGTCCGCCTGGCGCTGTGATCGACTACTGGCTCGAGACGCCGCCGGCCGGCGACGTGCGCGTGCGCATCTTTGAAGGCACGCGTCTCGTGCGCGAGCTGGCAGGCACGAAGAACGCCGGACTCAATACCGTGGTGTGGGATCTGCAGCGCATTGTGCGCGAGCGGACCGAGGCCGAGAAGAAAGAGCTGCAGGGACGCGGAGGCGGCCGCGGCGGACGCGGCGGAGCTCCGCAGAACCTGGAACACATCATGGGACCCGGTGCGCCGGGAACGTATCGCGTGGTGCTCAGCGCCGGCGGACGCGACGTCGCGAAGACCCTGACGGTGATGCCGGATCCGGATCTGCGGTGAACGCCACCATCCTGCTCGTCGAAGACGAGCCCGCGGTGAAGGGCCTGTTCGCGCAGGCCCTTCGCCGCGAGGGCTACACGGTGCACGAGGCGCGCAACGGCGTCGAGGCCCTCGAGGTGGAAAAGACCATTCCGCATGTCGACCTGCTCGTCACCGACGTGGTGATGCCCTACATGAAGGGGCCGGAGCTGGTGCGCCAGCTGCACGAGACGCATCCGGATCTGAAAGTCATTTTCGTCTCGGGCTATGTGGCGCCAGGCGATCTCGGACCGCACCAGGCGCTGCTGCAGAAGCCCTTCGTGCGGCAACTGCTGCTCGACAAGGTCAAGGAAGTTCTCGAACAGTAAGCTCGCGCGCCGAAGCGCGTGTAAACTCAAACACTGTGCCCCCGGCCGCGGTTCTCATAGCATCCAGCGATCTTCTGCCTGCGCTCGAACAGCGGGCCGCCGTCGGCGGCGAGGCGCTGTGCTTTTCCGACGCGCAGCCGCTCGAGGCGCTGGAAGCGATCACGCTGCACCGGCCGACGCTGATCGTGCTCGAGCGCTTTTTCGCGGCCACGCCGCGCGGCGCGGCCCTCATCAATCGCATCAAGGCGGATCCCGGCTGCGCGAACGCCGAGATCCGCGTGCTGTCGCATACGGGCGACTACACGCGCGTGATCACCAAGCCCGCGGGAGCGCCGGCACCGCCTGCGGCAGCGCCGGCAGCCGAGACTGCGCCAGCCCCGGGGCCGGCAACGGCGGCGGCCCCGGCAAGCGCGCCCACCCAACCCACGCCTGCACCATCCTCCGCCACCACCACCGCCACCGCACCTGCCGCACCGGCCACGCCGGCGACACACATCGACTGGCGCGGCACGCGGCGGCATCCGCGCGTGCGGTTGAAGGACGGGCTCTCGCTGCAGATTGACGGCAAGGACGCCGCGCTCGTGGATTTATCGGAGGGAGGCGCGCACGTCGTGTCGCCGAATGGCCTGCGTCCGAATCAGAAGCTGCGCATCACGCTTGCGCTCGAACCGGACGCGCGGCTGCGCGCCACGGTCGCCTGGGCGTCGTTCGAGCTGCCGAAAGGCGGCGGCGGGGCCCGCTATCGCGCCGGCATCGAATTCAACGACGCGGATCCGCGGATCGCGGCGTACATACAGCGGAACAAGCGCGATTAGTTCACTCAGACGTGACTGGCTCGGTGCCGCCGGCCGGTCTCTCGGCCAGCTCCGGATACCGCTCCAGCAGGCGCGCGCATGCGTTCCACCTGAGGATGGCCGATTCGTCCTCCTGCGGCCGCAGCGGTTCCGCTTCGGCGAAGCGCTCCATGGCCTCGCGCAGCCATTCCGCGGCGGCGGCGCGCGAGCCGGCGCCGCCGCGCGCCACCAGCGCGCGGGCGCGGCGTTCGGCGATCAGGCCTCTGAAATAGGCGCGCTGATACTCCGACGCGACCGTCGCAGCCAGCGCCTGCGCGCGCGCGAGCGCCCGCCCCCGATCGTGCGGCCCTTCACCAAGTTGATCGGTGAGCGCCAGAATCAGCATGGCCGTGGCTTCGGCGTGCGAGGGCTCGATCGCGAGCACGTCCTCGCAGATGCTCTCGGCCTGCTCCGGCTCGTTGAGCAGCCGATAGCGCTCGGCCTTCGCGAGCGCCGCGGGAATCGCGGACGGTGACAGTCGTTTTAGCTCGCTCACGCCCAATTTTCAACTTTCAACTTACCAACTTTCAATTCCCACGGATCATCCTGAGCAGTTTCGTCACTGGATCATAAAACCGGTCGACGACTCTTTCTTTCAGGGGAATGATCGCGTTGTCGGTGATCGTGATGTGCTCGGGGCAGACCTTCGTGCAGCACTTCGTGATGTTGCAATAGCCGATGCCCTGGTCCTGCTTGAGATCCGGCACGCGGTCGGCGGTATCGAGCGGATGCATCTCGAGCGCGGCGGCATAGACGAAGAAGCGCGGGCCGATGAATTCCTGGTGCTTGTGATGATCGCGCAGCACGTGACAGACGTCCTGGCACAGGAAGCACTCGATGCACTTGCGGAACTCCTGCACGCGGTCGATGTCGGCCTGCGCCATGCGCCAGGTGCCGTCGGGCGCGTCGGGCTTGCGCGGCGTGAACTGCTGGATCTGCTTCTTGACCTCGAAGTTCCACTTCACGTCGGTAACCAGATCCCGAATCGGCGGAAATGCGCGCATCGGCTCGACCGTCACAGGCTCGTCGAGATTCAGATCGCTCAGGCGCGTCATGCACATCAGCCGCGGCATGCCGTTGATCTCGGCCGAGCACGATCCGCACTTGCCCGCCTTGCAGTTCCACCGCACGGCAAGATCAGGCGCATCCGTCGCCTGGATCTGATGCACGGCGTCGAGCACGACCATGCCCTCCGAGACCTCGGTCGCATATTCCTGAAACGCGCCGCTGGCCGGGGCCGCGTCGGCAACCGGTTCTGAGGTACGCCAAATCCTGAATGTCGCCTTGGCCATCAGGCCATCTCCTCGATGACTTTCTTCAACTCGTCGGGCATGTCCGGAAGCGCGACACGCGTCACCTGCGCGCTGCCGTCGGGGCCGCGGCGCACCGCGACGTTGACCGTGCCGAACTCCGGCGCCTTGTCGGGAAAGTCTTCGCGGAAGTGGCCGCCGCGGCTTTCCTTGCGCTCGAGGGCCGACTTGGCAATCGCCTCCGCTACGTCGAGCAGGTTCTGCAGATCGATCGCGGTATGCCAGCCGGAGTGATACTCGCGATGCCCACCGACGCCGACCGCTGCCGCGCGCGTCCGGAATTCCGCAATCCGCTCCACCGCCTCGCGCATCTCGCTTTCCATCCGCACAATCCCCACCAGCCCCTGCATCGTCTGCTGCAAATCGTGCTGTACGGCGTAAGGATTTTCGCCGGAGGTGCCGCGCTCGAACGGCAGCAGCGCTTCCTTCGTCGCGCGGTCGACCTGCCCATCCTCGACCTTCGCCGCGCCATTGGCACGCGCGTACGCGGCCGCATGCTCTCCGGCGCGCTTGCCGAAGACGATGAGATCGGAGAGAGAGTTGCCGCCGAGCCGGTTCGCGCCGTTGATGCCTGATGCGCACTCGCCTGCCGCGAAGAGCGCCGGAATCGTCGACATCTGCGTATCGGCGTCGACTCTGATGCCGCCCATGATGTAGTGCGTGGTCGGGCCCACTTCCATCGGCGTCTTCGTGATGTCGAGATCGGCCAGCTCCTTGAACTGGTGATACATCGACGGCAGCTTGCGCCTGATGTGCGCCTCGGCGTCGGACAGCTTCTCTTTGATCCACGCGATGTCGAGATACACGCCGCCATGCGGTGAGCCGCGGCCGGCCTTCACCTCGCGGTTGATGCAGCGCGCCACGTGATCGCGCGTCAGCAGCTCGGGCGGACGCCGCGCGCGCTTGTCCCCCTGCGTGTAGCGCCATCCCTCTTCGGGATCGCTCGCGGTCTGGCTGCGATAGTTCTCGGGAATGTCGTCGAACATGAAGCGGCGGCCTTCGCTGTTCTTCAGCACGCCCCCTTCGCCGCGCACGCCCTCGGTGACGAGGATGCCTTTCACGCTCGGCGGCCACACCATGCCGGTCGGATGGAACTGCACGAACTCCATGTCGATCAGCTCGGCGCCGGCGCGGTATGCGAGGGCGTGGCCGTCGCCGGTGCCCTCCCAGCTGTTGCTGGTAATCGAATAGGCGCGGCCGACGCCGCCAGTGGCCATGATGACGGCCTTCGCCGCGAACACGTGGAACCGCCCGCGTTCGCGATCGTAGGCGAGCGCGCCCGCGCATCGGCCGCCGTCCATCAAGAGCGTGACGACCGTGAATTCCATGTGGATGGAGACGCCGAGGTACGTCGTGTGATCCTGCAGCGTGCGAATCAGCTCGAGGCCGGTGCGATCGCCGACGTGCGCGAGGCGCGGATAGCGGTGGCCGCCGAAGTTGCGCTGCAGGATGCGGCCGTCGGGCGTGCGATCGAACACCGCGCCCCAGGCTTCGAGCTCGCGCACGCGATCGGGCGCTTCCTTCGCGTGCAGCTCCGCCATCCGCCAGTTGTTGATGTACTGGCCGCCGCGCATCGTGTCGGCGAAATGCACTTTCCAGTTGTCGCGATCGTCGACGTTGCCCAGCGCCGCGGCCATCCCGCCTTCGGCCATCACGGTGTGCGCCTTGCCGAGCAGCGATTTGCAGATCAGGCCGACGCTGACGCCCGCATTCGCGGCTTCGATGGCCGCGCGCAGACCCGCGCCGCCGGCGCCGATGACGAGCACGTCGTAGGTGTGCGTGGCGTGCACGGCCATCAGACGAGTCTCCAGTCGGTGAGTATGCCCATCGAACAGAGCCGCACATAGACGTCGGCGCCGGCGACGCCGAACAGGCTTGCCCACGCCCAGCGCTGATGCCAGCGATTGAGGCCGCTGACGCACCGGTAGCAGCCGTTGAGCGCGCTCTTCGAAACTTCATCCTTGCGTCCGCCCATCAAATGGCGCAGCGAGTGGCACCCGAGCGTATAGGCGCTGAGCAGCACGACGTTGAGTGCGAGGATCACGGTACCGACGCCGATGCCGAACTCTTTCGCACCCGTGCCGGTGTCCCACCACAGGGCGAGCCACACGTCGTAGGTGAGGAACACGAGAAAGATCAACGCGAAATACAGGAAGTAGCGATGGACGTTCTGAAAGATGAGCGGAAATGTCTGCTCGCCCCAATAGCTTTTGCGGGGCTCGCCGACGGCGCAGTTCGGCGGATCGGCCCACATGCCTTTGTAGTACGCGCCGCGATAGTAATAACAGGTGACGCGGAACAGGCCGGGAAACGGCAGGATCAGCAGCGCCGGTGAAAATGGCAGCAGCGCGGGCCAGGCGTCGGGCTTTGGGCCGAACCAGGCATGCGGCGACGCGCCGAAAATCTCAGGCGAATAAAACGGCGAGAGATACGGACCGTAGGTGTAGTGCGCGTTCTGGAACGCAGCCCACGTGGCGTAAACGACGAAGGATCCGAGAACGATGAAGACAAAGACCGGCGCTGTCCACCACGTGTCGCGGCGATAGGTCTCGCCGAAGCCTCGCTGGTGGAGAGCGGTGACCGGGATAACCCGCATGAAGCCGCCTCCGCGTATGTATGAACCTCAGAGGATCATACCTCGCGGGGCGTTTACTCCGCGCGCAGCGCGACGATTGGATCGACGCGCGCGGCGCGGCGCGCGGGAATCCATGCGGCCACGCAGGCTGCGGCGGCGAGCACCACCGCCACCGCAGCGAATGTCATGACATCGCGCGGCGGCGTCTCGAACAGAAAGCTTTCGATCACGCGCGTGGCCCACCAGGATCCGATCAGGCCAAACACAATACCGGCCGCCACCGGCCACGCCGAATCCCGAAGCATCACGCCCACGACGCTTCGCGGCGTCGCGCCGAAGGTCATGCGCACACCGATCTCCTGCGTGCGCCGCGAGACGGCGTACGCGGTCATGCCGAACACCCCGACGAGCGCGAGCAGGAACCCGAGGCCGCCGAGCAGCCCGAGCAACACGGTGCGCCTGCGCGGCGTGATGACGCGCGCGCCGAGCAAGTCGGTGCCGGGCCTGATGCGATCGACCACGGCGCGCTGCCCCGCGCTTTGAGCCACCCGGCGCAGGTCATCGCCGGTGATGCTGCCGCGCGCATGCGGGCGCACGACAACGGTGAGCTCCCCAGGCTCCCGCAGGCCTCGTCCGAACGGCAGAAATACCTCTGGGTCGACCTCGCGGAGCGGCCCACCGTGCCGCGCGTCGGCAATGACCGCCGCAACTTCATAGGCCGTCGGACGACTCGCGAGCCCGAACTGGCGGCCCAGCGGCGAGCCGGCAGGAAACAAGGCACGTGCGGCGGCTTCATTAATGACCACCAGTGGCGTGCTCCGCAGGCGATCTGCATCAACCGGGAATCTGCCCTGCTTCAGGGTGAAGCCCACGGCATCGAAGTACTCTCCGAGGAATTCCCTGATGTGCACGCCGGTGGATTCGGGGCCTACCCTCGCGCTGGTTTGGGTCGAACCTCCCGCCAGCGGCGGATGATCCACCGCGCCAACCGACGCCACCCCCGGATGCGTCCGAAGCCGATCGAGCAACACGGGATAGAACTGCTGAACCGCCTGTGAGCCGGCTGCCGCCGGCGCGACTTCCATGCCCACGAACGCGTCGGGCTCGAATCCAACGTCGACGGCCATGATCCGGCCGAAACTGCGGACCATTAGCGCGGCGCCCATCAACAGCACGACCGCCAGCGCGATCTCAACCGCAATGAGCGTTTGTCCGCCGCGACGAGACAGCGCCGAGCCGCGGCCGCGGCCTGCCCGCGAGAGCGCATCCAGAAGGCCAATCCGCGAGACACGCAGGGCGGGCACAAGACCAAAGAGAATGCCCGTGGCCAGGGACGCGGCCATCGCAAAGCTCAGGGCCTTGATATTGATGGTGACCGGTGCGTTGTCGGGCAGGAACATCGGCAGATTGGCAACGAGGGTCTCGAGCGAGAGCCACGCGAGCGCGCCTCCGACAGCGCCGCCGGCGAGCGCCAGCACGACGCTCTCGGTGAGAAGCTGCCGCACGAGCCGCCAGCGCCCGGCGCCAAGCGAGGCGCGTACCGCGAGCTCGGGCCGCCGCACGGCGCCGCGCGCGAGCAGCAGTCCCGCGACGTTGACGCACGCGAGCAGCAGAATCAGCGCGACGGCGTATCCAATGATCCTGGCCGTCCGCACATTCGACCTGGTGGCGGATTCGTACAACGACGTCAGTCGCACGGGCGCGGGCCGGCCCCCGCGCGCCTCTGCGGCGCGCGCCGTCACGGCCGTCAGCGCGGTCTCGGCCTCGGCCAGCGTGACGCCTTCGCGCAGACGGCCTTCGATCTGTGTGCCGCTGCCACGGCTGGCCCGCCACTTCGGATCGACGCGGAACGGGCGCCAGATCTTGTTCTCCGCATAGAACGCCGCCGGCATCACGCCGACGACGGTCGCAGGTTCATCGCTGAGGCGCACCAGCGTTCCAACGATATTCGGGTCGGCGCTGAAGCGTGTGCGCCAGAAATCATGGCCGAGAATCACGACGTTCGGCCCGCCGACGGCGAGCTCGTCATCCGTGAAGGTGCGGCCGAGAAACGGCGTCACGCCGTACATCGCGAAGTAATCCTTTGACGCCAGCTGCGCGAGCAGCCGCATCGGCTGGGCGCCGTCGAGAATGAGAGGCTCGGTGAAGTCGTAATCCCAGATCGCGAGATGTGAAAAGACCTGGCCATGCGCCTGCCAGTCCTCGACATCTTCAATCGACGGCGCGCCGCGGCCTACGCGGCCGCCGCGTGACTTCTGCTCGACGTGGATTTCCACCAGCTGCTCGGGATTCGGATACGGCAGCGGCCTGATGAACGCCGCGTCGAGCACGCTGAAAAGCGCGGTCGAGAGGCCGATGCCGAGCGCCAGGGTGGTAACGGCCAGGAGTGAAAAGCCTGGCTGCTTGAGCAGCAGCCTTATGCCGATCCGAATGTCCTGACGGAGCGATTCCATTGTTTCCTCCGGCGCCAGGACTATTCCGCGCGCAACGCGACGATCGGATCGACCCGCGCGGCGCGTCGCGCGGGGATCCATGCGGCGATCAAGGCGGCGACCGGCAGCAACATCGCGACCCATGCGAACGTCATGAGATCGCGCGGCTCGGTCTGGAACAGGAACGTCGAGATCGCCTTCGTGGCCCACCACGATGCGAGCAGGCCCGCCGCGACGCCAATGAAGACCGGCCACGACGAATCACGCACCATCACGCCGACAACGTTGCGATGCGTAGCGCCGAACGCCATGCGCACGCCGATCTCCTGCGTCCGGCGCGACACCGCGTAAGCCGTCACGCCGAAGATGCCGACGAGCGCGAGCACGAGGCCGAGCCCACCGAGCAGGCCGAGCAACACCGTGCGACGCCGCGGCGTCACAACCGCATCGTCGAGCCACGCCGACCCGGGCGTGATCGTCTGAAGCACCGCGCGCTGCCCCGTCGACTGCACGGCTTCGCGCAGGAAATCGTGCGGCAGCGACATACCTTCGCGGTGCCGCACGATGACGGTCAGCGGCCGCGGCCGCTCCTCCGGGTTGAGGAGCGCCGGTATGAAGACTTCGATCACCGGCTCGTCACCCGGCCGCGCGAAGAGCGGCCCGTCATGTTTCACGTCGCCGCTCACCGCGACGACCGAATACGCGGCCTTGCCAATTTCGACGACCTGTCCGATCGCCGGCGCACCGCCAAAGACCTCGCGCGACGCCGTCTCGCTGATGACCGCCGCGGGAAGGCCGCCCGCCGGCCGCAGCGCGTCCGGGAACCTGCCCTCCTTCAGCGTAAAGCCGGCGGCATCGAGATAGGCACCCACATAGCTCCGAACCGTGAAGAAGTGATTCTTGCCGTTCGCGCGGCCAGGGATGAATCTGTGGCCGCCGAGCAGCGGCGGCGAGTCGACGGCGCCCGCATGCTCCACCGCCGGATGCGCGACCAGCTTTTCGAGGAGCGCCGGGTAGTACTGCTTGTGCGCGTCGTACGTCGAGAGCGCAGGCGACACGTCGATCGCAATCGACTGGCTCGGCTCGAATCCGAGATCCACGGCGAGCACGCGCGAGAAGCTCCGCACCATCAGCGCCGCGCCGGCCACGAGGACGACCGCCACCGCGACCTCGAGGCCGATCACCATCTGTCCGCCGCGCCGCGAGAGCGCCGAGCCATGACGCCGGCCCGCGCGCGACAGCGTCTCGGTGACGCTGGTCCGCGACACGCGCCACGCAGGCACGAGCCCCACCAGCAGCGCTGTTACCATTGCGACCAGCGTCGCGAAACCCAGCGCCTTCAGATTGATCGCGACCGGCGAGTTCGCGGGCATCGACATCGGCGTATTGGCGACCAGGACGTCGAGCCACCACCACGCCAGCAGCACGCCAAGCGCGGTACCGCACGCCGCGAGAATCAGACTCTCCGTCAGCAGTTGCCGCACGAGACGCCAGCGTCCCGCGCCAAGCGAAGAACGCACCGCCATCTCGGGACGCCGGACCGCGCCGCGCGCCAGCAGGAGGCCGGCCACGTTGACGCACGCCAGGAGAAGCACGAGGCCCACCCCGTACACAATCACGCGGGCCGTCGTCCGATTGGATCTTGTCGCCGACTCATAGAGCGACGTCAGTTTGACCGCTCCCGCCTGGCCTCCGCGCCCCGCCGCCCCGCGCGCCGCGATCGCCGTCAGCGCCGCCTCGGCTTCGGGAATCGTCATACCGCCGCGCAGCCGTCCATAGGTGCCGGCTCCGCTTCCCCGCTGCTTCCCGAAGGCATGTCTCGCAATGTCGAAAGGCCGCCACAACTTCGTCTTCGGATAGAACGACTGCGGCATCACTCCGACGATCGTCGTCGGTTCGTTGTTGAGCCGGATCGTGCTCCCGGCAACGCCCGGATCGCCGCCGAAGCGTGTCTGCCAGAGGTCGTAGCCGATGATGACGACGTCGCCGACACCCTGGTCGTATTCAGCGTCCGTGAAGTTGCGCCCCGCAAGAACGGTCACGCCATACATCGCGAGGTACTCCTTCGTGATGCGCTGCGCGAGGATGCGCTGCGGCTCATCCCCATCGAGAATGAGCGGCAGCGTGAAGTCGTTGTGGAAAGTGCCGATGTGGCTGAAGACCCCGCCGTGCTGTTTCCAGTCCGTCACGTCATGTACGGAAGGGCCGACCCGGCCTACGCGCCCGCCCGGCATGGTCGACTCGAAGTTGATCGACACGAGTTGCTCCGGATTGGCATACGGCAGCGGCCTGATGAACGCGGCATCCAGCACGCTGAAGAGCGCCACGGAGGCGCCAATGCCGAGACCCAGGGTGCCGATGGCGAGTACAGAAAAGGCGAGCTGCTTACGGAGCAGCCGAAGCGCGAGCTTGACGTCCTGACGCAGGGATTCCATGAGTCCTCCACCGCGGGGTATTCGATCGCGCGGAGAATAGCACGGCGGCGAGCGCGGCGGAGTTGATGCAGCGCGTGGCCCGTCCCTATGGCCTATGGCCTGACGTTAGAGGCCGAGCTTGCGACCGATGTCGGTGTCGCTGCGAGTGATCGTCTCTTCGCGGTCTGAGCCCGTTGAGATGATCGCAGCAGGCACACCGGTCAGTTCTTCGAGGCGCGCGAGATAGCGCTGCGCACCGTGGGGAAGATCGTCATAGCGCCTCACGCCCTTCGTGCTGCCCTTCCAGCCTGGGAACGACTCGTACACCGGCTCGCACCCCGCCAGCTGCGCGACATCGCCCGGCACTTCGGTAATGCGCTGTCCTTTGCACGCGTAGGCCGTGCAGATCTGCAGCTCGTCGAGGCCGTCGAGCACGTCGAGTTTGGTGAGCGCGAGCGCATCGAGACCGTTCACGCGCACCGCATAGCGCACGGCCACCGCGTCGTACCAGCCGCACCGGCGCGGGCGGCCGGTCGATGCGCCGTACTCCTGGCCCGTCTCGCGCAGCCGATCGCCGATCGCATCGGTCAGCTCCGTCGGCAGCGGGCCCTCGCCGACGCGCGTGGTGTAGCACTTCGCCACGCCCAGCACGGTGCCGATCGCTTTCGTGCTCACGCCCAGGCCCGTGCAGACGCCGCCGACCGTGGCGTTCGAGGAGGTCACATACGGATAGGTGCCGTGATCGATGTCGAGCAGCGTGCCCTGCGCGCCTTCGAACATCACGCGCTTCCCTTCCGCGATCGCGCGCGTCAGCAGCAGCGAGACATCGGCCACCCACGGCCGCATGCGCTGCCAGGCCAGCTCGAGATCCGCCAGCAGCGTTTTCGCGTCCATGTGCGTGTCGCCGACGAGACGATTGCGCGCTGCGACGTTCTCGCGCACCGCTTCGGCGGCCGGCGATCCGGGCGAGGTGTCGGCCAGGTCGCCGACGCGGATGCCGCGGCGGCCGATCTTGTCTTCGTACGCGGGCCCGATGCCGCGCGAGGTCGTGCCGATCTTGCGCTCGCCGCGCCGCGCCTCAGACAGGATGTCGAGCTCGCGGTGATACGGCAGGATCAGGTGCGCCTTGTCGCTGATGACAAGCCGCCCGCCCGTATCGATGCCCAGTGATGCCAGCTGATCGACTTCCTTGAACAGCGCCTGCGGATCGATGACCACGCCGTTGCCGATGACGCACGTGACGCTGGGGTGAAGCATCCCTGACGGGATCAGGTGCAGCACGAACTTCTGCCCCTTCACGAACACCGTGTGGCCGGCATTGTGGCCACCCTGCGAGCGCGCGACGATCTGAAATCCCGGCGTGAGCAGATCGACGATCTTGCCCTTGCCCTCGTCGCCCCACTGGGCGCCGAGCACCACCATGTTGTTTGAAGTAGAAGTTGGATGTGGCATCGGTAACGTGCGCAGCGGAGAATGATACCCTCCCACGAATGATTCTGCTCGACGGACATTCCCTGCGGCTCGAAGACCTTGTCGCGATCGCGTATGACGATGCGCGCGTGCGTGTCGCCGAGCCGGCAATCGATCGCGTGCGGCGCGCGCGGGCGGTGGTCGATCGGCACGCCGAGGGCACGGCGCCCGTCTACGGCATCAATACCGGCTTCGGATCGCTCGCCGAGGTGGCAATCCCGCGCGACAAGCTCGGCGCGCTGCAGGTCAATCTGCTGCGCAGCCATGCGTCGGGCGTCGGCGAGCCGCTGCCCGTCCCCGCGGTTCGCGCCACGATGGCGCTGCGCGCGAACGTGCTGGCGAAAGGATTCTCGGGCATCCGGATCGAGACGCTGCAGGCGCTCGTCGACGCGCTCAACGCGCGCGTGCATCCGCGCGTGCCGAGCCGCGGATCGGTCGGCGCCAGCGGCGACCTCGCGCCGCTCGCGCATCTGGCGCTGGTGCTCATCGGCGAGGGCGAAGCCATCGCCGGCGATGGATCGACGATCGGCGGCGGCGAAGCGTTGAGGCGCGCCGGCCTGACCCCGGTGGCGCTGGCGGCGAAGGAGGGCCTCGCCCTCATTAATGGAACGCAGCCGTCCGCGGCGCTGCTCGGCCTGTCGGTCGCCACCGCTCAGCGCCTCGCGGAGGCGGCGGATCTGGCCGCGGCGCTGACGATTGACGCGTTGAAGGGATCCACGAGGCCGTTCGATGCGCGCATCCATGAGGCGCGCGGCTTCGACGGACAGAAGCAGTCGGCCGCCAGCATCCTGGCGCTGCTCGAAGGCAGCGGCATCAACAAGTCGCACGAGAACTGCGGCCGCGTGCAGGATGCCTATTCGCTGCGCTGCGCCGCGCAGGTGCACGGCGCCGCGCGCGACGCCATCGCGTTCGCCCGCCGCGCCGCGGAGCTCGAGGCCAACGCCGGCACCGACAATCCGATGGTGTTCGTCGACGAGGGCGAGATTATCTCGGGCGGCAACTTTCACGGCGCGCCGATCGCCATGGCCGCCGATCTGCTGGCGATCGGCCTCACGCAGCTCGCCACGATCTCAGAGCGGCGCACCGACCGCATGATGAATCCCGCGCTGAGCGAGCTGCCGGCGTTCCTCACACGCGACAGCGGACTGCACTCCGGGTTCATGATGGCGCAGGTCGCGGCCGCCGCGCTGACGTCGGAGCTCAAGACGCTTGCCCATCCGGCCAGCGTTGACACGATTCCCACGTCGGCAAGCCGCGAGGATCACGTGAGCATGAGCATGGGCGCCGCACTGAAGTGCGCGCGCGCCGTCGACCTCGTCGCGCGCGTGATTGCGATTGAATTGATGTGCGCATGCCAGGCGATCGACCTGCTCGCGCCGCTCGAAACGTCGCCGCGCCTGCAGCGGGCGCACGCGCTCGTGCGGCGACACGTCCCGGTCCTCACCGATGACCGCCCGCCCTCGCCCGACATCGAAACCCTGGCCGCGCTGATTGCCGGCGGCGGCCTCCAACTGGAGACTTTTCAATGATTTACGGCGGTTCCCACCTCGCTGACGCGTTTCGCACGGTCCGCAGGAACACGATTCAGATTGCCGAAGACATTCCGGAGGACAAGTACGGCTTCAAAGCCAGCCCCGACGTGATGTCGGTCGCTGAAATGCTTGCGCACGTCGCGGTGAACACCTGGTGGCCGATACAGTTGCACAAGGTCGACCGCCTGTCGCGCGTCGAGAGCGAGATGTTCATGGGCTACATGCACAAATCCGGCGAGATGGCCGCTGCGCTCACCACCAAACCGCAGATCATCGACGCACTGCGCACCAACGGCGACGCCTTTGCGGTGTTTCTGGAGTCGCTCGACGCTGCGACGCTCGAAGAAATGGTGTCGTTTCCGCAGATGGTCTCCGCGAAACCGAAATCGCGGTTCGAGATGCTGCTCGGCACCAAGGAACACGAGATGCATCACCGCGCGCAGCTGATGTTGATCGAGCGGCTGCTCGGGATCGTGCCGCATCTGACGCGCAACAGACAGGCCGCGACGCGCTGACGATCCGATCCACCATCTCATTAGCGCGTCAAGAAAACTTTTTTGACGCGATCAATTGACACGTCCCTTGCGCGTTTTCTAAAGTCTGCACTTCGGCGGCGTCGCCCCCACGCCGTCTGTTCTTCCCACATGCGTACCACCGCTCGAACGATCTCGGCCCCGCGCGGCACCACACTGTCGTGCAAGGGATGGCCGCAGGAGGCCGCGCTGCGCATGCTGATGAACAACCTCGATCCCGAGGTCGCGGAAAATCCCGATGAGCTGATCGTGTACGGCGGCACCGGACGCGCCGCGCGCAACTGGCCCTGCTTCGACGCCATCGTCGAGACGCTGCGGCGGCTCGAGCATGACGAGACGCTGCTGGTGCAGTCGGGCAAGCCGGTGGGCGTGTTCCGCACGCATCCCTGGGCGCCGCGCGTGCTCATCGCCAACGCCTTGCTCGTGCCGGCATGGGCCAACTGGCAGACGTTTCGCGATCTGGAAGACCGCGGCCTGACGATGTACGGCCAGATGACGGCCGGCAGCTGGATCTACATTGGCACGCAGGGCATCCTGCAGGGCACGTACGAGACGCTCGCGGCCGTCGGCCGCCGGCACTTCGGGGGCTCGCTCGAAGGCCGCCTGACCGTGACGGCGGGTCTTGGCGGGATGGGCGGGGCCCAGCCGCTGGCCGTGACGATGAACGGCGGCGTGGCGCTGGTCGTGGAGGTGGATCCGAGCCGCGTGGAGCGCCGGCTGGCGACGCGGTATCTCGACGAGCGGGCCGATTCGCTCGACGCGGCGCTTCGCCGCGTCGATGCCTGCCTCGCGGCGCGCGAGCCCCGGTCGATTGGCCTGGTCGGCAATGCGGCCGAGGTGCTGCCCGAGCTCGTGCGGCGGGGCGTCACGCCCGACATCCTGACGGATCAGACCTCGGCGCACGATGCATTAACTGGATACGTGCCCGACGGTCTGTCGCTCGACGCGGCCGCGGCGCTGCGCCGGCAGGATCCGGATGCCTACATCGCGCGGTCGATGCAGGCCATGGCGCGCCACGTCGAGGCCATGCTGGCGCTGCAGCAGAAAGGGGCCGTGACGTTCGATTACGGCAACAACATCCGCGGTCAGGCGAAGGCCGCGGGCGTGGAGCGCGCGTTCGACATTCCCGGATTCGTGCCCGAGTACATCCGGCCGCTCTTCTGCGAGGGCAAGGGCCCGTTCCGCTGGGCCGCACTCTCGGGCGACCCGGCTGACATCGCCGCGACGGATCGGCTCGCACTCGAGATGTTCAGCGAAGACGAGGCGCTGTGCCGCTGGATCCGCCTTGCGTCGGAGCGCGTGGCGTTTCAGGGTCTGCCCGCGCGCATCTTCTGGCTCGGATACGGCGAGCGCAAGCGCTTCGGCCTCGCGATCAACGAGCTGGTGCAGAGCGGCGCGGTGTCGGCGCCGATTGTCATCGGCCGCGATCATCTGGATACCGGCTCGGTCGCGTCGCCCAATCGCGAGACCGAGGGGATGCGCGACGGCAGCGATGCGATCGCCGACTGGCCGATTCTGAATGCGCTGCTCAACACCTCGTCGGGCGCGACGTGGGTGTCGGTGCATCACGGCGGCGGCGTCGGCATCGGCAACTCCATCCACGCGGGCATGGTGGTGGTGGCCGACGGCACGCGCGAAGCGGACGAGAAACTCGAGCGCGTGCTGACGTGCGATCCCGGCAGCGGCGTCATGCGGCACGCCGATGCGGGCTACGAGACGGCCATCGAGACCGCGCGTGCGCGCGGCATCGATCTGCCGATGCATCCGCCTTCGCTCGCCTCCGGCGAGCTTCGGCGGACAAGGGGGCAATCGTGAACCAACCGCAGCGCCCTCTGCTCGAACGCCGCCTGCTGAGCGCCATCGAAGGCAGCCCGTCGCGCATTCCCGTGCTCGTCGGCGGATGCGGCACGGGACGCACCGCGCTGCTGCTGCGGCTGCGCGAGCTCGTCGGCCAGTCGTCGGCGCAATACGTCGACCTCGGGGCCGTGGCCACCACGCCCGAGCGGTGCACCGAAGCCATCAAGGGCGCGTCGCCGTTTCCGCCGGCCGGCAACAGCCAGCCGCCGGGCGATGCGCGCGCCGCGTTCGAGCGGCTGCTCACGCATCTCGACACGTCGCGCGCGCCGGGCCACGAGCCGGCGGCGTTCCTCCTCGATGAGTTCCTGGAGTTCCGGACGTTCGAGAATTTTCCCGGCCTGCGTCACGTCATCCGCGACTTCATGTCGCGCGTGTCGGAGAGCCGCAACCGTTTTCTGCTCGCGAGCCGCTTTACCGCGCGCACGCTGCGCGTGCTGCGCGACGCGCCGTCGCGCTTCGAAGTGATTCAGCTGCCGCCGCTCTCCGCTGGAGAGGTGCTCGCCTCGTGCGGCGACGGGTCGGCGCGCTGGCTCGGGCGCGACGGCGACGAGACAGCATCGGCCGTGCACGCGCTGTCGGCGGGCCGCGCGACACATGCCGCCGCGCTCGCGCGCGCGCTGAAGGCATCCGGCGCCGGCCGGCTCGATCCGATCAGCGCGCTCGTGTCGCTGATGGCGCCCGGCGGCGAAATCGCGGCGCGCTGCCGCCAGTCATACGAGCTGCGCCTGCACCGCGCCCGCGGCTACGGCGCGCTGAAGGCCATCCTCAGCGTCCTCTCGGAACAGGAAGGACTCACGCTGACCGAGATCGCGCAGCGCCTGCGCCGCACGCCCGGTTCCACGAAGGACTACCTGTCGTGGCTCGAGGATGTGGATCTCGTCGTGAGCACGCGCAAACGCTACACGTTCGAGGATCCGCTGCTGCGGTTGTACGTGCGGCTCTACACGCAACCATCACCCCCCTCCGACGAGGATGTGGCCCGCGACGTACACGACTACGCGCTCGCCCGCCTGCCGCAGGCCGGCGTCGAACCCGAGATGGCCGGCGTCGCCGCGGGCCCGGACGATCGCTCGTGGGGCATAATCGAGATCGATTAGTTGAAAATTGGTAAGTTGAAAGTTGAAAATTACTCGCCGCGCAACGCTGTCAGTGCGGTTCGCGCGGCTTCCTGCTCTGCCGCTTTTTTCGACCGGCCTTCTCCGCGACCCAGAGTTTCGCCGCCTGCTCTGACTTCGACGACGAACACACGATGATGGGCCGGGCCTTGCTCGGTGGCCAGCACGTACTCGGGCAGGCCGCGTCCGGTTGATTGCAGCACTTCCTGCAGCTCCGACTTCCAGTCTTCGGTGAACGCCGCCTCGCTGCCGGCGGATCGCGCTTCCTGGATGAGCGCGCCGAACTGCCGCGCGATGAAGGCGCGCGCGGCGTCGATACCGCCGTCGAGATAGACCGCCGCGATGAGGGCCTCGAAACAGTCGGCGAGAATCGCCTGCTTGCGGCGGCCTCCCGTCTTCTCTTCGCCGCGCCCGAGCAGCACGAACCGTCCGATGTCCATCGCCTCCGCGAGACGCCCCAGCGAGAGCGTCGAGACAATCGACGCCTTGATCTTCGACTTGTGGCCCTCGTCGTGGTGCGGAAACTCGCGGAACAGCAGATCCGCGATGACGAAGCCCAGGACCGCGTCGCCAAGGAATTCCATCGATTCGTTGTCGAAGACGCCGCCCGACGCATCCTCGTGCGCTTTCGATCGGTGCGTCAGCGCATGCTCGAGCAGACCGAGATCCTTGAACCGGTAGCCGACGCGCGCTTCGAGGGGCGCGAGCGTGTCGCGCAGGCGGACGGCGCCCGCGCCGACCGCATCCTGGTGCGACTCGATCAGCTCGCGCGCGAGCTGCGCGCGGCTGTCGTCGACCGACACGCGGAGCTCCCACTGCCCTGCAATCCGCAACGGAAACACCGACTGCGAGATATCAGAGGTGATGACGGCGCGGATGCCGTGCGCATCGAGCAGGCCGCGCACGACGTCGGCCTCGACATGCGAATGGGTCGTGAAGACCGGCGTCATCCCGCCTCGTCCACTTTCAGCAGAATCATCGTCAGGTCGTCGTGCTGATCCTCGGCGCCGGCAAACGCTTCGACGTCGCGCAGGATCCGCTCCCGCAGCTCCGCGATCTCGAAGTGCGCATGCTCTTCGATCAGATGCGAGAGGCGCGCGTCGCCGAACAGATCGCCGGCGGCGTTCATCGCTTCGGTGATGCCGTCGGTATAGAACGCGAGGACGTCGGCTGGACCGAGCGCGATGGTGTGTTCGACCAGATGGTGCGGGAACAGGCGCTCGATGTTCGGCACGCGCAATCCCAGCACCATGCCGTCGGGCACCAGCACCTGCGCGCGCCGCAGCTGGCCTGCGGCCGCAGCAGATCCCGGCAGATAGACCAAGGGCGTATGTCCCGCCCGCGCAAACACCATCGTCCGCGCGTCGAGGTCGATGACGGCGTACGTCATCGTGATGAAACTTTTCGTGTCGAGGTGGTCCGAGATGATGCGGTTGACTTCGATCAGCAGCTGGCGCGGCGACTGATAAATCTGGCTGAGCGACAGCAGCAGTCCCTTGAGCTCCGCCATGTAGAGCGCCGCGGACGTGCCCTTGCCCGACACGTCGGCGATCAGCAGGCTGAAGCGGCGGTCGCCCAGGCGGAAGTAGTCGTAATAGTCGCCGCCGACCTCGCGCGCGGGCACGCAGAGCGCCGACATCGAAATGCCCGGCATGTCGAGCGGTCCGGCCGGCAGCAGCGACATCTGGATCTCGCGCGCGATGCGCAGCTCTTCTTCGAGCCGCCGCTTCTCGGCCGCCTGCTCCAGCAGATGCTCGATGCTCGTCGACATCTGGTTGAACGAATCGGCGAGCTGGCCGAGCTGATCGCGCGACTGCACGTCGATGCGGTGCGTGAAGTCGCCCTGCCGCACGCGCTCCGTGCCCTCGAACAGTCCGTGCACCGCTGTCGTGATCGAGCGCGCCAGCGCGAGGCCCATCACGAGCGCGGCGATCTGGATGATCAGAAACAGGATGCCGATCAGTAACACGAACGAGAGCATCGCCCGGCCGAAGCTCACGTCGGACCCCGCGATGCGGAAGGAGTAGGCTTCGGTCACCTCGTCATAGAGATCGCGCAGGCGCACCCGCAGGCCGACCACGACCTGGCTCGGCACACCCGTCTCCCAGTCGGTGTAATCGATAAAGGCCATGCTGCGGTCGTACCGGAACGGCACCGCCGACGGGCCCTCGGCCGCCGGCACAGGCTCGGCGTCCGGCTTGCACGGCTGCGGCTCGCGGCCTCCTGTCTGACCAGCCGTGACGGAGACGCCGGCGGCCCTGATGGCCGTGGTCTCGCGCAACCGGTCGGCAACCTGCTGCCCGAGGGGGATGTCGACAATGGCCACGAACAGCGAGCCGGCCGCCTCGGGCGACGCCACCGCGCGCGCAATCAGCATGTCGTTGCCGTCGGCGGTGCGGCAGACGATGTTCTTCGCGCGGAAGCCGTCGGTCCGCACGTACAGCGGCAACGGGACCGAGGGTGGATCGAGATGCCGCCAGGGGCCTTCACGCGCGAACGACACCTCGGATGTCGACGAGACCGGCACGACGGCGACCGACAGTCCCGGGTTCACGGGCGACAGATTCCGAACCTTGCTTGCGAGTATGGCGCCCGCGTGGGACGGATCGTGGGCCACATCATTCGCCGTCGCCGCGGCGATCTGCATGGCGTTCGTCAGATAGCTTTCATACCCGGTCTTGAACAGATACGCCGCGATGCTGGTGAAAAGCACCTGCCCCGCGAAGAGGAAGAAGACCAGCAAGAGCAGCGCCGGGACCAGGCCGATGAACACGTACGAGACGATCAGCTTCCGCCGCACCGGCCACAGCAGCTGGCGGCGCGCCGCCCTGATGCCGCGGAGGATGAAGAGCAGCGCGGTGATGACGAGGATCAGGCCCGCCAGCGTGCCGATGACTGACAGCCACGGCGACGTGCCCGCGGTACGCTCGATGATGGCGATGAGCAGCTTGACGGCGGCGGCGGCGAGAAAGATGCGGCCTGCGCGGGTCGCGAACAGCAGGTCGCGAGCCGAGCGCGCGTGCGGCTCGGGAGGCGGCGGCATCGGCAGCGCCGGAGCGACGCGACCACGCCGGCTGCGTCCTCGGGGGCGTGCCGGATGTGCGCCTTCAGCCATGCGTTCGAAGTGCGAATGATATCATCCCGTCCCGGCCATGAAACTTTCTGCGCACGCGCGCTTCTCCACCATCTGCATTCACGCCGGACAGTCGCCTGACGAGACGACCGGCGCGATCATCACGCCGATCTATCAAACGTCGACGTACGTGCAGGAGGGCGTGGGCCGGCACAAGGGCTATGAGTACGGGCGCACGCAGAACCCGACGCGGGCGGCGCTCGAGGGCAACATCGCGGCCATCGAGGGCGGCAAGGCGGCGTATGCGTTTGCGTCGGGCATGGCCGCGATCAGCGCCATCCTCACGCTTCTGCAGTCGGGCGATCATGCCGTCGTCACCGACAATACGTATGGCGGCACCTTCCGGTTGTTCGACAAGGTGCTGACGCGGTATCAGCTGGCCTTCAGCTATGTCGACACCTCGCGGCTCGAGCTGATCGAACAGGCGATCACGCCGAAGACGAGGATGATCTTCATCGAGACGCCGACCAATCCGGTGCTGCGCCTGACGGATCTCGCCGGCGTGGCCGCGATCGCGCGCAAGCACGACGTGACGCTCGTCGTCGACAACACCTTCGCCAGCCCGGTGCTGCAGCGGCCGATTGCGTTCGGCGCCGATCTCGTCGTGCACAGCACGACGAAGTATCTCAACGGGCACAGCGACAGCGTCGGCGGCGTCGTCGTGGCGGTCAAGGACGAGCATATCGAGTGGCTGAAGTTCATCCAGAACTCGGCCGGCGGGATTCTGAGCCCGTTCGATTCATGGCTCGTGCTGCGAGGCACCAAGACGCTGGCGGTGCGCATGAAGCAGCACAACGAGAACGGCCAGCGCCTCGCGGAATTCCTCGAAGGGCACCCGAAGGTGACGCGGACGATTTATCCGGGATTGAAGAGCCACCCGCAGCACGATCTGGCGGCGCGGCAGATGCGCGGGTTCGGCGGCATGCTCACCTTCGAGCTGGAATCCGAGGCGGCCGCGCGCGCCATGCTCGAGCGGCTGCGGCTGATGTCACTGGCGGAAAGTCTCGGAGGGGTCGAAACGCTCATCTCGCATCCGGCCTCGATGACGCATGCGTCGGTGCCGGCCGATCGCCGCGCCCAGATCGGCCTCACCGATGCGATGGTCAGAATCTCGGCAGGGATCGAAGACATCGAAGACCTGATCGAAGATCTCGATCAGGCCCTAGGCCATAGGCCTTAGGCCTTAGGCCTTAGGCCAGGCCATAGGCCATAGGCCATAGGCCATAGGCATGATGCTCAGCGCACAACGGCGCTTCGCATAAAAAAGGAAAGCCGCCGGGCCGTTGTGCCCGGCGGCTCTGCCCTAAGGCCCAGGGCCTAAGGCCGATGGCCTACTCAAAGCACGTTCGTCCTGATCCACTTCAGATACGCTTCGTTGCCGTCGATGATCGGCACGACGAGGAATTCCGGGACGTCGTAGGAGTGCAGGTCTCGGACGCGCTGCCAGAGCGCGGGGACAGCCGCGCTGGTGGTCTTGATCAGCACCTGCCGCTCGGTCTCGGTTTCAATCTCTCCGTCCCAGCGATACACCGACTGCATCGGCGCGAGCAGATTGACGCAGGCGGCGACGCCGGTGGCGACCAGACTTTGCGCGAAGGCTTCGGCCTCGCTGTCGGCCGGTACCGTCACGAGGACGAGCACGCAGTCGGCTATGGACTCGGGCATGCGGTCTTTTCTCCGTTGAGGTCAGTTTCCTCTTGTACTGCCGCCAGATCTTTGGTACAAAGAACGCGGTTCATTTCAGCATGGCGGACACCGCGGCACCAAACGTCGATTCGCCCGGTCCTGACCGGCGCATCCGCCCCCGGCGCAAGACCGATGTCCTGCCGCGGGCGCAGGCGGCCGCCCGCCGCACGCGCATGGTGCAGCTGGCGATCTTTGCCGTGGCGGCCGTCATCACGATCGATGCGCTGGTCGGCGACAAGGGTCTGCTCCAGACGTTCCGCGCGCGACGCGAGCAGGCCCAGGTGCTCGACGCCATTCACCGGCTGCGCGCCGACAACGCCCGCAAGCGCGAGTATGCGCGGCGCCTGCTCGAAGATCCAGCGGCCATCGAAGAAGCCGCCCGCCGCAACCTTGGCCTCGTCAAGCCTGGCGAGGTGCTGGTGATCGTCCGCGACGCCGAGAAACGCTGACGCGCTCAGCGCCGCCGCTGGAATCAGTCCTGCATCCCGCCGCGCCATGACAACGGGTGAAGCCCTGCTGCTCGCCCATCTCGCGCAACTGCTTTCGGGCATGCCCGGATCGCAACATCCCGGCTGATGTTACAGTGCGCATCCGCGCATGGACCACAGCGACCCAATTCAGAAGGCCCGGATGGAAGCGGCGCTCCGTGAATCCGAGGAGCGGTCACGCGGCATCATCGACGCGGCGCTGGATGCCGTCATCACCATGGACGAGCATGGCCTGATTACCGCGTGGAATCCGCAGGCCGAAAAGATCTTCGGCTGGTCGCGGGAGGAGGCCATCGGCCGCGCACTCTCGAGCACCATCATTCCTTCATCATTGCGCGCCGCGCACGAGCGCGGCCTTCGGCACTACCTCGCAACGGGCGAAGGGCCCGTGCTCGGCAGGCGCATCGAAGTCACGGCGCAACACCGCGATGGCCGCGAGTTTCCCGTGGAGCTGGCGATTTCGCCCATGCCGTCGGCAGGAAGGCCGGCCTTCTGCGGATTCGTGCGCGACATCACCGAGCGGAAGCGTGCCGAGGACGACCTGCGGCAGCGTACGGTCTATCTGAACACGCTCGTCGAGCACAGTCCCATCGCCATCATCGGACGCGACAGCAGCTTTCGCGTAGAGCTGCTGAATCCCGCGTTCGAGCGCCTGTTCCTCTACGACCGCTCCGAGATCATCGGCAGGGATCTCGACGCGATGATCGCGCCACCTGATGACGCGCACAGGGCGGAAGCGGCGGATGTCACGCGCCGCGTACGGAACGGCGAGACGGTCCACATCACCACCGTGCGGCACCGGAAGGACGGCACACCCGTCGACGTGGAAATCTACGGCGTGCCGCTGATCGAGAAGGGACGGCTAATCGGCACCTACGCGCTCTACCATGACATCACCAGACAACGTCAGCTCGAGGCGCAGCTGCTGCACTCGCAGAAGATCGAAGCCGTCGGCACCCTGGCCGGGGGAATTGCGCACGATTTCAACAACCTGCTGACGACGATCCTGGGCTACAGCGACCTGCTGCTGAACACCGTCGACGCGCAGAGCCCCCTTCGCCGCGATCTCGAGGAAATCCACAAGGCCGGGCAGCGGGCGGAATCACTGACGACGCAGCTGCTTGCCTTCAGCCGCAAGCAGCTCGCCGTGCTGAAGGTGCTCGACGTCGCGGACGTCGTAGGCGACATGGACAACATGATCCGCAGGCTCGTCGGCCATGACATCCAGGTCGTCACCGTGGCAGGCCAGGGCGGACGCGTCAAGGCAGACCGCGGACAGCTCGAACAGGTGCTGATGAATCTGATCGTGAACGCGCGCGACGCGATGCCGCACGGAGGCGCGCTGACCATCGAGGTCGGCACCGCCGATGTGCAGCCTGAGACTGCGGGCGAGCCCGCAGGGATTCCGCCAGGCCGCCACGTCATGCTCGCGGTCACCGATACGGGCGTCGGCATGGACGAGGATACGCGGGCCCGCGTCTTCGAGCCCTTCTTTTCGACGAAGGAAAAGGGCTACGGCACCGGCCTCGGACTGTCGACGGTGTACGGCATCGTCAGGCAGAGCGGCGGAGAGATCAGTATCGACAGCGAACCGGGGCGCGGCACTCGCGTCAGGATATGGCTGCCGCGCGTCGACGAGGCCGTCAGTCGCGTCGAGCCGGACCATGTGGCGCACCCGGCCGGCGGCACCGAGACGATTCTGCTGGTGGAAGACGAGCCGAGCGTGCGACGGCTCACGTCTAACATGCTCGCGCGACGCGGTTATCGTGTGCTGGAAGCGACAACCGGCGAAGAGGCCGTGGCGATCGCCGCGCGATTCGACGCGGCGATCGATCTCATTCTGACAGACGCCGTCATGCCAGGGATGCCCCTATCGAAGTTGATTGCGGAAATGCGGAGCGCACGGCCCGAGGCGAAGCTCATGGTCATATCAGGGCACACGACCGAGGTCATCGTCCGGCGAGGCATCATGGATTCGGATATTCCGTTCCTGCAGAAACCCTTCACCAGTCAGATCCTGCTGCGCAGGGTGCGCGACATCCTCGATACACCAGCACCACCTCATCCGCCTGTGGCATGAGGCGTCCACAATGGGGCAGACACTGGACCTCGAATGCCTCATACTGCCAACATGCCCGTAAAGCTATCCGCGTCTGACGCCGCAGAAGCGCTCCTGAAAACCGGCGCGCTGCAGGACGCGATTTTCAACAGTGTGAACTTCTCGAGTATCGCCACTGATGAGAAAGGCGTCATTCAGATCTTCAACGTAGGGGCCGAGCGCATGCTCGGCTACACGGCCGCTGAAGTCGTCAACACCATCACGCCGGCCGACATCTCCGATCCGCAGGAGCTGATCGCGCGCGCCGAAGCCCTCAGCGCCACGGTCGGCACGTCGATCACCCCCGGGTTCCAGGCCCTGGTGTTCAAGGCGTCGCGCGGAATCGAGGACATCTACGAGCTGACGTACATCCGCAAGGACGGCAGCCGGCAGCCCGCCTCGGTGTCGGTTACGGCGCTGCGCGACGATCTGGGCGCGATCATCGGCTACCTCCTCATCGGCACCGACAACACGGCACGCAGGCTCGTCGAAACCGAGCGCCAGCGCCTCGACCACGTGTTGCAGGAAAAGAACGTCGAGCTCGAGAGGGCCAACCTCGCGAAATCGGACTTTCTCTCGAGCATGAGCCACGAGCTGCGCTCGCCGCTCAATGCCATCCTCGGTTTCGCCCAGCTGATGAAGATCGATCGCGGCGCCATCACGCCATCGCAGTCGGCGCGCGTCGACCATATTCTTCATGCCGGGTGGTACCTGCTCGAGCTGATCAACGGCATTCTCGATCTCGCGCAGATCGAATCGGGCAAACTGCAGCTGTCGCGCGAACCGGTGTCGCTCGCCGAAGTCATGATCGAATGCCAGACGCTGGTGGAGCCGGAGCGCCAGACGCGCGGGATCCACATGACCTTCCCGCACTTCGACGTGCCCTGTTTCGTCGACGCCGATCGGGTCAGGTTGAAGCAGGTCATCATCAATCTGCTGTCGAACGCGCTCAAATACAACCGGCCAGACGGGGGGACGGTGGTGGTGTCGTACACCACGAGCACCGCGGGCCACGTCCGCATCAGCATCGCGGATACGGGCGCCGGACTGCCGCCGGAGAAGCTGGCGCAGCTGTTCCAGTCGTTCAATCGCCTCGGACAGGAAACCGGCAACGAGAAGGGCACGGGCATCGGCCTCGTCGTGAGCAAGCAGCTCGTGGAGCTGATGGGCGGCCTCATCGGCGTCGAGAGCGTCGTCGATAAAGGAAGCGTGTTCTGGATCGAGTTGAACGCCGCGGCGCCGGCGGCCGATTTCTCGCAGTCGGATGGCGTCCTGTCACCGGCGCTGTCACAGGCGGTGTCGGGCGCGCCGGTGCGCACGCTGCTCTACGTCGAGGACAATCCTGCCAACCTTGCGCTGGTCGAACAGCTCCTGGGCCTGCGCGCGGATCTGCAGCTTCTCAGCGCGCGCGACGGCACCGAGGGCGTGCGGAGGTCGCGTGAAGCGCAGCCGGAGGTCATCCTGCTGGATATCAACCTGCCCGGACTGAGCGGATTTGACGTGCTGGCGATTCTGCGCGCAGATCCTGCCACCGCGCACATCCCGGTTGTGGCGCTCAGCGCGAATGCGATGCCGCGCGATATCAAGCGGGGGCTCGACGCAGGATTCCTCCGCTATCTCACCAAGCCGATCAAAGTCGACGAGCTGATGGACGCGCTCGATGAGGCGCTGGAGATCGCTGCGACCGCCCAACCTCGCGCCTGAATCGTCACTCGCCGGCCGTCCGGCTCAGGGCTCTCCCCTGCTCGATTCTCTCGCGCAACTTGCGGATGAACCGGTTGGCGACCTCGGGCTCGTAGCCTCCCGCTCGAAATGCGTCTTCCCACTGCTTGTCCGTGAGTCTCGAGAGGAGCGTGGCGGCCCAGACGACGTCGGCGGGCGTGATCCGGTCCCGCACGTAGTTCTTATACCAGCCGCTGTAAGCAAATTCGACGTGGCCGTTGTTGACGCCCAGGATGAATGGCGTGCGCTCAAAGGTGTCCGCATGGTTCTTGCGTGGCGCGAAGCGGTCTGTGTCGCCGAGCGCGGAGCCAATGTCGCGGACGGCGTACCACTGCTCGACACGGTTGCCGTTTTTGTATTCGTAGAGCGTATTGTTGCTGTTCTTCATGTCCGTGCTGTTGAACATCGTCAGCAGCGCGAGCAGTCCCTGATAGGGCCGTGAGCCAACGAATGGGTTGTCTTCCCAGCGCCAGAGTCCGGTGTCATCCAGTTCTTCCAGCTTCAGCCGGAACCGGCCCCCGATTTCGGCGTGTGTCCCCCAGTCATCCTTCAGCGTGAACTGCGGCAGGTAGTACACCGGAGGCTGGTGATATCCGATGGCGGACAGCAGCCGGGAGAGCGTGACCTCCACCGGCGCCTCGGAATCCATGTCGCCGGGGTACGGCTGCTTCACGCTCCACTCACGTCCCTGCGGATCGCGCACGGTCATGCCGAGATTCACGCCCGAGTGCTTCCGTTCGATCAATGCGAAGGTCGCCTGCGGATCCGGCGCGCGCTCCGGCCCCCAGGGGCCGTTGAACACGTCGCGTTCCGCGAGGTCGGACGGCTCCTGCCACAGACTCGCGCCGGGCGGCACCGGACTGCTCGGCATCACCGGACGCTTCGCGCTCACACAGGAGGCCGGCACGATTGCGATTGTGGCTGCCATAACCGCCGCCGCCCGGATTCGCTGCATCATTTCCGACATTCCTCTAATGAACGAACGGCGCCGGCGCCGTTCGTTTCCCAAGCCGGGCCAGGTTGAGCGGATCGTCCAGTCGCAGGAGGAACCGCCAGCCCTCGTCGCTGCGGGCGACATCAATGCGCGCGAAGGTTTGACGACGCGAGTGCAGCCGAAGGCCGGCGCCATATGACCGCTTGTCGAGGCCCAGGTCTCCGACGCGCGCCGCGACATTTCCGGCGTCCATGAACAGCGCCAGGTCGACGTGCATCATCATCGCCGCGCGCGTCTCCAGACTCACGAGCAGCATGTTGCGATCGTGAAACCGGTAGTCAGAATATCCGCGCAGTGAATTGCCGCCGCCAAGCGCCGGCTGCAGGTAAAACGGCACGACATGTCCCGCTTCGGTATCCGAGCCGACGAGCCAGCCGTGCAGCGCGACGACGATGCGGGACTGTGCAAGCGGCAGGAACTGCGCGGCCTCCGCTTCGTAGCGCCTGAAGCTGAAAAGGCCGGTGTCGCGGTCCGAAAAATCGGTGGCCGACACGCGATAGAGTCCGCCGCGCGTTGGATGGCCGGCGAAATCGCGCGTATCGGCTGTCATCGAGACTTCTGAATGCATGAACGAGGGCTCGTCGGGCACGCGCGATTCGATCGACGGTTTGAGCCAGCCGACACTGGCACCGATGCCGAACCATTGCACGGGACGGAAGGTTGTGTACCCGACGATATTCAACGACTGGAGTCCGTACTCGCTGCGATTGGATTTGGAGCTCGCGGGCCCTTCACCAAAGTACGCGACCTGCGGAAAGTCCTGCCACCGCATTTGCGAGCCCACCAGGAATCGACCGCCGGCGAGCCGCGGGAACTCGACTCGCGCCTGTGTGGTCTTGTAGCCGTGCCACGAGATCGCCGCGGAGGCATCCATCACGGCACGATCGTTCGCATACCACTGCCGGTATCCGGGCCCGGCCGACAGCCAGCCGGCTCCGGGAATCATGTTGTGGCCGGTATCGATGTACCAGCCGTTGGTCAGCTCGCCGTTGCCCAGCCTTCGATCGCCGAAGAGGATAACGCGTTGAACCGCATCGGGTTCACGGAGAAATCCCTGCGGTTCCGATGCGGCTTCCGGCGGCCGCGCCTGCGCACGTCCGAGCGGACGGGCCTCCTGTGCAAGGGCTGGCGGCGCGCCTGCCAATATGGCGAATGCGATCGCTGCTAAAAATGTGCGGCGACGGGACGTGTCTGTCATTCGCCTCATCCGGGAAGGCCGTGCAGAATGCGAGCCAGTCTCGCTTCGAACCTCTGCAGCAGTCGCGCTCGGTGGTGCCACAAAGTGAGTCGTTTGAGCACGCCGCGCATTACATGCGCGCAACCGTGACGCTGACCGGAGACGCGGACACGTGCCGCCGAAAGGCCGTGAATCGATCACCGCCACCGTCCAGTCCGCCGCACGACAGCGCGACGCGATGGTCGACGCCGCAGTGCCGGTGCCGATGACGACGAGATCGATCGTCCTTATTTTTCTGCCGGCTTCTGCACCTCCGCCTTGAAGCCCGACCCCTTCGTCACCGCCTTCGCAATCGCATCGGGCGTGGTCTTTCCTGGATCGAAGGTGACGTCCGCCTTTCCGTCTTTGTAGCTCACGTCGATCGCGGTGACGCCGTCCACCTTCTTTGCCGCCATCTTGACGGCCGCGGCGCACCCCGCACAGGTCATGCCTGTGATCTTGAGGGTGCATTTCTCGGACTTCTTCTCATCCTGCTGCACAGCGCCGCTCATTCCCGCTGCCCGGCCGATCATGACCATGCCGGACCCAAGCGTGCCCGCGAGCGCGCCGATCATCACGAGTGTTTTCGATCGCATCAGCATTCCTCCAGCCTCATATCAACCAACTAACGTAGTACGGAAACGCGGCAATCACCATCACGACCGCCGCGACGATCCAGAGCGCCACGTTCCGCCGCCGCATAGACGCCGGCGGACACCCACCCGCGGGTGCACAGGCGCGCGACGCCGGCGGCCCATACGCCGAATAGAAACCGGCCGCGAGCAGCACCAGCGTCAGACCCAGAAACCAGGGCCGGAGCGGCTCGAGCCTCACCGCGGCGGCGCTCAGCGCGCCGGCTCCAGCCGCGGTGAACGCCACCGGACCGAGGCAGCACGCAGACGCGCCGACCGCGGCAGCAATGGAGGCGGCCAGGGTCTTCATCCCTGTTTCGCACCCAATGTTTGAATCACCGGGCAACATGGCCCGCCTCTGCGATCGCCTCTCCTGGCCGGGCGTGCCAGCTCGTGCTCGCACGCCGCGAGGTACTCGGTGAGCGTGCCGCGAAAATGCTGCATCTCGGCGAGCCTGGCATCCAGTACTGAAAGCTTCGACTGCAACAGATCGCGGACCCGCCGGCAGCGCTTCACGCCGTTCTCGTCGTGATGGGTCACGAGCTGGCGGATCTCCTGCAGGCTCAGCCCGAGTGTCTGCGCCTGCCTGATGAAGCGCAGCCTGGCAAGCGCCGGTTCGGCGTAGATGCGAAAGCCGCCTGCGGTCCGCTGCGCCGGCGGAAGCAGGCCGAGACGCTCGTAATAGCGCACGGCGTCTGCCGTGAGGCCGCTGCGCGCGGCGAGCTCGCCAATGTGAAACGTGCGATCCATGCCGTCAGACCGTCGTCCTGTTTTCGACCGCAGGTGATTCGACCGCGCGCCTCACAGCCGCCGCCACGTCACCGAGACAGCACGCGCCGCGCGGGTTGCGCACCTCGCATGCGCACCGGCCGGCCGCGATATGCGCTCTCACGCGATTGCCGGCCTCCGACTTCCCCGCCGTCTCGATCTCTGCCCTGATATCCGCTTCATTCTCCCCAAAGCAGTAGCAGACGATGCGCGCGCCGAGCGGCTCCTTCTGCCAGACTTTCACCCGAACATCCGCGGTGCGGTAGATCCGGCCATCCTCCGCGAAGTACACAACGTCGCAGCCAGGATCGGCGCAGAAACGGTGTGTCGCGTGCGTGACGTGGCGCATCGCGGCCGGCGTGAGAAGCGCTTTGATGGTCTCGAGCGGAACGCGGACGCCCCTCGTGCCGCTGACCGGGCAAAGCCCGGACCCACGCGATGCAGACTCCGGCGGGGCTGCGCAGCAAGAGGACATGACCCTCAGTATGGACTCTGGAGCCGCCTCCAGAGTCAAGCTCGTCCTACAACCTTTACTGCGCGGTGATGGTCAACGTGCGTTTGCCCACCTCTTCGCCGTGGCGCTTCACGGTCACCGTCACGTCCCACTTGCCGGCCATCATGATGCTGCCTTTGCCCCGATACCGTCCGCCGCCCTCGTGCTGGAGCGCGATCGTGTTCCGCATTTCCGGCATCTTCACTTCGGGCATCGACGCCATGTAGAACTCGGCCGACACCTCGGCGTCGGTGACCGGTTGGCCATTGGAGCCTTTCACGTTTGCTTCGAGCGTCGTCTCGCCCGACTTCGGCGGGTCGGGCTCGGTCCTGAACGTGATGTCCAAAGGTTGTGTCGCACCAACCGCCGGCGCCGAGGCAGGCGGAGCGTCCTCGTCCCTCCCGCATGAGGCGGCGCCGAGAGCGACGAACGTGAACGCGATGGCCGTCGATATCAGTCGTGTCATGGTTTCTCTCCTGTACTCGGTTATCTCTTGCGTCGTTGAAATCCGCGGAACCAGCCGCCCATGCGCAGCCGCATCTGCCAATCCCGCTGCCGTTCGCGATCGCGGAATGGGCCGTGCGCGCCTGGATCTCCGGGCAAGGTCTCGAACAGCATGTCGGCGCGCTGATCGTTGGGCGCGTCGACGAACTGCGGCTCCCACCCGGCGCGGGCGAGATAGCGATCCAGGGGGCCCGGAATGAACTTCTGTCCCCAGACGGCTTTGACGGTCTGCATTCCGACGAGCATCTGCCGCGGCGCGTGATCGGCGGCCCAAAGGATCGCCTCCGCAATCGCCTCAGGGCTGAACAGCGGCGGCACCGGCTGCTGCCGATTCGGCATCTTGTTGCGCTGCCGTTCCGACTGGGGCGTATTGACCGCCGGCAGATGGACCTGTGTGAGCCGCACTGCGCTCCGATCGTGAATCAACTCGGTACGCAGCGAATCCGTGAACGCGCGGATGGCCGCCTTCGCGGCGCAGTACGCGCTCTGCAGCGGTATGGAGCGGAAGGCCAGCGCCGACCCGACCTGGACGATCGTGCCTGCATCGCGCCGCCGCATCCGCTGCAGCGCGGCAAGCGTGCCGTGCACGTAGCCCAGATACGTCACTTCGGTGACGCGGCGATACTCTGCCGGCGTCGTGTTTTCCACGGGCGCGAACACGGTGGCCATCGCGGCGTTGACCCACACGTCGATCCGCCCCCAGCGCGCCTCGGCCGCTGCCGCGGCGCGCTCGACCGCGGCTGCGTCGGACACATCCGCGGCGCACACCAGTGCGTCCCCGCCCGCCTCTTCGATCTCGCGCGCGCAGGCTTCGAGCGCCTCGGTGGTGCGTGCGACAAGCGCGACATGAGCGCCTCGCGCGCCGAAGGCGC
>JBBDWL010000099.1:0-43804 GCA_040902895.1 Vicinamibacterales bacterium | reverse complement strand
CCCCCCCCCCCCCCCCCCCCCGCGACGGCACGACCGACGCCGCTGGACGCGCCGGTCACGACAACAATCTGTGGATCACGCGGCTGCCGCGTGTCGATCGTCCTCATCGAATCATCCGATCCCATGCGGCGTACCGCTCGCGGACCGAGCCGCGCGGTAACGTGAGGACGATGACGAGAACGCCGGCGGCGATAGTGTTCCACCGGCCGGCATCTGAGGCGCCGTCGAGGGCGAACGCTGCAAGGATCAACCAGGCGCCAAAGAGCACATTCAGGAACCGGAACGCCCGAATGACTTCCGCCGTGCTGATGGCGGCAACCGTCACGATCAGCGCGCCCACGACATGGTCACTGCTCGCGGCGCGGCCTTCGCTTCCGAACATCGCAGGGGCGAACATCAGCCAGAGTCCGGCGAGCACACTGGCGGCAAGCGTCCATGGCAGTGTGACGCCCCACACGGCGGGCGGCAGGAGGGCGCCAACAGGTGCGCCGTACGCCGGCGTCCGTTCATCCGGACCTTCCCCCTGCATCGTGTCGCCGACCCAGAACGTCCGCCACAGCGACTTGCCGGCGCGAACGCGCTCGCGCAGGAACTGCGCCATCGCGATCACCTCATCGACCGTGAACGGAATCATGAGGAGCATGACGCCGGCGGCGGCCAGGCAGAGCGTGCACCACGCCCCCACGACAACCGGCTGCGAAATCACCAGCAGGATGTGCGTGAGGCCGAGCGGCACGACCAGGATGAAGAAGAACGCGACCATCCAGGGCATCGAGCGCCACCGCGTCTTGCCACCCATCCAGGCCATCAGCATCTCGAACGTGTAGGCGGTCGCGCCCAGCCCGGCATCCGAGATGCGCCACATCTGTGACATCTCGGACGTCAGCACGCGCCGGGTGCCTTCGCCGAAGAATGGTTCCCAGACCGTGTCGATGTAGCCGAGCTGGAATGCCGCGAGGTACCGGGAAATCAGCCATCCGATGAATCCGAGGCCGATCATCGGCGCTCGCTGGTGCCATGTCGACGGGTTGTACGTCCAGCCTGGCGGCACGTCCGGTCCCGGCTTCATCATGGCCATGTGATGCGCCATGCCGGGCATCATCGGGACCAGGATGGACAGCGTCATGGCGCACGCTCCGACGAGTGTGTCGGTGATGTACGCGGCCGCTGTTGGCGCCCAGAAGATCAGCGGCGCAAACTGCAGCCACGTTCCGACAAACGCGACACCCCATCGGCCATAGAAATCCCATCGCGGCGCAAACGCCGCGCCCGCAAGCACGACGAGGAGCGCGCCGCTGATGATGTCGCTCCAAATCATCGCCGTGCTCGTGTAGCCGAACGTCCGGGGCGACGTCATCAGCCAGAGACCGAGCAGGATGATCGTGGCGTTCGTCCACAGCCACGGCGCGCGCATCTCGCGGATCATCGCGTCGGCATCATGCTTCATCGGACCGGCCGTCCTTCCCTGCTCCATGCCATCTCCATATCAGCCCGATGTGGCCAGCTTGCCTCTTCGCAGCTCCCGCACTTTCATGATGTAGAAGATGACCGGCGTGATGATCAGCACATGGATGGTCGACGTGATCATGCCGCCGAGAATCGGCGCCGTGATCGGCTTCATGACGTCCGACCCGACGCCGCTGCTCCACATGATCGGGAGCAGACTCGCGATGACGACGGAGACAGTCATGAGCTTCGGTCGCAGGCGCAGGACCGATCCTGCGACTGTTGCCTCCCAGATGTCCTTTTCCGTGATCTCGCCGCCGCGCGTGAGCCGCCGGTTCAACGCCTCGTGGAGATAGACGACCATCACGACGCCCGTTTGCACGGCCACACCGTAAAGCGCGATGTAGCCGACCCACACGGCTACTGAAAAGTTGTAACCGAGCAGCCACTGCAGGATCACGCCGCCGGTCATCGCATAGACGACCGAGAGCATCACGATCATGGCCTCCGACACCGAGTGGAAGGTCATGTAGAGAAGCAGGAAGATGATGCCGAAGACGATCGGAATGAGAATCTTCAAACGCTCGCGTGCGCGCACCTGAAATTCGTACTGGCCGGTCCACTGCAGCGTGTATCCCGGCGGCAGCGAGATCCGTTCGGCGATCGCGTTCTGCGCTGCGCCGACGTACCCGCCAATGTCGCTCGAGACCGTATCGACGTAGACGTACCCGGCCAGCTGCGCATTCTCGTCGCGAATCATGGCCGGGCCTGTCGTCAGCGTGATCTCCGCGAGCTGTCCGAGCGGCACGTGTCCGCCCACGCGCGTCTTGACGAGGACGCGCTCGAGCGCCGGAATGTCGTCGCGGAAGCCGCGGGCATAGCGAACGTTGACCGGGTAACGTTCGCGCCCCTCGATTGTGCGGGTGATGTTCTCGCCGCCGATGGCGGCTTGAATGACGTCCTGGACGTCTTCGATCGTGAGGCTATGGCGCGCGATCGCCTCGCGGTCGATGCGAATATCCGTGAAGTAGCCCTGCGCGACGCGCTCGGCATACACGCTGCGCGTGCCAGGCACCTGCTGTAGGACCTGCTCGATCTCGCGGCCGATGCGCTGGATCTCGTTCAGATCCGCTCCAAAAATTTTGATGCCCACCGGAGTCTTGATGCCCGTCAGCAGCATGTCGAGACGGTTACGAATCGGCTGCGTCCAGGTGTTCGGAAAGCCCGGGAACTGCAGCGCGGCGTCCATCTCCGCCTGCAGTTCTTCGTAGGTGAGGCCAGGACGCCACTCGGCCTTCGGCTTCAGCTCGACGATGGTGTTCACCATGCCCATCGGCGTGTTGTCGGTCGACGTCGTCGCGCGCCCGACGGTGCCAAACACACGCGTGACTTCCGGAAACTGACGCAGAACCTTGTCCTGCACCTGCAGCATCCGCGTCGCCTCACCCACCGAGAGGCCCGGCGGCGCTGTCGGCATGTACAGCAGCGAACCTTCATAGAGGGGTGGCATGAACTCGCTGCCGATGACGAACACCAGCGGGATCGTCAGGGGGATCACCGCGAAGTTGATGAGCAGCGCCGTCCACCTCCAGCCGAGCGCGAGCCGCAGCACGGGTGCATACAGTCGCGTGAAGAAGCGCGAGACCGGATTGTCCGATTCCGGCCGCAGCTTCTTCCCGCGAATGAAGATCGTCATCAGCACCGGCACGAGCGTGATCGACAGGATGGAGGCAAAGACCATCGCGAAGGTCTTCGTGAAGGCGAGGGGCCGGAACATGCGGCCTTCCTGCGCCTCGAGCAGAAAGACCGGCACGAACGACACGATGATGATCGCGAGCGAGAAGAAGATGGCACGGCCCACCTGCCTGGCCGCGGCGATCACCACGCGGGGCTGGTCGTCTGGTGATGGCGGCGCAGCGTGCCCCTCCACCGGTTCTGAGACATGCCGGTACGCGTTCTCCACCATCACGATTGACGCGTCAACGAGCACGCCGATCGCGAGCGCGATGCCGCCGAGCGACATGATGTTCGCCGTCACGCCCAGGTAGTACATGGGAATGAACGACGCGAGCACCGCGATCGGAAGCGCCAGAATCGGGATGAGCGCCGATCGAAAATGGAACAGAAAGATAATGATCACGAGCGAGACGACGATCGCCTCCTCGATCAGCGTCTTTCGCAGCGAGCCGATCGATTCGCCGATGAGCCACGACCGGTCATAGGTGGGTACGATCCGCACGCCCGGCGGCAGCGCGCCCTGCACTTCGATCAGCTTCGCCTTGACGCGGTCGATCACTTTCAGCGCGTTCTCACCGAAGCGCATCACGACGATGCCGCCGACGACCTCGCCTTTGCCATCGAGCTCCGCGACGCCGCGACGGATGTCGGGGCCGAGGGCCACGTCGGCGACATCGGCCACGCGAATGGGCGCGCCTGCAGCCGTGGCGCCGAGCGACACCTGCCGGATGTCGTCCAGGGAGGTCAGATATCCGCGCCCGCGGACCATGTACTCGCGTCCCGAGAATTCGAGCAGCCGGCCTTCGACCTCGTTGTTGCTTGCCTTGATGGCGCGCACGACATCCTTGACGGCGAGGTCATACGCCGCCAGCTTGTTGGGGTCCAGGTTCACCTGGTACTGCTTGACGAAGCCGCCGATGCTGGCGACCTCTGCCACGCCAGGCACGGCGGCAAGCCAGTAGCGCAGATACCAGTCCTGGAAACCGCGCAAGTCTGCGAGCGTGTGCTGACCGGTGTCGTCGACAAGCGCGTACTCGAATACCCATCCGACGCCAGTAGCGTCGGGACCGATCACCGGATTGACGCCCTCTGGCAGCTGGCCGCGGATGCCCTGCAGGTACTCGACGACGCGGCTGCGCGCCCAGTACATATCCGTGCCGTCCTCAAAAATGACGTACACGTACGAGATCCCGAAATCAGTGAAGCCGCGCACGGTCTTCACGTTCGGCGTCGAAATCAGCGCCGTGACGATGGGGTAGGTGATCTGATCTTCGATCAGATCGGGGCTGCGGCCCACCCACTCTGTCGAGACGATCACCTGCACGTCGGAGATGTCGGGCACCGCGTCGACCGGAGTCGCCATCATGGCCCACGCGCCCCACAGGGTCAGCACGACCGTGCCCGTGAAGACCATGAAGCGATTCGCCGCGCAGGCGTCGATGATCCGTTCGATCATCGGGCGACCACGCCGAACTGTTTGCTGCCAAGGCGCTGGCCGCCGCGACTCACCACCACCGTCACGTCCCACCGGCCGGCCATCATCACCTGTCCGGTGCCTCGATAGACGCCGTTACCGGCCGGCGCGAGCTTCGCTTCGTTCTTCATCGCCGGCATGCTCATCGACGGCATCGCCGCCATGAAGAACACCACGGAGACGTCCGCGTCGGCGACGGGCTGCCCATCCGCGCTTTTCACCGTGACCTCGAAGACGTTGTCGCCGGTCTGCGGAGGATCGGGCTGCGATCGGAACGTGATGTCCATCTGCTGCCGCGCCGCCCCGCCTTCGATGCGCGGCGCAGGCTCGAAGCCCTGGATCGAGGCGCGCAGCTGGCTCTCGGAATCGAGGAAGAACGCGGCGCCGGCGGCAACCTGTTCACCCTCTTTGAGCCCTTCGAGGATCTGGACCTTGTCGCCGAGCCGCTGGCCCACTTTCACATCGCGCGGCTGAAAGTACCCATCGCCCTCGGCCACGAACACGAGCTGACGCGTGCCCGAATCGAGGACAGCATCGGCGGGGATCGTCAGACCCACGCCGATCGGCGCGTGAATCTCGACATTGGCGAACATCCCTGGTTTGAGACGGCCGCGCCGATTGTCGAAGCCGAAGCGGACCCTTACGGTACGCGTGTTCTCTTCCACATACGGGTAGATGAAGATGGCCTGCCCGAAGAGCCGTTCGCCAGGATAGGCGTCAAGGGTGACCGCGGCGCGCTGGCCTGGTTTGATCAGCGCGATCTCCGCCTCGTACACGTCTGCCTCCACCCACACGACAGAGACATCCGCGATCTTGTACAGGCTCTGTCCTGGCGTAACGTGCATCCCCTGCACGGCCTGCTTCTCGGTGACAACGCCGCTGGCCGGAGATCGGAACGTCAACGCCGTCTGGGCCTGGCGCGTCGTCTCGAGCGCACGGATCTGGTCGGGAGATAGGTCCCAGAGCGCGAGCCGCTGCCGGGCCGCCTCCACGAGCCGATCGGCGTACTCGCGCGCGTCGGGCACCTGCGACTGCTGCATGTGCTCGCGTGTGCGCAATGCCAGGAGATATTCCTGCTGTGTGGTCAGCAGCTCAGGGCTGTACAGCGTGAACAGCGGCTGTCCACGGCGCACCGCCTGGCCCGGGGATTCGACGAACAGGTTGCGAATCCAGCCCTCGATCTTCAGATTGACATCTGCAATCCTGGTTTCGTCGTACTTGACGATGCCTACGGTGCGGATCGTCTTGTCGAACGGTTCGCGCGTGACCGTGGCCGTGCGCACGCCGATCAACTGCTGCCGGCGCAGATCGAGCGTGACTTCGGCCCTGGGGTCGACTAGAGGTCTGTTCTCGCTCGCACGAGGCGCTGGTGTTTCCTCGACCGCCGGGTCGCCGTCCAGGCTCCGGCCGATGGCGTAGAGAATCGCGACAATCGCGAGGAGCGACACCAACAGCGTGCCGGCGAAGGCGGCGCGGGCGATGACGGTGCGTCTCACTTGCCTGCCTCTCTCACATCCACCGCGCCAAGCATCTGCGGCGTGATGTCCGCGCCGATCGCGCGTTCGAGATCCGCCAGGGCCTGCTCCAGATCGCTCAGGGCGCGGTAGTAATCGAGCTGCGCTTCCAGCAGCGCTCGCTGATCGTCGAGCAGTGCGAGAAAGTCGACGCGGTCAGCCTGGTAACCAACTCTGGCGACCTCGAGTGTCTGACGCGACTGAGGGACGACTGTCGTGCGGAGCAGCGACGCGCGCTGCTCCGCGCTCTTGACGCGAACGTACGCGTCCTGGACGGCGAACCGAATGTTGTTCTCCACTACCCGGTGCCGCGCGCGTGCGGCCTCCACGTCGGCAGTGGCTTCCGCTTTCCTGGCGTCGAGTCGTCCCCGCGACCAAGGCGCCGACGGCCAGGTGATTCCGACCGTGGCAGTCCAGGCGTCGGTGTCGCGCGGCATCAGCATGTATCCGCCGCCCACGAAGAAATCAGGCTTGTAGTCGCGCGTCGCCACCGCGAGCGCGGCAGCCGATCGCTCGATGCCCAGCTGCGCGACCCGAAGTTCCGGCTGCTGCTCCAGGGCCAGCTGCTGCAAGGCGGCTGTTGCCGGCAACAGCACACGCTCCCGCGGCTCGGCAAGCGGGCCAATCGGCGCCTCGGGGCGGCGGTCGAGAAGCGTATTGAGCTGCGCTTCGGCAAGCGCCGCGCGTTGCTGCAGCGTCACGAGATGGTCGTGCAGCGTCGAAATCTCGACGATGGCCTTCATCGTCTCCTGCTGCGAGCTCCGTCCCGTGGTGTATTTCACCGACGTGATGTCGGCGAACTGGCGGAGCAGATCGAGGCTGTCGTGGTTCACCTCAATCGCCTTGCGCGTGAGAAAGAGTTCTGCATAGGCGCGTTTAACGCGATCGATCACGTCGCGGGCCTGGACGGCGATATCGGCCTCGGCCAACTGCACATCCTTTTCGGCGACAGAGGCGCGGAGCGCGCGCTTGCCGCGGCCGGGAATGTCCTGCCCGGCCGTGAACATGTACATGTTCACGTTTGCCGGATTGAGCGTGTTCAGCGGCCACTGCCAGATCTGCGCCTCGAAGGTCGGGGGCGCGAGCGAACGGTCCTGTGCAGGCCGATGCCGGGCCGCTTCGAACTGCGCGCGGAGAGCAATCAGGTCCGGATTCCGTACGAGCGCCTCGTCGACGGCCGCCTGAAGGCTCAGGGGAGGACCTTCGTAAACGGGCCGGCGCGCGTACGTTTGCACCGGATCCTGAGGCACGGCTGATGCTGGCGTGGGGCCAGGTGGAACGAGGACGAATAAGAGAAGGAATAGCTTGTTGATCATCGGTCACGACACTGGTTAGTGCGCGCGTCTTGGCGCGCGTCAGACCGCCCGATGCACACCTCGTGCTCGTGCGGACACACTACGCCTGTCGTGGGTTAAACGAGGAAGACGGAAAGCAGGACGTGCTTCGAAACGCGGAGGCGAGGGGCAGGGGCGCTGTCCTCCGTCCTTCCGGTCAAGAGCCTTGAGGGCTGCGCGGCCGGCAGAATCGCCGGCGTACCCAAAACGGCAGCTGAAATACTGGGGGCGAATGCCGCTCCCGGCGTACTCGAGTCGTCCGATTCAGACGCGGCGCAGCAGCGATCAGCGCTGGCTTGATCGATTGTGACAATGGCCGTATTCGCCGGCTCGTGCATGGCGCAATTCGCGCAGCATGCCGCCCGTGCCTGGGCGGTGCTCTGCCATCCTATGCACGCGGCCGCCGCCGCGGTCTGCAGCGACATGAACGCCACCAGGGCGAGCACCGAGGCCAGCCGATGTATCGACCGCACGGCGCTAGCATGAGGGTTCGGCACTAGAGGTGTCAACTCACAGGTTGAGACGCTGGCTCGGATCGAGAGGTCCCCGGGAATCAGGCCATGCACGATGCTCGAGCTTGTCTGATCATCGATCGCGGTATAGTGAGAATGGATGCGGCTTCGAACCTCTGCGGCAATCGGCCTGGTGCTTGCGCTTCTCGGAGCGCCGGTCGCTGCTCTGCCCTGCACCTTCCAGTGCGCGGCCGCGCAGGCCCTGCCTGCTGTCTCAGCGAATTGCCACGGCGCCGCGGCAGATGATCAATCCGCGGAAACCGGCATCATGACAGGCGCGCATGATTGCACGCAGCGTGCGCAGTTCCCCCCGCCTGCGCTGCGGGCAGAAGCATCCCGCAGCAGCCTGTTGGCGACCGCGGCCGTCGCAACAGGCACCTTCGTCGTCAAGCTAGTGATCGCAGGCGGTTCGATCCGTGCGCACGTATCGGCCCATGACCTCGCACCTCCGGGCGCCGCGGCTCGGTTTATCGAAGCCCTCCGAATCTAACCCGCCACACTTCCTTCGCATCTTGCGCAGCCGGTTGTAGCTGCGTCCCATTCGTCGTTCGTCCTACAGGAGTTTCGTTCATGTGCGCTCGTATCATGCCGATCCTTGCCATCGGCACGCTCTACCTGGTGTTGTCTACGCAGACGGCCGCGGCGCAGACAGCAAAGCCTGCTGCGCCTGCAGGCCAACAGCATCAACATGAAGCTCCGCCGCCGCAGCAGACCATGCCGGGCGCGCGCGAAGGGTCTGGAACAGCGTGGTTGCCGGATGCATCGCTCATGTACGCGATTCACAGACAGCGCGGCCAATGGCAGTTCATGGCCCATGGCAATGGATTCCTGCAGTACCTGGACGATGGAAGTGATCGCGGTTCTGATCAGTTCGGGAGCATCAACTGGGTGATGGGGATGGCGGAGCGAACGATTGGAACAGGCCGCCTTTCGCTTCGCGGCATGTTCAGCTTCGAGCCGGCCACGATTGGCGGCTGCGGCTATCCCGACCTTCTTGCGACCGGCGAGCTCTGTGATGGCGAGCCGATTCACGATCGCCAGCATCAGCACGATCTGTTCATGGAGGTCGCCGCCTTGTACGACGCGCCTCTGAGGGGCGATTTGCGCTGGCAGGTGTACGGCGGGCCGGCGGGTGAACCGGCGCTAGGGCCGGTCGCGTACCCACACCGGATCTCGGCGATGCCGAACCTGCTGGCGCCAATCACGCATCACTGGCTCGACGCCACGCACATCACCTTTGGTGTCGCCACAGCGGGCGTGTACAACTCGCGCTGGAAGGCCGAGGCGTCAGTGTTCAATGGCCGCGAGCCCGATGAGGAGCGCACCGGATTCGATTTCGCGCCGCTCGATTCGGTGTCCGGCCGCGTGTGGTACATGCCGACGAGCAATCTTGCGCTGCAGTTTTCCGGCGGCCGGTTGAAGGAAGCCGAACCGGGCGAAGAGGGCGGACCGCGCGTCGACGTGACGCGGCTCACCGCGTCGGCCACGTACCATCGCCTTCGCGATGAGAATGGAATCTGGGCGAGCACGATTGCCTGGGGCCGGAATGCCGAATCCGGTCAGGCGACGAACGCGCTTCTGCTCGAGACAAATCTCACGCTTCGGGATCGCGATTCCTGGTTTGGCCGCTTCGAGGTCGCGGGCAAGACTGCCCACGATTTGGATGTGCCAGGCGACCACCACGCGGAAGGCGAAGAAGTGTTTACCGTCAGCAAGCTACAGGCGGGATACACGCGCTACTTCGACGCCTGGCAGGATCTGAAGCCAGGAATCGGCTTCACGGCATCGCTGTCCTTCGTACCGCGCGCGCTGGAACCGTTCTATGGAGATCGCGCCAGCCCTGGCGTCGGGGTCTATCTCACGCTGCGGCCCGCGGCGATGCGAATGACGATGACGCATGCGGGGCCTACCGGACCCGGGGCTGCGCCAGTGCATGAACATCCGGCCGCGAAGCCAGCGCCAACGCCCACGCCCGATGTTGCCGCGCGGCCAGCGGCCGATCCGCACGCGGGTCACGTGACGCCGCCCGCTGCCGCGGCTCCAACGGCCGCGGCCAAGCCCGCACCAAAGCCTGCGGATCCTCACGCCGCTCACAAACCGGCCGCGAAACCTTCACCGAGGCCGGCTGCGAAGCCGGCCGACCCGCACGCCGGGCACGATGCGCCATCGCGCGAACTGGTGGTCATGGCGGAGGACCCGAAGAAGCTGGTCTGCTCACCCACGATCGATCCGGATAACGCACCCAGCACGACCTACAAAGGCAAGCGGTACTACTTCTGCACGAATGCGGAGCGCCTGCGCTTCCTGCTGAACCCCGAGACCTATCTGAAGTCGCGGAAAGGCTCCGGCAAATGAGCAGGCGCGCGCGCATCCTGCTGGTGCTGGCGATGGTCTTCTTCATCGCGACCATCGGGCTGTACGCGTATGTCAACGGGCACGGGTTCGACGCGCGCAAGGAGCCGGGACCGATCGAGACGGCTCTCGCGCTGCGTCTCCGTCGGTTGGCGATTCCAGGGGACGCACGCGATCGCGTCAATCCGGAGCCTCAAACGGAGGAGAACTTCCGCTACGGTCTCGCGCACTTCGCGGACCACTGCGCGACGTGCCACAGCAACGACGGCGCGGGACAGAACGAGATCGGCCGCGGGCTGTACCCGAAGCCGCCCGACATGCGACTCGCCGCCACGCAGAACCTGACCGACGGGGAGCTGTTCTACATCATCGAGCAGGGTGTGCCGTTTACCGGGATGCCCGGCTTCGGAACCGGCACACCGGACGGCGAGCGTGCAACGTGGCATCTGGTGCAGTTCATTCGCCGGGTTCCGAAGCTCACGGAAGAAGAGCTGGAGCATATGGCGGAGCTCAACCCGATGTCGGTGGAAGCCTGGCTGCGGCGGCTCGAGGAAGAAGAGTTCCTGCGGGGCGGCGGAGATCCGGCGGCAGTGCCGGCTCCCCGTCCGTCCGGACACGGGCACTGATTCAGGCGACAATGGGGACGCGATGACAAAGACACTCAAACGACTCGCCGGATTGGCGATCTTCGGCCTGCTGCTCATGAGCGGCGCCGCCCTCGCGCATCCGAATCACAAGGTCATGGGCACGGTCATGAAGGTGACGACGGAGCACGTCATCGTCAAAGACAGAGCCGGCAAGGAGCATACGATCAAGCTTGCAAAGACCACGAAGGTCACGAAAAACAAGAAGGCCATGAAGGCCGCGGATGTCGCGGTCGGGACACGGGTCGTGGCGACGGTCATCTCGGACACGGACCTGACGGCGAAGATTATCGAAGTCGGTGTCGCGCCGGCTGCAACGAAGTGAACCCGGATCCCGATGGGAGATGCAGATGAGACGACTGATTGCGTTCACGACATTCGTGCTCGCCGTGCCGGCCATCGCGGCCGCGCATGTGGGCGTGCGGCCACGCGAATCAAAGCTCAACGCGGAGGAACACTACAGCGTTCGCGTTCCAACCGAAGGCGCCGTGTCGACGACGTCGGTGCGATTCGAGGTTCCCGCAGGCGTCACGGTGCTGGATGTGCCGAAGCCGTCGGTCGGCACCGTCGATGTCAAACGCGAGGGCGACCGCATCGTCGAGATCACATGGACCCGCGAGATCAAGCCGAAGGAATCGGCCGAATTCATGTTCCATGCGAAGAACCCGTCGTCTGGCGAGGCCATTCTCTGGAAGGCGCACCAGAACTTTGCCGATGGTACGACAACGAGCTGGGTCGATGCCCCAGGCGCGGGACGGCGCACCGGGCCCGTGACGAAGCTGATCCCGACCGATGCGGCTGCACGTTCGACGCAGGCTGGCAATGACGAAGCCGACCGCATCTCGAAGTGGCTCGATGGCTACGACGCGGCCTTTATCGCGAAGGATCTCGAGAAGCTCGGAAACTACTACCACCCCGACGTGACGATCTACGAAGGTGGCGGCATCGACAACGGATGGGCCGACTACCGCGACACGCATCTGGGTCCGGAGCTGAAGGCGTTTGAGAATCTTCAGTTCGGTCACACGGAGCGCAAGGTGCACGTGCTCAGCCCGAACACGGCGTACGTCACGTCGCTCTACTTCATCAAGGCCAAGATGGGCGAGCGCACGCTGGACAGCGGCGGATTGGAGACACTGGTTTTGCTTAAAGGCGCCGACGGCGCCTGGAAGATTCGGCACGCACATACATCGGCCCGCGCTCGCCGGCCCGCCGGCGGTCTGTAGACAGGCATGTAGCGATGTACCCAGTCATCGGCCGGATCGGGAACCTCGAGATCACCAGCTTCGGCGTCATGGTGGCCCTGGGGTTCCTGGCCGGCCTCTGGGTGTTCCGTCGGGAACTCGCGGCGCGCGGCTTGCCCGCGAATCTCGAGAACGCGGCCATCGTTGGTGCGGCCGGTGGCTTACTAGGCGCCAAAATCATCTGGGTCGTGGAATTCGCGGACACCGCGCCCGTCGCGGACCTGCTCTTCAGCCGCGGTGGTCTCAGCTGGTTTGGCGGGGTCATCGGCGGAGTGGGATCCGGTCTCATCGCCATCGCGATCATGCGCGCGCCGCTGGTGCCGACACTTGCAGCAGCCGCGCCGGCGCTGGCCGTCGGCCAGATGTTGGGCCGCATCGGATGCTTCCTGGTCGGCGACGATTACGGCACGCCCAGCGATCTGCCGTGGGCGGTCGCCTTCCCGAACGGACTGCCGCCGACCGACGTCCCAGTTCATCCGACGCAAAGCTACGAAGCGATTTTCCTTCTCGGACTCGCCTGGTGGCTAATCCGCAGCCGGAAGCGCGGCGTGGCCGACCAGGCTCTTCTGGGGCAGTACTTTCTGTTCGCGGGCGGCTTCCGGTTCCTTCTCGAATTCATTCGCGTCAACGAGCCCCTCCTCTTCGGATTCACCCTGGCGCAGATTCTTGCATTCATTCTTGGGGCGATAGGTGCCGTGCTTCTCACACGCGCCAGCTCCCCACGCGCTCGGCAATCCCGCCCTGCGCCTGCATGAAAGGTCAAGACTGCCGCCGGATGGCTTACCTGACGCTCTTCGGGTGGAGCTTTCTGGCGGCGACGATACTGCCGCTCGGGTCAGAGCCTGCGCTGGTTTTCCTCGTACGTGACGGTTATCCGATCGCGCCGCTCCTCTTCGTAGCGACGGCCGGCAACTACTTTGGCGCATGCACAACGTTTGCGCTGGGGCGCTTCGCACGGCAGCGCACGGCGGCGGCCCTGCCTGTGTCGCAGAGACAGCAACGCGCACTGCGGCTGATCAACCGTTATGGCGCGCCCGCGATGCTGCTGTCATGGGTGCCACTGATCGGTGATGTGCTCGTCGCGGCCGCAGGCGCAGTGGGAATGCCGTTCAAGGCATTCTCCGTCTGGACGATCGCCGGCAAGGCGGCACGGTACGCCGCCGTTGCGTGGACGGCTGGCTGGATTAAGTGAAGAAATACGGCGCGTGAACCTATTGACGGAGCCGAAACGTCAGCGAGGCCCAGTACGTTTCCCAGTCCGCCGCGTCAGGTCCTAACTCGTCCTCGCGCCGCTGCATGGTCACCGCGCGAACGAGCCACGGTCCGCGATGCTCGAGGAGAAACTCGGCCTCGCCGCGGGCATCGGTCACCGCTGTCAGCGGCCACTGATCCGGCGCGACCTTCGAGCCGGCATAGATCGCGCCGGCCAGCGCTCCCGGCAACGGCTTGCCGTCCAACAGGAGCCGCACGCGCAGCCGGGAACCGGCGGCAAGCCCTGTTGGATCGACGAGCGGGACCAGTTCGAGCTTCAGACCGAGTGGCCGAGTCGCCGCCGAGCGATCGCCTCCCGATCCAACTGTGATGAGCGTCTTCCCATAACGGGAATAGCGCTCACGCACCGCCTTCGCTGTCTCACCGCGCGCGGCGCGTTCGGCCGCCACCTGTCTGAGACCCTGGTGCTTCAGGTGCTCTTCGAACACGGCGCCGCTCTTCTCCGCCGTCCGAGGTCTGATAGCGAACACCCCCACGTACGTCCCTGGGGTAGACGGCGCGGCGATGTCGGCTGCGAGTGAATCCGCTTCGCGCCGATACGGCGGCGGGATCGTGAGGTCGGTCTGAGGGCCGACCAGCCGCACCGAGGCGACCCGATCCGGCGTGGTGAAACTGTCAGCGGCAGGAAACACGCTGCCGACGTTCGCAAGGATGGTGAGCCGCCCACTCGGCGCGACTTGCCATCGCGCAGCCGTGACCCAGAATTCGTGCGCGGCCAGACCGACAACGGCGAGTGCGGCGATACCTATCGTGAACGCAATCAGTAGTGAGTTGCGTGTCTTCCCGACAAGGCTCGCACGGAACATAGGGAGCATTATGGACCGCTCAGAGTCCTGAGAGAGTGCAAGGGGTCGAGCCCACGACGAACGGCGGTCCTGCCACATTCTGGAGCGCCCCTAGAATCCTCGCATCGCATCCGACATAGAGAGCGATGAGCCGTCCCTGGCGATAGAAGCGAGGCGTCGCGACCCATGTGATCAACGCCGTCCGGCTCGGTTGTCCATCGGGCCGAACGTTCGCGGCTTCTGCCACGGCATCGGCTTCGCGCTCGTACTCGAAGAGCAGAATTCGCGCCGGGCCGTGTACTTCGGAGATCGGCGCGGCGAGCTGTGTGGCTTGGGGAGAAAAATAGGGCGTGGTCCAACTCGGAAGGGCACCTTCGATCCTCACGCTCAATCCCTGCGCGCGCAGTGCCGCAGCGAACTGATCTGTCGCAGAAAGCCGGGTGGGCTCATTGGGCGCTTGATCGCACGCGCTCGTAGCCAAAGCGAGAACGCCCAATGCAGTTGCGATTAGCTTGCGAGACATGTTTCTTTCTCCCTCGACAGACGCTACTCGGAATTATAGCCGCGGAGCGCTCGGGGGAGCATCGCGTTGGTTCGCTTCCGCTGCTCGAGCTGTTTGCGGCGGCCGTACGCCGTCACGCCGCGCGGCTTATAAATCGCCAGCAGGGTGGTCACGAGCAGCACAAACAGGGCGAGCAAGGCGTGGAATCTTGGAGACGCGTTCCGCACCGAGGCGAGATCGGCGGCCGGGTCGGCCGCGATCCGAGCCATGATGCGAAACGTCTCCATGTAGACGAGCAGGATGGCGGTCGCAAACACGGTGAGGATCAGCTTGAAAATGACCCAGTAGTGCCGGAAGAGTCCCCATGTCGTGCCGAGTCCCTGGACGATTCCGGTGACGAGCGACGCGAACGCCAGCGGGACGAGGACGGCCCATGCGGTCGGTTCCATCACGAGATATACCCCGCGCACCGTTTGTTCGTCAGGACTGGTGAGCCCGACGATTGACATTCCGAGAAAGGCGAGGACTGCGCCGATCCAGCCAACCGACGACGTGACGTGCGCCGTCAGCGCGAGCTTGCGGACGCGCGGCGACATGATCATCGATGGCCGCCAGGCGATGTGTGGCCTCCCGACAGCCTGTGACCGCCTGGGCGGTGCGGGCCGCGTACGAACAGGAGGATCAGGACGAGGAGGATCGCAGCCAGCAGGATGCCGCCAAACACCTTGACCCAGAGCGGCGTTCTTTCGTCCGTTTGCTGCTCAGCATCGCGAAGTGGATCAGCCATGCGCAGGAAGTCTCAGCGATGATGGCCGGAGGAGTGCATCGACTCCACGAGCTTTCGGTACTTGGACACCTGGTCGGGTTTGAGCACCGATTCGACTTCCCGCAGCGTTGAGTCGAGTGTCGCACGAACGTGCGGCTGCATGGCATGCCAGGTGGAATCCATCTCGCGCTGCCGCCGTTCCAGAATGCGCTCGAGCGCCGCGCGCTGCGACGCGTCGAGATCGAGCTCGCTGTTGAGACGATCGATCAGATGGTCCCGCACCGCCGGGCGTACGTGGGCGGACGTCGGCTGCGCGCGTTCATAGGCCACGCCAAGGCCGAATCCCGCCGCCAGCGTGGCAGCGAGCAGCAAGAGTCCCTTCGTCCAGATGGGCGCCCTCACTTGCTCACCTCGCCTGCACCGCGAGTGAGCAGCCTGCCGATCGGCGGCGGCGTATCGCTGACGATGACCTCCCGCGCGATGTCGTCCGCCGGCGCGAGTGCGTTCTGCCAATCGGCAGGCGCGGGCGGCGCCGAGTCCCGCCGTGCGGGTGCGACGATCAGCCCGAACACAAGAGACGCGATGACCGAGGCGGCGATCCAGCTCGCCCGCGAGTTGCCGAGCCAGTCGATGAAATCAGGCTTTGCGCCGACGACAGCCGCGGACGCAACACGCTGCGCGAGCGAGTCCCAGTACTGCTGATCATCGGGGACTCCGCGGGTATCAAAAAGGTCAGCCATGGTCGTCCTCGTCGGTCTTGAGCTTCGCGCGCAACGCCGCGCGGGCGCGAAAAAGATGCTGGCGCACCGTCGATTCGCTGATGCCATGCATGGCGGCAACGTCGGCAGTCGTAAGTCCTCGCATCGTCACCAGCTCGAAGCAGGCGCGTTGCATAGGCGGCAACGCGTGCACTGCCCGGCCTGCAGTCTCGACGTCACGGGTTGCGATCCACGCGTTCTCGGTCGTAATCGATGGCTCGCCCGCGCGTGTCCAGAGTCTTAACAATCGCGCTCGCCTCGCATCCCGTGCCCGCCTCTTCTGCGCAAGCCTGCGGACGATCGCGAACAGCCACGGCGGGAAGGGCCGTGCCGGATCGAAGCGCGCCGCCTTTGCGAAAACGATGGTGAACGACTCCTGCACCACGTCTTCAGCCTCCGTGCGATCGCGCAGGAGTTGCGCGGCCAGCAACGTTGCCGATCGAATGTAGCGCCTGACAAGGACGGCAAACGCCGCCTCGTCGCCGCGCACGGTTGCAGCGATCAGTGCGGCGTCGGCCGGCTCCGGCTCTTCGCTCACGCGGAAGGGCTCAGCCCTTCATCTTTTCCAACGCAAACGAAAGACGCTTGCCGTCGCAGGCCATCACGCCCGTCATGCTTGCTGCAGTCTTTCCGCTTGGCGCGCTGACGACGGCGGTGGCCTTACACGACCCGGCTGACAGATTCTGGGTCCATTCAATCGTGCCGGCCTCGATTGACACGTCGGTGGCCGATCCCGCCCTGAGAGGATTCTCGGCTGTCGCCTTCAACGTGAAGGAGCCGTTCTTCTCGCGCGTCACTGCAAGATCGAGCTGGCGCGCCTGCTCGCCGTCGTCGTGAATCGTGCCGTGCCAGTTGCCGGCGACGAGCGCGTGCATCGCGGCGTGGACGGCCGGATCGATCGGGCCATGATGGGAACGGTCGTGAGGCTGGCCGTGGGGATGAGGTCTCTGGTGCTGGGCCAGCACGGGGGCGGCGGCGACAAAACAGAGCGTCATGACTGCGGCAGAAATGCGTTTCATATCGGGCTCCTCTTAAACAAGATTCCCGCCAGAAGGGATTCCGTTTACAGAGTCGGGATGCCGGCCTCGCAACTCAGCTGATCCCCGACGACATCCTTCGCAGTCGCAGTGGGATCCGGCTCGCTCTTCAAATGAGCCGGCGGCGCGGGAGACGGCGATACCGGGAAGCCGGGGCCGCGAGTCGTCGCATTTGCCTTCGAGGTCTGCGTGGTGAGGAAGACCATCGTCCGAACGGGTTGCGTCGTTCCGTTCAGCGTGACGATGAGGTCCTCAGGCCCGAGGTCGGTGACCGGATTGCCGTCGCGATCGAGTACGGACACATCCAGGATGAGCAGAGACGTGCCGCTCGTGAATCGCTGTTGGGAGAGTAACGCGGCGCTAATGATGTATCCAGCAGCGAAGAACAGCGTCCAGCGCAGTAGCGGCCGCATATGGAAGTCCGAACCGGAGCATAGGCGAATAGCTCGATTGTGTAAAACGAGGCCGTTAAAAGCGAAAGGGCGGGCGCTACCCGTCCTTCAAGCTCGCGACCAGATCGACTTGCGCCGCACGCATCGCCGGAATGGCGCTCGCGACGAGCATCACGGCGACGAGGAGCGCAGACGATAGGGCGATTGCAGGAATGTTGGGACCACCCGCGCCGGGGAACTGCGTCGCGACGAGACGGCTCACCCCGAGGCCGACCGCGCTGCCAATGAAAAACCCGATCGAGACCGTTTTCATCGACTGGGTCAGCACGAGCGTCAACACACCGCGTGGGTCCGCGCCGAGCGCCAGGCGTACCGCGAACTCCCGCGCGCGTTGCGTCACGGCGTATGAGGATGTGGCGAACAGGCCGGCTGCCGCAAGCAGCAGGGCGATCACGCCCAGAAGTACGGACATCCTGGTGAGCCAGTGTGATGGCCCCATCGATCGCTCATTCACCGACGCGAGCGAGCCCATGTCGCCGATGGGGACGCGTGCATCGATGCGGTTCGCCAACGCTCGAATTGCCGGCGCCAGGTCTTCGGCCCTGTCCCGGGCCCGCGTGTAGAGCGTGAGCGCGGGCTCAGGTCCGAGCGGCGACGGAACATACACCTTGCTGACGGCTTTGCCGTCACGCGTGTACCGCCGCTCGCCGGCCGACTCAACCACGCCGACGATCGTCACCTCCCGTGCCTCAGCCAGTGCCTCCTTGTTGGTTTGGCGCCGCCACGCTGCCACCCGAACTGTTCGTCCAACGGCCTGTCGATCAGGCAAACCCTCCGCATAGATCTGGTTGACGATGGCGACGCGAGGTGGGCCTGTCCGATCCTCGGCTGTGAATGTCCGGCCTGTCGTCAACCGCAGCCCGATGGCGCCAAAGAGATCGCCACCAGCATAGCCGCCGATCACGATCTCCGATTCGCGACCCGGCGCCCACACGATGACCGAGCCAGGTCCCTTGCCGCGTCCAAACGTCCACACGGACGTCGGGCGGGCGAGACCGACGGCCTCTGCACCCGGCAGATGCGACGCACCGTCGAGCAGCCGCTGATAGAAGTCGGCGGCGGATTCCGGTGGGTAGCGAAGTTGATCGAGGTCAAACGACGTCAAGAGGAGGCGATCTGAAGGCGTCCCTCCCGTCCCTCCCTGCCCTTCGACAAGGGTAATGAGTTGACTGGCCGCCACCAGCACGCCGATCGACAACGCGATCTGCGCGACCACCATGCGGCGCTTGCCTCGCGATTCGGACGGAGTCGCCTCCGTCGCGGCGCGCGAGACACTCAGCGCCTGCAACGGCGCGTGCGCTGTGACCCGAAAGGCTGGTACGAGTCCTGACGCAACAGCGCAAATCACCGCGGTCAAGAGCGTCCAGGCGAGCACCATGGCATCGATCGGCATCGCTAATGACAGGCGGCCACTTGCGGCCGTCAGGGTAAGCCAGGCGAGCGGAAGGGCTGCGGCGGCCGCCATGCACGCGAGCAGGAGGCTTTCGAGCAAGAGCTGGCGGACGACTCGTCCGCGCCCTGCGCCGATGGCCAGACGAATGGCGACGTCGCGGCGCTGACGCGATCCTCGGGCCAGCGTGAGGCTGGCGGCATTCACGCAGGCGATCGCGAGCACGAGCACCGGAATGGCCATCACGAAGAGGATGGCCCTCGCCCTGAATGCCGGATCCAACTGTGAGACGGCAGATGCGGACGCCAATCCCTGTTGTGACCCGGCCGCTGCCGCGCGGTTCGAGGCGATCACCGTGGCGGCGACGACGACGGCGGCCGCTTCAACGCCAGGCTTCAACCGGCCGACGAAGAACAGACCATCGGGACGCAGGATCGTCGCGGAGTCCGGCGCGATACGCGACCGAAGTGCCAACGGCAGCCAGACGTCCGGACCCTCACGACCCAACCGGACCGTCGTGCCGGCAAAATCTGGCGCAGCCACGCCAATCACTTGCACGACCTGTCCGCCCACGCGGATGGTCCGTCCAATCACACCTGGGTCGCTGTCCAGCGCCTCACGCCAGAGGCGGTGAGACACAACGGCGACGCCGGCGTTGGCGGGCTGTGCCTCGTGTGGACCAAACGTCCGTCCCAGTGCAGGGCGGAAGCCAAGCACATCAAAGTAATTGTCAGAGACAAGGAGTCCGAGCACCGACCGCGGTTCAGGCAGCTCAAGGGCGATCCGCTGCGCGGTGGCGGCCGCCACGTCGCTCAAGGTCGAGAGGCCCTCGCGAAGGGCATGGTAGTCCTCGCTGGAATCCAGAGGGTTGCCCGGAGGGCGGCCACTTGGAAGCCGCCGGATCTCCACGTTCAGCAACCGTTTCTGATCGGTGATGCCAGGGTAAGCCTTGAACATCCACGCGTTGATGAACGCATACGCCACGACGGTGACGGCAATGCCGACCGCGAGGCTGCCCACGACGGCCAGCGACAGGGCAGGCGATCGGCGAAGGGTACGTGCCGCGTATCGGATGTCGCGGGCGAGCGCGTCCAGCGAAGCGCCCGCGCGCGCGTCGCGGGCAGACTCCCGTGTTTGTTGCATGCCGCCGATCGCGGCCAGCGCCGTGCGGCGCGCTTCCTCCGGCATCATGCCCGATTCGATCCTGGCTTCGATGTCGTGCTGGAGAAACGACTCGAGTTCGGCGTCGAGCGTGCGATCCCGGGCATCGAGACCGAGCCAGCGGCGAACCATGGCCACGAAGCGGAGGACATGTCTGTTCACGCGCCCTCCAGCACTCGAGTGACGGCCACCGTGATCACGTTCCAGCGGTCCTGCTCCTTCGCCAGCTGCCGCCGGCCGGCCCTTGTGATCGTGTAGAACCGCGCCTTTCGATTGTTCTCGGACACGCCCCACTCGCCGGCGATCCACCCGTATTCCTCAATTCGCTGCAGGGCAGGGAACAACCCGCCCGGCGTCACCTGGAACACATCGTCGGTCAGGTCGCGCAGCCGTTTCATGAGGCCCCAAGCATGAATGGGGCCGCGCTCGATGATGCGCAGCACGAGCAGGTCGAGCGTGCCCGAGGGGACGTCTTTCCGTGAGGTCATTGAGCACTCCTATCGCGTCGCGACAGAAGATACCGGCACGACCTATCGCGCGTCAACAGGAGGGCGATCGCGGCCACGGTGCAGGAAATCTGCTGCCGGGTCGTGCGCAGCACCGCCTGGCCATGCCAGCCGCTACTACTGCACCACGACCTTCTGTGCGACGGCGCCGACTGCGCCAGACCCGTCCACAATCGCAAATCGGAGCTCGTACGTCGCTGCGACAGCGCGCACCAGGAACTCCAGGCGATAGGACTCGCCATCGGCCGATCGGATAAGGTTTCGGCGGCCACTTTGCAGCCGGCCGTCGGGGCCAATCATTCCAAACATGCCGGACAATGGTTCAGGCGTGTCGCCGGGTACTTCGATAGAGACGAGAATCGCTAACTGCGTCTCGCCCTCGGGTCTGACAACCTCGGCCGACATCTGCACGGGCACGGCGTACAACGGCTGGCCGGTCTCAACCGCGCGCGTCATCTGCTCATCCGGGGTCAATGCGCGCTCGTCCGGGCTCGAGGCAACCGCGGGTGGCGGCGGCACGGCGTAGCGACTGGCGAAAGCTTTCACACCCGGACGTGTGACGGCGACCGTCACGGTGTACTGCCCGTCTGGCGGGAGCTCTGTAGGCAGATCGACACCGATTCGGTAGACCGCGGACGCCGACGTCAGAACACGCTGATAGAAACGGTCCGGTTGGCCGATGACTCGGAAGAACTGCCCTCCACTCACCTCCGCCAGGGTCTGCACCTGTTTGAGCATTTGTCGCTGATCGTGCGCGAGGTCTCCGGCGGATGAGAAACTCAAGTCGATGTCATCCGGTTCTTCCATCATCATCGTGATCTGGACGCCGGCTGTCGCGGCGGCCTTCGCGACCGGAATGAACGAGGCCGAATCCTGCGGCGCGACCGCGAGACCGTCGGTTAGAACCACCAGCTGTTTCACTCCGGGCGCCGGCGCCATCGCATTAATCACAGCGATGTAGGCGTCGAGTTGGTCTCGCGCGTTTCGTCGCGCAAATGTCGCGTTGTGCCGCGTCTGCCTGTCGATGTCACTCGCGCACTTGGACTCCGCGAGGAGCTGGCCCAGGCTTTTGGATATGCTCAGCCCACACCGCTTATCGAGGATGTCGCGCAAAGCGCTCTGCGATCGCACCGCCATCAGCGCTTCCATCAGGCCCACATAGGTCTGGCTCTGCCTCCGAGGGTCATTCATCCGGCCGAACATACGCCTGAGTTTGGCGAGCAATGCGGCACGGTCGGCAGAAGGATTTACTGTCTCCATTCCACTTGTCGTCGCGAGTCCGACCCAGTCGCGCGGCGGGATCGAATCGACAAAGCGCTCCGCCGCCACCAGCAGCCCCTTACTTTGCGTCGGAGCGATCGACAGGTCATCCACCATGACGACAAACAACCTGGGATCCGGCTCGCTGCTTGAACTGGCCGGAGCCGCGGGAGACGGCGATACCGGGAAGCCACCGCCGCGAGTCGCATTTGCCTTCGTGCTGTACGTGGTGAGGAACACCATCGTCCGAACCGGCTGCGTCTGTCCGTTCAGCGTGACGACGAGGTCCTCTGGCCTGAGGTCGGGGACCGGGTTCCCGTCGCGATCGAGCACGGACACATCCAGGACGAGCAGAGACGTGCCGCTGGTGAATCGCTGTTGGGCGAGTAATGCGCCGCTAATGATGTAGCAAGCAGCGACGAACAGCATCCAGCCCCGTAACGGCCGCATATGGAGATCCGGACCGGAGCATAGGCGAATAGCTCGATCGTGTAAACCAAGTGCCGCAACCATCGACCGCGCCAACATCGTGCGATAGTTCAAAGGTGGATCCGCACAAGCCCCTGCGCGACGATGTGCGGCTGCTGGGCGAACTGCTGGGCGAGACGCTGCGCGAGCAGGAAGGCACGAGGCTCTTCGAAACGGTCGAGCGCGTCCGCGCACTTTCAAAGGAGGCACGTCACGGCGACGAGTCTGCCTTCCGCCGGCTCGCCGACGAGCTCAGCTCGATGTCCACCGACGCGGCTCTCCCGGTGGCTCGCGCCTTTACCCACTTTCTCAACCTCGCGAACATCGCCGAACAGCACCACCGCATCCGCCGGCGGCGCGAGTATCAGCGGGAAGGCGCCCCGCCGCAGCGAGGTTCTGCCGACGAATCCTTCGCCCGGTTGCTGGCGCACGGCGTTTCACCGGACGCACTCCATGATGCCGTCTCGCGTCTCGCCATCGAGCTCGTGTTCACGGCGCATCCGACCGAGATCGCGCGGCGGACGCTCGTGCAGACATACAACCGCATTGCGCGTGCCCTCGCCGACAACGACTGCGTCGACCTGACGCTCCCGGAACGCGACGAGGTTCTGGCGCGGCTGCGGCGTGAGATCGCGGCGGCGTGGGGAACGCACGAGATCAGGGAGGAACGGCCGAGTCCCCTGGACGAGGTGCGTCGCGGCCTGGTTGTGTTCGAGCAGAGTTTGTGGACCGCCTGGCCGGCGTACGCGCGCGCCGTGGACGCCGCGCTGCGAAAGCACACGGGCCGCGGCCTGCCGCTGAACGTCGTGCCGCTTCGCTACGGCTCGTGGATAGGAGGCGACCGCGATGGCAATCCCAATGTCACACCGGAGGTGACGCGCAAGGCGTGCCTCTTCTCGCGTTGGGTTGCCGTTCACCTGTATCTCGAGGAGGTGGACGCACTGCGTGAGGAGCTCTCGATCGCGAATGCGAGCGATGAACTGAGGCAGCTCGTGAACGGCGCCGCGGAGCCGTATCGCGCGTGGCTTCGCATCGTCCGGCAGAGACTCACCGCGACGCTCGAGTGGATCGATGCCTCCATCGGATCGGCCGGCGACCTCACGCCATCGGCTGACGCCTACGTGGATGCCTCGGAGTTCCAGGACGCCATCTTGGTCTGTCATCGGTCGCTGCTGCAGACGAACCAGCACGTGATCGCCGCCGGGCGAATCGAAGACCTGCTGCGCCGGATCGCGGCGTTCGGGATGACGCTCGCGCCGTTGGACATCCGGCAGGAATCGGCGCGGCACCGAGAGGCGCTCTCCGTGCTGATGCAATCGCGCGGGCTCGGCCTCTTCTCCGAATGGGAGGAATGGGACCGCGTCCGATTTCTGGTGGATGCGCTGGCGGGAGATGTCCCTCCCCTCCCGGACAAGGCCAACAGCAGCGACGCCCGCGACGTGTTCGACACGATGCGCATGATCGCGCGCATCCCGCCGGCGTCGCTTGGCGCCTATGTCATCACGATGACGAGCCGGGCGTCAGACGTTCTCGCAGTCGAGTACCTGCAGCGCGCCGCCCGGGTTCCGGCCCCATTGCGCGTCGTGCCGCTCTTCGAGACCTCCCGTGACCTCCAGAATGCCGCGGCGGTGATGGAGTCGCTGCTCGCCATCGACTGGTACCGCAGACGCATCGACGGGCGGCAGGAGGTGATGATCGGCTATTCGGATTCGGCCAAAGACGTTGGACGTCTCGCTGCCGGATGGGATCTCCACAAGGCGCAGGAGGCGATCGTCGCGGTCTGCAGACGTTTCGATGTGCAGGTGACACTGTTTCACGGCCGTGGCGGGAGCGTCGGCCGTGGCGGAGGTCCGACGCACCTCGCGCTGATGTCACAACCGCCCGGCTCGATCGACGGGACGCTGCGGGTTACCGAGCAGGGCGAAATGATCCAGACGCTGTTTGGCCTTCCCGACATCGCGCAGCGCACGATGGAAGTGTACACCACCGGCACCCTCGAGGCGTGGCTCACCCCTGCGCCGCCGGCGCCGGCACAGTGGCGCGACCGTATGGACCGATTGGCCGATGCGGCTCGCGTGGCCTACCGCAACACGGTGCACGAACATCCGCAGTTCATCGAATACTTCCACGCCGCAACGCCGGAAGCGGAGCTGACCGAAATGAATATCGGGAGCCGCCCCGCTCGACGCACGGGAGGTGCCTCACTCGCGAACTTGCGCGCCATCCCGTGGCAGTTCGCGTGGACGCAAACGCGGCTCATGCTGGGCGCCTGGCTGGGCGTGGAGCGTGCGCTCTCAGAAGCGATCGCGCGCGGCGAGCGTGACGACCTCAGACGGATGCATCGCGAATGGCCATACTTCCGCTCGGCCCTCGACCTGATCGAAATGGTGCTGGCGAAAGCTGACGCGAGGATTGCCGCGGAGTACGACCGGCGGCTCGTCCCGCCGCATCTTCAGCTCGGAGCCGAGCTTCGGGAGCGCCTCGATCTGGCGATCAGGATGGTGCTCGACGTGACCGGACACACCGAATTGCTCGAGAACGATCCGGTGATCCGCAGATCTATTGATGTCCGCAATCCGTACGTGGACCCGATCAACCTGGTGCAGATCGAGCTGCTGCACCGCGTGCGCGCCCGGCGCGACGACCGAGCGCGCGACGCGCTGCTCGTGACGATCAACGGCGTCGCTGCCGGAATGCGGAATACGGGGTAGCACAAAACAAAAGGGCCACGGCGGTCTAAATTCACGGCGCGGCGCCCGGCGACGGCTCACGTCGTCCTTGTCGCCCTTCAGGGTCGGTTGGCTAGGCATGGGGTTGGTCGATGGTCGCACAGACCCGCGGCGCTATACTCGCAAGGTGCGGTCCGCGCTCGCGATTCTCGTCATGGTGCTCCTGCCGGTGCTCACCTGCGTGGATCCACTGCTCTGCCCCGACGGTTGCAGCGAGGAGGCGCCGACATCTCAGGACCACGGCGGCGAGGTGTCCGATTGCGCGATCTGCCACGGGCTCGGGCCCGTGTCGGGCGACACCGCACCCGCCCCGTCTTTCACGTCAGTCGGGATGCAGCTTCCGCTGATTCTTGATTCGGGCCTGCCTCCGACTTCCCCGCTCGAACACCCTCCGCGCCTCTCCTAACCACGGTCGACGTTCACCGTCAGTTTTTGCCGCGCCGCGCGCGCGATAGGAGAGATATGCAGTCGTACGCTCGTATCACAGGGATATTGGTGTTCCTAGTCACAGCCACCGTGGCCCACGCGCAAACCGCGACGGTTCGCGTCCAGGTGCGCACCGAAGCCGGCGCCGTAGAAGGCGCGACGGTCGTGTCAGGCGCCCAAAAGCAGCTCACGAATGCCGAAGGCCTCGCCGTGCTGACGCTGGCTCCGGGCAAGCACGAGATTCTCGTTACCAAGGAAGGCTTCATCGAATCGAAGTCGACAAGCGACGTCGTCGCCAGCGCGACGGCTACCCTTGAAGTGTTCCTAGTCCCCGAACCCGTCATCGAGGAAGAAGTCACGGTTGTCGCGAGCACGCGCACCGGCCGGTCGATCGACGATCAGCCAATGCGGGTCGAGGTGCTCGTTCGCGAAGAAATCGAAGAGAAGATGCTGATGACACCGGGCGACATCGTCATGATGCTGAACGAAATGGGCGGCATGCGCGTCCAGGCGACGTCGCCGTCGCTGGGCGCGGCGAGCGTGCGCATTCAGGGTATGCGCGGACGGTACACGCGCTTCCTCTCCGATGGCCTGCCGCTGTTCGGCGAAGTCGGCGGACTTGGTCTGTTGCAGATTCCCCCGATGGATCTCGGGCAGGTCGAAGTGATCAAGGGCACCGCGTCATCCCTCTACGGTGCCGGCGCCATGGGCGGCGTCGTGAATCTCATCTCCCGACGGGCGCACACCGAAGCCGACCGCGAAGTGATGCTCAACCGTTCGTCGAGAGGCGCGACGGACGCGATTCTGTGGCTGGCCTCACCGCTTGCGCGCGGCTGGTCTCTGACGACGCTTGCCGGTGGACATTGGCAGGAACAAACCGACGTCGATGACGACTCGTGGGCCGATCTGCCAGGATACTCGCGGGGCGTCGTTCGCCCGCGGCTGTTCTGGGATTCGGGCAGCGGCAGCTCGCTCTTCGCGACCGGAGGTTTCACGATCGAGGACCGCGAAGGCGGCACCCTCGAAGGGGCCGTGTTGCCGGCCACGGGAGTCGCGTATCGCGAAGCTCTCGACACACGGCGGTTCGACGTCGGACTCCTTGGTCAGCGGATTGTCGGCGGCCGATTCGTGGTGACGGGACGCGCGGCCTTCTCGCGAACCGGGCACGATCACACCTTCGGCGAAGTCTTCGAATCGGACCGGCACAGCACCGCGTTCGGTGAGGTTGCCGTTCGCGGTACCACGGGACGCCATACCTGGGTCGCCGGCGCGGCCTTCGAGCGTGACGTCTATCGATCGGACGAGGTCGCCCAGTTCGATCACACCTTCACGGTCCCAGGCTTCTTCGTGCAGGACGATGTGGGCCTCAGCGACCGTCTGTCGGTCAGCGCCAGTGCGCGTCTCGATCATCACAGCGAGTACGGGACATTCATCAGCCCTCGCCTGTCGGCGGTCACGCGCGCCGGAGCATGGACGGCTCGCCTTTCAGGAGGCCTGGGGTTCTTCGGACCATCCGCGCTCACAGAAGAGACCGAGGCCAGCGGCCTGACGAGGCTGCAGATTCCTGTGGCGCTTCGCGCGGAACGCGGACGGAGCGCGTCGTTCGACATCACGCGGTCAGCGGGGCCGCTCTCCTACACCGCCACGCTCTTCGCGTCGCGCGTCGCTCACCCAATCGACGTGGATCGCAGTGCCGGGCTCATCCTGACGAATGCGGCAGAACCCACAACCAACGTCGGCGTCGAACTGCTTGCGACGATCCGGCACGAGCCGTTCGCGCTCACAGGCAGCTACACATTCGTGCGAAGCCGTGAATTCGAAGATGGCTCACGGCTCGAAGCGGAGCTCACGCCGCGCCACAGCGCGGGCGTTGTCGGCATGTGGGAGCGAGAGGACGTCGGCCGCGTCGGACTCGAGCTGTATTACACGGGACGTCAGCGGCTGGTCGAGAACCCGTTTGCGACTGAGAGCGAGCCGTATGTGATCGTCGGGCTCCTGGCGGAGCGTTCCATTCGGGGCATGCGGTTCTTCATCAACGGCGAGAACCTGACGGGCGTCAGGCAGAGCCGATGGGATCCGCTGCTGCGTCCCACACGCGGCAGCGACGGACGCTGGACGGTCGACGCGTGGGCGCCGCTCGAAGGCCGAACATTCAACGGCGGCGTTCGGCTGCGCTTCTGAGTCATTCGATTACACCGCCGGAGGCTTCCCTCTGCGGCGGTGTTCCCCCACCGAAGTCACGTGATCGGCCGTTAGGGCACAGGAAGAAACGGCGCAAAGAGTCCGCCGGCTACGTTCGGAAGCGCGCTTCGGCGCGGTGATCATGAGTCGCACTTCATCAGCGCTTTCGGAAAGCTCAAATACGAGGAAGGCGCAGCACTCACGCCGTCGTGAGCCATCAGGGGCGTGCCGTCTTGGCGAACGCGAGAATCACCATCGCGCCGGCGATCGCGAGGCCTGCGCCAAACAGATCAACCCGCGTCGGGCGCTGCCCTTCCGCAAGCCAGAGCCAGCAAAGCGATGCGACGATGTAGATACCTCCGTACGCCGCGTACGCGCGGCCGGCGAAGGCAGTATCGATCCGCGTCAGCGTGACGGCAAAGCCAATGAGGCTGGCGACACCGATTACTGCCACCAGAGGAGAACCGCCTCGCCGTAGCCAGAGCCAGAACGCAAAGCAGCCCGCGATCTCGAGCACCGCGGCGGCAGCGAAGGCGGTGAGGTTCGCGATCACTTAATTCCAGTAGTGGCAGCGTAGTGAACCGAGCAGCCGTACGGCGTTGTGCTCGGTGTGGCGACGGGCTTTCCAGCCATGGCCTGCGTCAGCGCGTCCCGAACGTAGTTCCTCGCGCCAGGAATGTCGGCCGCGGAAGTCGTCGGTTTGTCATCGATCGCGCCGAGGTACACGATCTTCCCTTCCGGATTAATCACCACCATGTGCAGCGCGGTCAGTGCGCCGTAGGCGCGGCCAATCCGTCCTTCCGGATCCAGCAGGCTTGCGGTCGCGGCGCTCTTGATCGAAGACATGTATTCCTTCGACTCGGTCGGCGTCAGAAATGAGTGTGAGCCTGCGGTCGAGGAGTTTATGAGCAGCCAGACGACGCCGCGCGACGTCCATTCAGCCTGCAGCGCGGGCACATTGCCGCTCCGATAGTGTTTCGTGACGTAGGGACATCCCTTTTCGTGCCATTCGAGCACGACCCATTTGCCGCGATAGTTTTCAAGACGATGTTCGAGCCCTTGATCATCGTGGCCGAGAAAGGCCGGTGCAGCGGATCCGATCGCAGGCGACGTGATCGTTTCCTGCGCGACACTAATGGCTACCGAGAGCAGCAACAGCGGAATCATGTTGAACATTGTGCCATGCCCGCTCAGTGGGCCCGGTTGACGCGCAGACGCCGGCTTCGGCGGGTGGTACGAGACGATCAACGCCGGCGGGGCTCCGCAAGGGCCGACGAAAGCACACGACCCTCGGCCACCGCCATCGTGATGCCGCTGAGCGCCGCGAGCGTGGGCGCGACGTCAGCGGGACTGGCGCGGTCCCAGTAGCGGCCGGCCCGCACCCCGGCGCCATAGAAGATCACCGGCACGCGCGCGTCGTACGCGTAATGGGTGCCGTGTGTCGCCGCCGCACTCGACAGAATCCAGTAGGGCCTCGGAACCAGCACGAGATCGCCGCTGCGCCCCGGAAAGTAGCTCAATCGCGCGGCGCGGAGCACAGCGTCGTCGGTTGGCGTAGTCGCGGCGATCTCCTCGCTTCGGAGGACGCGCGCGATCCCTGGCATTGCCGCGAGCGCTCCCTCCACGTTGTGCCACGCGACGGGATCCGCCCGAACCCTCGCGTAGACGCCCGGGGCAAAGTAGACGTCCGTGTAGGACACGCTGCTCACGTATGCCCCCGGACCGAAACGGGTTGCCAGCGCATCGTTGATGGTTTTCACCACCTCCGTTGAAAGCATTCGTCCGGCACTCGCGCCTCCCTGCGCCATCTGCTCTGGAATAGGGGCCACGCCATGGTCCGCACTCATCGCGACGACATAGTTCCCGCGACCGACCCGTTCATCGAGCATCGCCAGCAACCGGCCGATCGCCCGGTCGATGCGCGCGAGGGCGTCCTGCACCTCGTGGCTGCGAGGTCCGAACGCATGGCCGACACTATCCAGGCTCGAGAAACTGACGGCAAGGAAGTCGGTGGTGTCGCGTCGGCCCAGTTCGAGCGAACGGGTCGCGTCCTCCACAAGCCTTGCCAGATCCTCGTCGACGAGCGTGCTCGATGCCGCTTCAACTCCGATTCGAGCGGGTGCCTGTTCAGGAAGTCTTCAACCAATGCCACGCGGGAAGACGTATAGGCGGTCGACGTGGTCAGTCCTCCGCGATCGACCCAGAGGACAACGTCACCGCGGCCGGTCAACAGCCGTTTGAGTCCACCGCTCCACTGATCTGAGTACGACTCAATGTAGTCGTCACGCATCTGATCGAGCGTCAATACCACGACGAGGCGCGGCGCATGCCGACCTGTTGGCGGTGACCCTTCGAGTGCGACGAACGGGATGTTCGCGAGCAACAGAACGACGCTGGCGGCAGTCAGGACTCGCATGGGCGCTATTGTAGAATGCAAGCCCCGCGTTTGAGGTCGTCGTCGATGTAAACTCCATCATCTTTTCTAGGAGAAGGACCGGATGCGCACTCTCCGCAGAGTCTTACTCGTCAGTCTGGGCGCTACGCTGTTGACGGCCTGCGCGACCAACGTCCCGCCCATCCGCCCTCAGGCGAGCGCAGTACCGGCTGAAAGCCGGGCCTCGCTTGATCACGGCAAGCGCGTCGAGGGCAGAAACGGCGTCGTGTCCTCGGCGAACGCGCTCGCGAGCGATGCGGGCATCGAGATGCTGCGCGCAGGCGGCAATGCAGTCGACGCCGCCGTCGCGACAGCCTTCGCCATCGGCGTCGTCGAGCCCCAAATGTCGGGGCTGGGCGGCAGCGGTTCCGCGACTGTCTGGTTCAAGCGCGACGGCAAACCTGTGTATCTCGATTTCTATGCCGCGCAGCCCGCCGATGCGTGGCGTGGCCACACCGGCACAGGTCCACAGGACGGCGCCGGAGACCTCCGCGTCGTCGGCATTCCTGGCAATGTCGCCGGCCTGCTCACGTTGCATGAGAGGTTCGGCGCGCTGACGCGCGGGCAGGTGCTGGCGCCGGCCATCCGGCTCGCGAATGACGGCTTTCCTGTCGGGCAAATCCTTGCGGGCTTCATCGCCGAAGGCGCGACGAAAATGAAGCCGTTTCCGAAGGCACTGGCGCTCTATTTTCCGAACGGCAGGGCGCTCGGTCCCGGCGAGACGCTTCGCAACCCTGAGCTCGCCGAGTCGCTCCGACGGATCGCCGCGGAGGGTCGAAAAGGATTCGATGAGGGCCCGACGGCCGAAGCGCTCATCGCCGCCCTCAACACGGGCAAACATCCTGCGAGGTTGAGCGACCTCGCGCGATACGAACCGCAGTGGAAGCGACCCCTGTGCACGACGTATCGCGGCCTCACAGTGCTGTCCGCAGCTCCGCCGCAAACCGGCTTCCAGGTATTGCACACGCTCGAGCTCTTAGAGCGGTTCGACCTCAAGTCGCTCGGGCTGCCCACGCGATCCGCCGCGGCCTTCGACGTCCTCGCGTCGGCGCTGCGCGTCGGGCAGGCGGCAACCAGGGGGAATGGCGATCCGAACTGGGTTGCCTTCCCGGCCAATGGAATCTCCTCCGAACGATTCGCCGCCGAGCGCATGGCGCTGGTTGGCGCGAGATCGGCGCCTGAAGTGATCGAACCTGGTGACGCGCGCGCGTTCGACAACGCGCCTCCGATCGGTGACTGCGCGCGCTACGAACCGTACGGAGCGGCCGCACCTTTGGCGCCAACGATCTCCCCATTCGTGCCTCCAGACGCCGAGGACGTTGACGAAGGATCGGAAGAGGACACCGGCGAGACGACGCACCTGTCGGTCGTCGACAAGGAGGGAAACGCGGTGGCCCTCTCGCAGACCAATAGCGCCGTCTGGGGCTCCGGCGCGTTTACGGGGGGCTTCTTCCTGAATAATTCCGGGTTCCGCTTCACGAACGAGAACATCAACGCGCCCTCACGGAGCAACTGGCGGATTCGGACGACCACGATTGCTCCGACGATCGCCCTGCGGGACGGCGAAGTGCAGATGGTGATTGGTGCGCCCGGCGGCGGACGCATCCCGACGGAGATCGTTCAGGTGATGGTCTACGCGCTCGATTACGGGCTGGATCCGCTGGACGCCGTCAAGGTTCCGCGCATCTTCCCTGCTGCGAGGAACTCCCGCGTGCAGATCGAGCACGGGTTCGCGCCGCAGCTTCTTCGTGAGATACGCGAGATGGGCTACGACCCTGTCGCGGAATCGGCCGGCTACGCCAGGCTCTACCTGATCGTGCGGCGCGGCGGCCGCTGGATTGGTGTGGCCGATACGCGCCACGACGGCGAGCCGCGCGGCTATTAGCTATCGCGGGGCTTCGGGAGCTCGTCTTTGCGAATGGTCATGCCGCCGTCGCAGACCGTCATCAACCGCCCGTGGACCTCGCGAACGCCAAAATCACTAGCGCGCCGCCGATAGCGAGCCCGGCACCCAGCAGATCGACAACGGTCGGCCGCTGCCCCTCCGCGAGCCAGAGCCAACACAGAGACGCCGCGATGTAAATGCCGCCGTACGCCGCGTACGCGCGGCCGGCGAACGCGGTATCAATGCGGGTGAGGATGACAGCAAAGCCGATCGGCTGGCGACACCGAGTGCTGCAACGAAGGGCGAACCGCCGCGTCGCAGCCACACCCAAAACGCAAAGCAGCCGGCGATTTCGAGCACCGCAGCGGCAGCGAATACAGCGAGGTTTGCGATCACTTACGTCCGGCCAATTCTGTCACGGCCCTCGGTCACAATGAAAAAGGGCCGCGGGAAGTGCCGCGGCCCTTTTTCGATCTTGGTTGCGGGGGCGTGCGGCCGATGTCCTCAACGTGGGTGGAAGCGGCGTGAGCGCCCTGCTCGACCACGCTCGGGCGCTCGTCGAGTCCGCCCCGTCAGGCTGCTGTTAGTTGAACAGGTCGCCAACTGGAACGCGAAGGGCGCGCGCCAATCGCAGTAGGTGCAGGGTGGAACAATTGCGAACGCCGCGCTCGATGCCGCTCATGTAGCTGCGCCCGATCTTGGCAGCGTCAGCGAGCGCCTCTTGGGACAGGCCTCGCTGTTCTCGAATCGTCCTAATTCGATTGCCTAGCCGCCGAAGAGCCGGGTGCTTGGCAGGTTGCCGAGCCTTCCGAGGCACGGTAACGATGCTTGCCGGGCACATCCTTTCAGACCACGCCTGATCGGATACAACGGTCGCAACCCCCGGCCGGGCTAATCCATCGTTGCGTGGTTGCCGATAGTAGCTGTGAAGGAGAATTTCTGCGATGGAACTACTACTACTTTGGGGACTGCTCGGGGCGGCTATCGGCGTCTATGCAGCCCAAAAGAAGGGGTTCTCAACGGTCGGCGGCGCGATTGGTGGATGGTTGCTCGGCCCGCTTGCGTTCCTGTTGTTCTTCGTCAGCGGCATCGTGTCCTCGAAGGAACAGCAGCGCAAGTGTCCGTTCTGTGCAGAATGGATTCGCCCGGAGGCGACCGTTTGTAGGCACTGTCACAAGGAGGTGCCGCCGCTCACGACCGCCGCGCCACGACGAGGAATGCGGGTGCTTAAAGGCGTGCTGACGCTGATTGTCGCGGTGGTGTTCCTAGGTCTGGTCGCCCTCGTCGTGTTCAATCCGGGCGGGCCATCCATGTCGAATGCGCTCCAACCGACGATCACGATGGCCGAGTTCAGCAAACTGCAAACCGGAATGACCTATCAGCAGGTCGTCGAAATCGTCGGCGTGCCCGGCGAAGAAATGAGCCGGAGCGACCTTGCGGGCTTCACCACGGTCATGTATGGCTGGAAAAATGCTGGCGGTTCCAACATGAACGCGATGTTCCAGAACGGCGCGCTGATCAACAAAGCTCAGTTCGGCCTCCGATGAGGTTGGACAATTGAAAGCCCGCCACCTCCTCATCCTTTGAATCGGTTGTCCGCAGATCGACTCTCTGATGCGAGACACAGCGGCAGTCAGACCTCGCCGCCGTCGTCGAAAGTCTCGCTGCCACTTGGCCGCTTGATGGTCCAGCGACCGCACGAACACGTTCGAGAGCAAGCCGGAGAATCCCGCCGGTTGCATCAGGTCATCGAGCCGGTTGTACCCGTGCTGGATGCTCGCGCTGTTCAGGGCGTGAAGGTAGGCGTACACGTCGTTGATGGCCTCGACGACGCCTGCGGCGGTCATGCCGTACGGGAGCGCGAGAGTTGAGTTCGCTTCGCGCAGATCCGCCTGCGGACGCTCGATATAGCGTGGCGACACGATTGATATTACCATCAGCCGGGTTCAGGTGAGTCCACCCGTGCGGCGGCGAAACAGGGGGGAAAGGAGGGTGATCCGACCGTGCAGGAGTCATACGGTCGTGCCGGACTCGAACCGACTCGCACCCACTGTGTTAGACTCGCCTCGGATCGACGCGGGCGTGACGGCCCGCTGGTTCTGGCAACGCGCGCCATGCCTGCATGGTGCGTAGGCCGCGCCGCTCGGCGCGATGCAGCGACGTAGACCACCACGTCGGTGCTGTAGCGGGGAACGAGGTCGCGGGCTCTCGCCGGGCTCGCATGGAACCCGCTGCATGACCCTCCGGCCCGGCCGGAGATGACCTTCGCAGAGTCCATTTTCTGCGGAGCGTCATCGTGCCCGACGGGCCAATTCCCGCTCGTAAGTCTCGTCCCACAACGATCACCCTGAGCGCCGAGCAGCACGCGGATCTGCGCGAGCTGGCGGCTCGTCGCTTTTCGAGCGTTAGCCAGATCGTTCGCCAGATCGTGCGGGACGCCCTCCCGCGCGAGAAGCGCGACGAGGTACACCCCGGTGGCCGCTGAACGGCGACCCGAGCGCCGCCCGAGCGCGCTGATGCTCGTGATCCTGCGACTCGCGGCCACGCACGAAGACGGGGCGACGGTGCGCGATCTCATGGCGTCCGAGAGCACGCTCGCCAGCAGCGTGTCCCGGTGCCTGCGTCGGCTCGCCCGACGCGAGGCCGTCGTGCTCCATCGCCCGGCGGTACTGGGATGCCGGGCGCGCCGCCGCTATACACGGTGGGTCTCGATTACACCGAGCGGCCGGGCGTTGCTGGCGTCGCTTGAGTTCGGTCAATTTGGTACCGCGCTCGGTACGGAATTGACCGCAAGGTCGGAAAGCCGGTGATGGCGTCCGACGCGAAGGCCATGCCGCCGACCGAGGTCAAAACCGCGTATCCCTATGGGTTTGCGTTCCAGCACGCGGTGTCCGTGGCGATTGGCGGATGCCGCGACAAGACGCGGTTACCACGCTCGCAGGAACTGGTGCTCCGAACGCTGCTGACCTATATCAACGCGAAGACCGGCATCTGCGCCGTCGGCTATCGCCAACTGGTCGAAGAACTCCGCATGTCGCAGGACGACGTGCGTGGGCATCTCAACGCCCTGATTGCGAACGGGGTCGTGGTGGTCGTCAAGGCGGCGGCTCCGCGCCAAGCGCGGGAACTCCGCATCGACCTGTCAGCTCTGCACAAGCTGGCGGGTGGGTCGACGCGGCCGGTCTACGGCAAATACCAAGCCGAGACTCGCACCGATTCGGTCGGTGCGTATGACGACGAGACTCGCACCGACGCAATCGGTGCGTGGGAGCCAGAGGCTGGGCCAGCGTCTCGCACCGACCCAGTCGGTGCATGGAGTCCAACCTCACGCACCGATTGGAGCCCGGTCCCACGCACCGACCCAGTCGGTGCAGAACGAGATGTACGCAAAGTGCAACGAAGAGAAAACTATTCTTCACAGAATAGTTTTCTTTCCTCGCGCTCTCCTGTTTGTCCTCCGCCGGAGTCGGGCGGCTCCGCCGCACGAAAGGGAACGGGGGCAGCGGCGGTCGAGGTGCCTTCACTGGCGACCTCGGAGTCCCCGTCCACTACGACCGCGTACAGTTCTCCTCCGGTCGAGGCCCGACCAGCGCACGACCTACCGCCCCCGACCCCCCTGAGCTACATCCGCTGGCTGATGAGCAGCGGCTCCAAGTTCGACCACGACCAACTGGTACTGGAACTCCGTCGCGTGTCGGTCGGACAGAGGCTGTCCGAGGCCGAGGCCGATGCGGTGGTGACGGCCGCGATGAGCGCGGGAGGGGACGCGTGACGTTGACCGAACTGCTCGCGCTCTTGCCGGGGCATCGGGCCGATGTGGCCTGCACGCCGCGTCAGGCTGGCGCAGGCGGCGACTTCTCGCCGGGGCTGGGCCTCTGGGCCTCCCTGATGCCGTTCGTCGCGCGACGGAGGTGTGGATGACGCTCGATGAACTCCTCCGCCTCCTGCCCGACCATCAGGCCGTGACGGGTCAGTACGGTCCGTACGTCGCGCGCTGCCCGGCGCATGCCGACGTGATTCGGAGCTTACAGATTCGGCCCGGCGCAGACGGCGAACTGGCGGTCCGGTGCCACGCCGGATGCCGGACCGAAGACGTGCTCGCGGCGCTCGGCAAGACGAGGGCGGACCTGTTGGGCCGACCCCCGGAGCCGACCGGCGAGCCGACGATGACCGGACGAACGGACGGGCTGGGCGACGAGGGCCTGACGGTGACGTATGAAGTGCAGGCGCAGGACCGGCTGGGGGTCATGGTGCCTTGCTTGAACTGCGGCCTCGGGTTCCCCCTCCGGCGCGTGGCGCTCACGGTGTGGGCGTGCGCCGAGGAGATCGGCTTCGTCGGGGCGTGCTGTCTGCACCCGGACGCGCGCGCGCAGTTCGCCACGATGCTGGAGCTGATGGAACCACGGGCCGCGCAGGGGTGACGGAGGTGTTCGGACAACCATGTGGTTGTCCCACCGCCGGCGGCGCGGGACGGCCTCGCCCAGCGCGCCGCACAATCGGGCGAAAGTCTTCGTCGGCCGCGTCAGGTTTGTCCCGGCCGCGAGAAGGGAGTGAGCTGATGGATTCGTTGCTGGGATGGTTGAAGTCATTTCGGCGGGCCGAGCGTGTGACCGCCGCAGAGATTCGGCGGCAACTCGCGGCGCTGCGGCAGCAGCACCACGAGACGACGACTGCCCGTGATGGGCTGGCGCTCGATGCCGTGAACGACGACGGGGCCGCACTCCGGTGGACGCACCTCGACGCCACGGTACAGGCGCTCGCCCAGCGCCTCTCGGTCCTCGACCTTGCGCTCGGGCAGGCTGAAGCCAAGGAAGCCGACGCAGCCGAACAGGCCGACGCCGCCGCGCACGCGCAGCAGATGCAGCACTATCAGCGGCAGACCACCGAGGCACAGGCGTGGCTCGATGCCCTTCTGGCGCGCTTGCCGTCCGGCGAGGAACTGACAGAGGCGCGAAACATTCGCCGGGCGTTGGTCGCTGAGGCCCGCTCCCTGTCCCGGCGATCGAGCGATGTCAGCGTGCGCCGCCCACTCGATCCGCTCGACGCGATGTACGCCGCCCTCGCCATGCGTGTCCAGCGCATCGAACGCGCGCGGTGGATTCACGGCGATCATCCGATCACGTTGATCGATGAGACGCGCCCTCTGGAAAGGACAGGCACTCATGACTGACACACGGATTCTGAACCACGTCCTGCTCTCGTGGCCCAGCGTCGTCACGCTGCAAGCCGGGGAGAAGGGTTCCTCCCGCCGCTCGTGGATTCAGCTCGCCAAGACGGGTTCATTCGTCTCGACCCGCTACGGGACGTTCAGCATCACCCGAGACGACCTCTCGACGATGCTGCACAACTACTCGAACATCACCCCGGCGGCGCCGACGGAACTGCCCATCGACTACGACCATCTGTCGATGGACCCGAAGAAGCCCGGCGACGGGATTGCGGCCGGGTGGATGAAGAAGCTCGAACTGCGGGAGCACGGTGACGAGTTGTGGTGCGAAGTCGAGTGGACGCCAGACGCCGCGAAGCAGATCGAACACGGCGAATACCGCTTCGTCTCGCCGTCCTTCGTGAAGAACCACAAACACAAGGACGGCACGCAAATCGGGACCACGTTGTTGGCGGCGGCGATCACGAACCATCCGTTCCTCGAAGGCATGGCGGCGCTGACGCTGGCGAATGATCCAGTGTTCGGCGGGCTCGCCGTGCTGGACGAGGTAGCTTCGCGTTCAACAAAGGAGATCACAATGGAAGTCGGACAGCGGGTCATGATCGCGCCGGGGCAGGCGCGCACGCAGGATGAAATCGGCGGCACGTTCGAGATCACTGAAGTGGTCGGCGACGGCGCGAACGCCTTCGTCACCATCAAGGACGCGAACGGGGTGCCGCACAAGTGGTTCCGGGCGACCGAGCTGTTGCCTGCGTCGGCAACGCCCGCGAACCCGATTCAGCCGAACCTGCAACCGGCGCCGGGCACTCCAGCTCCCGGTGCGCCGAAGGCGAACACACCGGGCGGCATTCCGGCGGCGAAGGCGCACCCGATGCCGCAGGACACGGACATCGAGCAGAAGGCGGCGGCGTTCCTTCGGCGCCTGCCGAAGGACTACAAAGCAGCGGACGTTATCGACCTGTCGCGCCAGTATCCCGACGAGGGCGAAGCCTATCGGCTTCACGGCGTCGGCGCGGAGATTGTCAACGACGCTCCGGCTCCGATCAGCTTGTCCACCCACAGCGGCAAGACGTTCGATCAGTTGGTGCAGCGGGACGTGCTCGAAACGGGCAAGAGTTGGCGGCAGGCGGCTCACGACCAAGGCATGGCGCACCCTGACTTGGCGGCGGCTCGCTGAGGCCGGAGCGGTGAGGCCAACGCCGCCGCCGGAAGTCCTCTCGACGCCTGCGGCGCAGCGAGGTGCGCCGGTGACGATTCGTGTGGGCTCGGTGTTCGGTCGGCTCACCGTCATCGCCACCGGGCTGCACCGGCGCGACCCGTGCGGCCGGGTGGCGCGGCTGGTGGTCGTACGGTGCGCGTGCGGCACCGAGCACGTGGTCCGGGTCGGCAACCTGCTCGCGGGGACCACCCGGAGTTGCGGGTGTCTGGCGAGCGAGGTGGCGTCCGCACAGATGACGGCGCGCCGTCGGGCGCAGAGGGAAAGGGCGTTGATAGTACCAACGTGGAACCGCCGACAAATACTCCGTCCACGGCATGACGACACCTGATCCCCTCAAGACGCTGCCGCTGCCGCCGGTCCAGCCAAACGATGCGCGGGGCTCGCTCACGAAAGCGTACCGGACACTGGCGCGGTGTCTCCCGTCCGACACGCCGGACCGCGCCGCGCTCCTGCTGTCCGTGCAGTCGGCCATTGACGGACTGGCGCGCTCCGCCGACTACCGCGTCTGTCGGCGGTGCCAACACCCGTTTGTCTTCACGGTCGCGTTGCAGGAGGAGTTCGCGGCCAAGGGGTGGGTTCCGCCGCGCCATTGTCGGCCGTGTCGTGAGGCGCGGTCGCGGGAACGCGGCAGCGCGGGCCACGGCGACGGCATACACCCACCAGAAACCGGTTGACCGAAAGGAGAATTGATAGTATCATTTGAGAGATGAGAGCCGCTTTGTATGTCCGCGTGAGCACCCTCGATCAAACACCTGAAAACCAACTCCTCGAATTGCGGCGGTTCGTTACGGCGCGTGGCTGGACCGCCGCCGGTGAGTACATCGATCACGGCATCAGCGGTAGCAAGGACCGCCGCCCCGCGCTCGATGCGCTGATTCGAGACGCCAAGCGGCGGCGAGTCGATGTCGTCCTGTGTTGGCGTCTCGATCGGCTCGGCCGGAACCTGAAGCACCTGATCACCCTGCTGGACGAAATGCAGGCGCTCGGGGTCGCCTTCGTCTCGCTGGCCGAAGGCATCGACGCCACCACGCCCGCCGGCAAACTCCAGATGCACATCCTCGGCGCGATCGCGGAGTTCGAGCGTGAACGCATCCGAGAGCGCGTCATGTCGGGACTCGCTCGGGCGCGGGCGCAAGGAGTGCGGCTCGGTCGGCCACGGAAGGTGCCGACGACGATCGCCATTCCGGGCGGCAGCGTGCGCGCGGCGGCGCGGACGTGGGGCGTGTCGAAGTCCACGGCTGCGCGGTGGATCGCGGCAGGCCGCACACCGGGACAAACCTCGTCTGCCGCGTGAGGACTTTCGCTGTGGTTTGTGCCGGTCTGCGCGGGTCAGTCCCGTTCGACGGCGGGCGGGACAACCATCTGTTTCTGGGGACACGTGGAGGTGGTGACGATGTGCTGACGGCGAAATGGCCGAGCACGTGTTGGAGGTCAGTAAAGCGGCGCCGCCGGGAGCGATGAACTCCCGACGACGCCTAACCCGTTCACCAGATCGGAGCTGGCGAGCCGGGCTCCCGCCATTGTATCGGGACGCCTCGCGCGTACAGCGAAAGGGGCGTCCCGATGATGATCGATCCTGAGAAATTCTCGCAAGCGTTTAGCGACCTGACCAATGCGCTTCAGAGCGCGCTCGCGTTGGCCGCAGAACGAGCGACCACCGTGCGCGCTGAAACTGCCGCCGCCGACCAACTCTACGCGAGCGTGGCGCGTGCGGTCGAAGCGGCGCGCCAGCTTCGGGTCAATGGCGAGGCGGGAGGACGCCAGTCATGAGAGGTACTATCAAAAAACGCTACGGGAAGATCCGGTCGGGTGCGCCGATGCGGGCGGCGCGTCCGTTGCCGCCGGATGACTTTGAGAAGTTGCGGCGTCTCCTCTGGGCGGCTCGCTGGCGCACGGCGTCCTCGATGCCCTCGATTCCGCACTCTTACACTTTGAGAGCGTGGTGGAACGACGATGAAGCCTTCCGCTGGTGCATCGCGGCGCTCAGGGCCTCCGGTTATCACGCGAAATTCGGCGGTCGGACTTACCTCTACACGGACGTGGACGAGTACCAAGTCTTCGACGCGGCGGCGGCTGGTCCAGAGGAGGCATGGATCGACGTGATGGAATTGGACCCGCGTCCGGGCCGCGAGGGGCAGTACAAGGTGGCCGGGATCAACCGTGCGGTGCGACGTCCAACGGCGGGCCTGCTTCCACTGGAGACGCCGATGGCGACGACGGTGGAGGTGGACATTCAGGCCATCCTCGACAAGCTCTCGCGCGGGGAAGTGACGCTCGCAGCAGCGCGGGCGGCATTTCAGGTGTGGCTCCGTGGTGAAGCCCTATGACTGCGACTCGTGAGGCCAGTCGTGAGGCGATATGTTGATACTATCTTCGCCATGCCGAAGTCACTGCGCGGGCGTGTCAGCTTGTTTCGCGGGAAGGTCCGGGGTCGGCCTCTGACGGTCACCCTGACGAAACGACACTGGGCGCTCCTCGATGCTGCGGCGGCGCGGCTCGTGTTGACGAGAGCCGATCTCGTCGGGTTGCTGATCGCAAAATACGCGGCGACCGTGCAAATCCCCACGAGACTCGGAGTGACGAAGGATGACGTGCGGCGGACCCGCCGCTGATCACGGAAACGCGCAGCGATGCGCTAGGAGGCGACGACGATGGCGACGCACAGAGTGACGGTCAACGCTACGAACTGGGTGATTGGGAGGCCGGGTCTAGAGATTCACGTCCAGACCGGGAAGAAGCGGCTCGGCACGTTGTGGGTGACCGAAGGCTCGCTTCAGTGGACACCAGCCCACGCTGAAGACGAAGACGGCGAACTTATTCACGAGGAGGCGATCACGGTGCTGCCGTGGGAAGACTTCGCGGCTCTGGTGGAGAAGAAGCACAGTGCTGACGTGCGCGCGACACAACGTCGGGTGGAGAAGAAACACGGTCGCTAAGGGCAACGGCGGGCTTGTGACCATGCGACACGTTGTGTTACGGTGTGCGGCATCGGCGTCTCCGCCGATGGTCACGGGTGAAACAGAGGCGTGCACGACACCCGCTGGCAGTCCCTATCGAATGACCGCGCGTCTGCGGCTCTCCGGTGCGGGTGATGTCCTCTCCTTGGCAGGCTGTGGCCTGCACGGAGACACATCGTGCCCGCCTTCCGCCATCTCTCCATTCGCATCCCGGTCCGCCTCTGGACCGACTTCCACGCCATCGCCCGGCGGCGCGGAACGGTCAGCCAAATTCTGCGCGAACTCGTCGCCGACTATGTCGCCCGAGACCGTCGCGCTCGTCGACGTGAGGCGGCTCCACGCGCACGAGTGGCGTCGTGACGCGCTCGCGGATCGTGCGGGCCGACGTGCCGCTCGCGGTACCAGCGCCTCCCGAGGGGCCGCAGGCGGACTTCAGCGACGTGCAGAGTGCCGCCGTGTTGGCGGAGGCCGCTCGGGCGCTCGCGTCCGCTCTCGGGCGGCAGGCGGCGCAGGCGTGGTTCGAGCAGAGCGAACTCAAGGAGCGGCGATGACGGCCGTCCCCAAGGAGCCCCGGTGATCGTCGCCGTCGATTACGCGCGGTACAGCAGCGAGGAGTTGCAGGACGAACGATCGATCCTCGACCAGCAGCGCGGGAACGAGGCCAAGCGCGCACGCGACGTGCCTGAGGCCGAGCCCATCGCCCGGCATTTCGAGGACGCCGGAATCTCCGGCGCCAGCATGATCAACCGGCCGGGGTTGCAGGCGCTGCTCCGCTCCGCCGCACGCGGCGAGTTCCAGATCGTCATCGCGGAATCGCTGGACCGGCTGAGCCGCGATCAGGCCGACGCGGCGAATATCTTCAAGCTCCTGTCGTTCCACGGCGTCCGGCTGATCACCTCCGAGGAAGGCGAGATCGACGAGATGGTCATTGGCTTCAAGGGGACGATGAGCGCGATGTTCCTCAAGGGGCTCGCGGCGAAGACACGTCGCGGCCTGCTTGGGCAGGTGGAGCGCGGCTTCATGGCAGGCGGCTTGAGTTATGGCTACCGCGTCACAGAGGTCGGCACGTGGGCCGTCGTGCCGGAACAGGCGGCGGTGATCGTCCGCATCTGCTCGCTGTACGCCGACGGGGTCAGTCCGCTGCTGATCGCCAAGCGGCTCAACACCGAGGGCGTGCCCGGCCCGCACGGGTGTCCGTGGTCGCCCTCAACGATTCACGGCCACGCGCGTCGGGGCACCGGCATTTTGAACAACGAGCTATACGTCGGCCGGATGGTGTGGCCCCGGCAACGCTTCGTGAAAGACCCACGGACGGGCCGCAGGGTGGCGCGGCTGGTGCCGGAGGCCGAGCGCCGCACCTACCCGCGCCTACATCTCCGCATCCTCGACGACGCGCTCTGGGCGCGCGTGAAGGCCCGGCAGGCGGCGACCCGGCGGCTGATCACCGCCGGCCCCCAGCAGGCACACCGGGGACCGTACCTGTTCTCCCAGTTGACGAAGTGCGGCGTCTGCGGCGGCGGCTTCAGCGCCGTCAGCCGGGATCAACTCCGCTGCTTCAACAAGGTCAAGCGCGGCACGTGCACGAATACGCGGGTGATCGCGCGGCTGGAAGTGGAGCGGCGAGTGCTCACGGCGTTGCAGCAGAAGTTTCTCGCCGACCCGGTGGCGTTCGAGGCGTTCTCCATCGCGTTCGTGCAGGAGACGAACCGGCTGCGCGCCGAGGAGGCCGCAACACGTCGGGCGGCGCCACAGGAACTCGCGGCCATCAACCGGCGCTCGAAAGACATCATGGAACTGCTGCTGCGCGGCTTCACCGATGAAGCGTGGAAAGTGGAACTCGCGGAGATCGAACGACGCCGCCGAGAACTGGAGGCGGAGATCGCCAGTACAGCGGCCGAGCCCGTCTTCCCGGCGCTCCACCCGAACATGGCGACGATCTACCGGCAGAAGGTCGAACAGTTGGCGGCGGCGCTCGATCACCCAGACGAGGGGCACCGTGCGGCGGCACGTGACACGCTGCGCGGCTTCATCACGGCGATCGTGATTCCGGCCGGGGACGGGTTACTGCGCGTGCACGGCGATCTGGGGAAAATGCTCACGGCCGCAGGCGGGGCGTCACACGCTGCGGCCGTTGAGGACGTTGGTTGCGGGGGCAGGATTTGAACCTGCGACCTTTGGGTTATGAGCCCAAC
>JBBDWL010000098.1:0-2938 GCA_040902895.1 Vicinamibacterales bacterium | reverse complement strand
GCCTGAGCCGCATCAGTTCGTCTTCGCGCGGCTCCGATACGCCTCTGGCGACTGGGACTACAACCCCAAGGTCGCCGCCAACGTGCTCAACTCCATCGTCGAGTACACGAACATCCCCATTTATCCGGAAGAGGTCGTCATTACCGCCGACTCCGCTGAGCTGCAGGCGTTTCCGTTTCTCTTCATGACAGGTCACAAGCTGGTCCGATTCGGCCGGCAGGAGCGGGATGGACTGGCGGCGTTCGTCGAATCAGGCGGGCTTCTGTTTTCGGATGACTGCAATCACGACGTTGACGGGCTCTATGCCAAGTCGTTCGAGGCCGAGATGGGGCGCATTTTTCCAGGACCCCGAACGCTCGCCAAGCTGCCGCGGTCGCACGGCATCTATCGCGCGTTCTTCCGTTTTCCTGACGGCCCGCCCCAGACGTCGCACGAACTGAATGGATGGGGCGACGACATGGTGCACGACTACCTGCGCGGCGTCGAACATCGCGGCCGCCTCGGTGTGCTCTACAGCAACAAGGACTATGGCTGCGAGTGGGACTATGACTGGCGCAACAAGCGGTTCCGCCGCGACGACAACACCAGGTTCGCGGTCAACATCGCTGTTTATGCGATGGCCTCGTGAGGGCGTAAATCTACCCGGCTTATTTTTCGTGTCCGAAGAGTCCTATCCGCAACTGACTCCTCGGACAGGAAAATAAGCCGGGTAGAATTACCGCGTGAAACCGACCTCGGCCGGTCCCTGGACGCTGGCCCGCGGCGTTCGCTGGGGCCTGCTGGTGGCGGCCGGCGCGGGCGCCATTCTGCTCGTCATGGGCCGAACGCCCATCTGCCAGTGCGGGTACGTGAAGCTATGGCACGGCATTGCCATGAGCTCGGAAAACTCACAGCACCTCTCCGACTGGTACACCCCTTCGCACATCATTCACGGCTTTGTCTTCTACGGCCTGCTCTGGCTCGCCGCGCGGCGATGGCCGATCGGGCTCCGGATCGTGGCCGCGGTTGTCATCGAATCGGCGTGGGAGATTTTCGAGAACACCGATCTCATCATCAATCGGTACCGCGAGCAGACCATCGCGCTCGACTACTACGGCGACAGCGTGCTCAATTCGCTTGCCGACATCGGCGCGATGATGGCGGGCTTTGTCGCCGCGCGGCATCTGGCTGTCTGGATGATCCTGGCGCTCATAATCGTCATGGAAGCCGGCGTGGCGTTCGCCATCCGCGACAACCTCACGCTGAATATCATCATGCTCGTGTGGCCGCTGGACGCCATCCGCGCCTGGCAGTCGGGAGGCTGAGTGGCAGATTCCGTCGCCTCTCGCATTCGCGTTCCGCATCCGCTCGTTCTGATGACGGCCTGCATCATCGTCGCGGGTGCGCTCACACATCTCGTGCCGGCGGGCAGCTACCAGCGCGCCGAGAACGCCGCGACGGGCCGCGAGATGGTGGTGCCAGGCACCTACGCGCGCACGCCGCCGAATGCTCTTGGACCGCTCGCGATCGCGCTTGCGGTTCCGAAGGGCATTGTCGATGCTGCCGACGTGCTCGCAGTCGTATTCCTGGTTGGCGGCGCTTTCGTCGTGGTGGAGCGCACCGGCGCGCTGCACGTGGCGCTTGCGGCTCTCGTGGGCCGCCTGCGGGGGCGCGAGGCGCTGGCGATCCCGATCGTCTGTCTTGCGTTTGCGGCCGGCGGCGCGTTCGAGAACATGCAGGAAGAGATCATCGGCCTTGCCCCGGTGCTGGTGCTGCTCGCGGGCCGCCTTGGCTTCAACGCCGTCACCGCCGTTGCGATGAGTCTCGGCGCAGCCGTGGTTGGATCGGCGTTCAGCCCGATCAATCCGTTTCAGGTGGCGATTGCGCAGCAGGCCGCGGACGTGCCGTTGTTCTCGGGCGCGGCGTTTCGAACGGTCGTGCTGTTCGTCGCGCTCGCCGTGTGGATCGCCGGCACGATGCGCTACGCAAAAGCGAAATTCATCCCGGTTGATTTTTCCCGGTTGAACGCCCCCGAACCGGGAAAAATCAACCGGGAAGAATTTCGTACCGCGCTGATCCTCACGCTCATCGTTGCCGGCTTCGCCGCATTCATCCTCGGGCTCACGCGCTACGGGTGGGGATTCAACGAGCTCTCGGCGGTGTTTCTCGTCGTGGGCATCCTGGCCGGCCTCATCGGGCGGTTGGGCCTGACCGGTACCGCCGACGCATACGTGCAGGGTTTCCGCGACATGGCCTATGCCGCACTCCTCATCGGCTTCGCGCGCGGCATCTTCGTCGTGCTCGACGAGGGTCGGATCATCGACACGATCGTGCACGGCATGTTCACGCCGCTCGCCGGCTTTCCGCGCGCGGTCGCGGCGTTGGGGATGATGGCGGGGCAGGCAGCCATTCACGTGCCGGTGCCCAGCGTCAGCGGCCAGGCCGTGCTCACGATGCCGATTCTCGCGCCGCTGTCCGATCTGCTCGGCATCAGCCGCCAGGTCGCGGTGCTCGCCTATCAGTATGGCGCCGGCCTGTGTGAACTGATCACCCCCACCAACGGCGCGCTGATGGCCATCATCGCCGCTGCCGGAGTCCGCTACGAGGATTGGCTCAAGTTCGTACTCCCAATGTGGGTGCTGCTAACGGCGGTGGGGGCAATCGCCATCCTCACGGGCATGGCGATCGGACTCAACTGATACTGGAAATGTAAATTGTAAATTGTAAATAGCATTGTCAATTTCGTTATTGGGCTGTTGCGCTGCACTGAAGCGGCAGCAATGGCCCAATAGACAATGCTATTTACAATTTACAATTTACACTGAGCGATCTCTTCACTCAAACGCTGCGCCGACCATGATGTTGCGGATGCGCAGCCACGGCGAGCCGTGCGAGATCGAGTTCGACTGCGTCGGCTGGCCTTTGGCGTCGCCGCCCGTGCCGCACATCTGCCATTCGT
>JBBDWL010000097.1:7338-20865 GCA_040902895.1 Vicinamibacterales bacterium | reverse complement strand
ATCACCAGATCACCAGATCACCAAATCCATCGCCAGGCTCGAGAGCTGGGGGTTGAAAACGCTGGGTGACCTGGCGTCATTGCCGGCGAGCGAGCTGTCGGCTCGTCTGGGTGAAGCCGGTTTGATCCTGCAACGCGCAGCCGCCGGCCAAGACGAACGGCCGATCGTGCCCGATACGCCGGCCGCGTCATTCATGCAGTCGCTGAAGCTCGAATGGCCGATCGACGCTCTGCAGCCGCTGGCCTTCATCGTGTCGCGTCTGTGCGACTCGCTCGAGCAGGCGCTCGCGCGCGCCGATCGCGGCGCCGTCACGGTGATGACGTTGCTGCGGCTGGTGACGAGGGAGGCGTATGTGCGCACGCTGGCACTGCCCTCGCCGATGCGCGACGCGCGTGTGCTGCGCGCGCTCGTGATGCTCGATCTCGAGTCGCATCCGCCCGCCGCGGCGATCGATGAAGTCATCATCGATGTCGACGTGGCGCCGGGCCGCATTCTGCAGACGGGCCTGTTCGAGCCGGCGCTGCCCGCGCCCGAGGCGCTGTCGACGCTGGTGGCACGGCTCGGCGCCGTGGCAGGCGGATCGCGCGTCGGCGCGCCGGCCCTGGTCGACACGCATCGGCCGGGCGCGTTCGAGATCAAGCCGTTCGCCCCGCACCAAATCACCAAATCACCAGATCACCAGATCACCAAATTCGTCCCCGCCGTCCTCCGCCGCTTCCGTCCGCCTCGCGCCGCGCGCGTGCGGGTCGGGGCGGCGGCAACCGCGGCAGCCACGCCACGTCCCAGGCGCATCGATGCCGAAGACATCAACGGCGACGTCCTGATGGCGGCAGGCCCCTGGCGCAGCGCGGGCGGCTGGTGGCGTGAGGGCTGGGACCGCGACGAGTGGGATGTCTCGCTCGAAAACGGATTGACCTGCCGCATCGCGCAGGACCGCACGACCGGAAAGTGGGTAGTGGATGGTGTCCTTGATTGAGCGCGCGAGGTCTTCTCCTGTGTCCTGTCTCCTGTGTCCTGTGTCCTGCCATGTACGTTGAACTGCACGCCGCATCGGCCTTTTCGTTTCTCGAGGGCGCTTCACTGCCCGAAGCGCTGGTGGAACGTGCGGCCGCGCTCGAGTATCCGGCCATCGCGCTGCTCGATCGCAACGGCCTGTACGGCGCGCCGCGGCTGCATCAGGCCGCGAAGAGGGCGGGGTTGCGCGCGCTCGTCGGGGCGGAGCTGATAATTAGCGAAAATGGGGACGGGTCTGATTTTTCAGCAGGACATCGCCTGAAAAATCAGACCCGTCCCCATTTTCGCCTTCCGGTACTTGTGGCATCGAGCGAAGGCTACAAGAATCTCTGTCGCGTCCTCTCGAAGGCGCACATGCGCGCGCCGAAAGGGGAAGGCGTCGTCACGCTCGACGATCTCGACGGACAGTCGGCCGGCCTGATTGCGCTGGCCGGCCGCGAGCTGCTGGCGGCGGGGAAGCATGGCGTGGGCGGGCTGCTCGATCGACTCGTCGGCACGTTCGGGCGCGCGCACACCTGGATCGAGCTGCAGCGGCACATGCGCCGCCACGAAGCAAGCGACAACCAGGCGCTGCTCGATCTGGCCGCGGCGTTCCGCGTGCCGCTGATGGCCTCCAACGGCGTGACGTTCGCCGATCCGTCGGCGCGTCCGCTGCACGACGTGTTCACGTGCATCCGCAATCACACGACGATCGAGGATGCCGGACGCCGCCTCGCCGTCAACGCCGAACGGTATCTCAAGCCGAAAGCCGAGATGGCGCGGCTCTTCGCGGATCTGCCGCAGGCGCTGGCCGGCACCGAAGCGCTGGCCGAGCGGCTCGAGTTCACGCTCGCCAATCTCGGCTATCGCTTTCCGCAGTATCCGGTGCCCGCGGGCGAGACCGAAGTGTCGTTCATGCGGCGCCTGGTGCAGGTCGGCGCGCGCGATCGCTACCGGCCGTATCACGATCGCGCCCGCGCGCAGATCGATCGCGAGCTCGCGCTCATCGAGAAGCTCGATCTCGCCGGCTACTTCCTCATCGTGTGGGACATCGTCAATTACTGCCGGCGCGAGGGGATTCTCGTGCAGGGGCGCGGGTCGGCGGCCAACAGCGCCGTCTGTTATTCGCTCGGCATCACCGCGGTCGATCCGGTCGGGATGGATCTGCTCTTCGAGCGGTTCCTCTCCGAAGAGCGCGGCGAGTGGCCCGACATCGATCTGGATCTGCCGAGCGGCGATCGCCGCGAGCGCGTGATCCAGTACGTCTACGAGCGATACGGCCGGCTGGGCGCCGCGATGACGGCCAACGTGATCACCTATCGCAGCCGCAGCGCGACGCGCGAGCTGGGCAAGGTCATGGGGTTCGAAGACGAAACCATCGAGCGGCTCGCGAAACTGATGAACAACTTCGAGTGGGTGGATCCGAAGGAGACGATTGCGCGGCATCTGTCGGATGCCGGCCTGAATCCCGAAGAGCCGAAGCTGCTGCAGTTTTCAGAAATCTGGTCGGGCATGCAGGACCTTCCGCGGCATCTCGGCCAGCATTCAGGCGGCATGGTGCTCTGCCACGGCCGCCTCGACGAGATCGTTCCGCTCGAAAACGCCTCGATGCCCGGCCGCGTGGTCGTGCAGTGGGACAAGGACGACTGCGCCGATCTCGGTCTGGTCAAAGTCGATCTGCTGGGTCTGGGGATGATGGCAGTGCTTGAAGATGCCATGGCCCTTGTGAATGGAGAGGGCCAGGCGGATCAGGCCCTGGGCCGTAGGCCCTGGGCCCTAGGCGGATCAGGCCTAGCGCCTAGCGCCGAGGGCCTAGCGCCTAAAGTCGATCTGGCGCACCTTCCCCCCGACGATCCCGCTGTCTACACGATGCTGCAGGAGGCCGACACCATCGGCATCTTCCAGGTCGAGTCGCGGGCCCAGATGGCCACGCTGCCGCGACTCAAGCCGAAAAATTTCTACGACATCGTCGTCGAGGTCGCCATCATCCGGCCGGGTCCGATCGTCGGCAACATGGTGCATCCCTATCTGGCGCGGCGCCGCGGCGACGAGCCGGTGACGTATCCGCATCCGTCGCTCGAGCCGATTCTGAAGCGCACGCTCGGCGTGCCGCTGTTTCAGGAGCAGCTGCTGCGCATGGCGATGGTGGCTGCCGGCTTCAGCGGCGGCGAGGCCGAAGAGCTGCGTCGCGCCTTCGGCTTCAAGCGATCGGTGGCGCGGATGAAGGTGATTGAAGAGAAGCTGCGCCGCGGGATGGCGCGGAACGGCATTACCGGCCAGACGGCGGAAGACATCCTGAAGTCGATCAGCTCGTTCGCGCTGTACGGATTTCCCGAATCACATGCCGCGAGCTTCGCGCTGATTGTCTATGCCAGCGCCTGGCTGAAGGCGCATTATCCGGCCGCGTTTTATGCGGCGATGCTCAACAACTATCCAATGGGTTTCTATCATCCCGCCACCCTCGTCAAAGACGCGCAGCGCCACGGCGTGCGCTTCGCGCCAATCGACGTGCAGCAATCGATGTGGGACTGCACGATCGAACAGGATGGCGCACTGCGGCTGGGGCTTCGCTATGCCAGTGGCGTGCGCGAGGACGCGGGGCGCAGGATCGAGAAAGGCAAGTTGACTGAAAACTCAAAACTTCAAACTCAGAACTCGAGTTCTGAGTTTGAAGTTCTAAGTTCTAAGTTTCTCCGGCGCTGTCCCAAATGTGGCGCTGATGATCCTTCCATGATCGAAGAAGTCCGCCCGAGGCTCTGGTTCTGTAACGTCTGCGCGCATGATTGGACTCAGAACTCCAGTTCTGAGTTTGAAGTTTCAAGTTCTAAGTTGCGCTTCGCGACGATTGACGAGCTGATAACTCAGGCGAGTCTCCGTCGCGATGAAGTCGCCACCCTCGCCGAGATTGGCGCGCTGGCGTCGTTCGGACACGACCGTCGCGGGGCATTGTGGCAGGTCGAACGCGCGGCGCGCACCGCGGGACCGCTGCTCGATCAGCCGGCGCTGATCGAAGACGAGCAGTCGCGGCCGTCGCCGCTGGCGGCGATGTCGCTTGCCGAGCGCGTCTCGGCCGATTACGGCGGCACGGGACTCACGATCGGACCGCATCCGATGTCACTTCGGCGCGGCGATCTGGCGCTGCGCGGCGTGCTGCGCGCCAGCGATTTGCCCCACGGCCGCCACGGCCGGCGCGTGCGCGTGGCCGGCGCCGTGATCACCCGCCAGCGGCCGGGCACCGCGAAGGGCTTCGTCTTTCTGACGCTCGAAGACGAAACCGGCATCGCGAACGTCATCGTGACGCCGGACCTCTTCGCAGCCTCGCGCGCGGTGGTGGTGGGTGAGGCCTACCTGCTCGTGGAAGGCGTGCTGCAGATTCAGGAGGGCGTGACGGCGGTCAAGGCCGACCGGCTGCTCGGCCTGGCCGGAGCCGGCCCCGACATTTCTTCGCACGATTTTCACTGACGCGCGCCCAACCCTTCTGCTCCCCCTGACGTCTTATGGGACAGACCCTATGAACGTTTAGGGGGAGAGGCATGCGATGGGACGCGACGACCTCCTGCAAGGCACGCTCGACCTGCTCGTGCTCCGCGCCCTGGCTTCCGGCGCGCTGCATGGCTATCAGATCGTCAGGCGCATCCAGGAAAGCTCAGAGGATGTCCTGCGGGTCGAAGAAGGCGCGCTCTATCCCGCCCTCCACCGCCTCGAGGCGCGCGGCTGGCTCAGCTCCTCGTGGGGTTCATCCGACAACAACCGCCAGGCCAAGTTCTACCGGCTGACACGCACCGGCCGCTCCGAGCTGGATGCGGCGACGGCGCGATGGGAACGGCTGTCGGCGGCCGTGGGCCGCGTGTTGAAGAAGGCATGACGCCCCGCCCCGACGACATCGACCGCGAGCTGCGCTTTCACATCGAGATGCGCGCCCGCGAACTGGAAGCGGCCGGCCTGCCCGCCGAACGGGCCAGGCGCGAGGCCGAGCGGATGTTCGGCCGCCGGCGCCGCATCGCCGCTCGGTGCGCCCGCGCCTGGCGGCGTCCGAAAGGAGTCATCATGGAGACACTCCGGCACGATCTCCGCGACGCGCTGCGCGCGATGCTGCGCCAGCCCGGCCTCACCGCGGTGATGTTCGCGACGCTGGCGCTCGGTCTCGGCGCCACCACGGCAATCTTCACGCTCGTCGAGGCCGTCGTCCTGCGCCCTCTCGCCTATCCCGAGTCGGATCGCCTGATCTGGCTGCACTCGCGCGTGAAGGGATACGAGGCGAGGCCGTGGGGCGCGTCTTCGGCCGGCTACTTCCACTTCCGCGATCGCAACGAGACGCTCGCGTCGATGGGCGCGTTCTCGGTGAATCAAACGAACCTCGTAGACGGCGCGGGTGCCGAGCGCGTGAGCGTCGCGAGCGCCACCGCCAGCCTGCGCGACGTCTTGCGCGTCCCGATGGCCCACGGCCGCTGGATCGCGCCAGAGGAAGATGTGCCGAACGGTCCGGCCGTCATCGCCCTGTCGCACGCCTTCTGGCAGCGGCGTTATGGCGGCGATCCCGCCATCGTCGGTCGCAGCATCAGCATCGCGGGCGTGCCCACTGAAGTGATCGGCGTCCTCGGACGCGGCGTCGAGCTCCCGCTCGAACCCGTCGAGATCTACGGGCCGCTGCGACTCAATCCGGACGCGCCGGCCATCAACAGCCATTACCTTTCCGTCGTCGCCCGAATGAAGGCCGCCGTGCCGATCGCAACCGTGCGCGCCGATCTGCGCCGGCTCGACGGGCAGCTGACCGAGCGCTTTCCAAACGCCTATCCGCGCTCGTTCATGAGCACTTTCGCGACCGAGGTGCTGCCGCTTCGCGATCGCGTCGTCGGATCGATCTCACGCACGCTCTGGATTCTGCTCGCAGCCGTCTCGCTCGTCCTGCTGATCGCGTGCGCCAACGTTGCCAGCCTGTACCTCGTGCGAACGGAAGCCCGCCGCCGCGAGATCGCCATTCGCGCCGCTGTCGGCGCGACGCGCCGCCGGCTTGCAGGGCACTTCATCGTCGAAGGCCTGCTGCTCACGGGATGCGCCGCCGCAGCGGGACTCGCACTCGCGGCGGTCTCGTTGCGTGTGCTGCTCGCGGCCGAGGCGGTCGAAATCCCGCGCCTGCAGGAGATCGAGATTCGCGCGTCGAGTGTTGCGTTCGCAGCCGCGATCGCGGTGGCGGCCGGCCTGATCCTCGGGTTGATTCCGCTCGCCCACGCGCGCGGCGGCATCGCGGCCCTGAGCGACGGCGGGCGGACGATGACCGCGTCGCGGGGGCGGCAGGCGCTGCGCCGCACGCTCGTCGGCGCCGAGATGGCCCTGGCGCTCGTGCTGCTGTCAGCCGCGCTGCTCCTCGCGCAGAGTTTTTCGAGGCTCCGGGCGGTCGAGCCCGGCTTCCGGCCCGACGGCGTGCTCGCATTCGACCTGTCACTGCCGTTCCTGCGATACCGAACGCACGATGACGTGGCGCGGGCGCATCGTGAGGTGACGTCGCGCCTGGAGACGCTGCCCGGCGTCGAGCGGGCGGCGGTCACGACGGATGTGCCGCTCGTGAGCTGGGCAGGCTGCGTCGCGACGTGGATGGAACGGCCGGGCGCCGCGGAGCAGCAGGGACGCTGCGTCAGCGTGGTCAACGCGACACCAGGCTTCGCCGAGGCCCTCGGCCTGCGCGTCACCGGCGCCACGCCCGGCTGGGCGTTGCATGATGCGCATCAGGGGCGCGTGCTCATCACGCGCGCCCTCGCGGAGCGTTACTGGCCGGGGCAGGATCCCGTCGGGCAGCGTGTCAGCTCGTATTGGACCGGCCCGCCGTTCTATGAGATCTCGGGTGTCGTCGAAGGCCTGCGAGCCGCGGGGCTCGACGAGCCACCCGTCGAAGCGCTGATCTATCCCGTGTTGCCGATCCAGCCGCGCAGCACATGGATCCCGCCGCGGCAAGTGTCCGTGATCGTGCGCGCGAGGGTTGACCCGCAGTCGCTGGCCGCCGCCGTTCGCCGCGAGATCAACGCCATCGACAGCGAGCTGCCGATGGCGAATGTCATGACCATGGAGCAGGCGGTGGCGCGGTCGATGTCGCGCGTGACGTTCGTGATGACGCTGATCGCGCTGGCGGCGGGCATGGCACTCATCCTGAGTCTGATTGGCGTCTACGGCGTGCTCTCGCATCTGGCGGATCAACGCCGCAGCGAAATCGGCATTCGCATCGCGCTCGGCGCCCCTCTGGCGTCGGTGCGCCGGCTGATTGTAGGGCAGTCGTTCGTGCTGATCGCAGCCGGCATCGCCGCGGGCAGCGCCGTGTCGCTTCTGACATCGCGAACGCTGTCGTCGATGCTCTTTGGCGTCGAACCGCGCGATCTGCCGACGCTGGCTTTTGCCGCCGCCGTGGTTGGGATCACGGGCCTTGTGGCGGCATGGATGCCGGCCGCGCGCGCGGCGCGCATCAATCCGATCGAATCATTGCGCGGGTGAGCAACTCAGCTGTGGCAGACGGCTTGCAGTAGCCGCGGCGAATGTTCCGCGCCAAACCCTCCGTTGCAGCGCTCGCGCTGGCCCTCATCGTCCCGGCCGCGTGCGCCGTGCCGAAGATGCGGTCGACGCTCGATCGGCGGCCTACCGCTGCCGAAATGGCTCAGCTTTGGGTGAAACCCGCGAGCATCGCGTCACGCGATTTGTTCTGGGGTCCGGGCGGGCCCGAACTCGCCCCGAAAGAGGGCGTCACCTACAAGGTCGAATCGTTCGATGAAACGGGCATGAGCGGCGGCTGGGATCTCGAAGATCCCGAGGGTCGCGAGTACTCGGTCAAAATAGGGCAGGAAGCGCAGGTCGAAGTCGTCGTCTCGCGGCTGCATTGGGCGGTCGGATATCACCAGCCGCCGACCTACTTGCTCTCGAGATACGATCTCTCGGGCGAAAAGGCCGACGAGATGGCGGTAACCGGCCGGTTCCGGCCCAAGCTGGAGGATCTCGACAACGTCGGCGACTGGTCGTGGCACGAGAACCCGTTCGTCGGCACGCGCGAGTTCAAGGGACTCGTCGTGCTTCAGTTGATCCTCAACAACTGGGACATCAAGACGCAGCAGAACAAGATCTACGAAGTCAAACGCAAGGGCGAGCCGAACCGCTGGTACGTCGTGCGCGATCTCGGCGCCGCGTTCGGCAAGACCGCCTGGCCGGTCGGTACGAAGAACAATCCGGAAGATTACGAGAAGCAGCAGCTGATTAAGCGCGTCCTCGACAACCGCGGCGTCGAGTTCGACTATGATGCCCGCCACAAAGAGCTGTTCGAAGACGTTACCGCCGACGATGTGGTCTGGATTTGCGAGCTGCTGAATCAGATCACGCCAAAGCAGTATGCTGATGCCTTTCGCGCCGCGGCCTATCCCCAGCCCCTGGCCGATCGGTTCATCGCGAAACTGAGGTCCAAAGTGCAGGAAGGTTTGAAACTGCGGAGCAGCCCCCGATGATGTGGCAGATTCTGTGCGTCGCCCTCGTCGCCGGGACCAGCGTGGCCGCCCCCGTGTCCGTTCTGGCCCAGGCGAATCCCATCGAACAGCTGGCGCAGGCCAACATCGAGCCGCACGACCCGGACCACTTCCTCCACGAGCTGGATGACGCGATGGGCGCGCTGCCGCTGGCGGCAGGCCTCGGCGCCCTGCTCGCATTTCGCCCGCGGCGCCAAGGGTCGCCGACGCGGATGCCGTCGGTCGTCCAGACGCAAATCCTGCTGGCGGTGATCGGCGCGGTCGTCATGCTGATCGTCGGCCAGAGCCTCGCGCGCGCATTCGGCATCGTCGGCGTCGCCAGTCTGATTCGGTATCGCGCGAAGATCGACGATCCCAAAGACGCCGGCGTCATGTTGTGCTGTCTTGGCGTCGGCCTTGCGTCGGGCGTCGGCCTGTACGCCCTGGCGATGTTCGCGACGGTATTCCTCATCGTACTGCTGTCGGTGCTCGAGTGGCTGCAGCCCGAGGCCATGAAACTCTTCGAGGTCACCATCAAGTCGCCGAAGGGCGCCGACTTGCGCGACCAGGTCGAACAGATCTTCAAGCGCGCCGGCGCGCAGCACGATCTCCGCTCGATGTCCGACGAGGAACACGTCTACGAGGTGCGGCTGCCGCTCCGGCGGCGCACCGACAAACTGTCCACGGCCATCGTCGCGCTCGACCGCTCCAGCCAGACGGCCGTGGAATGGAAGGAAAAGAAGGCAAGGCCGAACGCCTAGGCCGTATCCGACCCCATGGAGCTGATCGTTCAGCCCGACGATGGGCTCGAGCCCATCGTCGAGGCGGTCAAGGCGGCGGAGCGCCGCGTCGACATTCTTATCTTCCGGTTCGACCGCCCGTCGCTCGAGAAGGCGCTCGAAGATGCCGTCGAGCGCGGGGTCGTTGTGCGGGCCCTCATCGCGCACACGAACCGCGGCGGGGAAGGGCGTCTCCGCAAGCTCGAGATGCGTCTGCTCGAGCGCGGCGTCACCGTATCGCGCACCGCCGACGATCTGCCGCGCTATCACGGCAAGATGCTGATTATCGATGACGCGCTCTATGTCTTCGGCTTCAACTTCATCAAGCTCGACATCGAGAGGAGCCGCAGCTTCGGCCTGATCACGAAGAACAGGGCGCTGGTCGCGGCGGCCGAGCAACTGTACGAGGCCGACAACACGCGCCAGCCGTTCGCGCCTGACTGCGACACCGATTTCGTCGTGAGTCCCGAGTGCTCGCGCGCCGCGCTCACGCGCTTCGTCAAGAGCGCCAGGAAACAGCTCCTCATCTACGACCAGAAGCTGAGCGATCCGATGATGCTGCGGCTGCTGCAGGCCAGGGCCAAAGACGGCGTCGAAGTGCGAGTCATCGGACGGATCGGCAAGGGAACGTCCGGCATCGAGGCGCTGAAGCTCGCGGGCCGGCGGGTGCACGTGCGCGCCATCGTGGTCGACGGCAAGGCAGTGTTCATCGGCAGCCAGAGCCTCAGGAAGCTCGAGCTCGATGGGCGGCGCGAGATCGGCCTGATCTGCCGTACCAGCGCCGTTGCAAAGCGTGTGGCGCAGATCTTCGAGCTGGACTGGGTAAAGTCGGGCGGCGCCGCGCACCCGCAGCCGAAGGATGCCGACGATGACGAAGACGTGGATTAGCTATCGCTTCTCGTCTGCTCTGAAGCGGCGGGTGAACGTGCCGGAGTCGACGACCCGCCCCACGCGGCTGAAGGCCTGAAAGTACATCACATCATCATCGATCTCGACCGCGAGAAACGCCTGATCCCGATCGAACCCGGCGGCGGTCAGCGACGATCCTTCGCGGATGTCGCCAGGCGCGAGCTTACCGGAGGATCCCACGATGAAATAGAGGATGCCCTGCTGCGGCTTGATCCGCTCGTAGAAGTGTTCGTGGCCGGTGAATACGACGCTGACGTTGTGCTGCACGAAGAGCGGCTCCCATGCGCGGCGCAGCGGGATGTTCGAGCCGTGCCGTCCACCTGACGAGTACGGCGGATGATGGAAGACCGCGATCTTCCATCGCTCTTTCGAGCCGGAGAGCTCGTCCTGCATCCACTTCAGTTGCGTGGGGTCGGGATACGTGGACTCGAGGAAGAAGAAACGGACGTCTTCCTCTCGCGGCTTCCACGTGTAGTACGACTTGCCCCCCATGTTGAAGTGCCTGTAGTCGCGCTGCTCCCGCTCGTCGTGGTTTCCGAGAGCCGCGCGAAAGTTAACGCCGTCGTTGAGCAGGGCCGCATAGGGCTGCTCGAACTTGCGCGCGTAATCCGACGGGCGCTCGGGCCCGTACATGTTGTCGCCCACCATCAGGATATTGCCGTACCGCCACCTCGCGCGCACGTTGATCATTGCCTCGGCGACTTCGTACTGCGGCCGGTCGCCTGTTCCCATGTCACCGATGATCAGGAACTTCAGCGATCCGTCGTTGTTCGGCAGTACGCCGACCGGAACGCGCTGCGCGGCGTCGGGCGGCATCGTCGCCGCGGTTCCCGGCTTCGCCGGAGCGCCTGGCTGAGGCGTGCGATCGGGCGGCGGCGCCGGAGGAGGATTGACGGGCGCCGGCACCACCTGCTGCGCCGCGCAGGACACGGTGAAGACGATGAGAAAGAGAAGGGAACGGAGCACTCGCAGCTGACGATTCATAGGAGACTTGTGTTCGGGCAGCCGGTTACTTAATCGCGTCGGGGATCACGTCCACGATGAGAAACGCGGCGATGTCCATCAGGATCAGGTTCGGTCCCAGGAACCGGTATTCGAGCTCCTTGGGCACCACCGGAAAGACCTTCAGCATCTGCGCCGGCAGGGTCGCGATCGGCACACCGGCGGGATATTCGGCGAAGACCGTGATGGGCCTATCGCCGGGCGCGTCGTCGAAGATCGCTCCCTTGATGTTGGCGCCGTCGGGTCCGTTGACGATTTCCGCGATGCGGCGTTTGAAGAGTGCGGCGATTTCGGGCGTGAAAATGTCTCCCTGCTTCCAGGTCGGCAGCGCCTTGATGATCCGCGAGGCCAGTTCCTTCTGCCGGGCGTGAATGGTGTTGGGGTCGAGCTCGGAACTTTCAGGATAGACCTCACGCTCGAGTTTGCCGCTGACGTCCTCATATCGGTCAACGCGCTGCTTGAAGTCGGCGATGAGACGCTCTTCATCGGGAGTGCGCGGCGTGGCTGCGGGTGACTCGACGCGCCGTTGCGCGCAGGCCGGGGCCGCCGTCAGGAGGAGAATCGCAGGGATGAGCTTGGCGAACCTGGTCATTTGGCCTCAATTAGCAAGAATCGTGCTGTATTCCTCAGCTTGAAGCCAGGCTGGCTTCCTGATTGAATAGAGATCTCCGGGACATTCAATGATGGAACACGAGCGCAGGCACTCGTTCGATCGTCGCAGCGGTGACCGCCGGCATTCCTCCGATCGCCGCAGATTTCTGCAGATCGGGGCGGCCGCCGCGGCCGTCGTGGCCATTCCGGCGCGCCTGAAGGCCGTCTCGCCTCCACCTCCCGTTGCGCCGGCGCCGGTCGCCGCCGCGAAGGCCGCGCCCGCCGCGGCGACGCGCGCGCTGTCGTTCGTGCACACCCACACGAGCGAAAAACTGGCGATCGAGTACTGCTGCCACGGCCGGTACGATCCGAAAGCGCTGGCGAAGCTCAATTATCTGCTCCGCGACTTCCGGACGGGTGAGGTCAAGCCGATCGACGTGAAGCTGTTCGACCTGCTGCACGAGCTCTCGAGCGAGCTCGAGACCGAGGCGCCGTTCCACATCATCTCGGGCTTTCGCTCGCCGAAGACCAACGCCCTGCTGCGCGCCCGCGGCGGTGCGCACACCGGTGTTGCGACAACCAGCCTGCACATGGTCGGCAAGGCCGTCGACATCCGGCTGCCCTCGGTGAAGCTGAAGAACCTGCGCGAGGTTGCGGCCTCGCTCAAACGCGGCGGCGTCGGCTATTACCCCTCGTCGAACTTCGTGCACGTCGATACGGGCCGAGTCCGCTACTGGTAAAGACTGCGAAGACTAAAGACTGAAGATCAAAGACTGAAGACAGGACTGAAGAGGCCGGATGCCGCGATTGCGGCTCCGGCCTTTTGTCCTTAAGCTAGGGCCGTGAACGCCGGTGTGCTCGTCCTGATGCCGCTCCTGCTCATCGGCGGCGCACGCGCCATCGCCGACGAGTGGCGGAGAACGTGATTGTGTTCTACCGTCCGAACGGCGAGCTGATACGCCGGTTCGCCCTCGAAGAACTCTATGCGCCAGACAGGCTGCAGGCCATTCCAAGGTCCGTGTCGTCGCGCTGGTGGCGCTGCGGTGTCTTGTATACGCCGCCCAGCGCGGCTGGTGGGGAGACGATCTCAGTCTACGACCACTTTGGAAACGTGTTTCTCCTCAATGCGCGTACTGGAACATTCGAATACCGGCAGAGCACGGGCAAATGTGCACCGGGCAGCGCGATGATCTTCTCTTGATAAGAAAGAAGGACTCCCGCATCAGCGGTGCCGGCGTTTTTGCCGTACGGCCCATCCCCAAAGACACGTTCATCGTCGAATACAAGGGTGAGAAGATCTCGGCCGCCGACTTGCGTCGCCGTGAGCGCCGTTATCTTGCGCGCGGCCGCATCTGGTGCTTCATGTTGAACGCGCGCACTGCGCGCGATGCCGCGTTTGGCGGCAACATCGGGCGCTATGTGAATCATTCCTGCCGTCCGAACTGCTACACCGAGATTGTCGGCGACCGCATCTGGATTCGCGCGCTGCGCCACATTCGCACGGGCGAAGAGCTGACGTACGACTACTGCACCGACGGGGAGGCAGGCATCAAATGCCGCTGTCGTCCTGGTTGCGGCACTATGCTTTAGGCTTGCGCGGTCACATTTTCTACCTGCACGGCTTTGCGTCTTCGCCCGAGTCTTCGAAGGCGGTGACGCTCATGCGCGCCCTCGAGCCTCTGGGTGTCTCGACGCATATTCCCGATCTGAACGAGCCGTCATTCCGCACGCTCACGATCACGCGGATGATCGCGCAGGTGCGCGAGGCGATCTCCGAGGCG
>JBBDWL010000097.1:0-7238 GCA_040902895.1 Vicinamibacterales bacterium | reverse complement strand
GGCGCGTTCGTGGCGGTGCACGCCGCTGCGGCGGACGTGCGCGTGAACGGCCTGGTGCTGCTTGCGCCGGCGCTGGATTTCGGCGGCGACAGCGAAGGCCGGCTCGGACACGTCAGAATCGCCGACTGGAAGGCCGCCGGTTCGGCCGAAGTGTTGCATTACGCCTGGAACCGGCCCGAAACGATCGACTACGCGCTGTATGAAGACGCCCGGCAGTACGACGCCTTCGCGCTGCCGCTCGACATCCCGGTGCTGATGTTTCAAGGCAGCGGCGATACCGTCGTGAGTCCGGCAGTGGTGCAGCGGTGGGCGGCAGGGCGGCCGAACGTGAGGCTCGAGATCGTCGATGACGACCACCAGCTTCACGCGTCGCTGAATCGGATCGCAGGCGAGACGAAGACGTTCGTCGCTAGTGTGTTGCGGTAACAGGCTCCTGGGCCCGGTTGGCGGCGCCCAGCTTGAACACGTTGGGATGGGCGCCCTTGATGGCGTTGCGCGTGTCGACGATCACGTCGGCCTCGCGCACGATGCGCGCATAGTCGAACGCCTTGTGGTCGGTCGTGATGACCACGCAGTCGGCGCGCGAGAGCTCTTCACTGCTGATTTCCACGGCGTCCAGCGTGAACCCGCCCTGCCATTCGGCGCCTTCGAGCTTCGGCACCCACGGATCCGCAAACCGCACGAGCGCGCCCTTCTGGTGCAGCAGCGACATCACGTCGAGCGCGGGTGATTCACGCATGTCATCGATGTCGCGTTTGTAGGCGATCCCGGCGATCAGCACCTTCGAGCCATTGATCGACTTCTTGCGGCTGTTGAGCGCTTCGGCGACCTTGTCGACCACGTAGTGCGGCATGTTGCCGTTGATGTGCCCGGCGAGCTCGATGAAGCGCGGCTCGAATCCGGTCTGCCTGACTTTCCACGAGAGATAGAACGGATCGATGGGGATGCAGTGTCCGCCCAGGCCCGGACCCGGATAGAACGGCATGAAGCCGAACGGCTTCGTCGCCGCCGCCGAGACCACTTCCCACACGTCGATGCCGAGACGGTCGCACATGAGCGCGAGCTCGTTGACCAGCCCGATGTTCACCGCGCGGAAGGTGTTCTCGAGCAGCTTCACCATCTCGGCCACGCGCGTGGAGCTCACCGGGACGATCGTCTCGATGGCGCCGGAGTACAAGTCGGCCGCGAGCGACGAACACACCGGCGTCAGGCCGCCCACGACCTTCGGTACGTTGTGCGTGGTGAACGTGGGATTACCCGGATCGACGCGCTCGGGCGAGAACGCCAGAAAGAAATCGGTGCCGGCCCTGAGTCCGCCGCGCTCGAGAATCGGCTGAACCACTTCGTCGGTTGTACCTGGATACGTCGTCGATTCCAGGATGACGAGCGTGCCGGGCTTCAGGAACTCGGCAATCTTCTCGGTGGCCGCCACGATGTACGAGAGATCGGGATCCTTCGTCTTGCGCAGCGGCGTGGGCACGCAGATGTTGATCGTGTCGAGCTCGGCCACCGCGGCGAAATCGTCGGTGGCCTGCAGCTTGCCCTGCGCGACGAGCGCCGCGACATCCGCCGATGTGACGTCGGGAATGTACGACGTGCCGGCCTGCACGGCGTCCGTTTTTCGCGTATCGAGGTCGATGCCGACCACGGTGAAGCCGGCCTTTCCGAGCTCTACCGCAAGTGGAAGCCCGACGTACCCGAGACCGACAACGCCGGTCCGCGCTTCACGTGAGCGCAGGCGCTCGCGCAGCCTCACGGCGTGTGCTGGAAGATTCTGGTCTGACATGAAGCGGACATCATAGCAGCAACGCGACAGCAGCGGCTATCGGTTGATGCCGCATTCCTTGATCTTATTGAGCAGCGTTTTGTAGCTCACGCCGAGGAGTGCGGCCGCCTTACGGCGGTTCCATTGCACCTGCTGCAGCGTCTGTTCGATCAGCGCGCGTTCGGCCTTGAGCGCGGCGGCGCGCGCGACCTCACTCAACGACACGGTGCCTTCGGGGGCGGCCGGCGACGCATCCTCGAGCTCATCATCATCGTCGTCCGCCGGTTCCGATGGCAGCGACAACGGCGGCCCGGAAGAGGACGAGGAAGAGGGCGAGGGCGATGACGGGACGGCCGGCGCGGCGTGCATCGCCGTGTACGACCCGACCGCGGCGCCGGCCATCGTCGAGACGCGCTGCGTCTGGCGCTCGATCTCCTTGATGATCATGCGCTCGTCCTGCAGCACGACCACCTGCTTGATCATGTTCTCGAGCTCGCGGATGTTTCCCGGCCAGTAGTAGGTGGCCAGGAGGTCGCGGAGATTGTCCGATAGACGCGGCGGCGGCTTCTTCCATTTCGCGGAGTACTTGGCGAGAAAGAAATCGGTGAGGAACGGTATTTCGTCGCGCCGCTCGCGCAGCGGCGGCACGTGCACTTCGATGACCTTGAGGCGGTAGTACAGATCCTCGCGGAAGTCTCCGGTGATCATCATCTGTTCGAGATCGCGGTTGGTGGCGGCAATGACGCGCACGTCCACGTTGACCGGCCTGTTGCTGCCAAGCTTCGTGAACTCCGCGTCCTGAAGCACGTGCAGCAGTTTCGACTGCAGCGCGGGCTTCATTTCCCCGATCTCGTCGAGGAGCATCGTGCCGCCGTCGGCCTGCTCGAACTTGCCGACGCGCGTGCTGGCCGCGCCGGTAAACGCGCCCTTCTCGTGGCCGAACAGCTCTGACTCGAGCAGGTCGGGTGGAAGCGCCGCGCAGTTCACTTTCACGAATGGCTGGCTCTTGCGGTTGGAGCCCTGATGGATCGCGCGCGTGACGAGCTCCTTGCCGACGCCCGACTCGCCTCGGATCAGCACGCCGACGTCGCTGTCGGCGACCTGCTCGATCACCTGCTGCACCAGCTGCATCTTCTCGCTGCTGCCCCACATCGCCTGGCCCTCGTCATCGCTCAGCTGCCGGCGCAGCTCGGTGAGCTCTGACGTGAGGCGCTTGCGCTCGAGCGCGTTCTTGAGCACAACTTCGAGACGGATTTCGCCGAGCGCCTCGGGGCTGTCAGGTTTCTCGATGAAGTCGGTTGCCCCGGCCTGCATGGCCTTGACGACGGTCGGCGTTTCGCTGTGGCCCGAGAGCATGATCACGGGCAGGTCGGGTGACGACGCACGGAGCGACTTCAGCGTCTCGACACCGTCCATGCCCGGCATCATGACGTCGAGCAGTACGACATCGGGTTGATCGGCGTTGCGGATCGACGCGAGGAATTCGTCGCCGCGGGCGTACGTGCGCGCATCGTACCCGCGCAGTGAGAGAAACGTCTTGAGGTACGCGCCGAAGGCGCTGTCGTCATCAACGATGGCGACCAGAGGTTTTTTCATCGTGGGTAGCGCAGGTCTTCAGACCTGCGGATCTTCAGCTCGACAGCGGCAATGCAATAGCCGCACCTGCACGGGCGCGCGCGCCGGGCGCGCCATACAGCCGGCCGCCATGTGCTTCGACAATCTGACGGGCGATTACCAGACTCAAACCGCTTCCGCCGCGTGTCGAATCAAACGGCGACAACTGGGCGGGCGGTGCAGACAGTATCTCATGCGCCAGCGCTTCGCTTCCGATGGCGATGAACGCCTCGTGTCCGTTCGGTGCCTGACGGACGGCAGGCAGGACGTGCACCGTGTCGCTGTCCATCGTCTCGCGCGCCACGGCCGACGCCACGGCCGACATGGCGTTGCCCAGCCGCGGGCCGTCGCCCACGATTTCGACCTCGCCGATGCCGTTGGCGACCACGAGACGGTGCGGTTCCGTGGCCGCCGAGAGCTGCAGGCTTTGCATGACGCGCGCGAGCGGAACCGGGCTGCGCATGAAGGTCAGGCGCCCCTGATGGAAATGCGCGACTTCGCTGACCTCAGCCAGCAGCCCCGACAGACGCGCGCAACTGCGTTCGGCCTCGTCGATCACGCGCCGTTGCGCCTCGGTCAGGGTCCCAACCCGGTCGGTCGAGAGCATGCGGAGGTAGCCGGCCACGACGGTGAGCGGGGTGCGGAACTCATGGACCGTGAGTGACAGCACCTTCGGCCAGTCGGGCGCATCAGCCATAGAATGATTCTATGTCGATGCACATTCGCAAAGGCTCGTCCATACCCTCGTCCGAGATCACCCCGGAGCACCTGTACGTCAGCCGCCGCGACTTCATGCGAACCACTGCGGTGGTCGTGGCGGGCGCGGCCGCAGCGGGCACGGCTTCGGCCTGCGGCATGGAGGATGGCGCCCTGGCCCAGACGCCCCTGCCGAACATCACGAAGAGCGGCTTCAGCACCAGCGAAAAGCAGAACACGTTCGAAGACATCATCAGCTACAACAATTTCTATGAGTTCGGCACCGACAAGAGCGATCCGCAGCGCTACGCCGGCCGCATGACGACGAGCCCGTGGAAGGTGAAGGTCGACGGCCTGGTCAACAAGGGCGCCGACTACAACGTGGAAGACATCGTGAGGACCGCCGCCCTCGAGGAGCGCGTGTACCGCCTGCGCTGCGTCGAAGGATGGTCGATGGTGATTCCATGGGTCGGTATTCCGCTCGCGTCCTTTCTGAAGCGCGTCGAGCCGCAGGGCCAGGCGAAGTTCGTGGAGTTCACGACGCTGAACCGCCCGTCCGAGATGCCCGGGGTACACACGCGAGCGCTCGACTGGCCGTACACCGAGGGGCTGCGCCTCGACGAGGCCATGCATCCACTGACGATTCTCGCGGTAGGCCTCTATGGCAAGACCCTGATGAACCAGAACGGCGCGCCGATACGGCTGGTCGTGCCATGGAAGTACGGCTTCAAGAGCATCAAGTCGATCGTGCGGATGCGCCTGACCGAGACGCAGCCGGCGACGGCGTGGAACAAGGCCACGCCACAGGAGTACGGGTTTTATTCCAACGTCAATCCGAACGTCAGCCATCCGCGGTGGACCCAGGCGAACGAGCGGCGCATCGGCGAGCTGTTCCGGCGTGAGACGCTGATGTTCAACGGGTACGGCGATCAGGTCGCGTCGCTCTACGCGGGGATGGACCTGAAGAAGTTTTATTGATCCGGTTCCTGAAGGCGCTGACGTTCGTGGCGTGCCTGGTGCCGGCCGCGTCGCTTGCCTGGCGCGCGTTCGGCAGCGGCGATCTCGGGGTGAATCCGATCGAAACGCTGACGCACCAGACGGGGCAGTGGGCGCTGCGGCTGCTGCTCATCACTCTTGCCATCACGCCGCTCCGGCGTCTCAGTGGCTGGAACCGCGCGATCGCCTTCCGCCGCATGCTCGGTCTGTTCGCGTTCTTTTACGCCATCCTGCATCTCTCGATCTGGGTCGTCTTCGATCATTACTTCAAGGTGTCGACGATGGTGGAGGATGTGGTGAAGCGGCCGTTCATCACGGCCGGATCGATCGCGCTGCTGCTGATGGTGCCGCTGGCGCTGACCAGTACGACGTGGGCGATTCGCAGGCTGGGGCGGCGCTGGCAGCAGATGCATCGTCTGATTTACGTGAGCGCGACGGCTGCCGTGCTGCATTTCATCTGGAAGGAAAAGGTCATCATCAACGAGACATTGATGTATGCGGGCATTCTGGCGGTGCTGCTCGGCATCCGCGTGGTCTTCGCGCTGCGCAAACGCGCGGCGCGCGCCCGCGTCTAATATCCCGAATCATGGTTCTCAACCGCCGCCGCGTCTGGAAAATCATTCGCATCGTCTGGGTCACCCTGGGGGTCGCGAGCATCTTCGTGCTGTGGTTCGGCATGACCACGGTGGACCTGCCGCCGGACACGTTCACGAGTGACGCACGCGTGGAGATCGTGCGCGGCATCCAGTCGATCGACTTTCGGCCGCGGCCGGATAATCCGAAGCAGACCGGCCTCATCTTTTTTCCGGGCGGCCTGGTGGCGCCCGAATCGTATGCCCCGATGGCGCGACGGCTTGCAGAGCAGGGACATCCGGTGTCGATCGTGCGCCTGCCCTACCACATGGCGCCAACGCCGGCCTATCAGGCGATGGTGTTCGAGACGGCGCGCGACACCATGGCGGCATCGCCGCGGCCGTGGGTCGTCGGCGGGCATTCACGCGGCGCGATGCTCGCCACGCGGTTTGCGTACAGCCATCCGGCCCGCATCGCGGGGCTCGCGCTGGTCGGCACCACGCATCCGCGCGAAATCGATCTGTCGGGCCTCTCGGTGTGCGTGCCGGTGATCAAGATCTCGGGCACGCGTGACGGCGTCGCGCGGCAGTCAGAGAGCGAGAAGTTCCGTCACAATCTTCCGCCGCACACAGGCTACGTGCAGATCGAAGGCGGCAATCACACGCAGTTCGGGTACTACCGCTATCAGCTGCTCGACAAGCGGGCGTCGATCGACCGTGAAACCCAGCAGCGCCTGGTCATCGAAGGCCTGCTGATGGTGCTGCGGCCGCAGGGGCGCCCGGATTGCCTGTAGGCGCAGGGGCGGTGTCCGGTGTTCATTCGCGACGGCGTTAAAAGATCGCAGGCGCGACCGTTCTTTGGCGCGCCCGTGCCTCGCCGGCGCGAAGGAATACCGGACACCGCCCCGAGCATCAGTGATCCATCCCGGCCGTAGCCCGGCCATTCGCGCCGCGTCGTGCCCGTTCGGGGCCCCGCCCGGCCTTTTCGCGGGAAATCCTGAGGAAATCCGCGAGAAGGCCATAGACTGGGGCCATGCACAAGCCGATCAAGTACGTCGAAAAAGGCCTGACCTACGCCGCCAAGGGCGCCTGGGTCATCTTCGACACACTGAACAGCATCAAACAGAATCCGTCGTTCACCCCGAAGTGGTCCGACAAGCCGCTGCTGAAGTCGCACCAGAAGGTCAAGCCGCCGCTCGGCTGGCCGCGCGAGACCGACTCGCTGTGCCCGACCTGCGTGCGCGAGGCGCGGCAGGAGATTCTTGACGGCAAGCGCGACTACAGGATTCTGCTGACCGAGAAGATCGGCGAGATCAAGGCGACGATTCTCGAGCGTGACGGCAAGATCCTGATGGTGAAGGACTGCCCGATTCACGGCCACTTCGAAGACGTGATGGCCATGGACACCGCCTTCTTCAAGCATCTCGAAGAGGCGTTCCCCGGCAGCGACATCCGATCGCACAACGACGAGAAGCTGCACAACCACGGCTCGTCGACGATCAAGTACGGCCGCGGCGCCGTGCTGACGATCGACCTCACGAACCGCTGCAACATGATGTGCGACCCGTGCTTCATGGACGCCAACCAGGTCGGCT
>JBBDWL010000096.1:0-3057 GCA_040902895.1 Vicinamibacterales bacterium | reverse complement strand
AATACTTTTCGACCTGCGGATGCGTTTTCAGGAACGCGGCGATGCCCTTGCGCAATTGTCCGGTGCCGTGACCGTGCACGATGCGGACCTCTTGAAGATCGGTCACGAGCGTATCGTCGAGGAACCGTGACACGCGATCGAGGGCCTGATCGACGGTCATGCCGATCACGTTGAGCTCGCTCAGCAATCCTTCGCGCGGCTTGAGGTCAACGCTGACACGTACTCTTGAACGATCCGCCGAAGCCGAAGGCGAAGGCGGACCGCTGATCACCCGCAGCTCTTTCACCTTGGCCTGAATGCGCTTCCCGCGCACGTCAATTTCTGCGCGGTTCCCGTCGATCGACATCACGACACCCTCGAGACCCAGCCCCCCGACGGTCACCCTCGATCCAACGACAGGATCCGCCGTAGCGCCGGGCGCAGAGCCCGGCCCGGCGCCTGGCGCGAAGGCGGACCGCCCCGGATGCCGCAGATCCTCGACGATGCGATCGATCTCCGCGCGCGCCTCCGCTCGCGCCGATCCCGTTTCGCCCGTATTGACCAGGGCGCGCAACGACGCCTTCTCGGCGATCGCCTCGGATTTCTCTTTCAGCTGATCGATCACCGCATCGACGTCGCGCTTCGCCTGTCGTAGGCGTTCATCAAGGCGCTCGTTCAAGCGCTTCTTGAACACCTCCTCGCGTTCGGCGAGCGATTTCTCCCGCTTCGACAGCTCGGCGTTGATCTCGTTGAACGTCCGCCGCTCGCGTTCGAGCTTGACCCGATCGCTCTCGAGCGCGCGGGCCTGGGCATCGAGACGCGACAGGTGCGCCTGCAGGCGCTTCTGGTCGTCGCTCAGGTACCCGCGTGCCGCGGCGATCACCGACTGCGGCATGCCGAGCCGCTGCGCCATCTCGATGGCGAGGCTGCGGCCCGGCGCGCCGTAGACGAGGCGATAGGTCGGCGCGAAGTTTTGCGGATCGAAGGCAAACGCCGCCACCGTGACGCCTTCGGTGCCGATGCCCCACGTCTTCACCGCATCGAAGTGTGTCGTCGCGATCACGAGCGCGCCGCGTTGACGGAAGTGCTGCACGATGGCCGTGGCCAGCGCGCCGCCTTCATTGGGATCGGTGCCGGTGCCGACTTCGTCCAGCAGCACGAGGGCGGGCGGCAGCAGCTCGCGATCCATGGCGACCAGGTTCGAGATGTGCGATGAGAACGTGCTCAGGCTCGCCTCGATCGACTGCTCGTCGCCGATGTCGGCAAACACCCCGCGGAACACCGGGAGGCGCGCCGACTTCGCCGGCACGTGCAGGCCGGCTTGCGCCATGAGCGCGAACAGCCCCGCCGTTTTCAAGGCCACCGTCTTGCCGCCGGTATTCGGACCGGTAATGAGCAGCACGCGATTCGGCGGATCGATCAGCACATCCACCGGCACCGCCCGCTCCAGCATCGGATGACGCGACGCGGTCAATTGCAGGCTGGTGTCGATGGTGAATTCCGGCTCGATGGCGTCGAGTTTGGAGCTGTACCTCGCCTTGGCCTGCACCACGTCCAGCTCGCGCGCCACCGCGCGGCTGACCGCCATGTCGTCCGGCCGGGCGCGGAAACGATCGGTGAGCTCGAGCAGGATGCGGAAAATTTCTTCGCGCTCGCGATCCTCGAGCTCGACGATGTCGTTGTTGATTTCCACCGTCGCAGCGGGTTCGAGAAACAGCGTCGCTCCGGTCGTGGAGGTGCCGTGAACGATGCCGGGCACGCTGCCGCGATGTTCGGCGCGCACCATCAGCACGAATCGTCCGTTGCGCTCGGTGACGACCTCGTCTTGCAGGTACTTGGAGGAAGACCCGCGCGTGAATTGTTCGAGCGTGCCGCGCAGCTTCTGGCGCTTCTGGCGCAGCTCGTTGCGAAGGCGCTTCAGCTCGGGGCTGGCCTGATCGAGCACCTCGCCGCCGGGATCGATCGCCTGGCGCACCGCTTCCACTTCGGCCTTGAAGGCGGTGACGTTGGCCACCAGCTCGCGAAGAATCGGGAACGCGTCGCCGGCGCGGCCAATGCTCGCACGCGACTGATCGACGGAATCAACGAAATCGGCGAGCAGGCGCAGCTGCAGTGGTTCGAGCGGCCGGCCCTGCACGTCGAGCGCGTCCAGGACGTCAGGCAAGCCATCGCCCGCGCGAAGGGGAAACAGGGGATGCCGCTCGAGAAACTTCACCGTCTCGCTCGTCGCCGCCTGCAGTGCGACGACGATCTTCGGATCGGTCGAGGGCTCGAGCTCCGCAAGCGCTGCCGAGCCGAGTGGCGTCAGCGCGAGCGCCGTCACGGCCTCAACGATGCGATCGAATTCGAGAGTACGAAGAGCAAGCACTTCCTGATTCCCTGATTGCTGATTCCTGATTGCTGATTGCTACAGGTGATTAATCATCGACGCGATGCAGCCGGCGCCATACCCGTTGTCGATGTTCACCACGCTCACGCCGTTGGCGCACGAATTCAACATGCCGAGCAGCGCCGCGACGCCGCCGAAGCTGGCGCCGTAGCCAACGCTGGTCGGCACCGCAATCACCGGCACGCCGACCATGCCCGCCACCACGCTCGGCAGCGCGCCTTCCATGCCGGCCACGACGATGATCACGCGCGCGCCTTCGAGGCGGGCGCGCTGCGAGAGCAGGCGATGCAGGCCCGCCACGCCAATGTCGTACAGCCGATCGACGGTGTTGCCCAGCAGCTCAGCGGTCACCGCCGCTTCTTCGGCCACCGGCACGTCCGCGGTGCCGGCAGAGCACAGCGCAATCGTACCGATGCCGGGCGCGACCTGTCCCTTGAGTGTGATGCAGCGCGCAATCTCGTGATACTCCGCGCCGGCGACTGCCGCTTTCACCGCCTGCCAGGCCGCCTCATCCGCTCGGGTCACGAGCAGCGGGTGCCCGCGGCGGACGATCTCCGCGGCAATCGCCGCGATCTGGCTCGGGGTTTTTCCGAGTCCCAGGATCACTTCCGGGAAGCCCTGCCGGATCGCGCGGTGGTGATCGACCTTCGCAAACCCAAGGTCCTCAAAGGGTTGGTCCCGAAGAGCTG
>JBBDWL010000095.1:0-21418 GCA_040902895.1 Vicinamibacterales bacterium | reverse complement strand
GTGGACGTAGAGTGGAGCGCATTATGAGCACGAGGATGAAAGGGCACGTGGTTCTGGTGGGCGCAATCCTGGCAGGCCTGCTGGGAACAGGGGCGCTTTCGCGGGCGCAGACCACGGACGCCGCGGCGCTCGCGCTGGAGTCGGCCATCCAGAAGCAGCTCGTCGAGGGCGATCTGAACCTCGCGATTACGCGCTACGGAGCGATTCTCGACCGGTATGGCAATCAGCGCCACGTCGCCGCGCAGGCGCTCTGGCGCCTCGCCCGGGCACAGGACCAGTTGGGACTTCCCGACGCGCGCCAGAGCTACGAGCGCCTGCTTCGTGAGCACAGCGACAACGCCGCGCTCGCCAAAGCGGCCCAGCTCCGCCTCACCACGTTGATGGAGGACGAAGACTGGATCGCGGCCGACTTGAGCGGGACGGCGCCTGTCGCTGATTCCTGGTCGTGGCCGGCCGGCGCCGCATCGAGCCAGGGCGGAAACGTCGGGCAGTTCGTCATTGTGAGCGACCTCACCCTTCACAACCCGGCGACCGGTCAGAGTCGGCGGCTGACGGATGGCGTGCGCGCGACGGCGTACCCCGTCCTGTCCCCCACCGGGCGCTCGGTTGCATACGCCAGTTGGAGCGGGGATTTGCGGGAAAACATCGCGCGTGTCGCCGGCGGCCAGGGCCCTGGCCGCGCGGCCGAATTGCGCATCGTCGGCATCGACGGCACAGGAGATCGTCTTGTGACGCGAAGCCCCGGCACGGGTTGGCTTCGACCGTTCGCGTGGTCGCCCGACGGGCGGCAGATTCTCACGGTTTTCGAAAGGAGAACCGGGAACCGCCAGATCGCGTTGGTCAGTGCCGAGGATGGCGCGATCCTGCCATTGAAATCTCTGCTCTGGCTGTCGGCCCGCGACATGAGTTTTTCGAGCGACGGCCGCTTCATCGCCTATCAGGTGTCGTCGCCGGTGCGCTCGCGGCTCGATTTGTTCCTGCTCCCGATTGAACCTGACATTGGCGCTGAGCGGCGGTATTCGGTGACCCTTGGCAGCCAGCGTGGCGCTCCGCTCACGGACACTGATCTTGCGATCCACGTGCTCAACCGACTCGGCTTCGGCCCGCGTATCGGCGACATCGAGCGTGTCAAAGCGATGGGCGTCGATGCCTATATCGCTCAGCAGCTCATGCCGGAGCGCATTGCCGATCCCGTCGTCGATGCGAAGCTTGCCGGCTTCGTGGGCCTCGAAATGGACATCCCGCAGCTCCTCGAAAAAGCCGGGCCGCCCGTCGCGATTGCCGGGCGCCGGCGCGCGACGATCTTCGAGCGTCCCGCGATGGCCGCGGAGGCGGCAACGGCGCGCACCGCCGCGAACGGTGCGGCGCGAACGAGCGGCGATCCCATGGTGGTGCGGGCCGCGGACCGTCCGCTCGACACCGAGATTCACACCGCGAGGATGATCCGGGCCGTCCACAGCCAGCGTCAGCTGAACGAGGTCATGGTCGACTTCTGGATGAACCACTTCAACGTGAATCTCGGCGATCACCAGCTGGCGCCGCATTTTGAAGAGCGCGCCATTCGTCCTTACGCACTTGGGAAGTTCGAAGACATGCTCCGCGCGGTCGCGCGATCCCCGCAAATGCTGTCCTACCTCGACAACTGGCGCAGTTCGGCGCCGGCCGACGTCGTGCGCCAGCGGCTCGAAGCCTCGAAGACGACGGCGAGCGTCGACGAACGTCTCCGGGTACTCGAGCGGGCGCCGTTCTTCGAGGGCAACAAGGGCCTCAACGAGAACTTCGCGCGAGAGCTGCTCGAGCTCCACACGATGGGCGTCGATGGCGGGTACACGCAGCAGGATGTGATCGCGGCGGCCAAAGTCCTGACCGGCTGGACCATCTCCTCGCACGGACTTGTCAACGGACGCGAGGAGGATGGTGTCTTTGCGTTCGATCCGTTGATGCATGTGGACGGCGACAAAGTCGTTCTCGGCCAGACCATCAAGAGCGGCGGCGTCGAAGAAGGAGAGGCGCTGTTGAAAATGCTGGCGCGTCATCCGTCGACGGCGCGGTATGTCTCGACCAAGCTCGCCCGCCGTTTCATTGCCGATGACCCGCCGCGCGCGGTGATCGAAGAGGCCGGTCAGACCTTCCTGCGGACCGACGGCGACATTCGGGAGGTCGTACGCACCATTTTCATGTCGCCGCAGTTTCGATCCCGTGAGGCCGTTCAGGCCAAGATCAAAAAGCCGTTCGAGCTGGTCGCGAGCGCGCTCCGCGCGGTCGATGCGGCGTTTGAAGACCTCCAGGCGTACGGCGATCTGCTCACCGGCAACCAGGCACCTGTCGGACGGATGGGAGAGAAGCTGTATAACCACGAAGCTCCGGACGGCAACCCTGATGTTGGGCCGGCGTGGATGAATTCGAACGCGCTCTTGCTCCGGCTCGATTTCGCGAACCGGCTCGCGGCCGACAAAGTGCCCGGCATCAAGAGCAATCTGTCGTCAGCCCAAACGCTGCTGACCCAGCTCGGACTTCCGAAGCCGACGCCACTGCAGATCGAGCATACGCGGTCGATGATGCAGGCGGCCGATGCCGCAGCGTCGCCGGCCATGGGCGGCCAGCAGAACATGATGATGGGCGGCGCGCCGGCGGGAGCCGGTACGAAGCCTCAGGTCGATTCGTTGGCGGTCACCGTGGCCGCCATGCTCGGTTCACCGCAATTCCAGAAGCGATAGGAGGTCGTGATGATTCCGCGACGAGTATTCCTCAGAGACGGCGGTTGCGCGGTGATCGGGCTGTCCATGGTGCCCGGATTTCTGGTCCGCACCCTTCAGGCCGCATCGCCCACCAACCGGCTAAAGACGCTGGTCGTGATCTTTCAGCGGGGCGGCGCCGACGGACTGAACATCGTCGTTCCCTTCGGCGATTCCGCCTATTACGACTACCGGCCGACGATCGGCGTGGCGGCGCCGGGCAAAGGTGGCGGAGCGCTCGATCTTGATGGCCAGTTCGGCCTCAACCCGGCGCTGCAGCCGCTGCTGCCGCTCTACAAGAAGGGCCAGTTCGGCATCATCAACGCCGTGGGATCCCCCGACACCGGCGGGCGTTCGCACTTTCAGGCGCAGGACTTCATGGAGTCAGCGGCCCCGGGCAACAAGACGATATCGACCGGATGGCTGAACCGCTATCTCCAGGCGGTGCCCGACCCGGATCGGAAGCCCCTGCGAGCCACGGCAATTGGCGAGACGCTGCCCAAGGCGCTGCGCGGTCCTGCCTCCGCGATGACGCTCGGAAGCATGAGCGGGTTCGGCGTTCAGGGCGCTGAACTGTACGAATCGATGTACAGCCAGGACAGCAATGCCCTCCTCACCGGCACGGCCCGCGAGATGTTCGAGGCCATCAGGCAATTGAAATCGGCGCGTCCGGAACAGTACGCGCCGGCCAAGGGTGTCAACTATGGCGGCGGCAACAACCCCGGGGCGCTTGGCAACGCGCTGATGCAGGTGGCGCAACTCATCAAGGCGAATGTCGGACTTCAGGTGGCGTTCGTCGACGTCAGCGGCGGCTGGGACACGCATGCGAGCCAGAATGAGCGTCTCCCAGGATTGCTGCGCGGCTTCGGTCAGGCACTTGCCGCGTTCCATCAGGATCTTGGCGACCGCATGGACGACGTCGTCGTGCTCACGATGTCGGAGTTCGGCCGGACCGCACGCGAAAACGGCAACGGCGGCACCGACCATGGCCACGCCAACTTCATGTTCGTCTCAGGCGGCGCCGTGAAAGGCGGACGAATCCTCGGCAAGTGGCCAGGACTCGCCGGCGAGCAGCTGAACGAAAACCGGGATCTGGCGTTGACCACCGACTTCCGCGACGTACTGGCGGAGTTGCTCGTCGGTCATCTCGGCTGCGAAAAACCGGACGCGATCTTCCCGGGCTATGGGGTCGATCGGACGCGCTTCACGGGAATTCTGTAGGAGGCGATCATGAAGACCCTCTTGTGCGCTTTGGTGATGCTGATCGCCGCGCCCGCGCCGGCCGCGGCACAGACCGCCACGGCCGGACCAGCCGGCACCTGGAAGGTCGTGGGACCACCCTGGACCATCGCGATCACGACAGCCGGCCAGACGCTCACCGGTACGGTGAGTGATGGCGCCGGATTCTCGGCGGAGATCTACGACGGCAAAATCGAAGGCAACACCGTCACGTTCAAAGCGAGAAGTGCGGACGGCGACCGCACTGTGACATTCACGGGGACGATCAACGGCGACGAGATTTCATTCTCGCGTGACGTGCAGGTCCGGCAGGGCGGAAATCCGGGCGGCAACAATATTCTTGGCGCGGCAGGTCCCCGCGAGTTCATGGCCCAGCGAGCCGGCTCAGTCGAGATGTGGTCCGGCACGATTCGAAATGCGCCAACCCCTCGCAATGCCACTCCGAACCCGAACCCGCGACCGGTCACGCTGGCCAGTAAGAAGGTTCCCGCGCCTCATTGGCGCTGGCGCGGCGGCGAGAAGGAGATCGAAGTTCGAACCTTCAGTCTGCCGATGGGCACGTTCGAGCTGAACGCGTTCCAGCTCGAGGGAGACCGGCTCACCTACTCGTACAGCAGACCGGCGGCCGGCGATGTGGTCGAGTGCCAGTTGACCCGCGCGGCTGCGAAGTTCGAAGGGCGATGCCAGGCCACTGGAGGTGGTTTCACGGTCTTGATCGAGCTGATTCCGCCGGCGCCGGCCGACGGCGGTCAGGCCGCCGCCGCGATCAAGCGCTGACACAGCGGCGTCCACACACGCGGCATCCATGAGTGAGGTCGTTGCCTACTCCACGGCCGCGGTGACCCTGGGGCTGGTCGCCGCCCGGCCTCGCATCGGCGTCGCGTTTCGTATTACGCCTGCCATGGCTGCTCTGGCCGGCGTCTCTTTCATGTCCGCCGCCGGTATCGTAAGGGCCGAACACCTGGCGGCGGCCGTCGCGAACCTCTGGAGCCCGTTCGTCGCCATCGCATCGATCATGGTGATGACGGAGGTCGCGCGGCGCGCCGGAGTTCTGGAGTGGTGGGCCAGCCTGATCGAGACGCGCGCGCCGTCGACATCGCGACTGTTCCTGTTGGTATTTGCTCTTGGCGTCGTAAGCGCAGCCGCCTTCAACAACGACGCCGCCATCCTTCTGCTCACTCCCGTTGTCGTCAGTCTCGCCGAGCGCCGCTATCCGGGCCGGCCCGAGATGGTGCTGCCGTTTGCGTTTGCCGTGTTGATGTCGGCCGGCGTCGCCGCGCTGCCGGTGTCGAATCCGATGAACATGGTCGTCGCGACCTTTCTGGGAATCCCGCTCGGCGAATACATCCTGCACATGCTTCCGCTCGCCGTCACCGGCTGGTTCATCGCGTTCCTTGTTCTGAAACAGATCTTGGACCGCGCCTCCTGCCCATGGGCTCGCTGGCCGGGCTGCTGTGGATTGAGATGCTGCGGCGCGAGGGCGTTGAGATCAGCGTCGCGCGCTTCGTCGCGGTGGGAACACTCGTCACCGCGCCGACAATTGCCGTATCGCTGGCGATCCTGTCGCTCTATTGACCCATGAACCTTCCATTTGTCCCTGGCCCGGCGGTGCTCTGGCGGTCGCTCAAGTTCTGGATCTGGGCGGTGTTCATTGTGCTTGCGGCAGCCGCGATCCCGGACATGTTCGTCGATTACTGGTTCTTCAAGAGCATCGGCAAACAGCAGGTGTTCTGGACGATGTTCAACGCGCAACTCGTCCTGTTCGCGATCACCTGGGTCGTGTTCTGTCTGTCGGACTATCTGCCCATCCGCCAGTACGCCGTCAGTCCCGCTCTGCGGAACGCCGCGATCCACCTGGGAAGCTGGTCTGGTCTGTTCGCGGGCTGGCTCGTCTCACGCAACTGGACGACGCTGCTGCTCTGGAGGAATCAACAGTCATTCGGCCAGACCGATCCGGTCTTCGGGTATGACATCGGGTTCTATGTGTTCGTGCTGCCGGCGATCTCGACCCTGCTCGCGATTCTCGCGGCGGCCGGGTTCGACATGGCCCTGGCCTTCCTGATTGGTCGATACGACCAGTTGCGCGCGAACGGCCACTTCGATCGTACGGACGTCACGCTATGGGACAAGGCCGGCATGATGATCACGCCGGGTCTCAACTATGCGCTGGCGCTCATGGGCGTGAGCCTTATCGGCGCGACGTTCGTCAGCCGGTATTACCTGCTGTTCAAAGCCAACGAGCAGTCGGGCGTCCGAATCGGCGCTCAATATCTGGACGTCGAAGGTGTCTTCTCGACGTTGAACCTGATCAACGTCTCGGTCCTTGTGGAAGTCGGCCTGATGATCACCTGCGGCTATGCGCTGCACCGGATCGCGAGGCATTACGAGGGCAGGCTGGAGTGCGCGGCGGCGGAGCCGGAGACGCCGCGCGAGCCGCCGCCCGTTCGCCGGCCGTTCGCGCTGGCCGGCGCCGTGCTGGCGCTCGAGCTCATCTTCTTTGCCGGCGTCGTCGCCAGACAGCACCTCTTCGTCAGCCCGAACGAGCCGAACATTCAGCTTCCGTACATTCAGCGTCACATGGACGCGACGGTGAAGGCCTACCGCCTGGACGGGATTCAGACAGTCGAGTGGCGGCGGCCCGAAAGAACGCTGACGGCAGCCGAAATCAACGCCAGCGAAACCGTGAGAAACGCGCCGATCCTGCCGGGCTGGGTCAGCCGGCTCGAGGAGCCGCCTGACGTTCAGCACCTGCGGCGCGTCACCCTTTCGCAGGATCTGACCGTGTACGGCCCGATGCTGGACATCTTCAAGCAGGAACAATCGCTGCGTCCCTACTACGACGTCCTCAATGTCGACGGCGTGCGCTACACCATCGACGGCCGGAAACAGATGTTCGTCAGCGCGGTTCGCGAGCTGCCGTCGCTCGCGTTTCTTGGTCCGAAGGAGTGGCTGCGCTACTGGGGCAGCGCCGCGCTCATGTACACGCATGGCTACGGTCTCGTGATGTCGCCCGCCAATCGCGTCGACGAGGAAGGCCGCCCGGCGTACGCGATGCACGACATTCCGCTGAAGACCGACGTTCCGCAGTTCGCGGCCCCGGAGCCGAGGATCTATTACGGCGAAGGGATGAGGGACGACTACATCCTCACGAACATCAGGCATCTGAAGGAGCTGGACTATCCTGACGATCAGTTCCGGGTCGCCGGAGAATTTCCGGCGGACGTCGCGTCGGGCATCCCGGTAGACGGGGTGTGGAAGCGCGTCATGTTCGCACTCCACACAGGCGACGTGACGGCCTTCCTGTTCTCGTCATTCATCGATCACAGCCGCACCCGCGTCCATCTGTATCGAACGCCGATGCGACGGATCGCGCGCATCGCGCCGTTTCTGTTCATCGACAGCAACACTCTCGCGTTCGTGGCTGACGACAGGATCGCCTGGATGGTGAACGGGCTGACGACGACCGACATGTATCCGTATTCCTTCCGCGAAGTGCTCGGCGACAAGGCGGACGAGCGCGCCGTCGAAGGCTATCCGGAGCGCCTGATTAACTACGGGGAAGACTCCGTCAAGATCACGATGGATGCCTTCAGCGGCGACGTGCACTTCTACAGGATCACGGACGATCCGATCGTCCGCGCCTGGGCGCGCTGTTTTCCGGGTCTGTTCGAGCCGGGCGACGCCATGCCACCACCGGTGCGGGCGCAGCTCAATTACCCGCTGCAGTGGTTCCACATCCAGTTCGATGACATCTACAAGCGCTATCACATGCGCAACCCGCTCGAGTTCTACAACGTGGAGGACCTCTGGGACGATGCGGACGAGGCGCTTGGCTCGCTGGGGCGCGGGCTGGAGGAATACGGAACGACGGACGAAATGACGTTCTCTTACGAGGGGTTCAACGCGCTGATCGATGCGGCCGACCTTCCGCCGGGCACAGACGCGGGCACACCCGGCGAGCTGCAGTACGCGATGCTGATGCCTTTCACCCCGGAGGGCGGCCGGAACATTCGCTCGCTGATCATCGCGATGCAGGATCCCGGCTATTACGGCCGGCTGATCAACCTGCGTGTGCCGCAAGGCGTGTTCGTTCCAGGTCCCGAGCAGGCCGACACGATCATCGACACGGATTCACAGGTGAACCAGCAGATCGCGCTGTGGATCCGGCATGGCTCCGAGGTCATACGCGGCCACACGATCCTGCTTCCGGTCAAAGGGGATTTGGTCTACATCGAGCCGCTGTGGATTTCGTCCATCCAGAACCCCCTGCCCGAGCTCAAGCTGTTTTCGGTCGTGTACAACGGGCGATGTGTGATGGCGACCAGCGTCGAGAAGGCCATCGCGTATCTGGACGGCACTGAGGCGCAGGAACAACGGGAGCACGAGCTGCCATGGTTTCAACCGACCGGGAAGAAACGCCAATGACGGCGAGGCGCGACCAGCCGGCGCTGCTGGGCCTGTCCGTGGCCTGGGGATATGTCTTTGCCCTGCTCCTCATGCTGTTCATCCTCACGATTCTGGTGCCGGAGCCAGAGGGACCATCGCCCTGGGATCCGACGGCGTTCCGGAAGGGCATGATCGAGCTCATTGCCAACTTCCGCATTCTCGACGAGCTCGCCGATCTGAGCATTGTCAAGGTCGCCGATGTCGGCGCAGGATTGCTCATCGTCGACCTCGAGATGATTGCGATCTCGAATCGAAAGTTTGGGTGGGCGCCGTTCTCGCTCGCGCTGATCGCGGCGGCGCTGTGCCTGTTCCTGCGCGCCGTGCGGCTGCGGCTGCTCACACGGCATTTCGGCATTCCTTCCGCGGTCACGGGACAGCTGTCGGCGTTCTTTTTCGGCCGCGGCATGAACTTGTTCTTCCCCTTTGGCCCGGGCGAGCTCGGCACGATCCAGACGCTGTCGAACCACGGCGCCGATCCCGATCGGGCGGCGGCAGCCGTCTTTTACGGCCGCGTGTTCGAGATCCTCGCCATCAGCAGTTTTCTTCTGTGCGGCTTCGTCTACCTGGGCTGGGGTGGCGCGATCGGGCCGTTCGTATGGACCGTGATCCTCATTGCCGGCGTCGTGTCGCTGACGCGTCCGCTCGGCCAGCGCCGGGTCGTCAAAGGCCGGCCGCGGTTCCTCGAGAATATCTGGGGGGCGTTCCGCGGCGATGCGCTGAAAGACGCCACGAAGGAACTCCTGCACACACCCACGTTCTTCCTGGGAGTGATGACGCTGTCACTGGTGACGTTCGGGCTCGAGGTCCTCGCGTTCTGGAGCATCAAGCAGGCATTTTCCTCGCCGATGGACGATTACATCCTGATGAAGGACCTGACGGCCGTGCCGTTCATGGTGGTCATCGCCGTGGCGGCGCTGGCTCGTGTCATCCCCTACACGTTTGCCGGGTTCGGCGTCGTGGAGCTCGTCATGGTCGTGATGTTCAGAGTGTTCGGCCAGGGCTTCCTGGGCGGCACGACGGTCGCGCTGTTGTGCGCGGCGCTGATCAACGCCATGACGTTCCTGTTCTTCGTTGTGGCCGTCCGGATCGCCACCTGCCCGAGCATCCTGGAGACGTGGCAGATGTTCTTTGAGCAATCCAAGGCCCGAAGCGAGATCGACACAGCCGCGGCGGTGGAGCTCACATGACACATGTTGAACCGCGCATCCCATCGCCGGCCACACTCTGGGTCCCCGTACGGAACTGGGTCTGGATCGGCTATGGCCTGCTGATCCTCGCAGCCATCCCCGCGTACTTCGTCCAGTTCTGGTTCAACAGCAGTCTGCAGCTTCACACGGTCTTCTTCACGAATCTGCGAATGCAGCTCGTGCTGTTCTTCGCGTACGGCGCGCTGATGTTTGCGGCGATCAACGTGCCCATACGCCTATACGCCGTCAGTCCAGGCCTGCGGAACGCCGCGGTCCACGTTGGACTCTGGATCGGCATCATCGCGGGCTGGGCTGCGGCCGAGCAGTACCTGGCGTTTCTTCTGGCGCGTCACGGCGTTCCGTTTGGCAGAGTCGATCCGGTGTTTGGCCACGACATCGGCTTCTATGTGTATTGGCTGCCGATCCTCAGGCAGCTTGTCGCAGGCGCCGCGTGGATGATTGCTGTCAGCATCGCGGCCACGATCGTCGCGCGCCACGACGCCGTACGCAGCGCCGGAATCTCGGATCGCACGGACCTCATGTTCTGGGCCAAGGCCTCGTTGTATTTCCCTCCATACATGCGCCGCCTGTGGGACGCGGAAGGCTGGGTGCTGGCGGGATTCCTGTTCCTGCTGCGGTACAACCTGCTGTTCAAGGACAACGAGGAAGCGGGCGTCCGCGTGGGGGCCCAGTATCTCGATCTGACGGGTCTCTTCTCCACGGTCAACTACATCTACGTGAGCATCGGTGTAGAGCTCGGGTTGTGTTACGTGCTGAGCGCGTGGATGGGGCGCGTGCACAACAAGTACGGCTGGCTGCTGAGCGATCCGGGCGCCACGTCGCCTCCGACAAGCGCGCGCCAGGATATCGGCGCCTGGAAGCTCGAGAAGGCGGCGGTGGCTCTTGTGGCACTCGACTTTCTATTCTTCGCGGGACTCGTGGTCCGCAATCACGTCTGGGTCAAACCGAACGAACCGTACATCCAGCTGCCGTACATCGCGCGCCACATCGACGCGACGATCGACGGATACCGGCTCGGTGGCGTCACGCCGGTCGAGTGGAAGCTCCCCGATCGTCCGCTGACGTCGGAGCAGCTCCTCAGCAGCAAAACCCTGCAGAACGCGCCGTTTCTGCCGTCCTGGGTGTCCTACCTCGAAGAGCCGCCGGACGTGCAGCATCTCGAGCGCCTGACGATCAGTGAATCGCTGATGGTCTACGGGCCGATGCTGCAGATCTTCAATCAGCAGCAGGCGCTGCGCCCGTACTACCAGTTCACGAGCGTGGATGGCGTTCGGTACACGGTCAACGGCGAAAAGAAGATGTTCGCAAGCGCGGTGCGCGAGCTGCCGTCGCTGGCGTTTCTTGGTCCCAAGGAGTGGCTGCGCTACTGGGGCAGCGCCGCGTTGATGTTCACGCACGGCTACGGCCTCGTCATGAGTCCGGCGAACCAGGTCGACGAGCTCGGCAACCCGGTGTACGTCAGCGACAGCATCCCGCCGCGCGTCAGCGAGCCGGTATTCGAGCACGAGCCGCGCATCTACTTCGGCGAAGGCGCGAAAGACGACTACGTCCTGACCAACGTGCGAAACCTGAAGGAGTTCGACTACGCGAGTCCGCAGTCACGGGAAGAGTTCAGTCTGCCGTCCGGCCTGAACGCGGGCATTCGAATCGACTCGGTCTGGAAGCGTCTGATGTTCGCCCTCCACACGAAGGACCTGACCGCCTTTCTCTTCTCGCGGTACATCGACCACGGCCAGACGCGCGTGCACATTCGCCGCACACCGATGATTCGGGCCGCCAGCCTTGCGCCGTTCCTGTTCCTCGACTCGAACAACTACGCGTTCATCGCGGACAAGAAGGTGTACTGGATGGTCAACGCGCTGACCACGTCGGACATGTACCCGTACGCCTTCCGGGAAGCGCTGGGCGACAAGGCCGACGAGCGCGCGGTACACGCGTTCCCCGAGCGGACCATCAACTACGCGGAGGACTCGGTCAAGATCACGATGGACGCGTACTCGGGCCGCATCACGCTCTACCAGATGACCGACGATCCGATTGTCAGCTCCTGGGCGAGGGTATATCCAGACCTGTTCAGGCCCGCCTCGGAGATGCCGCAAGAGGTTCGGGCCCAGCTGACCTATCCGCTGCAGTGGCTGCACGTCCAGTTCGACGACATCTACAAGCGCTACCACCAGCGCGATCCCATCCAGTTCTATAACGTGGAGGACCTGTGGGACGATGCCGACGAGGTCATCGGATCGATCGGACGGGGTCTACGCGGATTCGGCAGCGGCGATCAATCGACCTTCTCCTTCGAGGGCCATCCGATGCTGATCGATCCGGCGGATCTGCCCGCGGGAGTCGGCATCGGCACGCCGGGCACGCTCGAGTACAGCCTCGTGTGGCCCTTTACGCCGGAAGGCCATCGCAATCTGCGATCGCTGATCGTCGTCTTCCAGGATCCCGAACACTACGGCAAGGCGGTGAGCCTCCAGATCCCCCAGGGACAGTTCGTGCCGGGGCCCGAACAGATCGAGTCGTACATCGACAACGACCGTCCGGTGCATCAGCAGGTCACGATGTGGATCCGCCATGCCTCCGAGGTCATGCGCGGCCACATGGTCGTGCTGCCGGTCAAGGGAGACCTGATGTACGTGGAGACGATTTGGGTCAACTCGACGCAGAACGAGCTGCCGCAATTGAAGATGTTCGCCGTCCGCTATCACGGGCGCATTACGTCGGGCCTGACGCTCCGCGAAGCTGTCGAAAAGCAGGGCCTTGTGCTTCCCGATCTCGAGGCGACCGTCCCGGTATTAACGAATGGCGGTGACGGGGAGCACAAGCCCTTGCGCTGAACCGCCGGCCGTCTGGATGACAGAGGCAGCGACGCTGCCGCCCTCTGCGCGAACGGTAATCGTTCCTTCGAACGTCTCCAGTGCCGCGGACGGAAACAGTTGTTCGAGCGTTCTGCTCGTGTGACCGTTTGCCGGCAGGCGTACCTCCGCCGTACCTCCCGACACCTCTGCGCCGGCCGCGCTGCGCAGCCTGAGCTGCACGACGGCTGCAGGGCCCGTCGACGTCAGCGAAATCAGCGTTGTCAGACCGCTGCTGCGCTGGGCGCTCGCGGGCGCGATGAAGCTCGAAGACGCCGCTGCCGACGGAATGTGCGCGATCTCGCCGGGCCCGGAGATCACGCGCAGCGTGGCGCCAATTGCCCCTTCGGCGGGTTCAATTCTCGACGATCCAGTCTGAGCCGCGCCGCCCGATCCCGTGGCAAAGACGCGAACTCCCATTGGCGGGACGTCGTAAGGCAGCGTCGCGACTGGCGCCTGTCGATTGATCGCGACGGCCCAGGGACGTCCGCCTTCGTCGAAGAACCTGATGGTGCCTGTCGCGCGCCTGTTCGGCGATGGATTCACCAGCATGATCGAAGACACGACGTCGCCGCCTGCCGTCAGACGCACGATGTGCCGCGGCTCGGCCCGATGGTCCGCAATCATGGGGACTGAAGGAGAGAGAGCAAGCCGCCCTGCCGAACCGCGCTCGACTGCCACGACGGAAATGGGACCGCCCTCCTGCGGCCGGTCGATGCCGCCATCGATCGTCATCGTCCCTTGAAAGTCGGCAGCCGCCGGAAAGAGATCGCGGACGAAGAGCATGCGATGCCCGTAGGCTGGAATCTCCAACACCTTCGAGCCGACGAAGAGATTCCCATCGAGTTCCACGCCCTCCGGGCTGTTCAACGTCAGCTTGATGGTGCTCTGAGCGGCGCTGTTGGCGACGAGCACACCGGTGGCGATGCCGGATGCGCGATTTTCCACGACCGGAACAATGGCCCGATCCACCAGCGGCGCCTCACCGGCCGCCGGTGCGCCGTCCGCCGCAACGCCGCCGCGCACGAGAACTCCGAGCGGCGCCGCGGCAAACACCTGCGCGGTGACCGGGCCCTGCACCGTCGCCTCGACGCGAACGCTGCCGAGCGCGGGCACGGTGAATGGCAACTGGTCGTCCCCGGCCGCGGGCACGATGCTGCCGTCGGGACCGAAGAAAATCACGCGCCCCGTCGTGGAGCTCGACGACGGGTTGACGAGCAGGATTGACACCGGCCGATTTGACTTGTCGTCAATCTGGGCGTGCACCTGTGTGTATTCGACGCGTTCGACGCCGGCGATGCGGTACGTTCCGCCAGTCAGCGGATCCACCAGCAGCCACTCGGCGGGCTGCGCGCCGCCGGCTGATGACGCCGATGGCGTGACCGCCGGGAATCCATTCAGGATCAGCAGATCCACGCCGGGCCCGCCCGTGATCGTTTCAATCTCGCCCGGAGGGACATCGCCCGCACGCAGGATGAAGATATCGTCGCCCCCCTCACCAAGACAGATGTCGAGACCGGCCCCGCCAAGAATCCAGTCATGGCCGAGGCCGCCGTTGAGGAGATCGTCGTTGTTACCGCCGATGAGAGTGTCGTGCCCTTCGAGACCGTGAAGGGTGTCGTTTCCGTGGCTGCCGAGCAGCATGTCATCGCCAGCGCCGCCGTTCAGCACGTCGGCGTTGTTTCCGCCGTCGAGGCGATCGTCGCCGGCGTCGCCGGCCAGGTAATCGTCGCCGTCGCCGCCGAGCAGCACGTCGTCGCCCGCACCGCCTGCGAGGGTGTCAGCGGCGTCCTGACCCGACAGGCGATCGTTGCCGGCTCCGCCGTTCAGCGAGTCGTTCTCGTCGCCCCCGGCGAGCACGTCGTTGCCCGGCCCGCCGCGCAGCACGTCGTTGCCGTCTCCGCCGTCGATGTCATCCACGCCGCCGCCGCCGTCGAGCAGGTCGTCGTCATCGCCGCCGTCGAGCGTGTCGTCGCCGTCCCCGCCGCGCAACGTGTCAGCGCCGGCGCCGCCGTCGAGAATGTCCGCGTCGGGGCCGCCGTCGAGGGTGTCGTCGCCGTCGCCGGCGTCAAGTCTGTCGCGCCCGCCCATGCCGCGCAGGAAGTCGCTGCCGTTCCTGCCGAACAGCCAGTCGTCGCCCGTGCCGCCGCTTATCGTGTCGTCTTCGCTTGTCCCCTCGCGGATGTCCGCGCCCGCAGGTGGGGCAGGGGCGGCTCCTCGGCCACCCTGCTGGATTCGTCCTCCGCCGAGCCTCCCGGCCATCCCGATGACATCCGAGGGGCCCACAACGATGCCGGAGAAAGCCAGGCCGATCGCCAGGCTGAAGGCGGAGACCGCGGGTATCGATCGGGCCATGAACGTGCTCCTTGCCCTAGATTCTGCCGCAGCCCGACCGGCCCAGGTCAGGAATTCGCGCGTCGATTTTGTGTGATTTGTGTAAGAAATCTTGACCAATCGCGCGGCCTACCGATAGCCGTGTTTGCCGAAGGGCCGCGGGATCTCCTTGCCGGTAGGCGCGAACGTGCGATCGGCGCGCGACGGCAGCTTCCCTTGCAACGTCGAAAGGATCTGGCGGCCGCCCTCGGCGTCCCTCAGCCACCCGATCATCATTCGAGACGTCGCCAGGCCAGTGAAGCCGGCCAACCCCCTGAACGTGAGGTAAGCCTGCATGAAGTCGGGCGTCATGACGGCCACAGTCTTGTTGTCGATCGGCGATGCATGCGGGAAATTGATCGCGATGGCGGCCTGCTCCGGCAGGATGTAGCTGTACCGGTTCTCGAACGGCGACGGCAGCGCAGGCTTCCACGGTCTGACCCTGCCGCGGCCGCGCAGCGCCCGCTCGGCAGCCGCAGCAATGTCGGCCGACACCTGGTCACGTGGTCTCGGCTCGGCGGCGTCGACACTGATGGCCCGCTTGACCGTCACATATGCGGTTTCCGGAGAGAACTCGGCGATCTCCTGCTGCAGCACGTCGTCACCCGTCACGAGGATCAGGGGGATGTCGAATCGGGCCGCTGAAGCCGCCACGAGCATGCTCTCGTTCATGTCGTGGCCGCCCATCACCCACTTCGTGTGTCCGTTGTAGGTGTGCGCGAGAAACGCTTTCCCTCCCGCGCGTCCATGCATGCCGATCGCCACCATCGCCGCGACGCTCGGGTCCATCGTCTCGATATAGGGATCGTAGGGTACGTCGCGCAGATCGAAGCGTGCCCCCTTCGGCATTTTCTCGAGGATGTAATCGGGATCCGGGCTGCCGCTGCCGTGCCCGTCGGTGATCACGACTTCGGTGGCGCCCGCCTTCAGCAGTCCGGCAATCGCGGCGTTGACGTCGGCTGTCAACGATTCGCGCGTCGCCGGATAACTGTCGGAACCGATCGACACATCCTGGCCTCGCGCGGCGTCCGTCACGCCTTCCATGTCGTACAACAGCAGGACCTTGACGCCACTCTGCGCCGACGACGACGGCATCGATACGCTCACGAAGGCAAGCGCGGCCAGGGCAAGTGATAGTGCGACGCGACGGTCAGTCATAGAAGGATCCTTTCAGTTCCACCGCAATCCACGAAGCTGTTCGAGATTCACGTTGCCGCCACTCAGCACGGCGACCACCTTCGATCCGGCCGTGGCCTTGACGAGACCGTGCAGCAGCGCAGCGACAGGCGCCGCCGCCGCGCCTTCCGGCACGACCTTCGCGTAGTGCATTGTCCACACCACGGCTTCGAATATCTGCTTGTCTGGAAGCGCGACGATCTCGTCAACGTAGTCGCGGACGATGTCGAAGTTCTTCTCGCCGACGCGCTTCACACGCAGACCGTCGATGATGCAGTCGACATGGTCGAGCGTCACGAGGCGGCCCTGCTCGACGCTGCGCTTCATGCCCGGTGCGCCGGACGACTCGACACCGATGACGCGAATGCTGGGATTAAAGCTCTTGAGGGCGAGCGCGATGCCCGAAATCAGTCCCCCGCCGCCGATCGGCACAACCGCGACGTCGATCTCGGGCCAGTCCTGATGGATCTCGAGGCCGACCGTGCCCTGCCCCTGAATGAGCTGCATGTCGTCGAAGGGATGCACGTAGGTGTAGCCCTTTTCCTCCACGAGCTGCGTCGCCTTCTCGTTCGCCTCGTCCCAGATGGATCCGTGCAGCACGACCTCGGCGCCGTACGCGCGCGTCGCCTCGATTTTCGACGGTGTCGCATTCTCGGCCATGCACACGACGGCGTTGATGCCATGGATGCGGGCCGCAAGCGCGACGCCCTGGGCATGATTGCCGGCCGACGAGCAGATCACGCCGCGCGCCTTCTGCTCCGGTGTGAGCAGGGCAAACTTGTTGAGCGGCCCGCGGATCTTGTACGACCCGGTGCGCTGGAACAGCTCCGCCTTCAGCCGGACGTCGAAGCCCGTCTTCTCGCTGAGCGTGCGCGACGTCAGCAGCGGCGTGTGATGGACGTGATCGCCCATGCGGGCGCGGGCGGTAAGAAAATCGGTCGTCGTAAGCATAGCGAGTAAGTCGAGTAAGACGAGTAAGGCGAGTCAGTCAGGGCACGAGCTCGAATGATTTCCGGTGCGCGGGCCTGACCGTCGAAAAATGGCGGCGATCGGTGGTTGCGATGCGGCCGATCTTGAGTCGCTCTGCAACGGCCACCACCGAGGCGTCGACAAAACCCAGCTCGGGATATTCGCGCATCACCCGCCCTGTTTCCTTGACATCGCGTGGCGACAGGCTCTCGATCGCCAGCGTTCGGTCGGCCAGCGAGTCGACAAAGCGCTGTTCTACCTGCGCCCCAAGCCGGTCGCGAATCAAATACGCCGCCTCAGGCAGCACGGTGACCGGCACGAGCCTGATTTCTCCAGGCTGATCGAACCACGCGACGGCGCGCATGTGCCACGCGTCGCGCCGGTCTGCGAGCGCGTACAGGATGCCGGTGTCAACGAGGACTCCGGTCATCTTTGCTTGGAGGGCCGCGAAGGCCGCTTCGTTCGCTTGCGAGGTGCCTTAGCCGGCCTCGCCTTCACCTGCCAAAGCCGCTCCTCATGACGCTCGGCGATGTCGGAGCGGCCGCTGTCGCCCGCGCCGATGAAACCGGGCCTCGCGCTGGCGTTCGAGCCTTTTGCGACGTATTCGGTCAGCGCCTCGCGCACGAGCGATGCGACGGGCCGTGCGCGGCGGCGCGCCAGCTCACCGAGCGAGCGCTCGAGGCTTTCATCGATGAAGATGGTCGTGCGCTTCATATGATGTATGACATCATACTACGGCGATCGACTCACCGCCCAGGCATCCGCCGCAGGAGCCAGTGCGTGGCGCCTGCCGACAATCCGGCCAGCAATCCGAACAGCATGATAGCGGCCCCGGCAGCAGGCCATAACGGATTGCCGTCTTTCGCCAGCAGCGTCGCGAACCAGATGAGCGGCAGCACAACCGACGCCGCGCCAACGAAGCGCACCGGGATCGTTCTGTCGATGATGACGGCGGCGATGCCCGCGACCACCCACGAGACGATGCCGAGTGCTGGTGCGAGCTGCGATTCGCCGCCGGCCGCTCGCGCGCTCGCCGCAAGCGCATGGCCCGACATCATGCCTGTTGCGGCAATTCCACTTGCGGCCGCGCAAGCCGTCCAGCGCCTCGCTGTCACCCCGGCAGCGTACATAAAAAAGCCTCGCGAACGAAGAACGTTCGCGAGGCACCGGTGTAGCCGGCCGCAGGCCGGCACGGAGCGCGAGTGTAAATGCAGCTCGCGCGTTCTAGGTCGTCCCGCGCTTGGACGGGCCCGTGCGGCGCGGCTTGGCCGGCTCGCTCTCGGGCTTGTCGCTCTTGCCGCGCAGCCGCTCCGCCGCAGCGCGCAGGCGGCCGCCGACGCCTTCCCTCTTGCCGGTCTTCGGCTTCTCGCCGCCCTCGGCCGCCGCCTTCTTCGCCTTGCGCGTCTTCGGCTCGGCGTTGGGATCGTACTCGCTGCCCACCAGCTCGATCAGCGCCACGTCGGCGCTGTCGCCGCGCCGATGGCCCAGCCGCAGCAACCGTGTGTAGCCGCCCGGCCGTTCGACGAACCGCGGAGCGATTTCGTCGAACAGCTTCGTCACGACCGCCTTGTCGGCGATGTCGCGTCCGACCAGGCGCCGCGCGTTCACGCCGCGCACCGGGTCTGACGTGTCGGCGAGGCTGCGCTTGGCGATAGTGATGATGCGCTCGACGAACGGCTTGAGCTCCTTCGCCTTCGGCACGGTCGTCTCAATCCGCTCGTGCAGCAGCAGCGCGCTGGCCTGGTTGCGCAGCATCGCGATGCGATGCTCCGTGACCCGGCCAAGTTTTCGATGTCCAACTCTGTGACGCATAGGTGATTACTCGGTTACAGCCTGATCCACACGCATGCCGAGGCTCAACCCCATGCCCGTGAGGATCTCCTTGATCTCGTTGAGCGACTTGCGGCCGAAGTTCTTCGTCTTCAGCATCTCGCCCTCGGTCTTCTGCACGAGCTCGCGAATCGTGCGGATGTTCGCGTTCTTCAGGCAGTTGTACGACCGCACCGACAGCTCGAGCTCCTCGACGCTCTTGTCGAGATTCTCGTTCGAGGCCGCGCCGCCCGCTTCGCCCGAGGCTTCGAGCGCCGCTTCGCCGATGTCGTCGAGATTGATGAAGATCGACGTGTGATCGCGCAGCAGCTTCGACGCCAGCGACACTGCGTCGCGCGCCGTCACCGCGCCGTTGGTCCACACTTCCAGCGTCAGCTTGTCGTAGTCGGTGTTCTGACCGACGCGCGCCGACTCGACCAGATAGTGCACTTTCTTGACCGGCGAGTGCACCGAATCGACGGGAATCCACCCGATGCCGAGATCCTCGTCGAAGTTCTTGTCGGCCGACACATAACCGCGGCCGCGCTTCACGCGCAGCTCCATCGTGAGCGACCCGCTGCCCGAGACGGTGGCGATGTGCGCATCCGGCTCCAGGATGTCCACGTCGGCGTCGCCCTGAATGTCGCTGGCGCGCACTTCGCCCGCCTTGTTCACCTTCAGGTACAGCGTCTTGGTTTGATCGGTGTGGACCTTGAGCGGAATCTGCTTCAGGTTCAGGATGATGTCGGTGGCATCCTCGACCACGCCCGGGATGGGCGAGAACTCGTGGAGCACGCCGTCGATCTTCACCGCCGTCACCGCCGCGCCTTCAATCGACGACAGCAGCACGCGCCTGAGCGAATTGCCGAGCGTCGTGCCGAAGCCGCGCTCGAAGGGCTGCGCATAGAACCGGCCGAAGCGGTCGGTCAGGGTCTCACGTTCGAACTCCAGCCGCTTCGGGCGCTGGAAACCTTTCCACAACATAACTAACTGTCCTTTCGACATGATCCGCGGCAGCTACCGGCCATGGCACCGGACCAGCGACACCGCCCACGCCGACACGCGGATCGATCTGCCTACTTACTTCCTTACTCGTCTTACTCGTCTTACTCGACTTACTCGACTTACTCGACTTACTTCGAGTACAGCTCCACGATCAACTGCTCCTGCACCGGCAGATTGATCTGCTCGCGCGTCGGCAGCGACGCAATGGTGCCCGCGAGCTTCGTGCTGTCGATGGCAATCCACTCCGGCACGCCGCGGCCCTTCACTTCTTCCATGGCATGCGCGATGACGGGGTTCTCGAGGCTCGTCTGGCGCACCGAGACAATGTCGCCCTGGCGCACCGAGTACGACGGCACGTCGACCTTGCGGCCGTTGACCAGGAAGTGGCCGTGCCGCACCAGCTGACGCGCCTGCGCGCGCGACGTCGAGAAGCCGGCGCGATAGATCACGTTGTCGAGCCGCCGCTCGAGCAGCTGCAGCAGCGTCTCGCCGGTGATGCCGCGCGTGCGCTCGGCCGTCTCGAAGTAGCGGCGGAACTGGTTTTCGAGCACGCCGTAGATGCGCTTGACCTTCTGCTTCTCGCGCAGCTGCACGCCGTAGCCGACCATCTTGGCCTTGCGCGCGCGGCCGTGCTGGCCGGGCGGCATGTTGCGCTTCTCGATCGCGCACTTCTCGGTGTAGCAGCGCTCTCCCTTGAGGAAAAGCTTCATGCCCTCGCGCCGGCACAGCCGGCAGACAGGACCAATGTATCGAGCCATTAAACTCTCCTACGCTTCGCCGGCCGGCATCCGTTGTGCGGAATCGGCGTGACGTCGCGAATCGACTTCACGTCAATCCCCACGGTCTGCAGCGCGCGAATCGCCGACTCGCGGCCCGCGCCAGGCCCCTTGACCTTCACTTCGAGCGAGCGCAGGCCGAACGTCTTGGCCGCGTTGCCCGCGTTGAGCGCGGCCTGGGTCGCCGCGAACGGCGTGCCCTTGCGCGAGCCCTTGAAGCCGATCGCGCCGGCGCTCGACCACGCAATGACGTGCCCTTCGAGATCGGTAATCGTGACGATCGTGTTGTTGAACGACGCCTGGATGTGCGCGTAGCCGTGCTGCACCACCCGCTTCTCGCCGCGCTTCTTGAAGGCCTTCTTCTTCGCGGGCCTGCCCGCCGCCTTCTTGCCGCCCTGTTCGGGTGTTGCGCCGTCGACCGGTTCCTGTTTAGCCATGCATCAAATCCTCAAACGACCTTCTTCTTGCCGGCGACCGCGCCCTTGCGCGGCCCCTTGCGCGTGCGCGCGTTCGTCTTCGAGCGCTGCCCGCGCACGGGCAGGCCCTTGCGATGGCGCAGGCCGCGGTAGCTGCCGATTTCCATCAGCCGCTTGATGTTGAGCGACACCTCCTTGCGGAGGTCGCCTTCGACCCGGCCCTGCTCTTCGAGCACGCGGCTGATCTTGCGGACATCGTCCTCCGACAGATCCTTCACGCGCACGTCCGGGCTCACGCCCGCCTCGGTGAGGATGTCGCCGGATCGCTTCCGGCCGATGCCATAGATGTAAGTAAGGCCAATCTCGATGCGCTTCGTGCGCGGAAGATCGACGCCTGCGATACGTGCCATG
>JBBDWL010000094.1:0-22146 GCA_040902895.1 Vicinamibacterales bacterium | reverse complement strand
TGGGCCTGTTGGCGCTGGCCGACAAAGGGATTACGGATCTGATCGCCAAGCAGCGGGCGATCATCGGGCCGATCCTCGGCCGATGACCCTCCTCCGCCCTGACTCCAAGAAACCCGAGGGCTTCGGAGGGCAGGTCCTCCTAGTCGCCACGACAAATCCGAACAAGATTCGCGAAATTCGTCCGCTGCTGGCCGGCCTGACGATCGAGGTGATCACGCTGGCGGACGTGGCGCCGGTGCCGGACCCTGAGGAAGACGGCGCGACGTTTTGGGAGAACGCGCGCCTCAAGGCGCTCGCCTACGCCGCGGCCACCGGACAGATCGCCGTCGCCGAAGATTCAGGGCTCGAAGTCGACGCGCTTGGCGGCGAGCCCGGCATTCATTCGGCCCGGTTTCTCGGCGCGGCCACCCCGTATGCCGATCGCTTTACGGAGATTTTTCGACGGCTCGGAGGCCGGCCTCGCGAGGCGCGCTTCGTGACCTCGCTCGCGGTGGCGCGCGGATCGGAATTGCTCTTCGAAACCGAAACGTCGATTGCAGGCTGCATCGCCGATGCGCCCGCCGGCGATCACGGTTTCGGGTACGACCCGATATTTTGGTATCCGCCGTTTCGCTGCACGACTGCGCAACTTACTGACGCGCAGAAAAGCAGTGTGTCGCACCGTGCACGCGCCTTCCGCGATCTGCATGGCTGGCTGTCTACGAATTCCGCGATCGGTTTGTTCCGAAACAGCACCATTCTGTAAGTCCGCACGCTTTCGGTTCGTCAAAATCCGGCCCATTCACCGACCTTGGCCGTTGGCACTCCTTTTTCTAGATCCGTGATTGTCGCTACCCCCGACCGTTTCTGCGGAAACGAGAAGGTCTGTCATGAGGTCCCGAGCCTGGTTAGTAGCGGCCGTCATGGTGATGGCCGTGCCGATGTCCCCAGTGTTGGAAAACGTCTCCGCGCAGTCGACAAGCGTACCCGGCATCGTGATTAGCGAGTTGCGCTTCAGCGGACCCACAGGCGCGAGCGACGAATTCATCGAGTTGTTCAACGCGAGCAGCGCCGCCATCCAGATCGGCGGCTGGCAGGTGCGTGTGTCGGGCAACCAGTCGACGGCGAACGCACTGCGCACGACGATCCCGACCAATGAGAAGAGCCTGGTGGGACCGGGCTGTTATTACCTGATCACGTTCACGCCTGGCCTGAGCGGCTACTCCGGTTCGGTGGCGGGGGATCACACCTACGGCACCGGCTTCGGCGATGAAGGCGGTGTCGCGGTCGGGCCGTCGACGACCGACCTCAAAGACATGGTCGGCTTTCACTCCGGTACGCTCTACAAGGAAGGCACGGCCATTTCCGGCGGTTTCAGCACGCTGAATCGCAGCTTCGAACGCCTGCCGGGTGGCGGCCATGGTCACGTCGATACCAATAACAACGCCGCGGACTTCCAGCTGATCGTCGAGTCGACACCGCAGGTGACGCATGTTCCGAACCCGCAGAACAGCGCGAGCCCGTGCGTCGAAACCGTCGAAATCAGCGTGAAGCCGCATCACGTGCAGGGCAGCGGCGCGATGTCACCGATGGTGGGCGTGGTGACGACGGTGCAGGGTGTGGTCACCGCGCGCGCGGTGGATGGCTTCTTCATCCAGACAGCGGTTAACGAAGACGACCTTGACCCGCAGACCTCGGAAGGTCTGTTCGTGTTCACCGCCGGACCGGCTCCAGCGGCCGCGCAGGTCGGCCACCTCGTGAACGTCACGGGCACGGTCGTCGAATTCCGTCCGGACTCAGACCCCAGCAGCGCCCCGCGCACGCAGTTGAGCAACGTGACGAGCGTTGTCGACAACGGAACGGCGCCGCTGCCGGATGCCTATGAACTGACATCCGATGACCTGGCGGCGACCGGATCGCTCGATCAGCTCGAGCATCTCGAGGGCATGCGCCTGACCGCGCCGTCGTTGACCGCGGTCAGCGGCACGGCCTCGGATGGCGTGTTCTACGCGGTGCTGACGGAACAGCTCGCGACCCAGTTGCGTCCGTTCCGTGAACCCGGCGTCGAGGCCGGCTACCCGGTGCTGCCGTGCTCGTCCGGCGATTGCAACGTGCCGTTGTTCGATGGCAATCCGGAACGGCTGCGCGTGGATTCCGACGGCCTCGAAGGCGTCGGTGCCGCACACGTGTCGAGCGGCGCGGTGATGACGAACGTCACCGGCCCGCTTGATTTCGGATCGCGAACCTACACGCTGCTGCCCGAGGCCACGCTGGCGCCTGCCGGCGGGATGGCGCTCGTGAACGCGCCGGTCGCGCCGGCATCGCTCTACACGGTGGCGTCATTCAACGCCACGCGGTTCGGCGATGTGTCAGAGGCAGTGTGGGCCACGAAGGCATCGCTGGCCCTGCGGTCGTCGATGAACCTGCCCGATGTCGTCGCGCTCCAGGGCGTCGACCACGCATCGCTCCAGTCCCTTGCCGATCACGTCAACGCGGGCGACCCGTCGCCCGGTTACCAGCCGGTCTTCGTGGCGGGATCGGATGTGGCGTTCCTCGTGGGAAGCCGCGTCTCGGCGGCCACGCCCGAAGTGGTCGGCGCGGCCGATACGTTCGATCGGCCGTCGCTGCTGTTGCGTGCGACGGTCAACGGGCCAACGACGTCCCTGCCGCAGGCGGTGACCCTGCTGGCCAACCATCTCGAACCGGTGAATGGCGTACTCGCCAGGCGCCAGGCGCAAGCGGAGTTCCTGGCCGACTACGTCCGGGGCCTGCAGCTGAATAACGAGGCGTTCGTGGTGCTGGGCGACTTCAACGCCTTCAGCTTCAACGACGGCTACGTCGACACGGTCGGCACGGTGCTCGGCTCGCCGGCGCCTCCCGATCAGGTGGCGCTCGCGTCGCTCGACGTGGTTGAGCCGAATCTCGTGGACGTTACCGCGATGCTGGCGGACCAGGACAAGTACTCGTTCGTGCTCAACGGCAACGCGCAGACCCACGAGCACGTGCTGGTGAGCGCGAGCCTCGCGCCGCAACACGCGGGCGTGTCGCGGCCGCGCGTGAACGGCGACTTCCCCGACGTCTGGCGCCTCGATGACTCCACGCCGGCCCGCGTGTCGGCCAAGGATCCGGTGGTGGCGTACTTCACCTTCCCGCCGGACGTGGACGCGCCGGTGATCGACCCCGCGGAGGATGTGCTCGCGGAAGCCACCGGGCCCGACGGCGCCGCGGTGACCTTCGCCACGCCGGAGGCGACCGACAACCTGGACGAGGTGGTCGTCGTCACGTGCGCGCCGGTGAGTGGCAGCGTGTTCCCGCTGGGCAATTCGGGTGTGACGTGCTCGGCCACTGACGCGGCGGGCAACGCCGCCGAAGACGTGGGCTTCACGGTGACGGTGCAGGATACGACCGCGCCGGTGATTACGGTGCCGGGTGACATCAGCGAGGAAGCCACGTCGCCCGATGGCCGCGCGGTCACCTTCACCGCGACGGCGACTGACGCGGTCAGCGGATCGCCGGCCGTTTCGTGTTCGCCGGCCTCGGGCAGCAACTTCCCGATCGGCACGACCGAGGTCTATTGCATGGCGTCGGATGCGGCCGGCAACGTTGGCGAGGCGTCGTTCTCGGTCACCGTGACCGTCCCGGTTCCCGGCCGCATGCACGGCGGCGGCACGGTCGGATCCGGCCAGCAGCGGGTGGCGTTCACCTTCGACGTCGGTGAATCCACGAACTTCGTCGAGCGCGGCTGGCTGATGGTGCTGGCCAGGGATGGCGCGGGACGGCCGCGGTCCTTTGCCGGCAAGGTTGACGAGGTGAGCTTCAGCAACGACGAGGGCTATGAGCCGGGACAGGTGCCGGCCAGCGGGGTCGATACCGTGACCTTCAGCGGCGTGGGCTGGTGGAATGGCCATCCTGGATATCACTTCCAGGTGACGGCGAGCGATCGTGGCGAGCCCGGCGTTGGCATGGACACGTTCGCACTGGTGGTCACGTCGCCGGCCGGTGAAGTGGTCGAATCGGCATCAGGGGTGTTACGCGGGGGCAATATCCAGTCCCTGCGCTAACCAGCGAGGATCGAGGAATGTCCGGGTAATCGGTGTTGAATCGGTGTCAATCAGTGGCTAAACGCGGCCGAGCACACGCAGCTCGTGCTCGAGCGTTTGCGCGAGTCCTTCGTCGAGTGGCCGTGCGGTGAACCCAAGTTCCCGCACGGCCTTTTCGTTCGATCCGAAATAGGTCGTGCCGGCCAGCACGCGTAACGCCTCGGGGGTAAACGCCGGCGGGAGCGTGACGAAGCGCTCCGCCGCCTGCATCAGGACGGCCATCGCCCGCATCGCGTGCGGTCCGGGATGCAGCATCGGCGCGCGCACCCTGGCGAGGTTGGCCGCCAGCGCGAAGGCCTCCTCGAAGGAATGACGCGGACCGGCAATGATGTAGGTGCCACCGGGCCGGCCTTTTTCCATCGCCAGGATGTGCCCGCGGGCCGTGTCCTCGACGTGCGCCCAGCAGAACGCGGTGCGCGCCGGCGTCATCGGCAGGCGGCCACGCAGCAGGTCGACCAGCGCGGTGTGCATGCCGCTGGTATCGCCCGGGCCGTAGACCAGGCCGGGCATCACGATCGACAGCGGCAACCCCTCTTCCATTTTCGGCACGGCCACGCGATAGTGCGCGATCCACTTGGTGCGATCGTAGCGGCTCAGATGAGGGCCATCGTAGCGATACGTTTCGTCGGGCACGTGGCCCTTGGTATCCGAAAACACGGCGACGGTGCTGGTATACACCCCGCGCGGGATTTCGAGCGCCCGCATCGTGTGCAACACATTGCGGGTGCCGTCGACGTTGATCTGATCGGCGAGCGGTTCCTTGACGCCGACCTTGTACCAGGCCGCGACGTGAAAGACGCCATCGACGCCGGTCATCGGGGTCTTGAGCGTTTCGCGATCGGTGATGTCGCCGGGATGCATCTCGACGCCGAGCGCCTTGAGCATGGCGGCGCGCTCAGGCGCGCGGACCAGCGCCACCACCTTGTGGCCGCGTCCGATGAGCTGCTTGACGATTTCCCCGCCGATAAATCCTGTGGCGCCGGTGACGAAGTACTTCGCCATTCCCCGGCCACAGATTAAACACGGATTAGACGCAGATCACAAACGGTGGCAAAGTGCAGGTTAGATCCTCCTGAATGCGACGGCGTCAATGCGGTGTCTGCCGGCGAGCCTCGTCAACGCGGTGTCAAGGTCGCGCCGGCCTTGCGGGCCAATCAGCAGCCAGCGGGTGTTGGGAGTCGAATGCTCGGCGACGCGCTCGACCGGCAGGCCTGAGTCGGTGACCAGGCGGGTTACTGCGGACGCCACGGGCAATACGCCCGGAAACGTGACGCGCACGAACCACGATGTGACGGGCGACGAGGGAAACACCGGCCTGGCCGCGGGTGCCGGCCGATGATGGATCCGCTTCTCCACGGCAACGGCCTGCACCGCATCATCGAGCAACGTCGCCGCGGTCACGTCGGGCCCGGCGCCGGGGCCGCTGAAGAACAGGTTCGAGACGTGGCGGCCGTCCAGGCGGATGCCGTTCAAGGCGCCCGTCAACGACGCCAATGGCTCGGTCGCAGGAAGAAACACGGGCCCCACGAACGCGCGCACGCCGGACCGGTCGCGCTCCGCCGACACCACCGCCTTGATGGCGCCTCCCGCCGATCGCGCAGCCGCGAGATCGTCGGCGGTGAGGTCGCCAATGCCGCGCACTTCGAGACCTTCCCGCGACACTCTTCCCCAACCAAACAACGACGCGAGCAGCAGCAGCTTGTCGGCGGAGTCGAGGCCGTCCAGATCGCGCGACGGATCGGGCTCCGCCAATCCCAGCTCCTGCGCGCGCGCGAGGGCATGTGCGAAGGTGGCGCCAGGCTCGGCGAGCGACGTCAGCAGGTAGTTCGAGGTGCCGTTGACGATGGCGAGCAGGCGATCCACCGACGCCACGAACGGGCGATCGGCCAGCGTGCCGAGGAAGGGCACGGCCGACAACGCCGTGGCTTCGAATCGGAACGAGGATCCGCTGGCGGCGGCGATCGCCTGCAATTCGGCGCCATGCTCGGCGACCAGCGCCTTGTTGGCGGTGACGACCGGCGTGCCCCGGCCAAGCAGTCGCGCGACGAGCGTTCGCGCCGGTTCAACGGCATCGAGCGCTTCGATCACCACGTCGTAGCTGCCGCGCAAGAACGCCGACGGATTCGAGGTGATGCGCGAGGGCGTTGGGCAACGACGCAGCCTGGCGACGTCGCGGACCAGCGCCTGTTCGACTCGAAACCGGATCCCGGCGTGCGCGATGGCCGCGCGATCGGCGGCCAGCCGCGCGACGGCCTGACCAACGTGCCCAAGGCCCAACAACCCGATGCGAATGGTACGAATTGCACACTGCGGCACGGGCTTCGCGGACCGGACGCGTAACGGCCAATTGTGCTGAGGTTCGGCTGCGGACTCGACGCCCATGCGGTCCTATCTCTCCCCAACGACACCCCATCGCGCAAAGTCCGCGCGATGGGGGCCCCGTCAGGGGCGGGAGTTAGCACCACGGCACTTGCAGCCAGGTTGCTGTGGCATCGTCGGGCCCGGTCCCTCAGCCACTCTCGATACGCCTCCGCCGGTGGTCGGCGGAAGTGGAATCAATATATGTTGATACGATGATGTTTGTCAAGGGCTACAAGCCGGTCGCGTCTCGCCTTGACTGTGTTCGCCAGGGAAAACAGTGTCTAGAGTTTCTGGATTTTGAGCGCTGTGTATGTTTGCTCGAGATCAGCGATGAGTCGTCTGAATGTGGGCTCCTCGCGCAGGCTTTCGAGATGGGGATCGATCCGGAAGAACGGCCAGCACGGAAACCCGGTATCGGCGCTGCGTTCGAGCCACGCCATCGCCTGGTCCGTTTGCCCGAGTACCGCATGGATGCACGCGATCTGGTTGTAGACGTGGTGGGTGTGGCCGAAGGAACGCGGGGAATCCAGCGCCTGACGAACGCACTGCAGGGCGAGGTCGATTTCACCGCGCCGCGCGTGCAGCATCCCTCGCTCGGTGACCACCACGGGCTCGGCCGGCAGCAGTTTCAAGGCCAACGCCAGCCGTTGCTCGGCGACGTCCAGCTTTCCGTAGAGCAGCGCCGTGAGTACGCGAGTATTCACCGCATACATGTTTCCGGGGCGTTCCCGAAACCAGGCCTCCGCTGCCTCGTCCGCGCGCTCGAAGTCGCCGCTATAGATGTGGAAGTACTCGAGGTTACCGGTGCGAGTCCGTGGGTTGGACCGCAGCGCCTGCTCATGTGCGAGACGCCCCTCTTCAAGGCGTCCGATGTGCAGACAAATGGTGGCCATGCGGTTATGAGCACGCTCGAGATTCGGCCGGAGAGCGAGCACCTGCTCCAGCGCCGCGATGGCTTCCGCATGTTGAAAATTCTTCGCCGGGCTCCAAAGGATCCACGCGCGTGCCAAATGTCCCTCGGGCAGGGTCGGGTCGAGCGCCAAAGCCAGGCGGCAGTGGTCTTCCGCCTGCTGCAGCCACGTGCGCTGCGGGTCGAATTCATAGTGCATGTTCATCGATACAAAGGCGAGCGTGGCATGCGCCAGTGCGAATTCCGGGTCGCGCTCGACAGCGCGGGCTAAATGGTCCGCCGCCGTTCGCAGTCTTTCTGGCTGATCAGCGGAGCTCTCACGCAGGCCTGCCATGAAATCGTTGTACGCGGCCGGGTCGCTGCTGTATCGATCGCGAGACTTCGCCACAGCCGATGGAAACCGGGAGTGCAGCGATGCCACGACCCGGCGTCCAATTTCGTCCTGGACCTCGAACACGTTGTTCAAGTCGAAGTCATGTTTCTCGGACAGCGACACTCTCTGCGTCGTGGCATCAAACAGCTGCAACGAGACGCGCCAGTGTGCACCCAGCTTTTGAACCGTCCCCTGCAGAGAGTGGCGGACGCCGAGATCACTGCAGACCCGGGCGGGTTCGGTGCCGGCGGCGTAGTTCAGGATCGCCGATGTCGGCGCGACCACCAGATCCTCGAGGTTCCCGAAGATCGTAATGAGAGCATCCGCGAAACCCAGCGACAAGGCCCGGCGGTCTTCCACATCGCTGAGGAAGACAAAAGGCAATACGGCGATCGATGTCAGCCGGGTCTGGCTCGCCGCAGCAGAGCCGCGGGCAGCCGCAGGCCTCGCGAGGGCTTCGAGGACCGCTTCGGCCGATGGGTACCGCTCCGCGGGGTGTTTGCGCAAAAGCGTCTCGACCACGGCGGCGAGGTCCACGCCTCCGTCCGGTAACGCGTCAATCGGCGGTGGATCGTCATGGACGATCGCGTGCAGTGTATCCACTGTGGAGGGCCGCGGCCACGGATGTCTGTGGGTCAGCATTTCGTACAACAGAATGCCGAACGCGAACAGGTCACTCCGCGCGTCAACCGCTTGCCCCTGGATCTGCTCCGGGGACATATAGGCGACCGTCCCGAGAATCTGACCCGGCTGACTGACTTGCTCAGTTGTGCGCTCGCTCTGAAGAGCGGCCGTCGGCAGCCACTTCGCCAGGCCGAAATCCACGACCTTGACGTAGCCATCGCCGCGCACCATGACGTTTTCGGGCTTCAGGTCGCGATGAACCACGCCCGCCCCATGCGCCGCTCTCAGGGCCTCGAGCACCTGCCGTCCAATCTCGAGGCTGCGAGTCGGTGGCAGCGCCCGCCGGAACGACTCCCGCAACGTTTCGCCGTCAATCAACTCCATCACCAGGTAGTTGGGGCCGACGTCGTGGAGCGTGCAGATATTGGGATGATTCAACGAGGCAACAGCGCGCACCTCGCGATCGAACCGCTCGCTGAACCGCTCCCCGGCCACCTTGATCGCCACAACGCGATCCAGCCGCGGATCGAACGCCCGGTAGACCTGGCCCATACCGCCCGAGCCCAGAAGGCTCTGAATCTGATACGGTCCGAGCCGTGATCCTGGGGCTAGGAGCGGGACGTTCGGCTCATTCACGGGCTCGCCGTGCCCGCCAAGGCTGGGCCGTCGAGCAGCCCGCCGTGCGGCGCCATACGAGGACCTGGGGAAGCGTCCATTAGGTTGCTCTGGCGCGGACTGAGGCTCGTGGTAATGGCTCTAACTCCTCCGGGCTTCCGCTGCACTCCGCTGCCGGCGCAAGACTAACACGGACGTTCAGGTCGCGAACCGGCATTTCGGCGCCACCCCCGGCTCGCTTGAAGCGATAATTCGGCGATGCTCAGAGTCGCGTTGGCCGCAATCCTGTCATGGGTCGCCGCCGTGTCCGTAGCCGCAGATACTTACCCGCGACAAATCGGTATCGACGCGATTCACTACGTGTTTCGGCTGACCCTGGGCGACATGTCAGACGAGATCACCGCTGAAGCCACCATGACGGTAAAGTTCGTCCTCGACCAGGTCGGCGCCGTGCAGCTCGATCTCGCCTCCCCCTCCGCCGGCAAAGGCATGACGGTCGCGTCCGTGCGCCGCGGCGGCGTCACCGAGGTTCCAGGGCCCGCCGCCGACGCGCTCGTGTTCAGTCATGCCGACAACCGCCTCCGGCTCGTGCTGCCAACCGCGTCACGGGCCGGAGAGGAATTCACGTTCACGATCCGTTACCGGGGCATTCCCGCCGAGGGCTTGCGGTTCACCAACAACATCCATGGCGAGCGGAGCGTGTTCAGCGAGAACTGGCCGAACCGCGCGCGGCAGTGGCTGCCGATGATCGATCATCCGTACGACAAGGCCACCGGGGAGTTCATCGTCACGGCGCCGAATCACTATCAGGTCGTCGCCAACGGACTGTTGATCGAAGAGCTCGACCTCCCGAACGGCGACCGCCGCACCCACTGGAAACAATCGGTGCCGATTTCATCATGGCTCTACGCGCTCGGCGTGGCGCGTTTCTCGGTCCACCACGCCGGCATCACCAACGGCGTGCCGTTGCAGACGTGGGTCTTTCCGCAGGATCGCGAGGCGGGACGCGGCCTGTTCGAAGAGCGGTCTCGCCGCGCGATGGACTTCTTCGTCTCCCACATCGGTCCGTACTCATACGAGAAGCTCGCCAACGTGCAAGCGGCGGGATTGAATGGCGGCACGGAACACGCCAGCGCGATCTTCTACGGCGAGAAAGGGGTGACCGCCGGCCGCGGGCCGGTGGTGCACGAAATCGCGCACCAGTGGTGGGGCAACTCGGTCACGGAACGTGATTGGGATGACGTGTGGCTGAGCGAGGGCTTTGCGACCTACTTCACGCTGCTCTTCACCGAGCACGACGAAGGGCGCGACGCGTTCGTCGCCGGGCTGCAGCAATCACGTGCGCAGGTGTTGGAACTCGAACGACAATTCCCGGATACGCCGGTGATCCATCGCAATCTGTCGGACATGCGCCGGGTGCTCAATGGTCTCGTGTATCAGAAGGCGGGCTGGGTGCTGCACATGCTCCGGGCAGAAGTCGGCACGGAACACTTCTGGACGGCCATTCGCGATTACTACCGCCGCTATCGCGATCAGAACGCGTCCACGGCGGAGCTGCGGGCGGTGTTCGAGCAGGTGTCGGGCAAGTCGCTGGACTGGTTTTTCACCCAGTGGTTGAATCGATCCGGCGTGCCGAAGATCGAAGGCTCGTGGCGCTACCTGCCGGCGCGAAAAGCCGTGGAGGTCACGCTCATGCAGGTCCAGGGCGCCGATCCATTTCGCGTGGGCGTCGAGATCGGCATCGCGGCGAAGCCCGGTGACTTGCCGCGGATTGAGCGAATGGAGGTCACCGGCCGCACGCTGACAAAGACTTTCAACGTCGACGCCGATCCCGCCTCGGTCACGATCGATCCGAATACGTGGTTGCTAATGGAATCCGGCACGTTTGCCAAACGCCCGAGCTAAGCGAGGATCAAACCACTGGTATTATCGAATGCGCCGCACGGCTATTCCGTGGACATCGGCGCGGTTATTTGACGCCGGTGCGTTCGCCGGCGCACAAGTCGTGATGGCGCCGTCGACGTTATTAATCGGGGCAAGGGCCTGGAGCCGGCCTCGCAGGCCCAGATCGTCAATGGAGACCAGCGCTAATCCCGGCGTGGCGCCCACCGCATTGTTGACGCCGGGAGCATTTGCTGTGAGCGGACAGGGGCCGCGCAGCGTCACCAGCGCATAGTCGACGAAAGGATGAATCGCCATCAGGTCCGGTGCGGGATCGGAACTCACTCGTCCGGTCAGTGTGAAGCTGCTGACGGCGGTATCCGTGACCGTATCGATGACTTCGATCGTGTTTGCAAATCTGTCGGCCACCCACAAATAGCCATTACGGGTCAGCAGGAGTCCGTGCGCGTCGTGGTTACCCTCATCTTTCGAGAGGATATGACGGGGTGCCGGTGTGTTCACGGGCGTGGAGCCGCTGGTCGGGAAGCCACTCAGCGGGAAACTATAGACATCGAATTCGGTCGGGTTGGCGGCGTCTCCACCGCCGGCATTGATGTACATCTTCCCACGCGTATCGAGCCCGCCGCAGCCATTCGGATGCACCGTGTCCCGGTCGTACTCGGAGATGATCCGCATCGGCGTACTGGTGCCGTCGACGACGAATAAACCGCCGCCACGCAGCGTCACGAAGATCAGCCGCCCGCTCGAATCAAAGGCCGGGCAGATCGGCGCGTTATCGGGACGCCCGACGGTCTGACCCGGCGCGGTATCCTGGCAGGGCCGGCCATTTGGCGTCGTACACGTGGCGAGGTTGATCGTCGCTGGCTCATCCAGCGTGAAACTGTTGGTCCTGTAATCGGTGCGAATGCGCTGCAGCAATCTGCCGTTTTGATTCGCCACTACCACATACGTGCTGTCTGGCGACGCGAACGCGGCATGTGCCTGCACGCCAACGTCAATGCACCCGACAGGTCGTCGCGTAGCCGCGTCGATGAACGCCACGTGCCCGGTCGCAACGAACGAGAGAATCGCGTGCGTGTTCGCCGCATTGAATGCGAGCATGTGCGCTCGGGTTGGCGCGGAGCCGGTCTGGGCCAGGCAGCGGTCGCCGACCGACTCGGCGTTGGGATTGGTGTCCGCGGCGAGCGCAATCACCTCGGGGAGGGCCGCCGCGGCATTCTGATGCATATGATACGTGTCGTAAATCAATAAGCGCCCCGCGGTGCCACTCTGATCGGTGACCCACACCTCCGCAAGGCCGCTCTGCGCCGTCACGGCGCCCGGCGCGACGATCATTCCGGCGATCGCGAGACACGCCAGTGCCGCCGCGCGTAGATGAAACACGCGGCGCGAAACCAATGAGAGTCGTGCGAGTCGTGCGCAAATCATGAGCCATCTCCTCGAAGGTGTACGACGTTCTGATAGAGATCGCGCAATCGCCGCCTCTAACGGGCCAAACGTGCAAAAAGCTCAGGGAATCGGGATGCGATAGAGGTTTCGCTGTGTCGTGGATCGGTAGAACGCGTAGATCTCGGGTGAGGGGCCTGGTACCGCTATCGCGTCGATCCGGCGCGCTCCCGGGAGGGCGGCGACGTCCCCCTCGGACCACTCTCCTCCCCTCAGCCGCTGCGGAATGGCCTCACCTGCCGTCAAGGGAACAAAGTACGTGCGTGCCCCTGGAATCGGCCCGTTGGAAATGGCCACCGCGTCACCGCTTCGCGACCATTGCCACCGAATTGAGTGCGCCAGGATGACGACAGCAGGACCGCCGTGCACCGGAAAGGCCTGCGTGGCCGCGCCGTTATTGTCCGGACGTCCCGTCCATCCCATGACCCAGCGGCCGTCACGGGAAATCTCGCCCAGGAGCTGCATTGGTTGCTCAATGGCCTTTCGCAGGCCGCTTCCGTCAGCGCGAACGCGGTAGACAAAACCGGCGGCCCCTTCTGAATGACGGAAGAAAATGTCGCCGCCAGCCCCGAACCTTGGCTGCCGGCCGTCGACAGTCGGGACGGGTCGCGGTGGCGAGCGATCCTCAATCATTGCCAGCCAAAGCCGCGACGTCGCGTCGCGATCGACGGCTTCGAACACGACCTGGCGTCCATCGTCCGAGATATCGTAATCGAGCACCTGAACGCCCGGAATCAATGGCTCGGAACGCCCGGATTCGACGTCAGCGATCCGCAGTTCGCCCGTCAGGGGATAGTCGCCGAGAGAGCGCACGACCTTATAGACAAGCTTTCTGCCATCCGGCGTGAATGACGCGTCAACAGCATTTCCTTCCAGCGAAATCGGCCGCTCTCCACGCGCATCGTGCAGCCACAGCGATGCACTCTGCAGAGCCACCGCCGTCACCAGGGAGCGCCCGTCCGGCGTGATGGCAATGCCTTCCTCCTGCGTCGGGCCCGAGGTGATTTGCTCCGGCTCGCCGTCAGGAAAGCGTTGCCGCCAGATGTGATTCTCTCCTGCGGTTTTGGCGGAGAGGTACATCCACCGGCCGTCCGGCGACCACGCGGCGAACGTGCACCCCGCGCCAGGTGGTCCGATCTGACGGCCTGATGACTTGCCCTCCATCGGAACCAGGCGGCACGGCATCCAGGCATGGTCCTGATCCATCTCGGCCAGCAGCACCCATCGTCGATCGGGTGATGCATACGACCGATGCGCCATCCCCTGAACGTGCGCGGGCACGTAGAGCTCAGATGGCGCGTTGCCGTTCTCCTGCGCTGCGACGATGACCATGTGTGGATTCTTCTTGATGGCCGAGAACAGCAGCTGCCCCGGACCCGCCCACGCGAGCCCCGATGCGTTGTTGAGCCACGCCTGCGGCGTGCCACCCGCGACAGGCACCGTCCACGTGTCCCATCCGAACCGGTTGTCCACGGTCGTATACGCGATGCGGGTCCCATCCGGCGAAAACACCGGGCTCATCTTCCAGATATTGTCGTGCGTAAGTTGTACTGCCTGTCCGTCGGGAAGGGCCTTCACGTAGACCTCGGATCGTGCGTACGGCACGATCGCGCTCGAGGGACCGCGAAGGAACGCGACCATCCGGCCGTCCGGCGAGAGCGCCGGATGCATGACGGAGTCGGGGAGATTCGTGATCTGGACCCAATCCGAGCGCCCCGGCAAAACCGCCGGATCGCGCCACCATGCGGCGGTGCCGATCGCCAGCACCGCCAGGGCGGCCGCAGCGGTTGCCGCAATTCGCCGGCGGCTCCATCGGCGTTGTGCCCGCTCGATGGCTCGCCGCGCATCCGCGATCGCCTGGAGCCGGCGTGTCGCGTCCTTCTGCAGACAGCGCTGCAGCAACGTGCGCAGGCTCCGCGGTGTGGCGCCGGGCAGCAGATTCCAGGCGGGCTCTTGCTTCAGTACCGCTTCAACGGCGTCCGACAAGGTCTCGCCTTGAAACGCGCGCTTTCCGGTAAGCAGCTCATATAACAAACAGCCAAACGCCCAGATGTCGGTCCGCCCGTCGACATGTTTTCCGCTCGCCTGCTCAGGGCTCATGTAGCCAGGCGTACCCGCGATCAGCCCCTCAGTCGTCGCCTCCGTCGTACCGGCATCATCCGTCAGCACTTTGGCGATGCCGAAGTCCAGGAGCTTGACGACTCCACGTGGCGTAACTTGAATGTTGGCAGGTTTGAGATCGCAGTGGGTGATGCCCTTTTCGTGTGCCGCTTCGAGTGCGGCGGCGATCTGTTGCGCATAGTCGAGCGCTTGCTCGATCGGCAGGCCTGGTGGCGTCGACCCGGCGTTGGCCGCGAGCCGTTTGGAGAGCGTGTCGCCCTCGACCAGCTCCAATACCAGCGCCTGCACGCCGTTTGATTCCTCGAGACCGTAGATGGCGGCGATGTTCGGATGATTCAGCGATGCGAGCGTCTGCGCTTCGCGCTTGAAGCGCGCCAGCCGATCGGGATCGAGCGCGACGTGAGCGGACAACACCTTGAGGGCGACGTCGCGATGCAATGTCGTATCGCGGGCCCGGTACACTTCGCCCATGCCCCCGACGCCGAGCGGTGCGATGACTTCGTACGGGCCAACGCGAACGCCCGCGCCTGCTTCACCAAATCGACTTCTGGGGGACGAATCGGTGGCCGAGGACAAGTCGATGCCCGCGGCAGCAGACATGACGTCACAATGATCGGTAAGAACGGCCTCGCTGGCGACAGGAAGCCGATCGAGCAGACCGACGTCGCCGGCGTCAGAGTACAACAGCGACTCCACTTCTCGCCGCAATGCTTCGTCGTCACCCGCCGCGGCAGTCAGAAACGCCGCGCGCTCGGCTTCAGGCCGCTCCACAGCGGCCTGGAATAGCGCCTTCGCTCGCTGCCATCGCTCGTGGGTCATCGGCATCACTCAGCGGCGTCGCGTCCGAGCTCACGATTCAGCCACGCTTTCGCCGTGCGCCAATCGCGTTTGGCTGTCGAGGGTGACACATCGAGCACATCGGCGGCTTCGTCGATCGTGAGCCCCCCAAACGCGCGAAGCTCGACGATTTTGGCCAGCTCTGAATCGACTTTCTCGAGGCGAACGAGCGCGTGATCGAGCGCCAGGACGGGCATCTCGTTCGGCGCAGCTACGCCGTGCGCTTCGTCAATCGGCACGTACGTCGCGCCGTGATTTCGCTTACCCGCACCGTGACGCCGCGCATGATCGACCAGGATACGGCGCATCACCTGAGCCGCCACACCAAAAAAATGAGCCCGATTCTGCCAATTGACGTGACGCTGATCGATCAATCGCAGATACACCTCGTGTACGAGGGCAGTCGGCTGCAAGGTGTGGCCGACCCGCTCGTCGCGAAGCTGTCGCGTCGCGATGCGGCGAAGCTCCGCATAAATCAGCGGCACGAGCTGATTGAGCGCCTGTGGCTTGCCAGCGCACCAGTCGCCGAGTAACGCCGTGATGTCGCGAGACGAAGCCATTCGTGCATTCTTCCAAATTGCTGGATTGGGGGGTCCAGCATAGAGGCTCCGCCGCTGAGGGGCAACACCATTTGCGAGGAATCGGCCTCCAGAATAGACCCTAAAAGAAGTGGTCGGGGCGACTGGATTCGAACCAGCGACATTCCGCTCCCAAAGCGGACGCTCTACCAGGCTGAGCCACGCCCCGACTGAACCATTGTAGCCGATGCGCTAGGTCTGCCTTGACGGCAAGCAGTGCCGCCCCGGCAAGAAGTGCCGCGCGCCCGCGTGCCGCTACTTCGTCACGACGACCGTGACGTTCTCGTACGTGAACAGCGACCCGTCGCTCGCCACGCCGCGCAGCACGTAGGTGCCGGGCTCCTTGAACGTCGCCTGGACCAGCCACGTGTTGTCGGGCGGCGGCAGCGGGATGGTCCACGGCGGCGACCATGGTGAATTCGCGTAGGCGCGCGTGTCGGTCCACGTTTTCATCTGATCGGGGGTGAAGGTCACCACGCTCGCGTTGCCGCGATACACGATCCACGAAAAGCGCAGCCCCGGTCCGCTCTGCGCGACGATGGACGAGGGTGGACGGTAGAGGGCCGCGGCCGAGATCGTGACCCGCTGCCCTTCCGGCAGCGGTTTGGACGACCCGCGACGGGCGGGGATGTTGTCCGGATCCTTCGCCACCGCGGTCAGCGTGATCGGCTCGCCGATCTTCACGCTGCGCTTCGTCTCGACCACTGACAAGTCGGGCGGTTTGTTCATGCGCAGCTCGTCTCGCAAGCTGCCGAAGTCGCCGCCGACCTCGGTCGAGATCACCTGTGGATCGATCTGGTAGTCGCTCTTGAGCGAGGCGTACGCTTTCTCAGTCTTGCCGTTCGCGGTCAGCGTCCAAATCAACTCTTTGGTTCCAAAATCCGCCGGCACGCGAATCGAGAACAGAAACGGATTACGCCGAGGGTAGAAGTGCGTCGGCTGCCCTTGATCCGGGCCGCCTGGCTCGATCGTATTGTGCGGGCCGACTGGAATGTCGAACTCCTGCTGCCAGTTCCCATTCATGTAGCCGAACACCAGCGTGAACGACCCATCGGCATTCGGTATCCAGCCTTCGTAGGCGGGGTGCAGGGTCTGGCCGCTCGAGTACATGAACCGCGTCTGCGCGCCCGTGCCGCCTGAGAAATGGCACGTGGCCGTCAAGATCGCAATCGCAAAAACCGCTCGCTTCATTGTTGCTGGCCGGGCGCTCTCGCAGCCGTCGGCGTCGCCTGCTGGACCGGAGGCGCCCAACACAACGGACAGCCGATGTCGTAGTCGTTGCGCGTTTTCATTTTCGCGCGCCGCTTCGCCATCTCGGCCTGGAACTGCTCCTCGGTGAGCGACACCGAGTAGCCCAGGTCGATGAACATGTTGGCAATCGAGCGGCGGCCGCCGCCGGCCCAGTTGCGCGAGTCCGCCGGGTTCTTGTTTTCCTTGGTGGTATCGAGGAAGCCGATCAAATGCACGATCGTGCCCTTCGGCAGCAGCGGCGCCGTGTCGTCCTCGTAAACGTACTGCTTCACCCAGTTGTGGTCGTAGCCGACGCAGTTGAGCGTCAGGATGTTGTGTCCCCAAATCGCTTCGAGGCACATGCGCACGCCCGGCGCATGCAGGTGCGGCTCGAACGCGATGATCTTGGTGTGCTCCTGCAGCGTCGCGTAGGAATGCAGCTCCTGGTTGGCGCGATCGGGTTTCACGTCGAGATCGATGCCGTTGCCGAGGCGCAGCGTCGAGCGGCGATACTGCGGCTGGTAGCCCACCGGGAAGAACGTGAACGCGAACTGGAGCTTCGCCTTCGTCTCACGGCCGTTCGAGTGCAGGTGATACGCGCTCAACGCCAGCGACGAATGCTTCGCCAGGAGGCGGCCCGCTTCCGGCGGGAAGATGTCGGGATTGCGGCCGACCTCGTGAATCGGCCAGCTCGTGGCTTCGCCTTCAGCGGCCGCGGCATCCACGCCCTCACCCGACGCGATGCTCGAGTACGTCATGTGATGAAACACGTAGCGGCCGCCGACGGTGCTCGTCGATCCGGTCACAGGGATGTCGTTGATCTCGCGCACTTCCACCGCCGAGACGTAGCGATCTTCGGTGAGACCCGTCGGGACGAGCCCGAGCGATCCCCACTTGTCCGGCGCGGTCGCGGGAACCACCACCTCCGGTGACTCGAGAATCAGATCCGGCTCGCCGATCGCCCACTTGTCCGTGGTGTTGAAATCGAGCGGCTTCGGCATGTCCGCAGGATGGCCGCGCGGCGCACCGCTGTCGGCCCACGTTGCAATCGCCGCGATCTCCGCACCGCTCAACGACGGATCGTGCTTGAAGCCCTGGATGCCGATGTTCTTCTCGACGAACCACGGCGGCATCACGCCGGCGCGCGGCCCGAGGCCGGTGCGCGTCCGGATCGACCTGGCCCATGGCCGCACCTGCTCGTAGGTGACGAGCGGCATCGGCGCGCCGCCCTCAGGGCGATGGCATCGCTGGCAGCTTCGTTGAAGAATCGGCGCAATGTGCTTTGTGAACGTCACTTCCGCGGCCGGCGCCGGCGCTTGGGCCGACACCAACCCGGCCATTGCCCAAGCCAACGGAACGAGTGCCGCAATCCGCAGGAGGCATCGGTTCATACGCAGGAGGCTACGCGCAAACACGCGGATCGTCAATAATCTGAAAATGGTCCTCCACCCCTTTTTCATCGTGCTGGCCCTTCTCTGGCCGGGCGCGTTTGCCGAGGCGCAAACCACGCCGGCGTCCGTGAAATGGAGCGCGCCGCGCACGCCGGATGGCCAGCCGGATCTCCAGGGCGTTTGGACCAACGCCACGCTCACACCGCTCGAACGTCCGGCGGCGATGGCCGGCAAGGCCTTCCTCACCGAGGCCGAAGCGGCGGCGATTGAAAAGCGCACGGCCGAGAACCGCGCCGCGTCGGACAAGTTCGGGCCGCTCGCATCCGGCAGCTACAACCGGTTTTGGTACGACGATGGCACCACGGTGTTGTCGACGCGCCAGACCTCGCTGGTGGTCGATCCGCCGGATGGGCGCGTGCCGGTCAGGCCGTCCGCCGAAGCGAGACGAGACGACTACGCGGCGCGCAATGGCGACAGCTACGAGTTCATGAGCCCGTGGGACCGCTGCATCACGCGCGGCATTCCCGGCTCGATGTTTCCCGCCGGTTACAACAACGCGTACCAGATCCTGCAGACGCCCGGCTACGTCACGATCGTCTACGAGATGATCCACGACGCGCGCATCATCCCCCTCGACAGCCGGCAGCCGCGCTCATCGCGCATGCAGTCGTGGATGGGTGATGCACACGGCCGCTGGGAAGGCAACACGCTCGTCGTCGAGACCACGAACTTCAACAACCAGGGTTGGATTGCGACCAGCGCGGCAGGCGGACGCATCAAGGGCATCCCGCACACCGACAAGCTGCGTGTCGTCGAACGCTTCACGCGCGTGGCCGCGGACAAGATCAGTTATTCAGCAACGATCGAGGACCCCGACATCTACACCAGGCCGTGGACCGTGTCGTTTCCGCTGACCGCGGATCCGGAGTACCGCATCTTCGAGTACGCGTGTCACGAAGGGAACTACGCGATCGAGAATATCCTGCGCGGCGCGCGGGCGCTGGAGAAGGCGAAGTCGCCGAAGTAGTGTTGCCCGCTCAGGGCAACGCAAACGCCAGCAGCGTTGTCCCCGAAGGAATCACCACAAACTGCCGCCCGTCGAGGAGATACGTCATGGCCGCCGCGCCCCAGATTGGCGTGCCGGTTGAATAGCGCCACAAGTTCTTGCCGGATTGAGCGCGAGCAGAGAATTGGTGAAGAGGTTGTCGCCCTTGCGCTGGTGTGCGGATCGTAGGCGTCGAGAAATCCTCGCGTCGGATATTCGCCGCCGGAGATGCCGACAATCACCTTGCCGTCGAGCACGAGCGGCGCCAGTGTCGCCGAGTAGCCGATCTTGTAGTCGGCGAGCACGATGTCCCACAGGATGCGGCCGGTGGATCGATCGAACGCGAGCAGGTGCGCGTCGAGCGTGACCATGAACAGGCGGTGATCGAGCATCGCAAAGCCGCGATTGACCGGCGCCTGCGCGCCGTAGGTCAAATCGGGCGGCAGGTCGCGGCGATAGGTCCAGAACGGCCGGCCGGTGCGCGCGTCGAGCGCCCACGCAAAGTTATTCGAGCCGGTCACGTACAGCACGCCATCGTAGAGCAGCGGCGTCGCCTCGAACCCGCGGCCGCGCGTGGTGGTTCCGGTCTAGAAGGTCCATTGATGCTTCAAGCCGGCCACGTTCTGCGGCGTGATCTGTTTCAGCGGGCTGTGACGCTGCCCCGTGTAGTCGCCCGAGTAGGTCAGCCAGCGTCCGGGATCCTTCAAGCCATCGAGGATGTCGCGATAGGCGATGCCAGGCATTGGCATTGGGGTCCGGCCGCGCATCCACCTGGGCGGAGGCCGGAGGCGGCACCGCGAGGGCCTTGAGGTAATCCAGAATCGCGCGCAGCTCGGCGTCGGTCGCGGTACTCGGCGGCATGATGCTGCCGGGCACGCCGTTACGCATCGTCTGGAGCATGCGGTCGTCGGTGCGGCCGGAGGCGACGAGCGCGATCAGGTTCGGGCCGTTGAGGCCCTTCCCATCGGCGCCGTGGCACGAGGCGCACGCTTCACCATAAAGCGCGGCGCCAGCCATCACGGATTTGGCTTGAGCGCGTGCACGGGAGGCTGACGGATGTGGAAGAAGGCCGGCGATGGCCAGCCCCACGGTTGCGCACGCGAAGATCACACGCGGCATGAGGGCGAAGTATACTCGCCCCGCCTACGCATCGTACGCACGGTACGCACCTTATTGCTGAAGCGAACTCTCGAAGTCGGCCAGCGATTTCTGAATGCGGTGCAGGAACGCCTCCTCGAAGTCGACGCCCTCACCGAGATCGCGAAGTAAGTTGGCTATGGCGGCGCCGCCTGCTTCGTCGAGCAGCCGGCGCGCGGCCACCGCGCTTGCCGCGTAAGCAAACTGCGCATCTCCCCCGCTCAATTTCGCGAACGGCGCCGCCAGCCGCCGTAATGACGGCATCTTGCCGACGGTCGTGACCACGCGGTTGGCCCAGCCGAGATCGTCGCGTTCGAGCACCGAGGCCAGGCCTTCGTTGAGCCAGGTCGGCAGGTTGCGCGTGGCGAGCGAGCGAATCAGGGCGTGAGCAAATTCGTGGGCCAGCACGCGATCGAGGTCTTCCCCTTTTTCGCCGGCGCCGCGCATCGGGACGCGAATGATGCCGTCGTAGGCGGCCGCGGCCCACTGCGGCGAGCGGGTGACGTCGCGAAACTGCTCGCGCGTGTAGAGCACCACCGGCACCGACTTCGGCGGGAAGACGCCGAACACGCCGCAAATGCGCCAGTAGGCCCGATTCAGCGACTCGAGCGCCTGCGCGGCGAGCACGGCGTCCTCAGGGCCCTCGAACGAGACGGTAAAGAAATCACCGACCTCGAGCCGCATCCGCTCGTGAAGCTCCCGCTCGCGCTTCCATCGGTCGAGCGTGGCGAGCACGCCCGCGTTCTCAGGATCCTCGACGGCGACGATCTCGAACTGACGGATCGCTTCCTGAAAGTCGCCCTGGCGCCTGACGACCATCCCCAACTGGACGCGGGCCACCGTCAGCCTCGGATCGAGAAGGAGCGCCTGCTCGAAATGCGACTTCGCCTCCGCATCATGCCGCTGGAGAAACGCCGCCAGGCCCGCGCCAAGACGCAGTGTCGGGTTCTTCGGCTCGAGGGTGATCGCTTCCTTGAAGGTCGCCCCCGCGAGCGGCAGGTTGTTGCGCTTGATCGCGTCCCACCCCGCTTGCTCGAGCATCGCCACCCGCGGGCTGTTTTGCGCGAGCACCGTGACCCCGGCAAGCAATGCCGCCCCGGCGATGATCGCCGCCCCGGCAAGTAGTGCCGCCCCCGGCCCGCCTACGCGCTTGCGCGCTTCGGCGCGGCAGGCCAAGAGGTGCCGGCCCCGGCGCGCGTCAGACATCGAGCCCAATCATCCGCATCAGTTCGAGCGCATTGCTGTGGGTGATCACACCGTCTCGCAATTTGTAGTCGAACTGCATCTTGCCATCTTCGACGTGGTCCTGCAGGTGAACATTCCGGGCCTCGCCCGGGAAAATGGCCGCAATCTCCGTCAACGCCAGATCGTGCGTCGTCACCATGCCAATGGCGCGTTTGGACAGCATGGTCCGAATCACGCCTTCGGCGGCAATGCGGCGATCCTTCGAGTTGGTGCCGCTCAGGAGCTCGTCGAACAGGAACAACACCGGCAACG
>JBBDWL010000093.1:0-22184 GCA_040902895.1 Vicinamibacterales bacterium | reverse complement strand
CTGCAAAACCTCCATCTCCGGTTCAAATCCGGACGGCGCCTCCAATTTTCCGAGATCAGCGGGCTACGAGTCTCAGCTCGCTGAGACGATACTCGCGTTTCGACACGTTCGTGGTTGCACCCGTCGTCGAAGTGGTCGTCCAAGCTGCCGTCCCGGTGAACGCCCGGTTGTCGCTAAGAACTGTTACCCAATCATTCAGCCGGCCTTCTGATGCCCGCAGCCGCGGGAATCGAAATGCGTCGTCGTGCAACTAAGCTGTTCATATCGACCCGACCACGTGCCTGATATCGGGCGTGACGTGGGCGCGGGGGGTGAGGCTGCGCAGGCCAACAGCAGAACGGCCTCGGCTGCCGGAATCAGCGGATGAGCAGAGGTCATGCAAAGCACCTCGAAGGCCAATTCAAGTATCGATCAACACCATCACGCGATCCACCGACCTTACGCCGTGCTCGAAGCGCCATCGACCCTGGGACTGAAGTCCACGGGCGCTGATGGCTTGGCGCAGCGCATTCTCGAGAACGGTCTGGCCGGACGAATAAACGCGCGGCACGCCGGCCGCATCGACCCGCCGCGCGGCACGGGCGAACGCGACCCTGAGACGCTGACACTCAACGCCGGCGCGATCGCATCGTGGACTCCTCAGCTCGCCGATGCAGTCGGAGAGATCCTTGACCGAGGCGAGTTTCCAGTGGTCCTCGGCGGCGACTGCTCGATACTGCTCGGCGCGGCACTCGCGCTCAAGCGCCGCGGCCGCTTCGGTCTGCTCTTTATCGATGGGCATGCCGACTTCTATCAGCCGGAAGTGAATCCAACAGGGGAGGCGGCGTCGATGGAGCTCGCGTTGGCGACGGGACACGGGCCGACGCTGCTCGCAGATCTCGAACGGCGCGGACCGTTGGTACGTCCGGAAGACGCCGTGGCGTTCGGATTCAGGGACGCCGAGGAACAGCAACGATACGGAAGCCAACCTCTGGCGGCCGACATCCTGGCCCTCGATCTGATGACCGTACGGCGCATGGGTATCGAACACGCAACCAGCGTTGCGCTGGATCGCGTGTCACGCGCGCCCGTGGAGGGGTTCTTCATCCATCTGGATGCAGACTGTCTCGACGACCGCATCATGCCGGCCGTGGATTACCGTCTTCCAGATGGTTTCAGCTGGAGCGAATTGACCTCAATTCTGGCGCTGGCGATCGCGTCCGGTCGGGCCGTTGGTCTGGAAATCACGATCTACAACCCTATTCTCGACCGGGATGGATCGGCCGGCCGCGGCCTGACCGAGGTCCTTGCCGCCGCACTGGGGACCTCCAAACATCATCTTCCGTAAATCACGAACCACTTGTCGGGGAAGAGCTTCAGGTCTTCGACCGGCTTGAAGCCGATCGCGGCCATCCAGGCCGTCGCCCTTTCCTTTGAAACCACCAGTTTGGCGTCGCCGCTGTGCGGGCTGTTGGCCTGGTTGTAGTCGATGATCGCGATGCGCGCATCCGGCTTCAGGTAGCGCACGAGATTCTTGAGATACGCCTCGCGCTGTTCGATGTGATGCAGCACGTCGTGCATGAAGGCCACATCGACATCGCGCGCAGGCAGCTTCGGATCTGTAAACTCGCCCAGCACCGGCCGCGCGTGCGTGAGGCCGGCCGCCTTCAACCTCGCCTCGATGAAGGGGAGGAAGTCTTTGTCGATCTCAACGGCGTACACCTTGCCCGCAGGCGACACCGCATTCGCAAACGCCACGACAAACGGCCCGGATCCCGCGCCGAGGTCGGCGACGACGTCGCCCTGACGCAGGTTGAGCGCGGCTACCACGTCCGGAATGCGCATCGCCGCGATGCGCTCGGGATTGTCGAGTACCTTGACCCAGTCGCCGGCCGGCCGCGACGCGATCTGCGGCCCGGCTGGAGCGAACGTCGCGAACGATGCGACGATGGAGAGGGCGGAGAGTATGCGCATTCGGATTCCTCGTTGGCTGCGGTGACGTGCGGATTTCGACCACGTCCGAAGGCCTCGCGGCCATGGCCAACTCTATCTGAAGAGCCGTGGAACGGAGGTCGAATTCCATGAAGACCACAGCAAGCCCACGCCCCCCATTGACCTTGTGCACAGTGTGCACAATACTGGACGTATGAATACCGCATACGTTTCCGCCCGGGTGTCCGCACGTTATGAGCGGCTGGTGGCGAAGCAAGCGAGGGCGGCAAAGACATCGAAGAGCGACCTCGTCGCGCGATACGTGATCGAAAAGAGCCTCGAGACTGAGTTCCCGGGAATCTCGTTTCGCGACTCGCTCGCCGGGCGCGAAGCGTACCTGGCCGGGCATCGCGTGGCTGTGTGGGAAGTCGTGGCGGTGTACGAGGAGGTGAAGTCGGTTGCTCGGACGGCCACCCACTTTCGCTGGCCGCGTGTGCTCGTCACGCGGGCCCTCGCGTATGCGAAGGCGTTCCCCGAGGAGATCAAGAGATCACGTGGCGAAGAAACCGATACCCTATCGGTTGCTGGCTGACGAGAACACATCCCACCGGCTGATTTCCGCCTGCCGTCGTCTGGTCGCCGAGTTTCCCATTGTTCACATCGCCAATTGGGCGGATGGCTCATGGCTGGGCCTCGATGACGCCGCTCTGCTCATCGCCTGCGCCGAAGTCGAACTCATCCTCGTGGCGTTCGATCGAGCGACGCTTCCGTGGCACGCGGGCCAGGTGCTTCGAGCCGGTGAAAACCACGGTGGACTCGTGCTCTTCCGCCGCACCGTTCGCAGCACCGACTACGGCCGTCAGGCGCGGCTGTTGACCGGCTTCTGGACCGGCGAGGGCCAGCGATGGGACTGGCTCGATCGAATCGTGTATCTGCCCAAGTCGTCCTGATCGGCTGCGTCGTGCCGCTCTACTTCTTGCGGCCGCCGCCCTTTTTCTTGCCGCCCTTCTTCTTCGCGCCTTTACGCCGCGGCACCTTCGCACCCTTCTCGCGCGCTTCACTCAGTCCGATCGCAATTGCCTGCTTGCGGCTCGTGACCTTTCGGCCGGATCCGCTTTTCAGCGTTCCTCTCTTGCGCCGCCGCATCGTCGATTCGACGTTCTTCTGTGCGCTCTTTCCGTACTTCGCCACTGCTGACCTCCGGCCGCCACTTTTGCAAGAGCCGTGCGCGTCAGCGTCAGCGCGCTGCTGTTGAGTGTCGATGGGCCCGCCTGTTGCACCTATTCAGCCTTGGCGCTGAATCGTCTCGGCGCCCCAAGGAGGTTGAAGAGCATGGAAAACCGAAGTGATCAGATCGCATGGACCGATGAGGACACGTACTGGCGCGGCAACTACCGCAACAGGCCGTATGCCTCAACGGACAAGCGCGACTACGACTTCTATCGGCCGGGGTTCCGGTACGGCTACGAAGCCGCGAATCGTTATCAGGGGAAGACCTGGAGCGACATCGAGCCGGAGCTCTCGTCCGGATGGAACACGTACGAGCATCGCGGTACCTCCACCTGGGAGGACATCAAGGATGCAGCCCGCGACGCCTGGGATCGCGTGATGGGACGTCACCCGGTCGGAGCCCGCTAGCGTTCCTGCCCACGTGGCGTACCGGTGGCGGGCTGGCCCTGGCGGCCAGCTCGCCGCAGGTTCGAAGGCGCACTGAGCGATAATCGACGCCATCATGCGACTCGCCCAGACGGTTCGGCCCCGCTCTCTGACGCCAGCGTGCCTTCTCGTACTGGGAGCACTGCTCTCAGCGCAGGGTCCCGCCGCCAGAACTCTTCCCGTCTTCGCCGACGGTCAGGCGCAGCTTGTGCCCGCATTCCAGGACGAGAAGCAGTGGATTCGGCAGACCTTGTGGGTTGAAACCGAGTTCGACTCGGACGGCGACGGCAATCGCGATCGCGTGTACGTCGACGTGACGCGGCCGCGGCAAACCGAGACCGAGGGACTGCGAGTTCCGGTTATCTATGAATCATCGCCGTACTTCGCCGGCACGTCGGGCGATCGGAAGTTCCTCTGGGACGTGAAGCAGGAGCTCGGCACGCCGCCGCCTCCGCGCACGTCGCAGCCTGAGGTTGCCTTCAGACCCAAGCGCCCGGTGGTCTCGAACTCGCAGGTCAGCACCTGGGTGCCGCGCGGCTTTGCCGTGGTGCATTCCGACGCGCCCGGCACCGGCCTTTCGCAGGGATGTCCGACGATTGGCGGCGCGCCCGAGCAGCTGGCGCCGAAGGCCGTCATCGACTGGCTCAACGGACGCGCGAAAGGCTTCACGACCATCGACGGTAACGAACAGGTGAGCGCGAGGTCATGGTCCACCGGCAAGGTCGGCATGACCGGCACGTCGTACAACGGCACGATCCCGCTTGCCGCCGCCGTCACCGGCGTGAAGGGGCTCGAAGCGATCATTCCGATCGCGCCGAACACGTCGTATTACCACTACTACCGATCGAACGGCCTCATCCGGCATCCGGGCGGATGGCTCGGCGAAGACATCGACTTCCTGTACGACTTCGTCAACAGCGGCCATCCCTCGCGCCGCGCCGTGTGCAATGCCCGCTATCGCGACGGCGAGTTTGCCGAAGAACGCGATCGCCTCCATGGCGACTACAACGAGTTCTGGATGTCGCGGGATCTGCTGCCGAAGGTCGACAACATCAGGGCGGCCGTGTTGATGGCTCACGCCTTCAACGACTGGAACGTCGTCCCCGAACACAGCGTGCGAATCACCGACGCGCTCAAGGGCCGCGTGCCGCTGCAGATGTATTTCCATCAGGGCGGACATGGCGGCGCGCCGCCGCTCGAGATGATGAATCGCTGGTTCACGCGCTATCTGTATGGCGTGCAGAACGGCGTCGAGCGCGAGCCGAAGGCCTGGATCGTGCGCGAGACGGATCCCCCGGCCCCGCCCGCGCCCGGCGCCGGCCGTGGCCGCGGTCGCGCCCCGATGCCTCCGCCGACCCCCTATCCCGATTACCCGCATCCCGATGCGGAGTTCGTCACGCTGCGGCCGGAGGGCGGAGGCAACAACGTTGGCGTGCTTGGAATGCAGCGGGCAAACGGCACCGAAAAGTTGATCGACAACGTGGAGGTCGCAGGGCCCGCACTCGCGAAAGAGGGGCCGTCGCCGCACCGGCTGCTGTATGCGACCGCACCGCTCACGGCGCCGCTGCACATTTCAGGCACGCCGAAGATCACGATCCGGCTCGCCTCGAACAAACCCGCGGCCAATCTGTCGGTGTGGCTCGTCGTCCTGCCGTGGCTGGATAGACCGATTGGGCCGTGGAATCTGATTACGCGCGGGTGGGCCGATCCGCAGAACTACAGGTCGCTCACGCGTGGCGGCAACTTCAACGCGCGCCGCCGCGGCGAGCCCCTCGTGCCCGGACGGTTCTATCGGCTCACGTTCAGCCTGCAGCCCGACGATCAGATCATTCCCGCCGGCAAACGCATCGGCCTCATGATTTTTTCGAGCGATCAGGATTTCACGCTCTGGCCGAAGCCGGGCACCGAGCTCACCGTCGATCTCGGCGACACCTCCCTGCAGCTTCCGATCGTCGGCGGCTCCGCGGCGTTCACGCCACGGCAGTGATGGACTTCGTTCAGCTCACGGGCCCGCCCTGGCTGTCTGCCGTCACCGTCCTCGTTGTGCTCTACGCCCTGAGCGTCGCGGTTTTCATGATCCTGGAAAACCGCAGTCCGCAGTCCACCATCGCGTGGCTCTTCGTGCTGTTGCTCGTGCCGCCGGTGGGCCTGTTTCTCTATGCGCTCTTCGGCCGCAGCTGGCATGCCTTCAGCCGCAAAGGCACGCTGCGCAAACTGATGCATGGCGATCTGGCCGCACGGTCGACCAGGCTGCTCGAAGAGCAGCCGATCACGCTCGAAAAGCTGGCCGAAGGGCCCATCGGTGATTACGCGAGGCTCGGCGCCATGCTCTGGGCGTCGGCGCGCGCGCCGCTCACACTGTCGAACCATTTCGAGATCCTGCAGGATGCGCGCGAGAAATATCCGAGGATCATCTCCGACATCCGCACGGCATCGCAGTCCATCCATCTTCTCTACTATGAGTGGGCGTCCGACGCGTTCACCGAGGAGGTCGGAAAGCTGCTCATCGAAAAAGTCGACAGCGGCGTCGAGGTCCGGATCCTCTACGACCCGTTCGGCAGCTTCTGGATGCTCGACTACGCCTATGTCAGCCGGCTGCGCGCCGGGGGCGTTCGTATGTTTCCGTTCTCGCCGCTGTATCACCTGCATACTCTCAGCTATCGGAACCATCGCAAGATCGCGGTGATCGACGGCGAGATTGCGTACTCGGGCGGCCTGAACATGACCGAGAAGCACCTGTCGGGTCCCGATGGCTTTTCGGGATGGCGCGATACCCACTCCCGCGTGGCGGGCGAGGCGGCGCTGCCGCTGCAGACCGTGTTTGCGACGATGTGGCATAACACGACGGGGGAGAATCTCTTTCAGGATCGCTATTTTCCCGAGGAGCGCGACGCCGCGCCGCGCGTGCCCATCCAGGTGGTGAGCGCCGGACCCGACTCAGAATGGAAGGCGATCCGGCAGTCGTACGTCGCGATGCTCGGGCTCGCGCGCCGGCACGTCTATCTGCAGTCGCCGTTCCTGATCCTCGACGACAGTCTGAGCGAAGCCATGAAGACGGCGGCGCTGGCCGGACTCGACATTCGCGTGATGATCGCCCCGCGCGGCGGTGAAATCTCGCCCGCGTATCGCGCGAGCATGACCTATGCGCTCGACATGGCCCGCGCCGGCGTGACCGTCCTTCTATATCAGGGCGCCTACTTCCACTCGAAAACCGTGTGCGTGGACTCTACGATCTGCTCGATTGGATCGGCCAACGTGGACATCCGGAGCTTCACGATCAACTACGAGACGAACCTCGTGATTTACGACGAGGCCATCACGCGCGAGCTCGAGGCCGATTTCGCGGTGGATGAGCAGCACTGCGTTCCGTTTTCGGCCGACGAATACGTGCGCCGGCCGGTGCCGTCGCGTCTGGCCGATTCCATGGCCCGGCTTTGCTCCCCGTTGCTGTAGCCCTTCGACTCCGCCCCGGGCAGGGCCCGGCTCATGTATCGGGAACGGGCTGGCCCAACAAGTGCTTAAGCGCCTTGGAACTGGGCAGGCGCACGAGCGCCGTTCGTTTACCTCGTCCTTGGAGTCAGCAGATGGGTCGGAAGCTTTTCGTTGGAAACTTGCCGTATGACAGCACTGAAGCAGACCTGCAGGAGGTCTTCGCGCGGGTCGGCACCGTCGAGACCGTGACGATTATGAAAGACAACATGACCGGACGCCCGCGGGGGTTCGGGTTCGTGGAGATGTCCACGGACGAGGAAGCCGCGAAAGCGGCTGAGGAGCTCAACGAAACCGACTTCGGCGGCCGTAAGCTCACGGTAAATGAGGCGCGGCCGCGTCCGCAGGGCGGCGGCGGTGGCGGCTTCGGCGGCGGCGGTGGATTTGGCGGCGGCGGTGGCGGCGGTCGGCGTCCCGGGGGCGGTGGCGGGGGCCGCGGCGGACGCGGCGGCGGCGGCGGCGGGGGTGGTGGTGGCCCGCGCGAGCCTCGGTGGTAACCTTAATGAATGGCCGGACCACGACCAACACATTTGAAGCGCCAGCGCGAACGCGCGCTGGTCGAGCGGCGTAACGAAAAAGCGGCAAAGCGCGAAGAACAAAAGGCGCGGAAATCCTCCGCGCCTCCGCCCGCACCCGGCGAAGATCCCGATCTCGCCGGCATCAAGCCCGGCCCTCAGCCTCGCATTTACGAGCTCGATGAAGAGGAAGAGGCTCCACCGACCTGACCTGATCTGTCATAGCCTGCGGCGACCATAGCCGCATGGAACAAGCGCAGATTCTCTTTCCCGACAACATCGTCCAGTTTCAGCCCCGCGCTTCCACGCCGCGCAGCCGTGAAGCAGGGCCGCGGCATCTCAATGGGGATGGGCTGGCCCAGCGGCTTCGGCGAGACGTCGAGAGGCAGCTCGCGCATCGCCGCCGCATGCTGGCCCACCTCGAGTCGGCACAGGCGCGGCGGCGCGAATAGTGCACGCAACCTCTCTGTACTCGCGGGCCTGACGCCTGTCGAGGTCGAGGAGGTTGAATCGATGAGCAATCGAACTGCATGGGGCCTGATGGCAGTAGGGGCCGGGCTGATGTACATGCTCGATCCGAGCGCAGGACGCCGCCGTCGTGCGCTGACGCGCGACAAGGCGGTCAAGCTTTCGCGTAAGACCGCGGAACGCGCCCAGGCACTCGCACAGCAGGCGGCCGATCGCGCGAAAGGTATCATCGCCGAAGCGCGTTCATCTGACGAGCAGTGGGTCGATGATCAGACCCTGGTCGCGCGCGTCCGAACAGAGCTTGGCCGCGTCGTCTCTCATCCGGGATCGCTGCACGTCGACGCCGTCGACGGCTGCGTCGCGATCCGGGGACCGGTGTTTGTGTGGGAAGCGGATGCGGCCGTGGCCGCGATCGAGAACACGCGCGGCGTCTGTGGCGTCGACGACCAGATGACGCGTCACGAGCAGCCAGGCCGCGTCCCCGGGCTGCAGGGCGAGGGTCACTGACGCATGGCCATTTGCGACCTGTGCGGCAACGACTACGACAAGGCCTTCACCCTCACGCTGGCCGGGCAGACGATGACGTTCGATAGCTTTGAGTGCGCGATTCACTCGATGGCGCCCCGATGCGGGCATTGCGGCTGCACCATCGTGGGACACGGCATGGAGGCGAAGGGCCGGATGTTCTGCTGCGCGCACTGCGCCCGCGAGAGCGGTGTCGAAGGCCTCGACGACCGCGTCTGAAGAAATTGAGAGTTGGTGAATTAAGAGTTAAGAATTGCTGTCGTGCAGCGTGAAGTACACCGCCAGGGGCGCGAGCACTGCCCAGGCGGCCAGCGCGAGCTGCACGGTGGTGTTCGAGAGGAGCGCCAGGGCCTGAAGATCCAGGCTGGGCAGCGACACTGAAGGTGCGCGCAGCGACGCCGTGATACTCGACGCCATGCCCGCAACGTCGGGCAGCAGGGGCGCCAGCAGCGGCAGGCCCCACGACCCGATGGCGATAGCGGCGGCGATGCCGAACGCAAACGCCACGCCCTGCACGAATCCAATTGGCCGCATGGCTGTGCGCGCCGCGTCCTCGCGCGCGCGCAGCTGCGCGCGGTGCCACACCGACGCGCTCGACGGCACGCGCGACGTGTCGTGCGCGGCCTCGGCGTCATGCATCAGCGCATGGCCCACCGCGGCCAGATCCCGGCAGCTCTCGCACGCCGCAACATGCGCGTGCAGCTCGTCGCCCGCCCGCGCGGGCCATCGCCGCGACGCCAGCGCGTCGAGGATCTCCTGTTCGAACGGGCACTCGCTCATGACTTCAGTCTTCCGTCTTCTCGTAAGAGCCCGGCCATCTTCCGGCGCGCGCGGAACAGCAGCTGCTTCACGCTCGGCGTTTTCACGCCGAGAGCTGCCGCGATCTCGCGGTGCGAGGAGCCATGGGCATACGCAAGCCAGAGCATCGCGCGCTCGCGCGGCGCCAGCTTCAGCAGCACCTGCCGCACCTGCGCCGAGTCGGCGTGTTGATGCACCAGCGCGTCTGGCGCCGGCGTCGATCCTTGAATCCCCAGCTCCTCGACCGTCGCATCGCCGGCATGCCGCAGCGGGTCGGCCTTGCGGCGCCGGTGGGCGTCGCGCGCGAGATTCGTGGCTATCCGGAAAAGTGAGTGCCGGCGGTGGGCTTCGCTCTCGTGGTGCGCTTTGGCCCGGAGGAACCGGTAGTACGTCTCCTGCAGCAGGTCGTCGGCCTGCGCCGGGTCGCTCGCGAGACGCGACAGGTATGCCCAAAGCGCGCGGGCCGTCCGGTCGTAGAACGCCCGGAAGGCCTCTTCGTCCATCTCGAACGTGAAATCCTCGGCGCGCACGGCCTCGAGGCGTTCGATGTCTGAGACAGTCAAGTTACGCGCGCTCATGGACGGTTCTCATCATCGGCTCAGGCGTCGGCAGAGTCAATCCGGCTCGTAGGCACTGACGTCGGCCCGGCCGGCCTGGTTCCATCCATCAACCCGAACCTCTGCGACAGCACCCATGCCGCGCCGGCCGAGACGATAAACCCGATGCCGATGAACGACCCGAGCGTGCCCATCATCGCGAGCATCAGCCGCACTTCTTCGAACGTCGTCCAGTTGCGTCCGACAAAGAGCGCGAGCCCCGCCAGCAGGAGGACGATGCCCGCCTGCACCGACCACAGGATGCGGTTGATCGGCGCGGAGACGGCGCTCCGGCCAGGCCCCGCGTCGAGCGCAATCGGCGCCGACTCGAGGAACCGCGCGCCGGCCGGCGTCTTCATATAGGCGAGAAGCTCGTCGCTCGACGAGAAGCGGTCGAGCAGCTTCGTGTGCACTTCGGTCTGCGTCTTGGTCACGCGCAGCCAGCGCCGGTGATCGATGAGCGCCTTGAGCAGCCAGAGCACCGCGATGGAGATGGCTGCCACGATCACAAAGACCATGACCATCTCGACCCAGTTCCGCATCATGTCCAGCACCTGCTGGCTTGGATCGCGGACGTAGGTATTCGTGCTGGCGCCGTAGCCTGAGAGGTAGAAGCCCGGGTTGCGCGCGATCTCGGGATGCTGGGCGACGAACTGCGCGAGCACCGGGTAGCTCGAAAGGTAGCCAGGGTCGTTGAACAACGTTGGATCGAGGCTGAGCACGTTCGCCACACTGCGCGGATAGCGGCCCAGGACCTCCCGGAACCGCTCGCGCAGCTCCTGGGCGTTCTGGGTGGTATCGACATAACCGGGGCCCGCGGCCGCGGGGGCCTGCGGAGGCTGCTGCGGTTGCGGCACGCGGCCGGCCTGCGCCACCAGAGGCACCGGAACGGAGGCCAGAACGGCTGTGGAGAGGGTCAGGGCAGCAAGAAATCGCGTCATGCCCGGTAAAACGCGCCCCCGCCCCGATGGTTAACGAAACGGCGGGCGGCCCGCTGAAGTATTCTGAGACAGCATTTCCCTGTTTTCCCCGGAGTCATAACGAATGAAGCGACTCTTTCTGGCCGCCCTGGTGGCGGTGCTTGCGGCCACCTCTGTCATTTCTCGAGCGCAGACCTCGGTGGGTCTCAACGAAGAGACCCTGAAGGGGATCGAGCTCCGATCGATCGGTCCTGGCCTCACCACCGGCCGCGTGCAGGACGTCGAGATCGACCCCAAGAATCCCAATGTCTGGTACGTCGCCGCCGCCTTCGGCGGGCTGTGGAAGACGACCAACCGCGGCGTCACGTTCGAGCCGATCTTCGACATCGATCACAAGGCCTTCAACATGTGCTGCGTGGTCGTCGACCCGAAGGATTCGAACGTCGTATGGCTCGGCACCGGCGAGAACAAGAGCCAGCGCAGCGCGCACTTTGGCGACGGCCTCTACAAGTCCACGGACGCCGGCAAGACGTGGGCGCGCGTGGGTCTCGAAAACTCCGAGCACATCGGCGCGATCGCCATCGACCCGCGCAACTCCAATGTCGTCTGGGTTGCATCGCAGGGTCCGCTGTTTTCGGCGGGCGGCGACCGCGGCGTCTACAAGACGACCGACGGCGGCAAGACCTGGACGCGCGTGTTCCACGTCAACGACGACACAGGTTTCACGAGCCTCGCGTTCGAGCCGGGCAAACCTGACGTGGTCTACGCCGGCACCTATCAGCGCCGGCGGCATGTCGGTCAGATGATCGGGGGAGGCCCCGACGGCGGCATCTTCAAGACCACGAACGGCGGCAGGTCGTGGACCAAGCTCACCAGCGGACTGCCGAAGGACGACGTGGGCCGCATCACGGTGCTGACTGACCCGAAGGCGCCTAAGCGCGTGTATGCGCTGATCGATGCGAAAGTACCGCCGGGCGAGGGCCGCGGCGGACGTCAGGGACGCGGCGGTCAGGCGGCGGTCACGCCGCCCGCCCAGCAGCCGGCTCCCGCCGCGCCGGCTGGTCCGCCTCCAGTCGACGAGCGCGGGTTCTATCTCTCGGAAGACAACGGGAAGACCTGGACGCGCCAGAGCAACTATCGCGGCGGCGGCCCGGCATATTACTCGGAGCTGTTCCTGGATCCGGTCAAGCCCGACACGATCTGGTCGATTAACACGAATCTCGAGCGCAGCACCGACAAGGGCAAGACGTGGCAGGCGCTCGGATGGGATCGGGGCCAGGGCGCGTTCACCGTGCACGTCGACCATCACGTGGTTGAATTCGATCCCTCCGACCCGAACCACATCCTGCTCGGCAACGACGGCGGGCTGTATGAGACGTATGACGCCGGCGAGTCGTGGCGCTTCTTCACGAACCTGCCGATCACGCAGTTCTATCGTGTCGGCGCCGGCAACGAAAAGCCGTTCTACACGGTTTGCGGCGGCACGCAGGACAACTTCTCGTACTGCGGCCCGTCGCGCACGAACCATCCGGTCGGTATCCGTACGAGCGACTGGTACATCGTCGCCGGCGGCGACGGGTTCCAGGCGCGACCCGACCCTGTCGACTGGCACTACATCTATGCCTCGTCGCAGAACGGCAACATCTCGCGGTTCGATCGCCGCATCGGACGCGGCACGGGGATTCGCCCGGGCGGCGGCCGCGGCGGCGGGACCCCGGTCGGCGGCGTGCCCGCGACGGGAGCGGATCGCGCGAACTGGGACGCGCCGTACATCATCAGCCCGCATTCGAACACGCGGCTGTACTGGGCGACGCAGTATGTCTATCGCACCGACGATCGCGGTGACAGCTGGACGCGCATCAGCCCCGATCTGAGCCGCAATCTCGATCGCAGCAAGCTCGAGATCATGGGCCGCGTCTGGCCGCAGGGTTCGATCGCGCTGCACGAATCGACCACCGCTCTGAGCAACATCGTGACGGTCGACGAGTCGCCGCTGATGGAGGGCCTGCTCTATGTCGGCACCGACGATGGCCTCGTGCAGGTGACCGAGGATCGCGGGAAGAACTGGCGCAGGCTTGAGGATTTCCCGGGCGTGCCGAAACACACGTACGTCACCGACGTGTTCGCGTCACCGCGCGACGTGAACACGGTGTTCGTGGCGCTCAATAACTGGCAGCGCGGCGACTACAAGCCGTACCTCGTCATGAGCCGCGACAAGGGGCTGACCTGGGCGAACATCTCGGGCAACCTGCCTGCGAAACACGACGTCTGGACGGTGGCGCAGGATCACGTGAATGGCAACCTGCTGTTCGCCGGCACTGAGTTTGGTCTCTTCTTCTCTGTCGACGGCGGCAAGCAGTGGACGATGCTGCGCGGCGACGCGCCGTACATGCAGGTTCGCGACATGCAGCTGCAGCGGCGTGAGAACGACGTCGTGATGGCTACGTTCGGACGGGGGTTCTGGATCCTCGACGACTACAGCGCCTTGCGCGAGCTGACGGCCGCGACGCTTGCGGAAGAGGCGCGTCTGTATCCGCTGCGCGATGCGTACAAGTTCGACTTGAGCGGACTGGCGCAGCAAGGCGCCGCGGGCCTCGGCCCGCTCGCGGGCAACTTCACCACGCCGAATCCTCCGAGGGGCGCTGTGTTCACCTACAGCGTCGGCAAGCCGCTGGCAGAAGGAGAGTCGCTCGTGCTGACGATCGAGGACGCGCGCGGCGAGAAGTTTCGCCAGCTGAATCTCGACAAGAACGTCGGTCTGCGCCGTGTCGTGTGGAATTTCACGGGCGAAGTGCAGGCGCCGCCGACGACAGAGGGGGCGCAGCCGGCTGGCAGGCAGGGTCAGGCCGGGCCCGGACGTCAGGGCGGCGGAGGCCCCGGTCGCGGCGGCGGTCCGCAGCTGCCGATCGCCGCAGCGGGCCGTTACAAGGCGACGCTCGGCAAGATGGTCGGGGACAAGGTGACACCGATCGGTTCCGGCCAGTGGTTTTCAGTGACCGAGGACAGGTAGGTCCTGACAGGCCATAGGCCATCGAGGGCCTAACTCCACTCAGCGATCAGCGGATAGTGATCCGACGCGGCGTGGGCGGCGTCGTGCATGAAGACCTCGCACGAGGTCATGCGCTCGCGGAAGACGGTCGGCACGAAGACGTAATCGAGCCTGACATGCGGGGCCCAGGTCGGGAAGGTGAAGCCCGAGATGGCGCCGCCGTGCTGGTCGCGATAGATATCGACATATCCGGCGTCGAGAATCGTGCTGATGGTGCGCCAGCGGATTTGCCCGCCGCTCAGGTACACCAGCGCGCGCAGGCGATGCGGCAGCTTCATCTTGTCGAAGATGTCGCCGGGCGCGACGGTGTTGAAATCGCCGGCAAGCACATGAAAGCCGTGTTGATGGCGCTTGATTGATGCGAGCAGCGCGCGCAGCTCGCGCACGCGCCTGAATTCCGTCCATGCGGCGTGCACCGCGCTCAGGTGCACGCCGAAAATCCGCGTGTCGTCGGGCAGCACGACCTCGAGAAAGGCGTGGCGCGATCCCCGTGGCCGGTTCCAGATGTGGCTTCGAATGGGCACGCGCGCGGCGTAACCCAGCGAGTAGTCAGGCTTCGCCGCCCACTGGGTCATGCCGCAGAGCGACGCGACGCGTTCGATGACGGCCGGATCCGTGGCTTCCTGAAACACCACCAGATCGGCCGCCGCGGCGTTGATGACCGCCGCAATCGCGCGCTCGCGGCTCGTACCGCCCTTGCGGATGTTGTAGGTGAGCAGCCTCACTCACTGATTCCCTTCAGCGGATCGAGCTCGTGTTCCTTGCCGATGAGCGTGAGGTACGGCTGGCCCAGCATCTCGCCGCGGAAGTACATCACCCAGTCGCGCGTGCCCTGAATATTGACCGGACGTCCGGTCATCTCCATCAGCTGTTGTCTGAGCGGCACCAGGTCGGGGGCAATGTCGGGATCGCGATCGCTCAGCGGCCGCGAGTGCACACCCGGCACGAAGAAGCCGGTCACTTTGAAAAGCCCGACGACATCGTCGCCGACGAGCGTGAGATCGAGGTCGCTCGTGCCTGGTCCCTCGGCGTCGAACGGCGCGCCGTCTTTCCACCGCTTGCCGGTCACGACCGATCCGCGCAGCACGACGGCCGTGCCGTGCGGGACTGATTCCTTCACCAGCTTGCAGAAGGCCTCGAGCTTCGCGGGATCACCGCCGAAGGCCAGCCGGCACACGCACTCGCGCTTTTCCTCGTCGGTCAGGTCCGAGTTGGACGGCGTCTCGCTCATCAGTGGCCGGGCTTCAGCACTGCCAGCAGACGGCTTTCACGATGTCGCTCGCGACGTCGATCTGGCCGAGGGCTGACCCTCGGTGGTGGGCCCTTCGCCGGTTTCGAGCCGCCGCTTCCACTCGCGCAGGTCTTCGCGGATCTGCTGTGAGGGTTCCTGGCGCATCAGCCACGCCACATAGGCGCCAAGCTTGCCGCCGGGCGGGTCGTACTGAAGCCGTACGGTCACGCGCGTGCCATGGCCCGGCACCTCGTCGAAGTTCACCGAGCCGGCGCTGACGACGTCAGCCCCGGGCAGCGAGCGCCACGAGAGCAGCTTGCCGGGAATGTCCTGCAGGATTTCCGCGTCCCACTCGAAGACCTTGCCGCCGGGGCCGCGCGCCTCCCAGTGCGACGTGCCGTCGCTCAATTCGCTGACCGATTCGAGGTGGCGCATCTTGAGGGGCAGCTCTTCGAGATTTCGCCACTCCTGGTAGAGGTCCGGCGCCGAGCGCTGAATCGTGACCGCTTCACACACGTTCACGCCACGCGGACCCGCGAGCGCGTCCTTCGTGTCTTCGGAGCGGTATTCCGAATCGCGGCGCGTATTGCGGCCGGCCGCCTCGGAAACCTGGCAGTAGCCTGTCGCGCCGCGATACAGCAGCGCGGCGCCGGTGACGGCGCTCAGCGCGCCCATCCAGTCGCGCCGCTTCAGGCCATAGGTAAGAAGGGCGGCGCCGACGGTTGCGGAACCGATGCGCTCGCGGTCGGTGATGTTCGCGCGCTCCGAGGTGAGGTGCGGGCGCCATGTCATGTCGCGGTCGAATGGCAGAGTTCTCATGCCATGCGGAACTGCATACGGCGTTCCACGGAAATTGGGGACGGGTCACGGGGACTGGGCCTCGTCATCGCCCGGCAGCTTGCTCGCGAAGGCGCCAGGCTCGCGTTGATCGCCGAGCACGAGCAGCCTCTCGATCGCGCCCTGACGGAGCTGGCTTCGCAGGGCGCCGAGGTGCAGGCGCTGGTCTGCGACATCCGCAATCGCGAGGCGGTCGCCGCGACCGTTGACGCGATCGTGCCTTATGCGCACGGGATCGCCGCGCAATATGTCCGTGAAGGGCGAGCGAGCCGCGCGCAACATCATCGACGCCGCGCGTCATGGGGATGCGTCAGCGAGCGCTGCATAATCCAGTCCGTCTGCGTACCCGATCCCAGCGCGAATGGATGCTCGCCGACGCGCGTAAAGCCTTCGCGCGTGTAAAACGCCTGAGCTTTGACGTTGTTCTCCCAGACGCCGAGCCAAATCGAGCGCGCGCCGTTTGCACGCGCGCGCTCGAGGCCCGCGTCGAGCAGCGTCTTGCCGATGCCACGGCCGTGAAGCGAGGGTTCCACGTAGAGGCGCTTGAGCTCGAGCGCGGACGCGTCCGTCACGCAGTCGGGCGAAGGCGCCGGCGCGATGTGAAGGTACCCCGCGAGCGTTCCGCCGCGCTCGGCGAGCAGCACGATGCTGCCGTCGCCGGCGATTTCCGCGCGCTGGATCTCCGGCGAGAATGCCTCGTTGAGATACGAGGCCATATCACCCTCGTCGTTGAGCGGCCCGAATACGTCATCGAACACCCGCTCCGCAAATTCCGCGAGACGGCCGGCATCGCTCACGCTCGCGGGTCTGATCACCGTTTCTGCTTCCATGCGTCGTATCGCATCCTCAGAGTCTTGACGGGATTGGCATCTTCGGCCGGCGTGATGTCGGCGTCGGTCGCCGACAGATACAGCGCGTATTTGCCGTCGTTGTAGGACTCGCCGGTCGCATCGTTCTTGTCGGCGCGAAGAATGTAGGCGACGTGCGAGGTCTTCGCGGTGCACGGCGCGTCGATCTTCGGGGCCGAGTCGCAGGTGCAGCGCCGATCGCCGCCCTTCTCATCGGCGGCCGTCATGGCTGCCATCACGCGATCGGTAAGCTCGCCTCGTGCCCCAAGAAATGCGGCGACCGCGGCAGTGACGACCTCCTCGGATTTCAGGATGTTGCCCTGAATCGAATAGAAGATCCGCTCGCCCGGCACCTGCCCTTGCCGGTGCAGCGACACCGCGCCGTTGCGGCTGCCTGAATGTCCGGCGAAGCGCCCCTGCAGATCGAGAATGCCGAACTGCCGCGATTCGTACCGCGGGTCTGTCGCGAGCATCGCGATGATCGCTTCGGGCGCGGTGCCTCTCTGCAGCTCGGTGTAGACGAGCATCTGGTTGTTGCGCGTGTTGTCGACGGCCGCCTGCGCGGCGGCGACAGCCTTGCCCGGGACCACGATCGCCTGCACGTCCATCAGACCTTTTGCCGGGAAGCCCGCGAAGGCAGCCTGTCGAACGCAGGTGGCCGACGCAATCACGACCTGACCGGTGCGCTGATCGATCGCAAGCACGCTCCAGGTCGCAAAGGCGGGTGCCGCGACGAGCGTAAAGAGCACCGCGAAGAGCGCGCGCATCATTGTTTCACCTGGGGCTTCACCTCTGGCTTCACCGGCAGATGACGCTTCGGAAACTTGGCTACCACCGTGTAGTTCGGATCGACGATGTTGGCGACGCGGACGACGCCGAGTTGCGAGGCCAGCTGGAACGCTTCCATCTTTTCGAAGCCGTAATCGGCGATCAGCCACTCGATCAGCTCGACATAGGCGATGCGCATGGCGTCGACAAGCGGCCGCACGCTGCCGGCCACCATGATGTAGTCGGCGTTCTCGATGCGCGGCCAGCGGATGCGCTTCCCTTTGATCAGATCGAATTGAAACGTCACATCCATCGTGGTCTCGAGTCCCGAGCCCATGATCTCGCCGTCGCCCTGCAGCGCGTGGCCGTCGCCAAAGTAAAAGAGCGCGCCCTCATGGAAGACGGGGAGATAGACGGTTGCACCTTCGGCGACATCCGAGGCGTCGAGATTGCCGCCGAAATCGCCGGGCCACAGTCCGCCAAACGCTTCCTGACCGGCCGGCGCGACCGCCACGCGGCCGAGCATCGGCGCGAGCGGCACGGTGATCGTTTTCGTCGCGGAGTTCGGCAGGTCGAGCGTGCCGGTCATCTTCTGGCGATCGATCTTCCAGATGAACTGCCGCGCCGGCAGCGGATCGTTGAGCATGCGCGTGCGGCTGTCGCCGGCGATGCCGCTGATGCCGCCAGGGCCGTAGCGCGACATCGCGGTGTCGCGGTTGGGTCTGAGACGCAGAATACGGACGACAAGCGTGTCGCCGAGCGCGGCGCCTTCGATATGGAACGGGCCCACTTCTCCGGGCCAGGCGCCCCCTTCGTAATAGTCGCCCGGCTTCGAGAACGTCTGCGTTTCGACCGTCGCGCCCGGCTTGATGCGCAGCACGGGCTCGCGCACGGCGAACGTGGGTACGCCGGCGGTGGGCGTGAACTTAATCGGCGCGGACGTCTGTGCCGATGCGGTCAGAGGCAAGGCCAGACCGCAGAGTATGAGAGAAGCTCGTCGCATCATGGCGAGGATTGTAAACGGCCCGGCCGTCCGGCGTGGTATTGATTATCAGCCTGCCAGGGGAGGTTCCGTCATGACACGTATCACTCGTCTGCTTTCGGTGCTCGCGCTTGGTCTCACCTTGTCGGCGTCTGCTGTCGTCGCTCATGACCGGCCCCTCGACTCCGCTCAGGACAGGCAGCAGATTGATGATCTGCGCCGGCGGGTCGAGGAGGTCGAGCGGCAGCTCTTTCAGCAGCGCCTTGCCACGCCGGCGAATCCGCAGAGCCCGGCCGTAGATCGGCTGCAGGCCAGGCTCGATCAATTGGAGCGCGAGCTGTCGAGCGAGCGCGTCAGCCGCATGGCGGCAACCATCAGTGCGCCAAAGACGGCTCGAGGCACGGCCGGCGAGGAGAAGACCCTCGAAGGCCGCATCACCGAGCTCGAAGTGCAGCGCGAGGCCGACGCGAAGACGATAGCCGCCCTCGTCAAGCGGATCGAGAAGCTCGAGAAGCCGGTCGCGAAGCCTAAAGTTGTCAAGTAGAGGAGAGTCGATGACGCGATGGAAGTTCGTCCTCGCGGTGGCCGTGTCTGCGGTGGCCGCGATCCCTGCCAGCGGCCAGGTCCTTCAGCGTCCGCCTGACGTCGAACGCTCCTTCGCCGATCCGGCCGCGTACGTGCCGCCGCTGCCGCTCACCGCGTCCACCAGCGAGCTGCGCGATTTGGTCGATCGCTATGGCGAAGATCGTCAGGCGCTGAACCGCTTCTATACCGTCGCGGGTTCCGCCGCGCGCCGCGAGCGCTTCCGCGCCTTCAATCGCGCCTGGCTGGCGGCCTTGCCGACGACGAGCTTCGCGAAGCTGTCGCACGAAGGACAGATCGACTACGTGCTGTTGCGCAACGAGATCGAATACGAGCTGGCGCTGCTCGATCGGGAAGAACGCGCGCTCAAAGACACCCTGCCGCTGCTGCCGTTCGCGGCGGCGATCGCGAGCCTGCAGGAGGATCGCCAGGCGCTGAAGTTCATCCGCACAGCCGACGCCCTTGCGGCGGTGCAGGCCATCGACGCGCAACTGAAGGCTGCGCGCACGGCGGTTGAAGGCGGGTCGCTCACCGCGTCACCGAATGCCGCTTTCCGTGCCGCCCAGCACGTGGATGCGCTCAGAGGCGCGCTGCAGCAGTGGTACAGCTTCTATTACGGATACGATCCCGCGTTCACCACCTCGTTGCCGGCGCCGCATCAGGCGTTGAACCGCGGTCTCACTGAATACGCTGCGCTGCTGCGGGAGCGGCTGGTCGACTGGCCTCGCGGCGCCGACGAGCCGATTGTCGGTAATCCGATCGGCCGGCAGGGACTCATCGAGGATCTGCGCGCCGAGTTCATCCCCTACACGCCCGAGCAGCTGATCGAAATTGGCAATCGCGAGTACACGTGGATCGAAGCCGAGATGAAGAAGGCGGCGCGCGAGATGGGCATGGGCGACGACTGGCACGCGGCGCTCGACAAGGTCAAGAACATGTACGTGCCCGAGGGCGAGCAGCCGCGGCTGATTCGCAACCTCGCGCTCGAAGCCGAGGCCTGGTTGAAGGCGCGTGACCTGGTGACCATCCCTCCGCTCGCGTCGGACATCTGGAAGATGAACATGATGTCGCCCGAGCGGCAGCGTGTGAATCCATTCTTCACCGGCGGCGAGACGATCTCGGTCTCGTATCCTCACGTCTCGATGGCGGAAGCGGACCAGGCCATGAGTCTGCGCGGCAACGGGATTCACGTCTCGCGCGCGACCGTGCATCACGAGCTCATTCCCGGCCACCACCTGCAGGGATTCATGAGCGATCGCTACAACGCGCATCGCAATCTGTTCTCGACGCCGTTCATGGGTGAAGGCTGGGCGCTCTACTGGGAGATGCTGATGTGGGATCTCGGCTTCCCGCGATCGCCTGAGGACAAGATTGGCATGCTCTGGTGGCGCATGCACCGTGCCACTCGCATCATCTTCTCGATCAATTTTCATCTGGGCAACTGGACGCCCGAGCAGGCCATCAACTTCCTCGTCGAGAAGGGCCGGCACGATCGATTCACCGCGACCGGTGAGGTGCGGCGCTCGTTCAATTCGACCTATTCGCCCTTGTATCAGGCGGCGTATATGCTTGGCGGGCTGCAGATTCGGTCGATGTACAAAGAGCTCGTCGAATCGAAGAAAATGACGGCGAAGGCGTTTCATGATGCCATCCTGCGGCAGGGTGAAATGCCGATCGAGCTGCTTCGCGCGGCGCTGACGGACGCGCCGCTGACGCCTGACTATCAGACGAAATGGAAATTCTACGGAGACATCCAATGAGACGTGTCTACGCTCTTGCAGTCGCAGCCATCCTTGCCGCTTCGGGACTTCTATCGGCGCAACAGGATGCCGAGGCGCAGCTCGTCGCGCGCGCGAAGGCGATTCACGAGCGGGTGATCACGCTCGACACGCACGACGACATCAACGTCGCGAACTTCACGCCCGAGTGTAACTACACCCAGCGGCTGACGACGCAGGTGAACATTCCGAAGATGAAGGAGGGCGGCCTCGACGTGGCGTTCTTCATCGTGTACGTGGGCCAGGGACCGTTGACGCCGGAGGGTTATGCCAACGCCTATCAGCAGGCCGTCGCGAAGTTCGACGCCATCCATCGGCTGACGAAGGAAATCGCGCCGGATCAGATCGAGCTCGCGCTGACCCCGGCCGACGTACGCCGCATCGTGGCATCCGGCAAGAAGGTCGCCGTCATCGGCGTTGAGAACGGTTATCCGATCGGCACCGACATCAAGCGCGTCGAGGAGTTCTACAAGCGCGGCGGCCGCTACATGTCATTGGCGCATAACCTCCACAGTCAGCTGGCCGATTCGAACACGGGCGAAGCGAACGACGACTTCATTCACAAAGGACTCTCGGATCTCGGCAGGCAGGTGATTGCCGAGATGAATCGCCTGGGCATGATGGTCGATATCTCGCATCCGTCGAAGCAGGCGAATCTTCAGGCGATGGCCCTGTCGAAAGCGCCGGTCATCGCGTCGCATTCGGCGGCCCGCGCACTCGGCAATCACAGCCGCAATCTGGACGATGAGCAATTGATGGCGCTGAAGAAGAATGGCGGCGTCGTGCAGACGGTGGCATTCGCGAACTACATCAACGTCACGCCGCCGGAGCGTGCGGCGGAAACCCGCAGGCTGAATGCGGAGTTCGGGTTGACGCAAGGCGGCGGACAGAGAGGCGGCCGAGGAGCCGGCCGCGGCGAAGGTCCTGCGGCGCCAAGACCATGTCCGGTTGAGGGTGCTCAGGAGGGTGGCGCAGCCCTTCAGGGCTCGCGAGGGGCAGGGACGGGTGGAGCGCGCGGCGCGGGACAAGGACGCGGCGGCGGGCAGAATGCCGCACTCGAGGCACTGTCCCCAGAGCGCCGCGCCGAGTATGACAGGCGCCTTGCGGCCATCAACGCAAGGTATCCGGTGCCGCCGCCGGCCACCGTGAAGGACTTCGTCAACCACATCGACTATCTGGTGAAGAAGATCGGCATCGATCACGTCGGCATCTCGTCTGACTTCGATGGCGG
>JBBDWL010000092.1:0-23192 GCA_040902895.1 Vicinamibacterales bacterium | reverse complement strand
GACGAACAGCGTGACACGGACGCTTTCACGCCCGCATCGTCACGACGCACCATGCTTACGATTCTACCGCGATAGAGATTGCTAGACTGTGGGGCATATGCACCGATACCTTCTGATTGCGGCGGCCGTGCTTGCGACGGTTCAGTCGGCCGGGGCCCGCCAGACGCAAAGCGGCCCGGGCTCCTTCGTCGACGCCTACGAGGCCTGGGACCGGGGCGACTATGTGGTGGCGCTGGAGCGCCTCAAGGCGCTGGTGCCCGCGGCCGACGAGGGGACCTTCGAACAGATCGCGCTGCTGACCGGTGAGCTGTACGAGACGGGCGAAGTAACGCCGGACGGGCGGACGCCATCCATCAGCGCCGACGGCGCGCTCATCGCCTACGAGGCAGGGCCCGCGAACGCGGCGACGACTCGTGTCGTGCGCAACGCGCCCGGTTTTCCGGTCGTTGCCGAATTCGCCGGACGCGGCGCCGTCATGGATCCGGCCGGGAGGCAGGTCGCGTACCTGACCGGGCCGGCAAGTCAGCCCGGGGGCCTGGTCATCCGTGACCTTGCCGCGGCCAGAGAGACGCCGCGCGACGTGGGCGGTCTCGAGATCTCGAGTCTGACCTGGCAAGGCGGCCGTCCCTTTTTCGTCGGCGCGGCACCCAGCAATGCCAATCAGTCGCAGATTTACGAAGTGCCGCCGATCGGCGCGCCGGGCCTCGTCACTGACAGTGCCGGCCGCAAAACGAACCTCCGCGCTGTGCCCGGCGGCGACGTGCTGCTGTTCTCCATCGCAGGGCCGGGCGGACGCGCAGGCGGCGCGGCGCCCATCAGACCCGCACAGGGGTACGTCAATCTGCGAGGTGGGGGTGGCGCGATCGAAGACGCGATCTCGCCTCCCGTCTTTTCGGCCGACGGCAAGACCATCGCATATCTCACGCGAGACGGGGCGTCGACGCGGCTGATGGTTCGATCGGGAAGCGGACCAGGGACCGCGGTGCTGACCACGACCGATCGTATCGACGCCCCCGCGCTCTCCCCCGACGGCTCGCGCGTCGCGTTTCAGCGCATGCTTCGCGACGACTGGGAGATCTTCGTCACCGATCGCGCCGGCAAAGAGACGACACGCGTCACTCGCGAAATACAGCATGACCTGGCGCCGCGCTTTCTCACCAACGATCGCCTGCTCGGCCTCATCGGGGAAGCGCGTCATCGCCGCTCCTACGTCTACGACCTCGAGACAGGCGAGCGCCAGCGGCTCTTTCACAACAACACCGTGCGCACCATCGCACCGGAGTACATCTGGCAGACGTCGCAGGACGGCTCGAAGGTGCTGATTCAGGCCGACCGGGACGGCAATACCGTCTCGCCTCAGCGCGGCGTGTATGTCGTGGATCTCACGAAACGGATTTCGCGCGGCGATCTGAGCGCGCGCATCGACGCGAACCTCACGGCCGAACGCGGCCTGCGCACCTTCGCCGCGCGCGCCACGAAACCGCTGGCCGCGGCAATTCACCAGATCCTCAATCGCGCGTCGGTCACGCGCGTGTTCGGCTACGAGAAGGCGCTGTTCGATTTCGATTCGAAGCACATTTCGCAGCCTGGCAACCTCAAGGCCGCCGAGTACCTGCACAAGACGTATGCCTCGTTCGGATACGCGCCGGAGTATCAGTGGTTCGAGCCGCGTGACAGGCAGGGCAATCCGCCATTCGGAGGCCGCACCGCGAACGTGATCGCCACGCTCAAGGGCACCGTGCATCCCGAGGTCATCTACGTAGTCAGCAGCCATTACGATTCGGTCGCGGGAGGTCCAGGCGCAGACGATGACTCGTCAGGCACGGCGGCGCTGCTCGAAGCCGCGCGCATCATGGCCGCAAGTCCGCAGCCTGCAACGATAGTGTTTGCCTCGTTCACCGGCGAAGAAGCCGGCCTGCTCGGCAGCCGCGAGTTTGTGCGCCGGACGGCCGAGGCGAAATGGAACGTCGTCGGCGCCCTGAACAACGACATGATCGGCTGGGCCAACGACCACCGCCTCGATGACACCATCCGGTATTCGAATCCGGGCATCCGCGACATTCAGCATTCGGTGGCGCTGACGTTCACCGACCTGATTACGTACGACGCGCTCTACTATCGCGGCACCGATGCGCATGCCTTCTATGAGGCCTGGGGCGACATCGTCGGCGGCATCGGCTCTTATCCGGTGCTCGGCAACCCGCACTATCACCAGCCACACGACCTACTCGATACGATCAATCACCAGCTCGTGACCGAAGTGGCAAAGACAACTGCTGCGACCCTGGTGATGCTCGCGAACACGCCGTCGCGGCTGCGCGGTCTGACGACGAAAACGTCAGGCACGGGTGCCGTCATCTCATGGGAGAAGTCGCCGGAACGTGACGTGCGCCAATACATCGTCACATGGCAGCCGAAGGGCGGCGCGGCGCAGCGGATGGTCGTCACGTCGCCGACAGCGACGATCGCCAACGCGCCGGCCGGCACCGAAGTGCGCGTCATCGCGGTCAATGCGCGCGGACTGGAAGGCTGGGATTACGCGCGCGTGATCGTCCAGTAACAGCCTGTCGGGGTTATCCTGTTCATATGGCGCGCCTCGACGACATCAGGCTCGACAAGGACGGAGAAGACACCGATTCGCCTGCGCCTCCGCCGGACTTGCACGACCGCCGCGGCACACCGCGATGGGTGGTCGTGCCTGTGGTGGCCGCGATTGTCGGCGCGCTCGTGTATTTCGTGTGGGTCGCGCGCGGACCTGTGCCGAACGCCGCGCCCGCGTCGACCACGTCGACCGAAATTCCCGTCGGCGCTCCGGCCGCGCTCGCGTTGCCTGACGAGCCGCTGCCCCCTGTTGCAGAGAGCGACAGCTTCATCAGGCGTGCCGTCTCGCTGCTCTCACGGCATCCAACGCTGGCGCGCTGGCTCGCAACAGACGCGTTGGTGCAGCGCACGGCGCTTGCCGTCGAACAGGCGGGCGACGGCCGGTCGCCGGCCGTCCCGTTCGGATTTGCACGGCCGGCCACACGCGCCGCAACCGTGGCTCGCGGCGGCGATCTCGTGATCGATCCGGCGAGCCACCGCCGCTGGGACGATCTCACCGGGGCGATTCTGTCGGCCGATCCGCAGCAGGCCGCGGAGCTGTACCGCCACGTGCGGCCCCTGTTCGTCGAGACGTACCGCGGCATGGGACATCCTGACGGCAACTTCGACGCGGCGATCGGGCGCGCGGCGGGGCGTGTGCTGTCGACGCCCGTCGTGCAGACGCCGCTGGTAGTCGAACCGCGCCGGGGTTATGTCGAGCATCGCAGCGCCGAGCTTCGCGCGCTGCCGGGGATCTCGCGTCAGCTGCTGCTGATGGGGCCCGCCAATCTGACGCGCCTGCAGGAGTGGACGTCGCGCTTCATCAAGGCCGCGGGCATCGAAGTGCGCTAAGGGAGATCGACACGTGACTGAGAAGATCCGCAAGAGCGAAGAGGAATGGCGCGCGTCGCTGACCCCCGAGCAGTACCACGTCGCGCGCGAGAAAGGTACCGAGCGTCCATTCACCGGCGAATACGAACACAAGAAGGATCCCGGCATGTACCGCTGCGTAGGCTGCGGCAACGTGCTGTTCGACAGCGACACGAAGTATGCGTCGGGATCGGGATGGCCGAGCTTTTACCAGCCTGCCGCCGAAGGCGCGGTCGACACCCATGAAGACGGCGCGTACGGCATGCGCCGCACCGAGGTCGTGTGCGCCGCCTGCGACGCGCATCTCGGGCATGTCTTCGAAGACGGCCCGAAGCCCACGGGGTTGCGCTACTGCATCAACTCGGCGTCGCTGAAGTTCGAACCGAAGCCGTAGCCCGCAGGCCTGAAGGCCTGCGCTACCCTTCGTCTCTCAAACACGCATTCGGATCCTGGCGGGCGGCGCGCAGCGCGGGCACCACGCAGGCGCTCAGGCCGACGATTGCGACGATCGCGACAGCGGCTGCGAAGACCATCGGGTCGCGCGGCGAGACCTGAAAGAGGAACAGCGCAATGCGCGGCGTGAGAAACGCGGCCAGCGCGCCGCCGGCGGCGAGCCCGACGAGCAGCCGCCACGATCCTTCCATCACAAAGAGCCGCGCGACGTCTGCTCTCGTGGCTCCGAGCGCCATGCGCGTGCCGATTTCTCGCCGGCGGCGGGTCACCGCGAACGACATCACGGCATAGACGCCGATGAGCGCGAGGATCAGCGCGCCCAGGCCGAACGCGAGAAACAACCCGCCGAAGACGCGATAGAACCAGGTGAGGCCGTCGCGAATCTCGGCGAGCGTCATCACACGATCGAGCGGCAGGTGGGGATCGATTGCGGCGACGGCGTTGCGGAGCTCCCGCTCGAGTGCGGGCCCGGCCGCTTCCTGCCGCGCAAGTACGCTGATGCTGTCGGGCGGCAGCGACCGCTGGAACAGCGCCAGGTACACCGCTTCGGGCTGGTCTCGCCGCGGGTTGCCCACGAACAGATCCGGGACGACACCGATGATCGTGGCGGTGATTGCGGGCGTCGTGGCAATGGTGATCGTCTGGCCGATCAAATCCTCGCGGGGCGCGTACTTCAAGGCGAAACTCAGGTTCACGATCGCGACCGGCGCGCGGTCGAGGCGATCCGCGGCCTCGAAGTAACGGCCGCCAATCAGCTTCACGCCGAGGGCATCGAAGTAGCCTGGAGTCACGAACACCGGCCGGGCCTGTGGCCAGCGCGCCGGATCCACCTCGAGCTGCTTCAGCCGGAACGGAACCGGTTCCGCGAACGTGAACGGCACCGAGGATCCCAGCGCCGTTCCGCGTGCCGCGGGCACCGACTGAAGTCGCTCATGCAGTGTGACAAAGAACGCGCGGCGGCTCTCCGGCGTTGGGTACGACCGCGCCGGCAGCGTCACACGGCCGGTCACCAGGTCTGACACCGCGAAATCAAACCGGGCTGCCGTGAGCCGTGCGATGCCTTTGGCCATCAGGCCACCGGCGACCAACACGCTGGCCGCGAGCGAGATTTCGACGATGACCAGGGCCGTCGTCAGGCGGCGAAGCGACGCGCTCGTCGTGCTCCGCGACTCCTCGGCGAGCGCGGTCGATACCGCCGCGGATCGGCTGCGCCAGGCCGGCAGTGCCGCGGCCGCGAGTGCGGAGATGATCGTAACCACCACAACGAAGGCGAGCACGCGTCCGTCGACGGCAATCGCGACCCAGTAAGGCGGCGGTGGATAGGATGTCGCAAGCGCGCGCGTGAACAGCGCCGCCCCGCCGTACGTCAGCGTCACACCAAGCACCGCGCCTGGAGCCGCGAGCACGAGCCCTTCGAGCAGCCGCTCGCGCATCAGCCGCGCGCGCGACGCGCCAAGCGCCGCGGCGATCGCGAAATCGCGGCGGCGCGCCAGCCCGCGCGCCAGCAGCAGATTCGCGACGTTCGCGCATGCGATCAGCAGCACCCCGACGCCGGCAAAAAACATCGTCTCGAGCAGCTGCACGACCGGCTGCGGAAGGATGTAACCAGTGAACGGTGCGGCCGTGACTCGCGCGCCCGCGGCCGCGCGAGAGCCCACGTCTATTGCCGCCTGCTGATAGCGCGTGGTGAGCTCGGCCTCGGCGTCCCCGGTCCTCTTTCCCGCAGCCAGACGTCCCCACAACCGCAGCGGCGTGGTCGTCACGCGCTCGTCGACAAGTGCCCAGACATGATGATTGACCGGAAACCTGAATCCCGGCGGCATCACGCCGGCAATGACCGCAGGTTCGCCGTTCGCCCGCACCACGCGGCCCACCGCCGCGGGCGAAGAGCCGAACTGCTCGCGCCACACATCGTCGCTGATCAACAGCGGGGCGGCGCCGTCGATTGACGCGCCAAACGCGCGGCCGTGTGCGGGGGCAACGCCAAGCACGTTGAACGTGTTGGCCGTCACGACTGCGGTATCCCAACCCCGCGGCGTGAGCGCGTCGCCCGATAGATTTGTCTGCCGCAAGGTATAGCCGGCAATGGCGGAGAGGCTGCCAGACTGTTCGAGCGCCGGCCGTTCCGAGAGCAGAAAGACGGTTCTCGCCCGCTCACCCGGCGCCGGCACGCGCGCCAGATGCACGATCTCGCCGGCGCTCGGCACGGGCAATCCGCGCCGGACCGTGCCGTCGACGATGGCGAACATGAGCGCCGTGATGCCGATGCCGAGCGCCAGCGCGGCCACCGCGGCAGCCGCCATGGCCCGGCTGCCGGCTATCAGCGACCGCAGTTTCATTGGCTCGCGTCCGTCGCGCTGCGCGCTGCTACAATCCCGTGACGCATGAATCCCTTCACTCTGAGCAAGACCCTCTCAGTCACCGGCGAAATCTCCGCAGGCGAAGATCTCGTCGTCGACGGCACCGTCAATGGCAGCATCAATGTTCCGGATCACGCGATTGTGATCGGGCCGAGTGCCAAGATCAAGGGCGATGTGCTGGCCAGAGTGGTCGAGGTGCGGGGCCGCGTCGATTCATCCATCGTGGCGTCGGAGCGGGCGGTGCTGCGGGCCGGCTCTCAGACGTCAGGCCGCGTCATCTCGCCGCGGCTGGTGGTCGAGGAAGGCGCGGTCATCAACGGGCAGCTCGACAGCCGCAACACTGAGGCGGCCATCAGTGTCGCGAAATACCGCGCCGAACGTTAGCCTTTCGGCACTTTGACGCTTAGGCGGTTAATCACTTCCTTGACACCCGCCACCCGAGCCACCATCTCGGTGACGCGATCCTTTTCGTCCTGCGACAGCACCTGACCGGTCAGGCGCACCGTTCCGGAATGCACCAGGATTTCAAACTCGCGACCCTTCCAGACCGTTTCGTCTGAGAACAGCGCCTCGACGTCGGCGTGAATCCGTTCGTCGATCTTCTCAATGTCGCCGGCCTGCGCGATCGCCGGGGCGGGCTCGGGCGCGCCGCGCATGGTCACAATGATTTCATTGACGACCTTGCCGCTGTTGCCGATGACCGACGCGGCCACCTGTTCCGCCTGCTGCTTTTCCTGATCGGTAACCACAGTGCCGCTCAGCCGAAGAATCTTCTGCGCGGGATCCCAATTGGGCGCGACGGAATCAAGGCGCGCCTCTTTCAGGGCGTCATTCGTGCGCACCTGGTGGTCGAGCTGAGAGCCGCAGGCTGTGACGAGAAGCGCCAGGCCCCCTGCCAGCGCCACCAACTTTCCCAACCTCATCATGTGTTGCATGCAGCCATCCTCTGCAGTGGAGGAGCAAAGCGGATGCCGGGCCTCCCTACTGGCCTGTGCCGTAAGCCAGCATCAGCTGCAGCACCTCGTCATAACTGCGGATGCCGCCTTCCACGCGGTTGGCGCGCAGAAACTGATCGTACGCGGTTGATGCGGCGTGCCGCAGCGCCGGCGACGATCGCTGCAGCCGCGCGCGGATGGCCGCAAGGTCTTGTGCGACGATCGGGCCCGCGCGCGCGAGCCACGCGCGGCGCTGCCGTTCCGGCGCAGCGCCGGCCGCCTTCATCAGCGCGAAGAGCCAGGCGTTGTATTGCGCGCCGGCGCCGGCCTCGAGGCACGCCAGCCACCCGACGAAGTTCGCCTCATCCTCAGACGCGTAGCCGGCAAGGTGCGCCCATTCGTGCGCGGCTGTCACATAGACCTCGGCGGGCGTGAGGCCCGAGACGAGAATCGTTTCTGGAATCAGGGGATTGGTGACGCCGTCGATGGCGGTCCACTGGAAATAGAAATCGAAGAGCGACCGTTTGGGCCGCCCGGCGCGCGCGAACGTCGAAAGACCGGCCTTTTGCTGCGCGCGAAGAAATCCCGTGGTCATGTCGGCCAGAACGCGCGAGGGCGTCAGCGGGTTCTCGCGATCGAGTTGATCCGCCGAGGCCGCGGCGGCATCCGCGGCGGCCGTTGCGAACCGCTCGAGCGCCGCATCGCTCCCGGCCGTTGTCGTCAGCCCCATCGTCTCGGCAATCGGCAGCCGGCGATAGTTGAGTCCCCACGCGAGTTGAAACCAGAGGCCCGTCACGCCCGCCAACAGCAGCAGGCGCGACGCGGCGTACCGCCATGAGCGCGCGCGCCGGGCGCGCGCCGCAATCAACAGCAGCAGTATCGCGGCTGCAAGCAGCAGCAGATCGAACATCGCGAACGGCGCGAAATTGGATGCGGTCGTGGCCCCACGCTGCCACGCCGGATACACGCCGCGTGAGTACCAACGTTCGATGAGCGGCGCTGGAATCGGCGCGATCCACAGCGCAAGCGCCGCCAGTGTGAGGGCCGCCGGGATGGCCATCGAGGGTTTGGCCTCGGCAGAGCGGGCGGAACGCCGGGTCCGGCCGCGCGCGGTCACGCGCCGGGGTCCTCTTCGGTGATCAACCGCACGTTGCGTTGATAGGACATGTACGCCCACGCCCACTGCAGCATGACCGACAGCCGGTTGCGGAATCCAATCAGCTTTACGAGATGAATGAACAGCCAGGCGAGCCACGCGATGTATCCGCGAAGCTGAATCCAGCCGAGATCGGCCACCGCCTTGGCGCGTCCGATCGTGGCCATGTTCCCGTAATCGCGATAGCGGAACGGGCGCATGGCCGCGCCATCGATCGATCGAAGGATGTTGCGTGTCGCGTGCGTGCCCTGCTGCATCGCGACCTGCGCCACGCCGGGATACGGCGTGCCGCCCGGTCCGTTCAGCGTCGCCAGATCGCCGACGACGAAAATGTCGGGATGGCCCGGCACGGTGAGATCGTGATTGACGCGCACGCGTCCCGCGCGATCGATGTGCTCGGGGAACGCGCGGCCGAGTGGGGATGCCGCGACGCCTGCGGCCCAGAGCACCGTCCTCGCGGGAATCTGAGACTCCGTTCCGGAAGCGTCGCGCACCGTGACCCCGGTCGTACTCACGCCGGTCACCATCGCATGTGTCTGCACCGTAACGCCAAGCCGCGCCAGCGCGCGCTCGGCAAACGCACCGTGCGCCGCATCAAAGGACGCGAGCAAGCGTGGGCCGCCTTCGATCAGCACGATACGGGATCGCGACGGATCGATATTCCGGAAATCGTGCTTGAGCGTGTGGCGGGCAATCTCTGCAAGCGCGCCGGCCAGCTCCACGCCGGTCGGACCGCCGCCAATGACGACAAACGTCAGCAAGCCAGCCTCGTCGCTGCCGATGCCCTGCAGCGCGCGCTCGGCCGTCTCGAAGGCCAGCAGAATCCGCCGGCGAATATGCAGCGCATCCTCCATCGTTTTCAGCCCGGGCGCGCTGGCGCGCCAGTCGTCGTGGCCGAAGTACGCGTGCGTGGCTCCGGCGGCGACGATCAGATAGTCGTACGAAAGCGATCCGCCATCCGCAAGATGGAGGCGCTTGCCCTCGGCATCGATGCGCACGACCGCCGCAAGCAGCACGGTGACGTTGCGCTGGCGGCGAAGGATCCAGCGGATGGGCGACGCAATGTCGCCGGGCGACAGCGCGGCCGTCGCCACCTGATACAGCAGCGGCTGAAAGACGTGGTGGTTGCGTCGATCGATGACCGTCACGGTCACGTCGCGCCGCGCGAGCGCGCGCGCTGCCTGCAATCCTCCAAACCCGCCGCCGACGATGACGATGTGCATGCCGCTTTGAAAGTATCATCCGTTTCGTGACCTCGCGGGTATTCGCGAATCCGTTGCGCGCGACCGGCGGCGCCGGGCCGCGCGTGTCGCGCGCGGAGCTCGACGCCGTCGCGGCGTTCGCGCCGCATCGTCCGGCGACGCCGCTGCACGACGCCCGCGCGATTGCGGACGCGCTGGGTCTCGCCGCCCTGCTCGTCAAGGACGAAACGCACCGCTGGGGGCTCAACGCCTTCAAGATCACCGGCGTGAGCTACGCGCTCGACACCTGGAGCCGCACGTCTGACCTGAACAACAGCCCAGGCGCGATCACCTGCGCCAGCGCCGGTAACCATGGCCGCGCGGTTGCGCGTGCCGCGCGCGAGCGCGGTCTTCCCTGCCGCGTGTTCCTGCCGGCTGACGCGCTGCCCGCGCGCGTCCACGCCATTCGCGGCGAGGGCGCTGACGTTGTGCAGATCGACGGATCTTATGAAGACGCCATCGATCGGGCGGCAGCCTATGCCGCGGAATCGGGCGCGCTGCTCGTCTCTGACACGGCGCCGCCAGGGGATCCTGAGATCACGCAGTTGATCATGCGCGGCTATACGAAGGTCTTGTCGGAGGCAGCGGCGGCCTGGAATCAGCCTCCAGACGTCATCGTGGTGCAGGGAGGCGTCGGAGGACTCGTCGGCGCCGCCGCGGCGTGGATCCGCAGCATGCTGCCGTCGGCGACGTTGATCGCCGCCGAGCCTGAAGGGTCAGCGTGCCTGAAGGCATCCGCCGCGGCGGGCCGCCTTTCGATTCTGCCCGCCACCGCCGCAACGTCAATGGTGTGCCTGCGCTGCGCCGCGCCAAGCGCCGTCGCATGGCCATTCATCGCGGCGGGCGTCGATGGGTTCGTGACGGTTACCGACGCGGAAGCGGCATCGGCCGTCAGTATGCTGGCCGGCGCCGGCATCGACAGCGGCGCCTCAGGCGCCTGCGGCTTGGCCGCCCTCGCCGCGATCGCACCAGAGTTGCGCGGCCGCGGCGCAATGATCATCGTCACAGAAGGCCCCTGACAGCGGAACAGCGTAAACTCGACCTATGACCCGCGCTCCTGAAACCTGGGGCCGCAGCACCGTGCACACGGCCTGCCCGCTCGACTGTCCCGATTCCTGTTCGCTGGCCGTCGACGTCGAACAGGGACGTGTCGTCAGCATCGACGGCAGCCGCATCGCGCCGTCGACCCATGGATTTATCTGCGGCAAGGTGCGGAGGTTCGATCGCCGCGTGTACGGGGAAGACCGTCTGCTCTATCCGGCGGTGCGAACAGGCGCCAAGGGCGAAGGCAGCTTCAAGCGCGTCAGCTGGACCGAAGCGCTCGATCTCATCGCCGAAAAGTTCGGAGCCATTGCACGAGAACACGGCGGCGAAGCGATTCTGCCCGTATCGTACGGAGGCTCGAACGGATGGCTGTCGCACGACGCGACGGATCGTCTGCTGTTCCGGCGCATCGGCGCTTCAGAGCTTGCGCGCACCGTCTGCGCGGCGCCGACCGGCGCGGCGGCGCTCGGCATGTACGGCAAGATGGCGGGCGTCGCGTACGAAGACTACGAGGCCGCGAATCTGATCGTGATCTGGGGCTGCAATCCCGGCGTGACGGGCGTGCACATCCTGCCGCACATCAAGGACGCGCAGAAGCGCGGCGCGAAGCTCGTGGTCATTGACCCTCGTCGGACGCTGCTGGCACGACAGGCCGACGTGCACCTGCCGTTGCGTCCCGGCAGCGATCTGCCCGTGGCGCTGGCCATCCACCGGTTCCTGTTCGAAGAGCGCGGCGCAGACATGGCGTTTCTCGAAACGCATGCCGACGGCGTGCGCGAGTTCCGCGCGGCCGCGGCGCCATGGACATTCGAGCGCGCGGCAGACGCCGCCGGCGTCGGCCCCGACATGCTGCGCGCCGTCGCCGAGATGTACGCCGCCGCCTCGCCGGCCGTCATTCGCTGCGGCTGGGGACTCGAGCGCAATCGCAATGGCGGCGCCGCTGTGCTGGCCGTGCTCGCCCTGCCGGCCGTCGGCGGCAAGTTCGGACTACCGGGCGGCGGCTACACGATGAGCAACTCCGCGGCCTTCGGCGCCAAGCCGCTGGCCTGGGACGCGCCCACGGCCACCCGCGTCGTCAACATGAACCGCGTCGGCCGCGTGCTGCTGGGCACCGATCCGGGATTCGACGAACATCCCATCAAGGGACTGTTCGTCTACAACTGCAATCCGCTCGCGACGCTGCCGGATCAGAACCGCATGCGGGCCGGCCTCGAGCGCGAGGACCTGTTCACCGTCGTCTTCGAACAGGTCATGACCGACACCGCGCGGTACGCCGATGTCATCCTGCCGGCAACGACCTTCCTCGAGCACTACGACATCGCCCGCGGCTACGGCGCCTATCACATGCATCTCGTGCAGCCGGTGATCGAGCCGGTCGGTGAAGCCAGGCCGAATGTCGAAGTGTTCAACGACATCCTGCACCGCATGGATCCGGACGGGTCGGAGGGAGAGGCATTCGAGGAGACGGATGCGCTCTTGAAACTCCACGCCCGGATCGGCGAAGAGCGCACCACGTCGATGCACGATAACGGGGTGGCTGCGCCGCCGTTCGGCGGACGGCCCGTACAGTTCGGGACCGCGTTTCCTCAGACGGCCGACGGGCGCGTGCATCTCTATCCCGCACACCTGGCGGCCGAAACGGGCGGGCGCCTGTATGCGTTCAGGCCGGATCCGGCCACGCCGGAATTTCCGCTGGCTCTGATTTCACCGGCCTCGGAGAAGACTGTGTCGTCGACACTTGGCGAGCTGAATCTGAAGATCGGCACGCTGTTGATGCATCCCGACGATGCGCGCGCACGGATGATTCAGTCGCGCGACAGCGTGAAGGTGTTCAACGAGCTTGGCGAAGTGCACTGCGAGGTGGACGTCACGCCCGAAACCTGCGTGGGCACTGTGGTGCTGCCAAAGGGCCTGTGGATGCGCAACACGTGGAATCAGCAGACCGCCAACGCGCTGGCGCCCGACACGCTCACGGATATCGCGGGCGGCGCCTGCTTCAACGACGCCCGCGTTCAGGTCGCGCTCCTTGCGCGCCACTAATCAGAATCCAGGGCGCAGCGAGAACTGCCAGAACCAGCCTTTCAGCGGGCGGTCGATCGGTTTGACGTAGTCGATTTCGAGGATGGCGTAGCCGAACAGATTCGCGCGAATCGCCGCGCCGTAGCTGCGCGCGGCGGCGCGCTCGCCGCCGAGGATGTCGGGCTTCGAGCCGCGATTCCACGCCACGCCGTAGTCGAAAAATCCGGCAATCTCGATCGGCAGCGGCCCATAGAAGTTGTCGCCGCCGAACAGACCCCATAGCGGCGCGCGCACCTCGAAGTTGCCGACCAGCAGCCTGCTGCCAATCAGCCGATCGAACGCGTCGCAGTCCCCGGCCGGCCCAGTCGCGCATTCCCGCGACTCGAACGACCCGATATCGTAGCCGCGCACGAAATGCGGATAGCCGATAAAGAGCGGCGTCATCAGCGGATTCTCGCTGTCGCCGCCGAACCGGCCATAGTGTAGGCCGCGCACCGCAAACGTGATCGGCTGCAACGGCATGAGATACCGGCGATAGTCGGCCAGCAGGGTCGTGAACTGCAGCGAGCCGGCGGTCTGTCCGAGCTCGAGCCGATAGCGCTGGCCGAGAATCGGGCTCGTCACCCCGCCGATTGATGTGTCATAGACGAGCGCCGCGGAGACCTCGCCGAGATTCAGGGCTTTCGGATCGTCGAGATCCTCTTCCTCGCGGCTCAGCAGCTGCCCCGTGAAGGGATCGAAGATCTCGATCCGCAGCTCCGTATCGAACGTAATCCGCCGCATGCCGCCCTGGACTTCGAAGCGATGTGCGCGGCTGAAGGGATACGCGACGAGACCGGCGAGTCCGGTATTGATCTGCCGCTCGATCAGCTGTTCCTGGACGAGCACCTGCCCCTGCGGCGTGTCGACGAGGGCCTGGCCAAATGAGCCGACGCGATACGGAATCTGTTCCGCCGCAATGCCCCAGTTCCAACGGTGCTTGCGGTTGATGAACATCACCTGCGCGCCGAAGTCCTCGAACTCGCCGTTGACCTGCACGGTCGCGCCAAGCGATCGGTCGCCGAGCATGTCGCTGAAGAACATCGAGATGCCGCCGCCGACATAGCTGCCGAACTGATCGACACCGACCCCGACGCTGGGCTGGCCGATGAAGTCGAGCCCCAGCTTCGGCTTGTATTCCTCGACCGGGAACGCGGGATCGGCAGGAAGGCCGAGCGTGGGATTCGCCAGCGCCGTGGCGACCGCCCCTTCCGCGCTCGTGCGCGGAGGCAGCACCGCCGCCGTCTGAATGTCGGGCGGCGTGGTCGGCGTGCCCGCGGCGCTCGACGTGTAGATCGAGTAGTTGCCGTCTTCGTACACCGAGAACGCCATCGTGCCCGAGCCAATCGCGACCGACAGTGCCGGACTCGACGCGGTGATTCCGGTCGCGCCCGTACGAAGGTTCGTCATCTGCTCGGGGCGCCCGCCGTTGACGCTCACGCGAAAGACGTTGCTGATGCCGTCGGGATCGGCGATGAAGAAGATTGTGCTCGAATCAGGCGCCCACTGCGGGCTGATGTGCTTGCCGTTCGGGAACGCGCGCACTTCTCGTGACTGTCCGCTGGCCACATCGAGCACCGCGAGACGCAGAGCGCCAATCGCGGCCTGCGGGAGGCTGGTGCTGTAGCGTTCGGTCACGTACACGATCCGGCGTCCGTCGGGCGAAAACGACGGCTCGAGATCGGCATACGGATCGTTGGTCAGCCGCGTCAGCGCCGCCGACTCGATCTCATAGCGGTACAGATCGCTCACGCCGCCGGTCTGCGCCGAGAACACGAGCGCGCGGCCGTCGGGCGACCATGTCAGACTGAAGATCTCGTCGACCTGCTCGACGGGAATCTCGCGCGTGGCGCCCCCCTCGATGGCATCGAGGAACGTCAGCACCGCGCGGCCGCTCTGCACGCCCGCCAGCACGAAGCGCTGGCCGTCGGCGCTCCACGCGCCGGCCGCATTCAGGAACTGCAGGCTGTCGAGGTGCGGATCGGACGCGGTCTTCAAGAGCTTCCGCAGCACCCGCCCGGTCGTCATGTCGGCCACGAACAACTCGATGGAGAACAGATCCTTTTCCGACCAGAACGCGACCCGGCGTCCGTCGGGACTGAGGCGCGGCCCAAGATTCAACTCGCCCGATCCGGTGGTTTCAGCCACGACGAGTTTGGCCTGCTCCGGTGCGGTCAGCGTACGCTGAAGTTCATCGGCGTACGTCGCCAGGATGCTGCCCTGCCACGCCTTCGACAGCTCCTCGAAGCTCATGCCGGTTTCCACTTCAATCGCGGCGATGTTCAGCCGCGGATCCGCGGCCGCCTTCAGAATGCGCGAGACGGCGCCGTCGCCCCACCGGCCGCCGATGTAGGCCCAGAACGCGTGGCCCCATCGATACGGAAAGTACTCACGCTTGTCGAGATCGTCGATGTCGGGCAGCTTCTCGCGCGCCGCGGCATCGCGCAGCCACATCGCGGTGTGCGGATCGACCGGCCCAATCGAGAAGTACTCGGCCATGCCTTCCACGAACCACAGCGGCAGCCGCAGCACGGTCGGCCCCTGGCCGCCGGTGTCGCGGACGGTGTTGCCGGTAATGTCGTACTGGAAGGCGTGGACGAGCTCATGGCCAATTACGTGATCCGTATCCGCGAGCGAACCTCCGAAAGGCAGCACGATGCGGCGCTTGAAGCCTTCGGTGACGCCGCCCGTGCCTTCACCGATTTCGCCGCCGATGGCGTTGGTCTGGCGGAAGTCGGTATGGCTGGCATAGATGATGAGAGGCTGGCGCCCCCGCAGCTCGTGCCCGAACAGATCCGCCAGCCGCGAGTACCACCGCTCAGCCATCTGCGCCGCGAGGGCGATGGCCTCTTTCTCCTGCGGATAGAAATAGATGTCGAAATGCTCGGTCTTGAGGACCTCGAAATCCAGCGACTTGTACTGGACTTTGTTGCGGCCGAAGTACTGCGCTTCGGCGGGGATGGCAGTGGCGGCAAGCAACAGCGCCGCGAGCGCGACGCCGAGACCGCTATGACGACCTCTCATTGACGAATCCTCTCAGCTGAACAGGCTGGCACCACTATAGACGCTGAGCCGGCCCGGAAAAGCCGGGGTGCAGGATCCGTTCCCGTGAAAGGGCCTACCAGTAGTGGACCGAATAGTGGCCGGGAGCCGGGACAACCTCCTTGATCTCGGACATCAACGAACAGGTCGGACCCGCCTGTCCCCGCAGTGCCACGGTAAAGCCGCGGCACGTCCGGGTGGCCCAGCAGTCGAGCTCGCATTGGTCCGTCGTCGCGTCGACCGCATATGACGTCAGCACGGTGCCCAGAATACGGCTGTCTTGCGCCACCGTTTCGCGGACGTGCGGGTGCTTTTGAACGAATTCCCTGAAGAAGTGCGGATGGTACCGGGTCATGCTGGCGACGCCGGCCTGTTCGAGGGCGCCGGCGTAATTCAACGACAGCATGGCCTGGCGGAAGTACTCCACCCGCCGCCCGTCAATCGTCGTGCGCGCCACGGCCCCGGTGAGGCGATATCGAGCGACGACACTCTCGCGCGCAATCGGATACGCGAAATGCAGATCGACCCGCCGCGTGACGTCACGCTCGTCGAACTCGATCAGGATCTTCGCGATGTCGCCAAAACCGGGGCGGTCGGTGATCCACGTGCCAGTCATTTGCGCTGGTGCACCGAGAATCTTCAGCACGTCTTCACGACTGGTCACCATCGGATGGACGCGGAAAACGTCGGGCAGCGCCGGACCTGCGGCCTGCGCGGCCAGAATGAGGAACACCATTCCGACTCTCATTGACCGCCCCCTTTCACGCCCGCGACGCAGCACGGCGACTGCACAGCCCGCGTAGCCGATGACATCAAATAGCACATGGATGGATCGCCGGGATTCGGATTGCCGGCGCGGACGAACACGTACGCGCGGCAGGCCCCATTGCCGCCGCAGTCGGCCTGGCACCGCTCGGCCGATGCGGCCGGATACTGCGACAGGTAGATGCCCTCGAGCGTTGCCTGATTTCCGACGCTCCAGCCGGCCTGGCCTTGTCGCAGCTGCTGCACCGCGCCCAATACCTGCGCGACCCCGCCAAGAACCGCGAGCGCCTTCTCACCTTTGGTTGTCTTGCGCGCGCCAGCGTCATCGCCGCCCGGCCCCCCCCACGGCTCGGGCATCGCCACGCCCGAGGCCGCCGAGAACGCCCTGCGGCTGAAATGTCCGACACTCGCTACGCCGCTCGCTTCGGCTTCGCTCCCGTACGTAAACGACACGAGCGCTTCGCCGGCAAAGTACTCCACCAATTTTCCGCCTCGCGCTTTTCGGGCGTCCGAACCGGACAGGCCGTAGCTCGCCGACAGCGCGCGGCGTGTCACCGGCGGATCGAGATGTACTTCGATCCGCTGCGCGACGCCGGCGTTGTCGAATTCGACTTCGACACGCGCCATCCCCTCCGGCGCCGGATACTCGACCAGAGATTTCGAGACGTTCCGCACAGGCGCGCCGAGCGCGCGCGCCACCTCGTCGCGCGTGCTCACGCCCGGCGTCAGATCACGAAAGCGACTTTGCGCGCGGCCGGGCGCGGCGGCCAGCAACAGGACACTGACAAGGACAAGGGTTCTTTTCGACATTGATCTATCCGCTTGTGACTCGAAGATCGGAGATCACGACATCCATCGCCGGGTACGACCCTCGGGTAGCGCCGTTCCCAAACGTCACGACGAGACGAAGGTCATCCCAGAAGTGGACAACCTGCGTGGCCAACGGCGCCCAGCCGTGGCCCGTGTCATAGAGGGCGAACACCCTCATGTGCTCGCGCAGCAATCGCAAGCGCCCTGTTGGGCCGGTCGCGGGAACCTGCGTCCAACGCCGGATCGCGCCCTGGTTGTACGTCTGCATCGTGAAAGCGCCGGCCCCCGCTCGCTGCACGCGTCCAACCATCGCGTATAGGTAGGGATCCCAGGCCTCTGTGAGCTGACTGACGACACCGACACAGATGAACGAGCCATCCGCCGGCTGCGGACTTGCGTGGCGAAACGTGATTTCTACATCGAAACCTTGAGGCAGTCGCCAATTCCCCGTTAGCCGGCCCGAGGCGCGGCTTCCCGCGGCCAGAGTCACCTTCGCCGTGTTCCCCGCCACCGCAATCCCGGCTGCGCCGGATCGCGCAATCGCGAAACGCTCGAATGGCATGACCGTTGACTTGATCTCGCGCGTGAGGCGTGAGGCGGGTGCTGCCGGTTTGTCAGTGTCTGACGCAAGAAGCGACTTCCCGTCACGTTCGAGACGAAGCCGGGAAAGACCGGGCTGCGCCCCGCCAGGGAAGTCCAGCAGCAGGCGGTCCGCAGCTTCATATCGCGTCCGGAAGGTAAAGGCTTCCTGTCCATCACGGCCGTGCCACGATGCGCCGAGCGCGTCGTAAATGACGTCGCCCCTCCGCTGCGAAGAGATCGCGAGCAAGAGTGTCCCGGCGTCAGACTGCCAGTGCCCCAGCAGCGGCCCGACGTGTACCAGCGCAGCGTCATGGTTCTCCGGTCTTCCGATCGGGCTGCCATCCGTGCCTGCACAGGCCGGCGCCGGAGGCGCTGGGCGTTGCGGTGACGGCGCAGGCCCGGCGATCGACACGAAGACGAGCGTCTGCAGCAGCAGGAAAACTCGAATGCTCACGTTACGCGACCTTCACCGTCCGCAGGGCTTCCTCGTGTAGTTGCCGTGGAAAGTCCTTCCCGGAAACGCCTGACTCTTCGCGTCGTCGGTGCTGCTTATGTCCATCCTCTGCTCTCGCACGTTATAGCTGGCCGTGAACGTTCCGGTCCGTGATCCCGCCGTCTGCTTGCAGGTGGTGCATCCCGGATTGTTGTAGCTGCCGCTGTACGTTCCGGTGATCGTGCCGTTTTTGCCTGTGCCCTCGAACGTGCTGTTGTCGCTGTACGGGCCGCTGAATGACGAGGCGCCGCTCACCTTGAATCCCGAGATGCTGAAATTCATCGTGTAGCAGCCGCCGTAACCCGCGAAGTACCAGGCGCCGTTCAAATCCTCGAGCGACGGATCGGGCGGCGCCTCGGGCTTGCGCGGTGGCGGCTCGCCTCCGCCTCCGCCGCCTCTGCCCGGTCCACCTCCGCGGCCGCCCAGCCCTCCCGGAACCTTGTCGACCGGCTGGCGATCGCCGGACGGCGGATTACGGTCGCCCAGACCGCCGGGAACGCTGTCGACGGGCGTCTTGGGCGCTTCGACCACAGTGATCTCCGTCGAATCTGAACCGAGAGCGTGCGTCGCTGTCACCCGAATGCGCTTGCCCACATCTTCGCGCCGCCCGGTGATTTGGTTGGACGGCGACCATCGCACGCCATCCGAAATCACCATCACCATGTCGGGCGCGTCGGACCACGCACCGGTCGCCTGCAGGACGATTGTCTCCCCAACGCGGACCGTGTTCGGACCGTAGATCCCAAAGCGCCTGAGCGTGCGCGCAGGCGGCGCGGGGGGATCCGGCGGCGGCGGCGGTGGGGGCGGCGGCGGTGTTGGATCGTTCGGCGGCGTGGGCGGCGGAGGGTCCCGGCGTGGTGGCGGCGGCGGCTGTATCGTCGCGCGGCAGCCGTACTCGTCATTGAAGAACCGGCTGATCTCATCCGCGCGATCCTGCGCTTCTCCCCGCGTCATGTTCGCGCCAATCAACTCGTACGGCGGTCCGTACCGTCCGCACTGGGCGATCGCAACGTGGAAACATTGCGGCGCGTCGCCGGTCAGCTTGTACCGCCACACGCAGAGGTCGCCACCACGCCGACCGCTCTCGACCACTGCCGGCGGCACAGGAGCACGCGGAGGCTCGCCGCCTTGTGCGACGCGGCATCCATACTGATCGCCGTAGTAACGGCTCTTCTGCTCGACGACGGCGCTCGCTTGTGACGACGTGAGATTCTCGGCCACGCGCTCGTACTGCGCATTGGAGAATCGCGCGCTTGCACACGACCCTGACGTGAAGGTCCAGCACTGCGCCGGATCGCCCATTGTCTTGGAGCGGAAGACGCACATGGCGCCGCCGGTGCCCCGCACGATCGGTCCGACCGGATCGAGCGAGCTCCCCTCGGGCGCGCCGGCCGCGATCACGTTCACCATCAGCGGCAGTACCACCTGGCCGTGTCCCGCCTGACTCACCACGACGGAAATGGCGAGACTCGTGCCGGGCACGGCGCGCTCGCTCGCTCCGATGCCCTGCTGGAACACGTAGCGGCTCGGATAGTCGCTCGACGACGTCGAATGCATGGTGCCGGGATCGCTTTGGGTATTCCCTGGGGAGAACCGGATGCCGGCGCTTGCCGGATTCGGCTCGATCTGTATGCGCACCGGCGCCGAGATACGGCTGTTCCAGCCACGCACGATCACCGCGCAGCTCTTGCTGTTCTGGGCCGGGCGCACTTCGATCGCGGGCCCGCAATCGAGCGAGGCGGTCAAGGGCGCCGGCGGTGGCGGCGGAGGATCCGGTTGTGGCGGCGCAGGCCGGCGATCTTCGGGCCGCCGATCCGGCACTTGCGGCTGCGGCTGCTGCGGCGGCTGATAGGTGGGCGGCTTGCCCTGCGAGCACCCTGAGGCGACAGCCGGCAGTTCGCGCGAGGCGTCGAGCAGCGCCTTCGAGTCGTTGACGATGTATTTGAATTCGTTGAGGTAGTCCTGGTTGTTGCCAGGCTTGAAGTCGCAACTGAGTCCGAGAAGCTTGGCGAGCAACTCCCGGGCCGCGGTCCGGACCTCGGCGTCGCGCTCCTTCGCGCGCTCGAGCGAGGTGTTGAAGTCCTGCGTGATCGCCTTCAGGCCCTCGTGCGGCGACTTCACGCCGGCGAGATTGCGGTTCACCCCCTGGAACTCGGCGGCGACGTCGAGCCGCTGCGATCGAAACAGATCGACAACCCATTCGCGCCACGACAGATTGGTGTAATTGAGGGCTGCCGCGTCGATCTCTTTCGCGATCTTCGGCCTCAAATCGCTGAACTCAATGAATCGGTCGCGCGCGGCATTCCGCTGCGCGAAAGCCTCGCCGAGAGGGCTCCCGCGTTTCACGAGCTCGGCGAGCCGTTCGTTGAGCTTTACGTACGGCGATTTGAGATCGCCGGCCTGATCTTTCAGTCGATCCGCGAGCTTCTCGATGTCGTCGACCGTCCTGATCGCCTGCTGCTGGAGATTATCGATCTCCCCCTTCAGCCGGTTCGCGCTCTCGTACCGATAGGTGATGTTGTCCGCATCGGCCTTCGTTTGACACAGCTTCGCGATGGGCGCAGCCTCGTTCAGAAGACGCGCGATCTCCGTTTTGCGCCGCACCGCCTCCGACCGGAAACCTGGCAGTTGCGATTGCAGCTTGCCGGCCGCGGAGCATTCCTGCGACACCTCGAGATTCCCCGAGGCGACCTGCCCCTGAATGCCTCGGACCAGTTCGTCGAGCTCCGCAATCTCCTTGTCGGCGGCGGCGAGTGCTCTGTCCGCCAATTCACCGGCTTCGATGGCGCGCCGCGCCAGACTTCGCAGCGAGTTTGGGCTCCGCCCGACAATCCGCTCGTTGAGCTGATTGATCTGGTTGACGGCCGCCTGATCCGCCTCGCGCATGGCGCGGCCGGCCGCCCAGCCTTCCTCGAAGGCCGCATTCACTTCGAACACGGTGAGCGTGGCGATCACCACGACGCCGAGCACCTGACCGCCCGGCAGCGTGATGATGTAGCGGCCGGCCCTTCCCACGAGCGCGCCGAGGGCGAATCGCTCCATGCACTGCTGGAATGAGAGGTTCTCGACGTAGCACAGGTACAGATGCGACCCGGCAAAGAAGTATTTGATCGGCGCGGAGTACCTGATGTTCCAGGGATCGCTCGAAGCCGGGCCTGCCGGCGCCGACGATGACGGAGCGGACGAGGCCGGCGCGGACGAGGCCGGTGCGGGCGGCGCCGGGGCGGGCGCGGCCGGCGGCCTTGCGCCGACGAGCGTGTCGTTGCCGGGTGGTTTGAAGCCTGCCGTGTTGCCCGCAAGGCCCGCGGCCCCGCCAGGTGACGGCGCGGGCGGACGCACGCGCGCAAGGGTCGGTGTCCCGCCCGGCTGCGTTCTGTTCGGATCGATATCGAGCGTCGGCTGCTTGCTCGACGGCCCGGGCACGTATTCACGCGCCTTGATGCGCCAGTCAGGCGGCGTCTGTCCAAGGCGCGCGCGCTCGGCAACGACCTTGGCGTACTTCGGGATCTGATCGAGGGCCCTCTCGTACGCCGGATTCTGCGGCCCGCGCGACTTGATCATCTTCCAGAACTCGAGACCCTCTTCCGGATTCGCGAAGAACGGAATCCCGCGCGGGGTCGGCGACGTCATCGAGGGCTCGAACTTCGAGAGATCGACGACGCCGCATGTCGGACACCGCGGGGCAAGCGGACCGACCGGGGTTGGCTCGAGACCCATGGGGTCGACGTAGCGCACCGGACTGTTGACCGCGTAAAGGTACGGGTTGAGGGTGAGCGGGCGAACGAGATTGGGATTCGCGGCATCCGCCGACAGAAAGCGGCCAAGCCCCGGATCGTAGTAGCGCGCCCTGTAGTAATAGAGGCCGGCCGCCGACTCCCATTCGCGACCCGTGTAGCCGAACGGGCTCGACACCGTCTCCTGTCGTGCACGTCTGTTTCCAAAGGCGTCGTACTCGTACGACGCGACGGGCTGCGCGCGGGCGTCCGTGATCAGCAGAATGCTGCCGTTGCGATCGGCATGGAGGAAGTAGGTCTGACCCCCGCGGATCATCGCGAGCGGCCGATCGATCCCCGCGGCATGCACGTACGTGGCAATCGGCTTCAGATCGGAATCGAGCTCCTGCAGCAGATCGAAGCCGTCGTAGACGAAGTGCGTCAGGCCCGCGGCGTCGCGCCGCGACATCCGTTCGCCTGTCGCCGCATAGGCGAACTCGATCTTCTGCGCGTTGGGCAGCGTCACGGCGACAAGCCGATCGAGCGCATCGAAGGCGTAGCGCGTGGTGCCTGCGGACGTCTGACGGGCCGCCACCCGGCCGAGCGGGTCGTGCGAGAACACTTCATCCGTGCTCGTGCGCGCGAGCCGATCGCCGGCCTCATAGCTGTACGCGATGGTGCGGCCCGCCTGCTGGAGAGACGCGCGATTGCCCCCCGCGCCGTACGCATAGCGCGACGCCGCGTTGCCGCGCGATTCCTCGATGAGCTGGCCGGACGTGTCGTACGCGTATTTGGTGAGCCCTTGCGAGTCGCGGCGCTCGATCGGATTGCCGTCGGCGTCGTACTTGTACTCTGCCGACGCCAGCGCTTGTCCGGCGCGCGCGTTGTACCTGATGCGAATCGTCCGGCCTTCCGCGTCATACTCCCATCGGCCAATCACGCCGTTTGGGTACGTCACGGTCAGCGGCCGCTCGCTCCGATCGTAGGTAAAGGTGATCTTCGACGCATCGGGGAGGACGATGGCCGAGATCTGCTCGCGTGGTACGCGATCGCGAATCAGGACTACGACCAGGCCATCGCGCAATGCCGC
>JBBDWL010000091.1:0-3423 GCA_040902895.1 Vicinamibacterales bacterium | reverse complement strand
GACCCAGCCGGCGAAGATTCTCGCGATCGTGTTTCACAAGAAGGGCGATCCCGTCACCATCCCGGGCTGAGCCGTATAATCGCACCGCATGCCCCTGAAGGCCGGCGATCGCGTCGGCGGCTATGAGATCAGCGCGCTGCTGGGCGCCGGCGGCATGGGCGAGGTCTATCGCGCCCGGGATGCGCGCCTGGGCCGCGACGTGGCGATCAAGATCCTCTCGCCCGCGATTGCGTCGGACGCCGACGGCCTGATGCGCTTCGAACGCGAGGCGCGCATGCTCGCCTCGCTCAATCATCCCAACATCGCGGCGATCTACGGCGTCGAGGACGGCGCCGGACATCCGGCCCTGATCCTCGAGCTGGTGGAGGGCGAGACGCTGGCGGACCGAATCGCGCGCACGCCGATCCCGTTCGCGGAGGTCCTGACCTACGCCAGGCAAATCGCCGATGCGCTCGACACCGCGCACGAATCCGGCATCGTGCATCGCGATCTCAAGCCCGCAAATATCAAGATCACTGAGGGCGGCACGATCAAAGTGCTTGACTTCGGCTTGGCGAAAGCGATCGCCGCGGCGGCCACGCCACTGACGGCGGTCGATCCGTCACGGTCGCCCACGGTCACGGTCCACGGCACTAAACACGGTGTGATTCTCGGGACCGTGGCCTACATGAGCCCGGAGCAGGCGCGCGGCAAGGCCGTCGACAAGCGGACCGACATCTGGGCGTTCGGCTGCGTGTTGTTCGAGATGTTGACTGGCCGCATGACCTTCAGCGGCGAAACGACTTCGGACGTGATCGCCGCCATCATCGAGCGCGAACCGGATTGGTCGAAACTGCCGCGTTCGGTGCCGTCGTACGTCCGGCGCGTGCTGGAGCGCTGTCTCGAGAAGGATCCGAAGCGTCGCGCGCGTGACATTGCCGACGTTCGCGTGGAGCTCGATCAACCGGCGGAGGTCGTCGAGTCCGCGCTCCGCCGACGCTCACCTGTGATGGCCATCCTCGCTCTGGCCGCTGTGAGCGCGATCGCGATCGGCGCGGTCGCGGTGCTGCGATGGCCGACCCGATCGGCCGAGCCTACTGCGCCGGTTGAATTCACGCTTGGTCCGCCTCCCGATCACACGCTCGTCGGATCTGCCACCGTCTCGCCCGATGGCCGGCAGATCGCGTTCTTGGCGCGCAACGCGCAGCGCGTGTCGTCGTTGTGGATTCGGCCGTTGGATGCGGCGCTGCCTCGCCCGCTCGAGGGTACCGATGGCGCCATCAGTGCCGGGATTTGGTCGCCCGACGGTGGTTCGCTGGCGTTCCGCGTCGGCGAAACCTGGAAGCGCATCAGCGCCGATGGCGGACCGGTGGTGACGATCGTCTCCGGTGTGGTCGCCGACCTCGGCGCGAGTTGGGGACCCGACGACACCATTTTGATGGCGCCGGCGAATCGCGCGGCGCTGTCGCGTGTCGCCGCGTCCGGCGGCGCGTTCGAGCCAGTCACCACGCTCGATCCTGCCACGGAAAACTCACATCGCTGGCCGCAGATTCTTCCGGACGGCCGTCACTTCCTCTTCACCACGCGAAGCGATCGACCCGCAAACCTTGGCATCAAAGTCGGCGCGTTTGGGTCTCCCGAGGTGCGCTCGCTGGTGAACATGCCTTCGCCGGGCCGCTACGCGCCGCCGGGATGGCTGCTGTTCATGACACCGGACCGGGTGCTCATGGCGCAGCCCCTCGCGCCCACCACCTGGACGCTGAGCGGCGCTCCCCAGCCGGTCGCGGCGCCGGTTCGTTACAGTGGTTCGAGCTTTTCGGGAGCGTTTGACGTGTCGCGGGACGGCCGCGTGTTGGTGTACACGCCGGGGTCCAGCGAGGAGTCGACGCTGGTGTGGGCCGACCGTGCCGGCAAGGTGCTCGGCACCGTCACGCCGAGGCGCGATTATCTCGGCGTCCGGCTGGTGTCGACCGGCCGCACCATCGCCGTCGAGCTGCCGGACGAGCGGTACGGCACGCGCGATATCTGGCTGGTCGACGTCGCGACCAACGCGCTCACGCGACTCACCACCAATCCCGCCACGGATTGGCGGCCCGTGTTCTCACCAGACGGAGGCACGCTCGTGTTTGCGTCGGATCGGGCCGGTGTTTCGACGTTGTATCGCGTCGCCACCACTGGCGCCGGCGGCGATACCCTGCTGTACCGGCACCCGAAAGGCGGCGTGTTTCCAGTCGACTGGTCCCGCGACGGCAGGTATGTGCTCGCGCAAGTCGATACTGATACGGGCCGGCCCACCACGCTATTGTCCGTGCCGGTTGACGGCGGTCCGCCGGTCACCTTAATCGAAAATGATCAGGCGAGCGTGATGATGGCGCGCTTGTCGCCGGAAGGCGATCGCATCGCCTTTATTTCGGATGCGGCCGGCAGCCGTGAAATTTACGTGATGTCGATCGCCGACAAACGCCGCATTCGCGTGTCCGCCGACGGCGGCTGGCATCCCATGTGGGGTCGTGACGGCAGCGAATTGTTCTTTCAAACACCGCGCGGTCAACTGATGCAGGCCACGCTCGGGCGCGGTCCGCTGTCACTCGCCGCACCGCCGGTGGAAATATTCCGGCCGTGTGAGTCAGAGAAGATGCTGTTCAGCGGCTCTCAGAGCGATATGGGTTACGACGTCACCGCCGACGGCACACGATTCGTGGTGATGTGCGTACCGCCGGAAGCACGGCCTTCGACCATCACGGTTGTGGTCAACTGGCAGAGCAAGTTGCGCTAGCGTTTGAACAAGCCGACCAGCGATCCCTTCGCGCGAACTGTTCCCGCCATCGCCTGGTCGACAGCCGCGCGCGTCAGCGCCGGTGATTGTCCCACCGCCGGTACATCGATCGTGCCGTCGAGCGCATACAGCTCGAAGACGTAATGGTGCGCCGGTCCCGAAATCTGGTTCTTGTGGGTGCCGTCAACGGCGGCCTGGCATGCGGCCACGCCCTTGCCCGGCACCACCACCGCCTGCACGCCCATCAGGAATTGATCGTCGCGATCCACGCACGTGGCCGACGCGATCGCGACGCGGCCGGTGGCTCGGTCGACGGCGATCACCGACCAGGTGGCGAGCGCCGATGACGGCAGGAAGAGCAGTGCAACCAGGGTAAAAAGGGCTCGTTTCATAGGGCACATCTTAAGGTGTTTTCGTTCTAATATGGCGCATGCTCATCAGTCGGTTTAGCGTCGGCCTGATCCTCTCGGCGCTGGGTTTTGCGTCGGTCCCGGCAGCTGCACAGTCGCCGACCTTCGCGAAAGACGTGGCGCCAATCCTCTACGCCAAGTGCGTCGAGTGCCATCGGCCAACGATGTTCGCGCCGATGTCCTTGATCAAATTTGAGGACGCGCGGCCGTGGGCGCGGTCGATCCGCAGTCGCGTGGCGGCGCGGACCATGCCGCCCT
>JBBDWL010000090.1:113750-115158 GCA_040902895.1 Vicinamibacterales bacterium | reverse complement strand
CATTACGGAAAGATTATCCCCATTGGGACTGGCGCCTGTTTGTCGAGATGACGGGAGAGCGAGCAGGCAACCTGCGGAACGACAATGTCGAACATCCCGGAACCGGCGGACACCAGATCTTCGTCGGCCCCGGCGCCCTCGGGATCTATAAGAACTATGCGATCGAAGGGGGGATTCAGTTCCCCATTTATCGTGATGTCGGCCGGCTCGTGCAGCAGGAAAACTTTCGGTTCGCCTTGAATTTCAGTTACTTCTTCTGAGGGGGCCCTTCATGAAACGTCTATTGTTGGTGTTCGCGTTCGCCACCGTCGGCGGCGCTTCGGTGGCGCACGCGGAATTCCGTCAGATCGATCTCAGCATCTTCGGCATGGATTGAGCGATCTGTGCACACGCCGTGAGCGTGTCTGTCGAGAAGCTCGATGGAGTCACGTCCGCCAAAGTAAGCCTGAATCAGGGCCGGGCGGAGATTGAACTCCAGCCCGGAAACAAGACCACGATGGCTGCTCTCCGCGAGGCAGTGCGACGAAACGGATTTACGCCGCAAGGCGCTACGGTGACGGTCCGAGCTCGCGTGGTCGCCGCCGGCGGCCGGCTGCGGCTCGAGGTGCCCGAAACGAAGGAGACATTCGACGTGGCGATGACGGCGCATGCCGGGAAGCTGGCGGAGCTCGAGAAGCACGCCGGGCAGGTCGTCACGGTGCAGGGTGTGATCGCGGTGCCGAAAGAGAAGGCGGCAGAGGTGATCCAGGTGACCGACGTCAAGCAATGAGCGCACGCGTTTCAGAGGGGCGATTCCTCGGTTACATGTCCCTGTTTACGTCGTTCGGCACCTTGATCTGCTGCGCCCTGCCCTCGGTACTGGTGTTGATCGGCCTGGGCGCAACCGTGGCGTCTTTGCTAACGGCGGCGCCCTGGCTGGTGGCGCTCTCTCGTAACAAGGAGTGGGTCTTTGCGATCTCGGGCTCGCTCATCGCGCTCAACTTTGTTTATGTGTACCGGCTCGCCCCCAGGCTTCGCGCCGCCGGCGAGTCTTGTCCGGCCGATGAGCCTTCCGCGTGTGCGACCGCCGATAAGGTGAGCCGCCTGACCCTCTGGATGTCGGCCGCGCTTTATCTCCTCGGCGTCTTCGCGGCGTTCATCCTGGGTCCACTCCTCGTCCGATTCGGATGACGCTTAAGTGCTGACTATCATCTCCGCGGCGAGTGCTCGGCCCGTTGCGACGATGGGGTCTGGAACGACTGCACGAGGTGGAAAGGAAATCGAGTTGAGGGCAGGTCCATCCTATGGGCATGGCTATTGAAGCCCATGCAGATGAGGAGATTCTTATGGCACTTCAGAAGGGCGAGAAGTATCGGTGTCCGGATGCGAACTGCGGGTGCGAAATCGAGGTGACCAAGGGGGCCAACCC
>JBBDWL010000090.1:0-113650 GCA_040902895.1 Vicinamibacterales bacterium | reverse complement strand
GGTGTCCGGATGCGAACTGCGGGTGCGAAATCGAGGTGACCAAGGGGGCCAACCCCGGCGCTGGAGGCAATCTCAATCCGCGCTGCTGCTGTGGAAAGGAAATGCAGAAAGTCTGAAGGCGCACCGCAAGCTGGCTGCGCCGTCAGCACGCCGACGCGCGCAGAAGCCGGCGTCAGGACGTGGCGCCCATCACCACTGATCGCATGATTTTTCATATCGCTTGACTCCGTACTTAGGTACGGGTCCAGACTTGATCTGTCATGCCGACCGACGCCACCGCGGCCCACAACTCGCCGCCTGCCGCCGGCCCCTCCCCGTTGCGCATCGCCGTCATCGGCAGTGGCGGCGCCGCGATGGGGGCGGCGCTGAAGGCGGCTGAACTGGGCGCAACCGTCACGCTGATCGAGCGCGGCGCCATCGGAGGGACCTGCGTCAACGTCGGCTGTGTGCCGTCCAAGATCCTGATCCGCGCGGCCCACATCGCCCACCTCCGTCGCGAGAGCCCGTTCGACATGGGACTGTCCGCCACGCCACCTGTCGTCGATCGGCCGCGGCTGCTCGCGCAGCAGCAGGGGCGGGTCGACGAACTGCGTCACGCGAAGTACGAGGCGATTCTCGCCGGGATCCCGGCCATCACGGTCGTACGCGGCGACGCGCGCTTCACCGACGGCCACACGCTCACCGTGGACGTGTCGGACGGCGGACAGCGCCCGGTCTCGTTCGACCGCTGCCTGATCGCAACCGGCGCACGCGCCGCTCTGCCGCCAGTCGCGGGTCTGAAGGACACGCCGTATTGGACTTCGACCGAAGCGCTCGCGAGTGACCGCATTCCGTCGCGGCTCTCGGTAATCGGATCGTCAGTCGTCGCGGTGGAGCTCGCCCAGGCGTTCGCCCGTCTCGGCAGCGAAGTCACCATCCTCGCCCGGAGCACACTGCTGTTCCGCGAAGATCCGGCCATCGGCGAAGCCGTCACGGAGGCGTTCCGCGCCGAGGGCATCAGGGTGCTGCCGCAGACGCAGGCCTCGAGCGTGTCGTTCAGCGAGGGCGAATTCACCCTCGTCACCAACGGCGGCACGGAGCGTGCCGATCAGCTTCTGGTGGCCACCGGGCGGGCGCCGAATACGCGCGGCCTCAATCTCGAGGCCGCCGGCGTCACGCTCGACGCGCGCGGGGCGATCGCGGTCGACGATCACATGCGCACGAGCGCGCCGGATATCTACGCGGCCGGCGACTGCACCGATCAGCCGCAGTTCGTGTACGTGGCGGCCGCGGCAGGCACGCGAGCGGCGATCAACATGACCGGTGGCGACGCGGCGCTCGATCTGACCACGATGCCGGCCGTCGTCTTCACCGATCCGCAGGTGGCGACGGTAGGGCTGAGCGAAGCGGAGGCGCACCTGCGGAACATCGAGACCGACAGCCGCACGCTCCCGCTCGACGCCGTGCCACGGGCGCTCGTCAACTTCGACACGCGCGGCTTCATCAAGGTCGTCGCCGAGGCGGGGACGGGCCGGCTGCTGGGCGTACAGGCCGTCGCACCGGAAGCGGGTGAAATCATCCAGTCCGCCGCCCTGGCCATCCGCGCGAGGACGACCGTGCACGAACTGGCCGATCAACTGTTCCCGTACCTCACGATGGTCGAAGGGCTGAAGCTGGCAGCGCAGATGTTCACCAGGGACGTCAGTCAACTCTCCTGCTGCGCCGGGTAGCATCTACGAATGAGAAAGACATTCGATCTGGTCGTCATTGGCACTGGATCGGCGGCATCGGGGGTCGCCTCGCGGTGCCGCGCAGCTGGATGGACCGTCGCCATCGTCGATTCACGGCCGTTTGGGGGCACATGCGCCCTGCGGGGATGCGATCCCAAGAAGGTGCTCGTCGGCGCGGCGGAGGCGATCGACGGGATCCGGCGCCTGGACGGCAAAGGCATTGTGCCGGCCGGGACGCGGATCGACTGGCGGGACCTGATGGCGTTCAAGCGGTCGCTCATCGCGGCGGTGCCGCACAACCGCGAGGAGGGCTTCGCCGCGAAGGGCATCGAGGCCTTTCATGGCCGTGCGCGTTTCATCGGTCCGTCGACGATCGCGGTCGGTGGCGACGAGCTGGAAGGACGGCACGTGCTCGTGGCTGCGGGGGCGAAACCGGTCGATTTGGGTATTCCAGGGGCCGAGCACCTTGTGACGAGCGAACAATTTCTCGAGCTCGACGATCTTCCATCGAGCGTCGTGTTCGTCGGCGGCGGGTTCATTTCGTTCGAATTCGCGCACGTCGCGGCGAGGGCCGGCGCGCGGGTCACGATCCTGCACCGGGGTGAGCGCCCGCTGGAGTTGTTCGACCCCGATCTTGTCGATCTGCTCGCAGCGCGCACGCGCGCTCTCGGCATCGATCTCCAGCTTGGCACCAGCGTGACCGGCATCGAGCGATCTGGCGACGCATTCGTCGCCCACGCTTCGACGGACGGCGCCGTGCGACGCGTCGAGGGCGCGCTCGTCGTGCACGGCGCCGGGCGAGTACCCGAAATCGACGATCTTGGTCTGGACGCGGCAGGCGTCGCGTGGGACCGGCGTCGCGGCGTCACCGTGAACGAGTACCTCCAAAGCGTGTCGAATCCCGCCGTCTACGCCGCCGGCGATGCCGCGGACACCGGCGGCCCGCCACTGACGCCGGTGGCCGGCTACGACGCCCGCGTCGTGGCGATGAACCTGCTGGAGGGCAACACCGTCAGGCCCGACTATACGATCGTCCCGAGCGTTCTCTTCACTCTCCCGCCATTGGCCTCAGTGGGACTGGGCGAGCAGTCCGCGCACGAGGCTGGTCTGACGTTCGTGACGCATCACGAGAAGACCGATGGGTGGTATTCATCCCGCCGGATCGGCGAGGCGACGTCAGGCTTCAAGGTCCTGGTGGAAGAGCGCACCGGGCGCGTGTTGGGCGCGCACCTCTTGGGCCCGCATGCCGAGGAAGTCATCAACCTTTTTGCGGTCGCCATGCGCGGCGGCCTGTCGGCCGCGGACCTCAAGGCGATGCTTTTCGGCTATCCGACGAGCGGGTCCGACGTGCCGTACATGGTCTAGGCATCTCCGGAACGCCAAGTGTGCGCAGGATCACTGCTTCGACGCCCAAGCGTAACGATCTGGAGTCTCGCGTGACGTAACGGAGGGACGCGAGAGTCCTCCGGAGGGTGCTGCATGACGCCAGCTGTATCGCTCGTTGCGGCTTCATGGATCGGGGTGTTCGCCATGTTCGGCGTCCACTGGCTGAGCTTCAAGGGAAACTCCATCAACGCGCCGGCCTTCGTCAGTGCGGCTGAGGCGCGCCTCCACACGGGAGATCCCGTAATCGGCATTCACCACAACGGTGAGGCGCGGGCCTATCCCCACCGCATCATGGTCCACCATGAGATCGTCAACGACCGGGTGGGCGGCCTGAATCTCGCGGTGACGTACTGTCCGCTCACCGCAACGGCTCAGGGCTTCAAACGGGGCGACACGGCGCTCGGCGTTTCAGGGCAGCTCCTGAACAGCAACCTCGTGTTGGCCGCAAGCGGCCACCGGCGCGCGACTGCTCCACCTCGTCCTTGCGTGGCCCCGCGCTTGGCCCTGCTGCGCCGCCGCGGTGAACACGCTCACAGTTCCTGCAGTTGGCTCGACGAGGCCGGCCAGAATGGCGGCGCTTGTGCAGCCATTCGACATCATCGCGATCCTGTCCGCGTGAACGAGGCAGATGGCAGTAGCGTTGCGATCGGATAAAGAGGAAGGCTGGACAATGAATCTCGGACGAGCTTTCGTAGCCGGAGTCGTCGCCGGCGTCGTGATGTCACTCGGGCTCGCGGTGGGGCGGGCGATGGGGATGCCCGCCAATCTCGAGCTGATGCTCGGGACGATGGTGCTGCCAGCCGGAACGGGTGCCTTCATGGCCGGCATGGTGATGCACCTGATGATCTCGGGATTGATCGCGCTGATCTACGCGTGGGGCTTCGAGACACTCACCCACCGCTCGAGCGCACTGATCGGCGCCGGCTTCGGCTTCATCCACGCCATTATCGGCGGCCTGTTCATGGGGATGATGCCGATGATGCACCCGATGATTCCGGAGATGATGCCGGCGCCCGGAGTTTTCATGTCTGCCATGGGCATGATGGGCGTGTTGGCGGAGTTCGTCCTGCACATCCTGTATGGCGCGACGGTGGGCGCGCTCTATGCGCCCATCCACGTCCACGACACGGCGCACGCGTGACGGCGGAGTCGGACCATGCCGCGAAAGAGGACGACACAGCATCGGGAAGAGGACCCGGCACGCTCGCGGTTCGACAGAATCGCGCGCCGCGCGTACGAGATCTATCAGAAGCGTGGGACAACGGGAGGCCGCGAGCTGGAAGACTGGCTGCAGGCCGAGCGTGAGATTGACACCGCGCTTTCACAGGAGGCGCCGGACAAAGACCTTATTCGGGGCATGTAATGGGGGACACCGTTTCCGGGATGTGCCGGGGACGGATCGTGCGATGCGCTAAACGCTCGCGGTCGGATGGATCTAAGAGGGGCTGCCGATGAACAAGGTGCTCGTACTGCTGCTGGCTGATATCGAGACGAAGGAAGCGCTCGGCCGCGTCGTCAACGCGCTGCAAACCGCGAAGGAATTCAAGGAAGCGGGCGATGACATCAGGCTCGTCTTCGACGGGGCGGGCACGCGGTGGATCGGCGAGCTCGGCTCGCCCGAACACAAGTATCACGCGCTTTTCGAATCGGTGAAGGATCGCGGCGGAGCGTGCAGCTATTGCGCCGGCGCCTTCGGCGTGAAGGCGGCAGTCGAGAAGCACGACGTCCCGCTGCTCGATGAATTCGATGGGCATCCAAGCCTCAGGAGAGCCGTGTCGGATGGATATCACGTAATCAGCTTCTGAACATCGGAGCAAGGAGATGACGTCATGTCCAGCGGGGTTGGGCGTGAGTCATCGCTTTCCAAGAGGACAGGTCTGAGGGCGTTCAGTGCATCGGCAGGCGCATGCGCTCCGGTTGAGGGCGCGGGTACGTTCGAGGTGCGGCACGAGAAGGCCGGCGCTGCCGAGCGCCTTTACGGCTTCAGTCGAAAACCGCGCTTCACCGCGGCCTTCACGAGCGCCTTGAACGCGCGCGCGTCGATCTTCTCCCCTTCGTGGATGTCGATCGCCCTTCGCGTGTTGCCTTCCAGGCTGGCGTTGAAAAGGCGCGCTGGGTCCGGAATCGTGGCACCTTGGGCGAACGTAAGCTTCACGACCTTCGTGTACGTCTCGCCGGTGCACACAATCCCGTTGTGCGACCAGACCGGGATCCCCGCCATCGCATTGGACGGCTTCCTCCATTTCCGCTCCTCGATCATTTCGGGGTCGGCCTCCAGGATCAGCGCCCGCATGCGAGCGAGGGTCTTCTCACGCCAATCTCCCACGTCGCGGTTCCTGGTTGCGCGCGACGTGCCCTTGGCCTTCGGCTTCGCGTTACTCACCATGGTCTCCTTCTCACCAGGAACCCAGCCGGGCAACGCGGCCGCCTGCTTCACCCAGGCCGCCATCGTCGCCTCGTCGAGATCATCCTCGTGGATGTCGATGTGGCGCACTTCCTCGTGCTTGCTGGCGACGGGTGGAACCGGCCGCAGCGACGCGCGAGTTCCACTTCACGGCCTTGCGCACGTTCGGCACGCTGCGCACGATGAGCGCGTCGAGGCACTTCCCAATGGCGCGCTTCCAGCCCGGCATCGCGGCGATGTACGCCTGCACCGGGGCGTCGCCGTCCGCCTTCGCGATGCGCGGGTTGCCGCCCGAAAGGAGGACGGGCCGCTGGAATCGTCGGCTTTGAATGCGATCCGCGCCGCGCCGTACACGCCGGCGAGCGTCGGCTTCCCGTTTGAGCCGGGAAGCCTGAACTGAGGAATTCCGGGCGGGAGCTCGGGTACGGCAGCCACGGAAAAATTGTACCGCCGGAGCCCCCCGATCAGGCGGGGCGGACCTTCCCGGGCTCCCCGTTTCTTGCCGCTCTGTGCAGTCTGTGGAGGCTTCCGGATCTCTGCGATCCGGTGGCGTCTATCGGGCCAACTTGGCGATTAGCCAACCGGTCGCCGCCCCAGCCGGCGCGCCGCTGCCAATCCACATGAGTTTTCCGGTGAATACAAGGTCCTCTTCGTCCGCGACCCCGATGCCCACAAGCGTCCCTCCGACGGCGGCGCCAGCCCACGGTAGCCAGTTCAGTCGATTCGGGGCCTGCCGAGTCCCTATGCGAATTGGGGACTCTTTGGGTAAATCCACTCGGTCCATTGCAGTGAGAGCGAGGCGAACGACAGGCGGCTCTTCGCTCAGGGTAACGCCGACCGGCATCGTAAGCGAAAGGACGAATGCAGCCTGAACAACTATAGGCGTCATGGTTTCACATACGTGCGTAGCGACACGAGAGGAGGACGGGCCGCTGGCCACAGGCCACCCGACGTCAAAGCCGCCAGTCGGATAGCCGCCAACTGCCGTAGCCAGCCGACCAGGCGGTTCCAACTCGCGAAAGTTTGGCTCATCTTTTTTGCTAGGAATCCTCCGTTCTCTAGACGTGGCGATCGCTTGCGGCCTCGAAAGAATGACCAGCGCCGCCCCGATTCCTTCGGGCGGCGCCGGTCCCTGTCAGAAGGTCATCCGCGTCGAGATTCCGAACGTGCGCGGCTGGTTGGTGAGATAGCCGATGCGCGCGCGTGTGCCCCGCTCCTGATCGAGCGCCAGGAACGCGCGCTCGTCGGTTACGTTGTTGACGAAGAGCGAGACGTCCCAGACATTGCGTCGTACGCCGACGCGCAGGTTGAGCAGGTTGTACGCGGGCAGCTCGGGATCATAGGTAAAGGTCGACGTTGTGAGCGGGCCGCCAATCGTGTTGGCTCCGAACGAGAGCAGATTGAGCGTGCCGAGATCCTCGTCGCCCACCTGCGTGAAGCGTGATCCGATGTGCTGGTACGTGCCGGTGACGTAGGCCAGTGCCCCCGGCCGCAGGTCCCACTGCGCGGTCGCAGCCGTCGCGAGCTGCACCCTGGGCACGGTCGGCAGCCGGCGGCCCGTTTCGATCCCCGAGACGACGCTGGACGTTCCCTCGGCGCTCACCGACGTCAGGGTCGAACGGAGCTCGGCGTCGTTGAAGCTTGCCGAGACCGCGAAATCGAAGTGCCGGTTCGGGGCCGCCTCGAACTCGAGCTCGATGCCCTGGCTGCGCGCTTTCGGGACGTTGAACACCACGCGAGATGAGCACGAGCCGGCTGTCACGGTAGCCTGCAGGTCGCGGATGTCCATGTAGAAGGCCGAGATGTTGAACGCGCCATTACCATTCAGCACGCGCGACTTGAATCCGGCCTCATAGTTCCAGGCCGTCTCGTCTTTCCATGTCTCGCGCCCTCCGAAGGTGACCAGATCCTGGGGCGTGCAGAGCGGCACGTTGAGCGGGTCGTTGATGCCGCCCAGCCGAAATCCGCGCGAGACCTGCGCGTTGATGTTGGCCGCCTCAGTCAGCTTGTAGGTGGCAATCAGCCGCGGCGCCACGCCGCTGGCGTCCGTGGATCCCGGCTGCGAGACGAGCGATGTCCCGTTGTTGTCGTTGGCGAAGAGACCGTCGAAGATCTGGGCCTTGTCCTCGCTGAAGTTGTAGTAGCGCAGGCCGCCCGTAAGGCTGAATCGATCGGTCACCGCGGCGGTGGCTTCTCCGAACACCGCGAACTGATCGAGCTCATAGCCCAGATCCGAGAAGAAGAGGCTGTCTTTCGGCGCGCGGAGGCCCCGGGTCGGGATGCCGGTGAGATCCTCGAAGCCGGCAACCTGCAGGTCCTGACCATAGTCGCGGTCGGTGCGGCTGTAGAAGACGCCGCCCACCCACTTGAAGCGCTCCGGTCCGCCCGACAGACGCAGCTCCTGTGTCCAGACGCTCGCGGTGGTCGCGTCGAAAAGCGGCGCGTCGAGCGCATACACGCCTTCGGGCAGGCCGATGCTGCCCCCCGTGATGCTGCCGGTCAGCGCGGTCGCGTCACGCGTCACGAGCACATCACGCCAGGTGTAGGACGTGATCGACGTCAGCGCGGCCCCGCCGAAGTCGTACGTCAGCGTCACATCGCCCAGCACGAAGTCGTCCGAATAGTCTTCCGTCAGCTGCGTGAACTGCCGGCGACCGTCGAGCGTGACGGCCGGACGCGTCGTAGTGAAAGGGTTCGCGAGGATGTTGAATGTGTCGATGCGGTTCCAGCCGTCCGACCCGACTTTCTGATACACGAGGCGAGGCGTGATCGAGAATCGCGCGCTGGGCACGAATCTCACCGCCGCGCGCACGCCGGTGCGGAAGCCGTCGTTGACATCCTCCTCGACCCCGAGGCCGGGCTGCACTGCGTCCATGAAGCCGGGCATGCGCGTGAAGTACGACGCCACCCGCAGCGCCGCCCGCTCGCCGATGGGCACATTGAAGGCGAGCTTCGCGCTTCCGCCCAGGCTTCCGCCGCCCGCAGCGCTGGCTCCAAGTTCAATGGCGCCGTTGGTGACGCCCAGCTCGGGCTGGTTGGTTATATAGCGCACGGTCCCCGACAGCGAACCCGACCCGAACAGCGTTCCCTGCGGCCCGCGCAGGACCTCGATGCGGTTGGTGTCGAACAGATCGAGGTCCGGCGTGAACAGCGACAGCGAGATCACCGACTCGTCCAGATACACGCCGACCTGCTCTTTCACGCCCGGCTGGTCGCGCACGATCTGTCCCGCCGAGACTCCGCGCATGGCGACCTGGCTCTGGCCCGGGCCCAGGTTCTGCACCGTGAAGCCGCCCACGTTCGCCGCCACGCCTTCGATGTCTTGGACCCCGCGCGCGCGCAGCGTCTCTTCGGTCGGCGCCGCAACCGAGAACGGGACGTTGAGTACCGTCGTCTCGCGCTTCATCGCGGTGACCGTCACCTCCTCGTTGAGCAGCGGCTCGAGCGAGAAGCTATGCTGGATTGATGCGCCGGCCGCGACGTCGACCATCTGTGCCGCCCTCCGGAAGCCCGCGATCGCGACAGTGAGGCTGTACGACCCCGGCCCCACATCGAGCGAGTAGCTGCCGTCGGCGGCAGTAACCGCCGTGTGCGTCGCACCGGTGGCCTGGTTGGTCGCGGTCACCGCGACGCCCGGAAATGCACCGCCGCCAGCGTCGCGGACGACGCCGCTGATCTTCCCTTGCGGGCCTTGGGCGGCCATGGCGTGACCCGAAACGAGTACGACGGTGGCAGCGACTGCAACCAGCGTCCACGGACGGACGCCTGTACGAGACCTCTTGAGGATAGTCATGAGATGTTCATACGGCCGAGCCATGGCATTGTCAAGTGTTGTGTTTGATTCTGCGCGGCAGCAAAGTGACCCTCCGCAATCGCTCGCGATTTCGGTGTGGAATGAATGCGTGAATTCTTTAGGAAAAAGCGCGCCCGCCAGGACTCGAACCTGGGACCCCCGGCTTAGAAGAAGTGCCGGCCGCTGTCCGCGTAGCGCGCTCGGAGCAGAATGTCACTGTTCGCGAAGAAACTGGACATCGAGCATAGGCCATGGGCCGTCACTTCACCGGGAGGGGATGCGAACAAAATCAGGGTCCCTCGTTCGGTATGATGATGAGAACTTGGCATCGACGATGGTGACGTCAACAGATCGCCTGCGCTTCCAGGCAGCCCGTGCCCGCGGCGCCGCCGATGCATCTGCGTCGAACGCGGTGATTACCGCCGCGTTCAACGGAACCGACGACGCCCTGGAGTTGTCGTTTCGTTCCGGTGCATCGATCGCGATTCCGCGCGCGTGTATTCCCCAGATCACGCATCTTTCGACGATGGACGCGTCCGATGTGGATGTCTCGGCGGCTGGCGATACCGTTTTCTGGCGCCGCGCCGATATCGATATCAGCGTTGCGGGTCTGGTTCGCGCGGTCTTTCTCTCCGTAACGCGGACGCGGTCTCTTACCTGCGAGCTTCGCTTGATCGGCTGGATCGAACGTGGCCGCGCCGGACCTGTCCTGTTAGCTTGCTGCTTTCAGTGACAACTCGAAGTGCAGGCCCTCAGCTCGCTGAAGGTGCCCGATTACTTCGAAGAGATTACGAGCCTGTGGATTCCCGGTTGGACCGAGCATGCGCATCAAGCTTTTCGCCGGTCGCTTTGTGCGGCGGCTCAGCTCATCGAAGCCGATCGTCGCGTTGATGTAGTCGCGAAGGATTGCCTTTCCGGTGTCGAGATCACCGGCGAGAAGACACTCGACGCCTTCCCGGAGGAGTTCTTTCCGGTATCTCCGGTCCGCCTGGATGCGCGCTTGAACCGTCTCCTTGAATTCCCGTGTCAGAGGCATCTCATTTCTCCTTCGCCTTGCGCTTCTTGTAGTCCGTCCACCGTTCGCGGGCAGTCGCTATGTCGCGGTCCTGACGCTTTTTCGTTCCGCCACCCAGCAAAATGACGACGGCCTCGCCATCTTTGCCGAAGTACACGCGATAGCCGGGACCGAAATCGATGCGAAACTCGAACACGCCAGCGCCGACGCCCTTGACGCTCGAGAAGTTTCCCTGCTCCAGCCTGCGAATGGCCGTCGTGATCTTGGCCGCCGCCGTCGCGTCGAGGCTGCGAAACCAGTCCGCGAACGGACTCGACCCCGCGCGATCGAGGTATTCGAGAACGGTCAACGGACCAATGGTAACATAACCGTTACCGTCAGCGCAGGCCGAGTTCCGAACCCCCAGTGTGCCGAAGAATTCAAATATGCGAGTCGAAAAGTGGGGCGACAGCTTGGCGATTCGGATGCCCACCGAACTGGTCGAGGTTGTTGGACTTAGGGAAGTCGACGAAATCCAGATCCGAGTAGTCGGCGAGTTATTTCGGGTAACGCGCAGAGAGGTCAGAGAGAAAGCGCTTGCCGACCTGCGCTGTCTACGCCGACCGCTGCCGCCGAACTTCTCCTTCGACCGAGACGGCGCGGGTGAGCGATGAAGGCCGCACGGCTATCACGAGAACGCGCTCCGTAGCGCACGTTCTGCAACCGCCGGCGGAATGCGTTCTTGTTCCAGCATCCACGGTCCTGCCAGCACCGCCCCGTGGGCTCTTCGCTCCCCGTCAGTTAAATGCATGTGACGAACGGAAGCATCACGCTTGCCGGAAACAGCGAGTTGCTTCCAGGTTGACCATGCCGCGTCGTCCATCAGCACACTTCGCATACGCGGAAAGCATGCACGGAGCGCTGACAAGATGCCATAACCGGCGTCGTCGCAGTCGCCCCAGTACACAATGTCAGCTTCCGCGAGCCAGCGAGCGCATGGGAGAATCGACGCCGCCTTTCCGGCGCCGAAGATTGCGACGATTCGGGGAAGTTGCGGTAAGCACAAGAACACGTCTCGATTCTCCACAACGAGGACGCGCTGGACGTTCCAGGACAGATGTGCAAACACCGGCAGCGGGATCGTGCACTCCGCGACAGGCCAGGCACAAGCAGACTGCAAACTGCTGTCGAGAAAACGAAACCGGACCTGCGCCGGTTCGGTCAGTAGGTGAAATCGATCTGCGAATACCGCTGCGTTTAGGTTCGCACGATCGCCGAGAACGACATCGAGAAGTTCCTTCAGTATTGCGCTGTGTTCGTCGATGAATTTGGTCCCAACCGGCAGTGGAATTTCGCGGGCAAAACACTGCGGTTGCGGATGGTCATCGAAATAACGGCAGACAGCCACAAGACCAGGCCAGTAATCCAAGTGTTCGGCGATGCGGTCGGCTCGCGTGCGCAGCCAAGGTTCAAGTGCTGGACAGCCGTCGCGAGCGATTCGGATCGCCTCTCGGACGCGCTCAAGCTGCTGTGTTCGATTGAGAGCGCGGGCGAGCGATTCGGCTGAATCAAACGCGACACGAACAGGCCATCGCTGGCGGCCCCACTTCCTCGTTTGGATCTCTTCCCAATCGACGCGCCACGGAAACGGAGCCGCAGCGAGCGCCTCGATCTCTTTCTGAAGGGCTGCAAAGTCTGCTGTCGTTTTCGGCCGACCGAAGGGTATCCTGAGCGGAAATAGACTCTCACCCTGAGCCTCAGCACGGAGCACCGCCGGCCATCGGCGCGATGCAGCTTCAACAATGTCGCGTGGCGCGAGCATTCTGGTGCTACAACGCCGCCACAGACGATGAGCCTGTGTTCATGACTGATGCCTCTGATGGATCGGGCGCGGCAGCCTCCACCTGCTCTCGCGTCAACGCCATCAATCGAGAGCTGTTGCCTGCAGGATTGGACGCCAGGTGAATCGTGCCGACGAACGGCACCGCCAGCTTCGCCTTCGCGTCGAATGGGCCAACGATCACCAACTGGAAGCCAAGCCGCTCGAACAGCTGCATCGCGCGAGTGGAGTTGGACTCGTCGGTTCTCGAAAACGCCTCGTCGATGACAACCAATCGAACATTCGGCGAGCCACTCGGTGCGTTTGACAGGCCGTACTGAGCCGACAACGCCGACGCCAGAATCGTGAACGCCAGTTTGGCCTTCTGTCCACCGGACTTCCCGGTCGTCGCGGCGCGACGCTCTCTGGGCGTCGGACGGGTCGGCCGTGCCCCCTTCTCATGTCTCGGTCCGTCAGGGCAATGGCGTCGGGGACCGGACGACGCAGGGACCCTTCGGAAAAAGCGCGCCCGCCAGGATTCGAACCTGGGACCCCCGGCTTAGAAGGCCGGTGCTCTATCCAACTGAGCTACGGGCGCGTGCGATGATTCTACCGTCCCTTCATGACACTGCGCCGCCATCCGGATTCGGGCTGAAGGTTCAGCCACCGAGCCACGCGCTACACTTTCAGGGTGATCATTCCCTCAATCGCTCTCCGGCACGTCAGACTCGAACGCGAGGAGCCGTGCGGCGTCTGCGCCGCGCGCTTCGTTCCCGCCGAGGACTCAGGCTCGCGCGTGATCCTGGTGCGCCTTGCCGACGACACCTTCACCGGTCTCATGTGCGGAGGATGCGCTTCGAAGTGGGCCCACGGCACGTTGACGGCGGCGTTCAAGTCTGCGATCAAACTTTGACGAAAACGCCGAAGCTGAAACTTCGGCCTACCGGAGCTGCGACTAGAGCCGGCCGCCGCGACCGGCGATCCCTGAGATATTCGGCAACAGCAGCGCAAGCGCAAGGCAGATGACTGCCAGTGCGAGAGCGACTCCGCCTTGTCCGATCCCGAGCAGCGCGAGCAGCGCAAGCACCAGCGCCACGATGGCCAGAATTGCAGTCACCGACATTGTCATGGCTCTCCTATGGGCTTGATCGCGGAGAGATCTTTTCTGTCGCGCGCGCTACGCACCCATTGCGTTGGCCCGCGGTCGGCCGTGGTGTCGACCCAGCGCCGCGCGGAACTGTCCGTCACCGGCGCGTTCTCCTCGACGGGGCGGCCGAGCAGCGCCCAGTCGCGGCTGACCGCATCCTCGGGCGCGACAATCAGATCCTGGCCGGCGCGCAGGTTCGCGTCGGCGCGCAAGTACGGCGTGGGGTTGTCTTTTCGCTCTCCCGAAATCATTTCTCCGAGTTTGCCGGCCGGCCCGCCATCCGACAGCGTATAACCCACGATCCGCCCGTCCGTCTCATCGACAAGCACATCGTCGACCGTCCCAAGGAAGCGCCCTTCTTCACTGACGACCTTGCGGCCGACGAGATCCGAGACGCGTGGCAGGTCGTCGAGCGGTGCGGTTTCTGCCGCGCTCCTGCTCACGCGAACGGTCACGGCATCCGGGCCTATCGCGTGAACCGACGAGGCCGGCAGAATCGTGTCGGTGCCGGAATTGAAGAGGGATGAGCCGTGAGAGACGACGAAGCCGGCGACGTGCCGGCCTTCTGGATCGAGAATGATTTTGTCGATGCTGCCGAGCTTTTCCGCCGCATCGAGGTCCACGACCGCACGGCCGCCAAGCGCACTGATACGAATCATTGCTGCCTCCTCATTCCGGCGGTTTTGAGCAATCCTCGCGCCAGCGGCGCGGAAGGGCGCCGAAGCTGAAGCTTCGGCCTACCGTGTGCGGCCGCTGAGGACCGATGCTGCCCTACTCAGCTCGAGGGCGTAGGCGCTCCACCACGAGCCGGCGCGCGGCCCGCCGCCGCACGTGCCGTCTGATTCGCCGGGCGCCTTGACCCAGAGAAACGCATCGACCAGCGGATGGCCGGTGTTCGCGGTCGGCGCCACGCCAAGCGCGCGGCCGCGCGGATTGCACCATTCCTTGTTGTTCGCGGGCAGGCCGTTGCGACTGGTGTCGATGATGAAGTGCTTGCCGCCGACCAGCCGCGAGATCTGCTCGCCGTAGGCGACGTTGTTCTCGGTGGGCGCGAAGTTCGAGACGTTGAGCGCGAAGCCGGTCGCCTGCGCGACGCCGGCCTGCTGCAGGCGCCTGGCCATCTCCGCCGCCGGATGCCAGTTGACGTGCCCGGCGTCGATATACACCGCCGCGCGCTGCGCGCGCAGCGCCTGCACCGCTTCGCGAATGAGCGCAAGACGTTCCTGCCGGCCCGCCGCGCTCAGACAGTCCATCCCGGCAAGCGCATCCGGCTCGAGGATCACGATCGCGTTGCGTCCGCCGACACCGGCGGCGAAATCCTTGATCCAGTTGCGATAGGCATTCGACGTCGCGGATCCGCCCGCCGAATAGCTGCCGCAGTCTCTGTACGGAATGTTGTAGGCCACGAACACCGGCAGCGCGCCCGATCCGGTGATCGTCGAGACAGCCTGATTCACTTCGCGCCGGATGTTGCCGACCCACCCGCCAAGCCAGCGGGCGACCGGCTGATTCGCGATGCGGGCAATCAGCTCCGCATCGACGGGCCGCGACCGCTTCCATGTGTCGGCCTGCCGCTTGGCCGGCGAGTTCGGATCCACATAGAGCCGCTTGCCCTTGAATGGGTTCGAGCCGGCCGAGCCCGAGACGAGGAACGCAAGCAGCAGCACGGCCGCGATGCGCTTCCGCTTCCTAATGGCGGTACCGGGCATCGTCACTTCCGGCGATGCGGTCGCCGTCGTCGGCCGGCGGCACGGGCGGCGCCTCTTCGCGCAGGCGATACGCAATCCGCGCGAGCAGGATTCTGGTCGCACGCATGTCATGGTGCGACTTGACGAAGAGGTCGGCGAGACCGCCAACAGCCCAAAGCAGGCCCGCGAAGATCAACAGGCGCACGGCTTCGGCAAACAGCACCCCGTACGAAATCGCGACGGCGCTCGTGAGGCCCAGGGCGACCTGCATGACCATGAGCAGAAACAGCAGGCCTGCCATCACGCGGAAAAGCACGGCGACCCAGTGAAGAGTCGCGGTCGGCTCGATGTCGTCATCGCGAACCGGCACGCCGTTGAGTTTCGGGCTGGGCTGTTCCTCGATGTCACGTCGACGGTCTTGTTCTGGTGTCATAGCTCTACCGATCCCTCTCCGGCGCCTCGAAGGTGCAACTTCGAAGCCGGAGCGAAACCAGCATACGCGCTGCAGAATGCGCCTGCACCGGTGCGAGGCCGCCGCCAGCTCAGCAGCGCATCCTTTTATAGGCACCTGCACCAACGTGTCGTATTTGTTCAAGCGCCGCGGGCAGGGCTCGCGATAGAGTCCCGCCCATGCGATCACATTTGTTTCTGGCCATGATTCTGGCCACATCCCTGTCAGCCCAGGTCAAGCCGGACGCGCCTGCGCCGGCACCAAAAGTCAAAGCCGCCGCCGCGCGCATCGCGCAGGTGGAATGGATCACCGGCACCTGGATCGGCCAGGCAGGCGATATGACTATCGAAGAGCGATGGACGCCGGCGGCCTCGGGCGCCATACTCGGCATCGGGCGCACGCTGCAAGGCGCGCGGATGGCCGGCTTCGAGTTTCTCCGCATCACCGAGCGCGACGGCAGCCTCGTCTATGCGGCAATGCCGAACGGCCGCTCACCCGCGACGCCATTCACGCTGACGAGCATCACACCCGACACCGCAACGTTCGAGAACCCGTCACACGACTATCCGAAGCTGGTTCGGTACTCGCGCCTGCCGGACGGATCGCTGCAGACAACCATCAGCGCGGGCGGCGATGTGAACGCGCAGAGCGTGGTGCTGAAGAAGCAGTAGCAGCGGGTACTACTCACCGCGGATAAACACTCGCGTCATCTCCGCCCGCCGCAGCAGGTGCTGCGACGGCGGGCATCCGGCGAGCGACTTAAAGTCGCGCACGAAGTGGGCCTGATCGGCGTACCCGCATTCGGCGGCGGCGTCGGCGCCTCGTGGCGCGCGGCCGGGATGATCCAGCAGGTGCAGCGCGTGTTGAAAACGGGCGATCCGCGCGAGCCGCTTCGGCGTAAGACCCACCTGCTGGAGGAATCGCCGCTCGAGATGACGCGTGGTCAGGCAGGCCTCGGCCGCAATGCGATCGATCGGCAGCCGGCCTCGCGACCGCGAAACGAGCCTGACGGCATGCGCCACGCGAGGATCGATCCGATCGCGAACCAGCCACGACGCCAGCACGTGCTGCGCGGCGGATGCCGCGGTGTCGAGTCCGCTGCCATCTATCGCGGCGAGCGCGTTCCGTAGCCGGGGATCGACGGCATCAAGCGCGAGCGGCGTTCCCGAAAGCTGATCCTGCGGGATCCGCAACAAGGCTGCCGCGCCATGCGGATGGAAGCGGATCCCGACAATGGCAATGCGGCCGGTGGGACGCAGCAGGATCTGCGAGTGAAGCTGCCCCGCGAAAAGCATGGCCGGTTGGTCGACGCCGTGCCCCGCCGTGGATGCCAGCGTGAACGGATCGCCAAAATGCAGCACCAGCTCGGGACGGCCGTCGGGCAGGACCGCATCGGCCGCCGCATCCGGCGCGGCCTCGCCTTCAAGCGTCCACACGCAGTCGACCGCGAAGGCGAGCGCCGGCAGCGGCGCGGTTTCACGATACTGCATCGATGCTCACATGCTCCGGGCGGGCGCCCATGCCGACCAGGCGCGCGGGAATGCGCCGCAGGCGCGGAAACCGATCCAGCAATCGAAGCACGAGGGGCGGCTCGGGCAGCCCGGTGCTCGCCAGCACACTGCGGATGACCACATTCTGAATCAGCAGCTGCGCACGCTGCGTGACGCGCGTCGGAAACTCGCGCCGCTTCTGGACCGCGGCCAGATGCGCATCGATCAGCGCGCCGGTCCGCAAGGGCCCGGCAAGGCTGTTGGCGGCGGCAACCGCGTCCTGAATCGCGAGGTTGATCCCGACGCCGCCGATGGGCGACATCGCGTGGGCCGCATCGCCAAGACACAGCAGTCCGGGCCGCCACCAGGTATCGAGCCTGTCGACAGCGACCGTCAGCAGCTTCACATCGTTCCACTCACGCAGCTCTTGCACGCGCCCCGACAGCCACGGCGCAATGCCCGCGATGCGCGCGCGCAGCTGCTCGAGTCCCGCGGCCTGCAGCACCGCGAAGTCGCCCTTCGGGATCACGAAGGCGCATTGCCAGTAATCCTCGCGCCGCAGCGCGACGAGCAGACGCCCCGGCGCGATGTACCCGAGCGTTTGTTCAGGATCGCCCGGCTGACGCGAGAGCCGCATCCAGAGCACGTCCATCGGCGCGCCGAAGGTGCGCACCGCAAGCTTCGCGGCCGTGCGAACATCGGATCGCCGTCCATCGGCGCCAACAACCAGATCGGCACGAATACTTTGCGCACCATCCGGCCCTTCCGTGTGCACGCCAGTGATGCGGCCGCGCTCGTCCTCCATCAGGCCCGTGACTCTGCTCTGCATGCGCAGCTCGAATCCTGGATACCTGCGCGCCTCATCTGCCAGAAAATCCAGAAACTCCCACTGGGGCATGAACGCGATGAATCCGCACGTGACAGGAAGGAACCTGAAGTCGGCCACCATCATGCGCCTCTCGCCGAACATCGCGCCGATCTCGAACAGCTTCTGATGCGGCCGCGCGAGAAACGCGTCGAGCAGACCCAGCTCGTGGACAACTTCGAGTGTCGAGGGATGCACCGTGTCGCCGCGGAAGTCGCGCAGAAAATCTGCATGCTTCTCGAGCACCACGACCCTCACACCCGCGCGCGCGAGCAGCAGGCCGAGCATCATCCCGGCGGGGCCGCCTCCCGCGATGCAGCAGCTGACGTCTGATGTCATGCCTGCCGCATGATGACATCGAAGCGGCGAGCCGGCCCCGGCGTTTCCGTCAATCCAGCCTTCGACATAGAATCGTGGCTTCCGGAGGATTCATGAAGACACGGATCTCGTCGGCTGCGCTGTTGCTGGCCGTTGCGTCGATTGCTCCCGCCACGGCTCAAAATACGCCCGCCGCCGCGAATCCAACGACGCTGACGGTGGATTTCACCGCGTACGGCCCCGGCGGCGCGCCTGTCTTCGACCTCAAGCCCGAAGAAATCACCGTGAGCATCGGGAACAATGAGCGTCCCGTGCGGGGCCTCGAGCTCGTCCGTCTCGCGGGCCCCGATCCGGGCGGCGATGTGCCCCCGCCGTTCGCCTCGAGCGTTGCGACGCGCCCCAGAAGCCGCACGCTCTTGATCGTGCTCGACGATGATTCGATGCGGCCGGGACGGGAAGGCGCATTCCGGCCCGCCGTGGCGCAACTGCTGGAGAGCCTTGCGCCGGCCGACCGCGTGGCCATCGTCACGGTGCCGCTGGGCGGCATCCGTCTGGACTTCACCACGGACCACGCGAAGGCAGGCGAAGTGTTCAAGTCGCTTGGCGGCAAAGCGCCGCGCACCGAAAGCGCAAGTGACTTCGCCTGCCGCGCGCGCCGCACGCTCGAAGCCACGGCGTCGATTCTGAACAATATGGGCGGCGGCGAAGGGCCTACCACGGTCGTGTTCATTTCGTCTTCGATGTCCGGGCCAACGCGCGACAGCACGGTGCAGACGATCGGACCGGGGATGTGCGAGCTGGCGCCCGAGAAGTTCGACGAGCTGGCGGTCGCGGCGGCACGGGCCCGCGCCGCCTTTGTCGTACTGCAGCCTGAAGACCAGATCATCGCTCCCGGCAGCGTCGGCGCTGCCGACATCGCCAGCGGCCGGATCGCCGGCTTCAGCGCCGGTCTCGAGGCTCTTGCGGGCGTGACCGGCTCGGAGCTGGTGCGGCTGCGCGGCGGCGCCACCGACGTGACCGAGCGGATTCTGCGCGACTCGACGAGCTATTACCTCGCTCGGATCGACACGGATAATTCCGATCGCGGTATTTCGCGGCTCGAGGTTACAACGTCGCGCCCCGATGTCACGATTCGCTCCCGGACGCGCATCGCGTTGACTCCGACAAGCGCCGACGCGGGGCGCAAGGCGGCCGTCACGCCACGGGACATGCTGCGGCAGTCGCGCGGCTACGCCGAGTTCCCCATGCGCTCGACCGGTTATGTCGCCAGCAACGCGGGCGACTCGCGGCTGCGCGTCGTCGCCGTCACCGAAGTCGAACCAGGCGTGAAGCTCGCGAGCGCAGCGGTGGGCATATTCGAAACCACCGGCAAGCTGATTGCGCAGTGGACGGCGCAGCCGGAAGAACTCACCGGGCCGGCGTTCGTGGCGGTGCTGCTCGCGCCGCCGGGAACGTATCGGCTGCGCGTCGCGGCCACCGACACGAACGGCAAGGCGGCAACCGCCGATGAACATTTGAATGCCATCCTCGAAACCGCGGGACCGATCAAGATGAGCGGCCTGCTGCTGGGCGCATCGCATGAAGGCGCATTCATGCCGCGGATGCTTTTCAGCAGCGAACCGACCGCGATTGCCCAAGTCGAGCTGACGGGCGTACCTGCGGGCGAGCGGCCGACCGGACGCCTCGAGATCGCGAAGTCGATCAATGGTCCCGCCCTGGCATCAGGACCGGTCGCCATTACACCGACCCAGGACCCCACACGCGCCATCGTGAGCGGCGCGTTACCAATCGGTGGCCTCGCCCCCGGCGACTACGTCGTCCGCATCGTCGTCACTCCGGCCGAAGGACCGGCGGGACGCGTCGTCAGGACGCTCAGGAAGGTCAGTTAATCAATTGAAGATTGACGATCTTCGATTGCAGATTCATTGAAGATCGGGCGAATGCAGATTGGTCATTCGGGAGCTGGGCGAACGCTGCGAATGGCCTGGCGTTGATCCGTTTCCGTGGACATCTGTTTGGGCAGAGAATGCCCGAAGGAGTTCACGATGGCCCAGCGTCGGCGCCCGACCTATAGCTCTGAGTTCAAAGCCGAGGCCGTGCGACTCGTTCGCACGTCTTCAGATTCTCTCCACAAGATTGCGCGCGAGATGGGTGTTGCACCCGGGACTCTACGCCTCTGGGTCGACGCGACACGACCACGGCCCGACGTGCCCTTGACCGATGACGAGCGCAACGAGCTCAAACGGCTGCGGCGCGAAAACAGAGTGTTGCGCGAGGAGCGCGAGATCCTAAAAAACGCCACGGCCTTCTTCGCCAAGCATCAGGGCGAGTAATTTTCGCCTTCATTGCGGCGGAGAAGGCGCGCTTTTCAGTGCGTCGGCTGTGCGCGGCGCTCGACGTCAGCCCTAGTGGCTTTTATGCCTGGCAGCAGCGAGGGCCGGCGCCGCGCGTGCTCCAGGATCAAACGCCCGAAGCCGGGCTCCGAGCGGCTGTATGATTCAATAACCTTGTCCACGAGATCGGATCAGGCCCAAGCTGGGCGAACGCTGCGAATGACCAATCGCCATTCTGAGATCTGCAATGAATCGTCAATCACAGATCATCAATCTGCAATTCACCGAAGAGTCCCCTGATAATGTCCCGCGTGATACAGGAACGACGCGAGGATGACAGCGGCTTGCCGCAGGTCGGCGTCCTTGATGCGTTCGAAGGTGTCGGCGTTGGTGTGGTGTTCGCGCACGTCGTAGCCGGTGTAGTCCTGCACGGGATTGAACCCGGGCACACCCACATTGATGAAGCTCAGATGATCGGTGTTGCGGATGCCCTGGCGCACGTTGCGTTTGGCGCCAAGGTCCATGAACGGTTGCAGCCAGGCGTCGAAGACAGGCCGCAGCGCATCCTTGTTCTCGAGATACCACCCGTAGATCGGTCCCTTCCCAGGATCGATGTTGAAATAGACGAAAAGCTTGTCGCGCGCGGCGGCGTTCGCGTCTCCGGCGAGATGCTGCGCCACCCACGCGCGCGATCCGAGCAGGCCCTGCTCTTCCCCGCCCCATAACGCGAGGCGCAGCGTGCGCAGGGGAGTGAGACCGGTGGCCTTGAGAATGCGGAACGCTTCCATGGCTGCCGCAACGCCGTCGGCGTTGTCGGTGGCGCCCGGCGCGGCGTGCCATGAATCCAGATGGGCGCCGAGCATGACCACTTCATCACGGAGCGACGGATCGCTGCCCGGCAGCTCCGCAAGCACGTTGTAGCTGTTCGGGTCGTCGAGCGCGCGCGCGTTGACGTTCACGCGCACCTTCACGGCAATGCCGCGCTCGATCATCCGCGCGAGCATGTTGTAGTGCTCGGGGATCAGCACGACACGCGTCGATGTCTGCGGCGAAGTCGGACGGCCCGCCTGAACGAACAAGGTGCCGTGCTCGCCACGGCTTGGCAGCAGCGTGACCGCGGGCGCGGCATCACGAAGCGCTGCTGCCGCCGTCTGCGCGGTCTGCGCGCCCGACAGATCGACGACGCCGCCGCCGCGGCCACCCGTCCGCCCCTGCCGGCCGGCACCCTGTCTGCCGCCGGTGGTCTCGGCGCCGGCTTGCGGCGCCGGCGGATCCGGCTGATCGGCGGGCTGCGCGCGGTCGCGGCGAATGAAGGCCGAATCGGCCACCTTCGGCTGCGGCATCACGATGCCGCCTTTGATGCGGCCGGCAAGCGCGCCGATGTCGGCGGCCGTACGGCCGGCGGTCAATACCGGCGTCGCAATGACATCGCCGGGCGTGGATGGCGTCCACGCTTCGGGATGCCCAGTGAGCGGCATGTAGCGCGGCTCGATCATTTCGATCGCGAAGTACTCGAGCTGCCAGCCGCGCCCGAATGGGAACGGCTCGAGCCGCGCATTGTCGAGGCCCCACGCGTCGAGCGTGCCGCGCGCCCAGTCAGCCGCGCGCTTGTATTCGAGCGACCCGGTCAGACGCGGACCGATGCCATCGACGAGCTCAGCAAACAGCGCCGGCGCCTCTGACCGCGTCATGCCTTCGGTGCGGATGCGGGTGACCGCGTCCTGATTGAGGGTGCTTTGGGATCCCACCGCGGCTGGAACGAGCGCCGCCACCGCGAGGGCAAGCGTGATTCGAATCTTCCACATAGGCACAGTTTTACCCAGTCTCCTGTCGGATTGCGACCCCGTCGAGGTCAAATTGGGCCCTTCCTCCCCGGCATACCGTTTGATCTCTGTACGCGCGGCGCGCGTGGGGCGCTCACGATCGGAAGGCGTATCGGGTGACTGCAACCGCGATCAAACTGCCGAGAACGACGGACGAGCTCCGCGAATGGGTCGCACGCGAGTTCCGCATGAGCCGCCACGAGCGCGAGGAACTCATCCGCGGTCTCGAGAGCGTACTGCAGTGGCAGCGCGATTTGCTCGAGTCATCCAAGGACGATGCGATTCGCGCACTTTCGGAGGGCTTCGCTGAAAAAATCCAGACGCTGCACGCGCAGCTCAGCGAGAAAGACCATCGGGTCAGCGCGATCGCGCGCTATTTCGAGGATGTGGTGGCCGACCTCAGCGACAAGTCGCAGCGCGATCCCAAGACGAAGCTGTTCCGCTTCGACGCGTTCCGGCAGCGTTTCGAGGCGTATCTGGCCACCGAACAGCGCATCAAGTGCATCGGCGTCGGCGTCGTCGATATCAACAGCTTCAAGCTCTATAACGACACGCTGGGTCATGCCGTGGGCGACCTCATCATCGAGCGCGTCGCGCATCTGCTGTCGGAAAAGGTCCGATCCGAAGACCTGATCGCCTCGGATCGCGCCGGCGCGAGCCGCGATCTCCACGCGCGGCTTGGCGGCGATGAGTTCTGTTTCGTCATCACGGATCTGCAGCGGCACGACACCGCATGCCTGATCGGCAACCGGTACAAGCGCGCGGTCGAGGGATACGACTGGTCGCGCGAGCACGAACAGCTGGCCGAACGCCCCGTCAAGGTCGACGTCGGGATCGTCTGCCTCGAGCTCGGGTCGATCGACGACCGGCGCGCGCATGCCCCGCAGCTTGCCGTCGCGCTGCTCGATTACGCCGACCAGTTGATGTACGGCGCGAAGCAGGTCTCGGCATCATCGGTGTTCGTGCGCTCGATGAAAGTGGAGGACGGCCGGCTGGTGGCGCTCGGCGACGAGCGGCCCTGCGATCATCAACGCGAGCAGCCGGCTGCCCGCATGACGCCCGCGCCAATGTCCGCCACTCGAGGCAGACAGTTTGCTCAGCCCTGAAATCGGGTGCTAAACTCTTGAGTTCACCCTCCTCGCGGTGGATGTAGCTCAACGGCAGAGCACCGGCCTGTGGCGCCGGACGTTGCGGGTTCGATTCCCGTCATCCACCCCACATTCAATTGAAGATCGAAGATTGAAGATTGGGGTCGGCTGTAACGCCGGCCGAGCAGCGGCTTCAATGACTGTCATGCTGAGAACAACACTCGCCGCCGTCGCCATGGTGCTCGCGACTACGCCGGTCTTCGGGCAGGAGCCGCCGACGGCCCAACGCCAGGTGGAAACGGGCGCCACCGAGCTGTACGAGCTGGTGCTGAAGGATGGATCCCGCGCGTTCGGCACCGTCGAGCGCGAGGACGAGCGCGAAGTCGTGTTCCGGACGCACGCCGGCGCGGTCCTGACCGCACAGCGCCAGGAAATCGTGTCGCTGCGGATCGTCAAGGGACGCATTCAGAACGGCGAGTTCGTCAGGTCCGACAGTCACCACACGCGCCTCTTCTTCGCGCCGACAGCCAGGTCTCTCGAGAAAGGACAGGTCTCGGTCGGGGTCTTCGAATTTCTCGCGCCTTTCGTCCAGGTCGGCGTCACCGATCGCTTTTCGATTGGTGGCGGCACGCCGCTGGTTATTGGCATCGACGAGGACTTTCGTCCCTTCTGGGTCACCCCGAAGTTTCAGGTCCACCGCGGTGAGAACACCCAGGTGGCAGTCGGCGTGCTCCAGATGTTCAACTCGAGCGGCGACAGCGGTGGTATCGCCTACGGCGTGGCGACGTTCGGCAGCTCCGACAACGCTGTTACTGCGGGCGCCGGAATCGCCTACAGCGGCGACTCGTCGGGTGGCGTCGTGATGGTGGGCGGCGAACGCCGCGCGCACCGCAACCTGAAGTTGATTACGGAAAACTACGTCTGGCAGGAAGGCAACGGTATCGTGTCTGGGGGCATCCGTTTCCTCGGCGAGCGGCTGTCGGCCGATCTCGCGCTGGCTGTCCCTATCGGCGCCGGCGACTTCATCGCGTTTCCCGTCGTCAACTTCGTGTACCTGTTCGGATCCTCGACACGCCGTTGACGCAATGCAGCGGCCCGTCGGCCTAGAGATGTTCGACGGCGCCGGCATAGGCTCGAGGGCGGTTGCGGTTTGCATTCCGACGGCCGGAACGGATACGTTCTGCCGGGATGCCCACCTTTCTCGCCGAAGCCGTCGGGACCATGATTCTCGTCCTGCTCGGTGACGGCGTCGTCGCCAACGTTCTGCTCGCGCGATCCAAGGGCCAGGGCTCCGGGTGGATTGTCATCACGATCGGCTGGGGCGTCGCGGTGGCGATCGCCGTCTATGCCGTCGGGCGCATCAGCGGCGCGCACCTCAATCCCGCCGTCACGATTGCGCTCGCGTCGATCGGCAGCTTTCCCTGGCCCGACGTGCCCGGTTACGTGGCCGCCCAGATGCTAGGCGCGGCCGCCGGCGCCGTCCTCGTGTGGCTGATGTACTACCCTCACTGGAGGCTCACCGACGATCCGGGCACGAAGCTGGCCGTGTTCTCCACGGCACCCGCGATCCGGCACACGCCGGCGAACCTGCTCGCCGAAGCAATCGGCACCGCTGTGCTGCTCTTCGGCGTGCTGGCGATTGGCGCGAACGCGCGGGGCTGGGCCAGCGCGGGCGAGGTCGATCTCTCGATCGTGTTCAGCCGCGGCCTGCAACCGCTGCTCGTCGGCGTGCTCGTGCTCGGGATCGGCCTGTCGCTCGGCGGCCCCACCGGCTACGCGATCAACCCCGCGCGCGATTTCGGTCCGCGGCTCGTGCACGCGCTGCTGCCAATACCCGGCAAAGGACCGTCCGACTGGAGCTACAGCTGGATTCCCGTTGCGGCGCCCATCGCCGGCGGCGTCGGGGGCGCTGCGCTCTACCGGCTGGTAGGGTTCTGAGCCGTGAGCCGCTGCATCGGCGCGCTTGATCAGGGCACGACGAGCACGCGCTTCATGGTGTTCGACGAGCGCGGCGTGGAAGTTGCGCGCCGGCAGATCGAACACAGCCAGATCCTGCCGCGGCCTGGATGGGTCGAGCACGATCCGGTCGAAATTGCGGCGCGTGTCAACGAGGTGATCACCGGCGCGCTCCGCGCCGCCGGCCTGTCGGGCCGCGATCTCGCGGCCATCGGCGTCACGAACCAGCGCGAAACCACGGTTGTCTGGAACCCCAAAACCGGCCGGCCCTGGTACAACGCCATCGTCTGGCAGGACACCCGCACCGGCGCGATCGTCACGGCGCTCGAGTCGAAGCGCGCATTGTTGTACGCGCGCACGGGCCTGCCGCCCGCGACGTACTTCTCCGCCTCGAAACTGCAATGGATCCTCGAAAACGTCGAAGGCGTGGGGGCCGCGGCGGAGCGCGGCGAGGCCGTCTTCGGCAACATCGACACCTGGGTCATCTGGAATCTGACGGGAGGGGCCGACGGCGGCGTGCATGTCACCGACGTCACCAACGCAAGCCGCACCCTGCTGATGGACCTGCGCACGCTCGCGTGGGACGACGAGCTGCTCGCGCTGTTCGGCATCCCGCGGTCGATGCTGCCGGAGATCCGATCGTCGTCCGATCCGGCCGGATACGGGCAGACCAGGGTGACGGGCCCCGCCGGTGCCGAGGTGATCGTGTGCGGCGATCTCGGGGATCAGCAGGCCGCGACCGTTGGCCAGGCCTGCTTCGCGCCTGGCGAGGCGAAGAACACGTACGGCACCGGCAACTTCATGCTGCTCAACACCGGCCGCGACGTCGTGCCGTCGAAGGCCGGGCTGCTGACGACGGCCTGTTACCGGTTCGGCGGCGCGCCGGCGGTGTACGCGCTGGAAGGCTCGATTGCGGTCACCGGATCGGCCGTGCAGTGGCTCCGCGACCAGCTCGGGATCATCGCCGACGCGTCCGAGATCGAGGCGCTCGCCAACGCGGTGCCCGACAACGGCGGCATCTACTTCGTGCCCGCCTTCTCGGGATTGTTCGCGCCGTACTGGCGATCCGACGCACGCGGTGCCATCGTCGGCCTGTCGCGCTTCAACACGAAGGCGCATCTCGCCAGGGCGACGCTGGAAGCGATCTGTTTCCAGACGCGCGCGGTCGCCGACGCCATGGTCGCGGATTCAGGCGTCGCACTCGGCGTGCTGAAGGTGGACGGAGGCGCCACCGTCAACGGCACGCTGATGCAGCTGCAGGCCGACGTGCTGGGCGTGCCGGTGGTTCGGCCCGTGGTTGCCGAAACGACGGCGCTGGGCGCGGCCTACGCCGCAGGTCTGGCGGTGGGGTTCTGGCGCGATGTCGACGTGCTCCGGACGCACTGGAAAGCGGACCGGCAGTGGGATCCGCAGTGGTCCGCCGACCGGCGCGAGACGGCCTATCGCGAATGGCAGAAAGCGGTGGAGCGCACCTTCGGCTGGATCGAGCCGGCGTAACGGGTCAGCGCTCGCGCCGCGCACGTTCCCATCGGCGCCGCGCGTCCTGCACCTCCGGCTGATCCGACACTTCGGCGACTGGCACGTCCCACCACGAGTCGAAGCCCGGCACGCCTCGAAGCGGATCGACCTGCACATGGATCACCGTCGTCCGATCAGAGGCGCGCGCGGCCTCGAGGGCGGCCTCGAACGACGCGCGGTCGGCAGGACGATGGACGATCGCGCCGAGCGATGCGGCGTTCGCGGCCAGATCGACCGGCAGCGGACCGCCGTCGAGTGCGCCGGTCTGAGGATTGCGGCGCTGATAGTGCGTTCCGAACCCGCCCGACCCAACCGACCGGGACAGCGCGCCGATGCTGGCAAACCCCTGGCTGTCGGCCAGCACGATCGTCAGTTTCAGGCCCTCCTGCACCGCCGTCACGATCTCCTGCGCCATCATCAGGTACGAGCCGTCGCCCACCATCACGTACACCTCGCGTGACGGATCGGCCATCTTCACGCCAAGGCCTCCCGCGATCTCGTACCCCATACAGGAGTAGCCGTACTCGACGTGATAAGTACCGGGCTCGCGCGCGCGCCAGAGTTTGTGCAGATCGCCCGGCAGGCTGCCTGCCGCGCCGACGACGACGTCACGATCCTCCGCGAAGCGATTGACGAGCCCGACGATGTCGGCCTGCGCGAGCGGCGCGGCGTTCGAGTCGCCGTCGCGTCCGCCGGCGGTGAGGCCGTCGACCTCGGCGCGCCAGGCGGCGACCCGCCGATCGAGCGCCTCCCGGTAGTCCGGCGTCGTTGTCCAGTCCGCGAGCATCGGCGTCAGCTCGTCGAGCGCCGCACGGGCGTCGGCCACCACGGCGATGGCCGACCGCTTGGACGCGTCCATGTCGGTCACGTTGATGGCGATCATCCGCACGCCGAGGTCGAACGCCGTGTTCGACATTGTCGTGAAGTCGGCGAGACGCGTGCCGATGGCAATGACGAGATCGGCTTCGCGCGCCAGCTGGTTTGCGGCGAGGCTTCCCGTGACGCCCACCGATCCGAGTGCCAGCGGGTGATCCCATGCGATGGCGCTCTTGCCGGCCTGCGTCTCCGCGACGCCGATGCCGGCGGCCTCGGCGAATCGGCGCAGCGCATGGGCGGCGTCGCTGTACAGCACGCCGCCGCCGGCGATGATCATTGGCCGCAGGCTGCCGCGGATAGCCGCGGCGGCGCGGGCGAGCATCTCGGCGTCGCCCCGCGGCCTCGCGATATGCCAGGTGCACGCTTCGAAAAATCGCTCGGGGAAATCCCACGCCTCGGTCTGGGTGTCCTGCGGCAGCGCCAATGTCACGGCGCCTGTCTCGGAGGGCGACGTGAGCACGCGCATCGCTTCGGGCAGCGCCGTGAGCAGCTGTTCGGGCCGTGCGATGCGATCCCAGTAACGCGAGACCGGACGGAAGCAGTCGTTGACCGAGATGTCCTGCGTGCGCTCCGACTCGAGCTGCTGCAGCACGGGCGCGGGCGCCCGGCTGGCGAAGATGTCGCCCGGGAGCAACAGCACCGGCAGGCGGTTGATCGTCGCGCCGGCGGCCCCCGTGATCATGTTGGTGGCGCCAGGGCCAATCGACGCCGTGCAGGCCAGCGTCCGCAGCCGTCTCGACATCTTCGCGAACGCCGCCGCCGTGTGCACCATCGCCTGCTCGTTGCGGCACTGGTAATACGGCATGCGGTCGCGCATGGCGTCGAGCGCCTGGCCGACGCCGGCGACATTGCCGTGGCCGAAGATGCCGAAGACGCCCGCGAAGAACCGCTGGCGGGTGCCGTCGCGTTCGCTGAACTGCGCGCTCATGTATCGGACGAGCGCCTGCGCCATGGTCTGCCGCAATGTTTTGGACACGGGCCTCCTTGTTGCCGGGCGAAGCATTCTATAGTCTCTTCGCGGCGGAGGCCTCCGAAGAGTGCGACATCCCGACGATCCGATCTACATGCTGGCGGCGGACCACCGGTGGCAATGGGAACAGTGGTGCGACGAGCACGGCGTCGACCGGGCGCGTATCCCGGGCGCCAAGCAGCTGGCGCTCGACGGACTGATCGCGGCCCGCGAACGGTCCGATGATGCCCGGCGCTTCGCGGCCTTTCTGGTGGACGCGGAATATGCCGCGCCCGAGGTCGCGCGCGCCCGCGCGGCCGGCATCGCCGTCGGCACGCCGGTCGAGCGCGCGGGGGTCGTCCCGCTGGCGTGGGGCCGCGATCCCTTCTGGCAGGACGCGACGGGCGACTTCGTCAAAGTTCTCGTGCGCCATCGCCCCGAGTGGGAGGCCGGCACTCAGGCGCGGCAGATGGCGATGCTGCAGGCGCTCGCGACCTGGTGCCGCGCCGAGGGGAAGGTGTTCCTGCTCGAAGTGCTCGTCGTCGCGCAGGCTGGCGAACGCGAAGCGGAGTTCGAGCGCCTCGCGCGGCCGGGCATGGTCGCCGGGTTCATCCGCGACGCCTACGCGGCGGGCGTCGTCCCCGATTTCTGGAAGATCGAGGGCACGCCCGAGCCGGGCGCGATGCGCGCGGTCGACGCGGCCGTGGCCGAGGCGCTGGGACCGCGCATCCTGATCCTCGGAAAAGCGGCGCCCCTGGAGACGATCCGGACCTGGTTCGAGACGGCGCGATCGGTGCCCCGCGCCGCGGGGTTCGCCATCGGCCGCTCCGTGTATTTCGGACCGGCCGGCGACTTTTTCTCCGGCCGTGTCGGCCGCGAGGCCGCCGTCGGCCAGATTGCCGCCAACTACCTGACGGTCATCGACGCCTGGAAAGGAGTGCCGCATGACTGAGACGGAGCGTTTCGATCTGCTGTGCATGGGGCGCAGCTCGATCGATCTCTACGCGCATGAGATTGGCGTGCCGATCACCGCCGTCAGAAGCTTCGACGCGTACGTCGGCGGATGTCCGACCAACGTCGCCGTGGGCACGCGACGGCTGGGCATGCGCAGCGCGCTGCTCACGGCGGTCGGCGACGATCAGGTAGGCGAGTTCGTCCGGCATTTTCTGACCGAAGAGGGTGTCGAGACGCGGTTCATTCCGAGCAAGGCCGGCCGCCGCACCAGCGCGGTCATCCTCACGATTCAGCCGCCGGATCACTTCCCGTTGACGTTCTACCGCGACAACTGTGCCGACATCGCGCTGACGATCGGCGACGTCGACGCCTCGCCGGTCGCCTCGAGCCGCTTCGTCTTTCTGAGCGGCACCGGCCTGTCGCGCGAGCCCTCTCGGGCCGCCACCAGCCACGCCGCCGCCCGCGCGCGCGCCGCGGGCGCCGACGTCGTCGTGGATCTCGATTACCGGCCGGACCAATGGCCGTCGGCGGCCGACTATGCGCATCACGTGCAGGCGCTCACCGGCGCCGCGGCGCTGGCCGTCGGGACCGAAGAAGAGGCGCGGGCCGCCGGCGCGGACGAGGACACCGAGGCGGCGGTGGCGCGGTTGCTCGATACGGGCGTCCCGGCCTTTGTGCTCAAGCGCGGCGCGCGCGGCTCGACGATCTGCCGCCAGGACGGCAGCCGCACCGACATCGATCCCTTCCCGGTTGACGTGCTCAACGTGCTGGGCGCCGGCGATGCATTCGCGAGCGGCCTGCTGTACGGGCTGCACCAGGGGCACACGCTGGAGGCGGCGGCGAGCATCGGCAATGCCGTCGGCGCGATCGTCGTGACGCGCCATGGCTGCGCCAACTTCATGCCGACCCTGGGAGAGGTGCGCGCGTTCCTCGAGGCCCGCGGGGCGCCGCTCGCGGCCGGCGTGTGAGCGTCACAAGCCGAGCGAGGCGAGATAGGCGCGGCTGCGGCGCGCGCTCTCGGCAGGTGTGCCGTCTCCTGGAAAGACGTCCTGCTCGACGACGATCCAGCCGTCGTAGGCGTGACGGCGCAGAGCGCCGACGATCGCCGTGAAGTCCACCGCTCCGGTGCCGAGCTCCGCGAACAGCCGGCGGCGAACGGCGTCGAGATACCCGAGGCCCTCGCTGCGGGCCTGACGCGCCACGGCGGGGTCGCAGTCCTTGAAGTGCACGTGCCACACGCGCGGCGCGTGGCGCTCGAGTACCGCAACCGGATCGCCACCGCCGTAGAGAATGTGGCCGGTGTCGAGACAGAGGCCAAGTAACCGCGGATCGGTGCGCGCCATCAGCTCGCCGATCTCGCCGGGCGTCTCGACATAGCCGGCGCAATGCGCATGAAATACGGATCGCAGGCCGGTGTCTTCGCGCACCGCGCGCGCGATGCGATCGGCCCCCGCGGCAAACACGTTCCAGCCGGCATCATCGAGGCCATCCCCGGGCTGGAGGCGGCCAGCGCGGCTTTCGCGCCGCGCGACGCTCGCGTTGTCGTCGGAGAGCACGATGAGAGCCTGGTCGAAACCGGCGGCCGTGAGAAGTCGCGCCGTGCGCAGGGCGGCTTCGACTCCCGCGTCATGCGCCTCCGGCCGCGCAAGCGCGACCGGCACGAATGCGCCGACGAGTGCGAGATGGCGCGCCTGCAGTTCGTGTCGAAGCCGCCCCGGATCGGTCGGCATGAAGCCCCAGTCGCCGAGCTCGGTGCCGTCATATCCGGAGAGACGCAGCTCGTCGAGCACGTCACCAAAAGGCGCTGTCGCCGTCGTGCGATCGAACTCCAGGACCCCCCACGAGCACGGAGCATTCGCGATCCGCATCAGCGTGATGTCACGGGAAAGCGGGCTGGCGCAGCAGCGCGCCGCAGGATTCACGCACGCACAGCGTGCCCGGAAGCACGATCGTTTCAGACGGCCGCGAGGGCCGTGCCAGCCGATCGATCAGGAGCGCCGCCGCCTCTGCGCCCAGCTTCTGCTTTGGCAGGTCCATGGTCGTCAGGCGGGGCGCGAAGTAATCGAGCCACGGATGATCGTCGCAGGTGACGATCGCGACGTCGTCGGGACAGCGGAGGCGGTACTGCCGCAGCGCGATCATGAAGCCGACCGTCATCAGATAGTTGGAGATGAACACGGCCTCGGGCTTGCGCTTGAGCAGCGCGAGGCCCGCGCGATAGCCCGACTGGACCTGATAGTCGCCTTCGGCGACGAGCTGCGGATCGGCGGCCAGGCCGTGAGCGGCCAGTGCCGCGCGAAAGCCCGTGAGCCGCTGCTTCGAGGTGCTGGCGCCGGTGAGGCCCGACACCATGGCGATCCGGGTGTATCCGAGGCGCGCGAGGTGCGCCGTGGCTTCGTAGGCGGCGCCACGATCGTCCATCAGCACCGCATCCGCTTTGAGCCCGGGCACCGTTCGTGCGACCTGCACGATCGGCACGCGCGCCCGGCGCAGCATGGCGGCCGTGCGTCCGTGAAAGGGTGCGGGCGCTTTCGTGAGCAGGACGCCGTCGACGCGCTTCGCCAGAAACAGCTGCAGGTATCGATCTTCGCGGATCGGATCGTTGTCGGTGCTGGCCAGCACCAGGCTGTAGCCCGCTTCGCGCGCCACGTCCTCGGCGCCGCGCACGACCTCCGGAAAAAATGGATTGGCGATGTCGGGCACGATCATCCCGAGCGTCTGCGACCGCTGCTGCGCCAGGCCGCGCGCAAGCAGATTTGGCCGGTACGCGAGCGCCTTGATCGCGGCCAGCACGCGGGCGCGCAGCGCGGGGCTGACGAAGGCGCTGTCGTTGAGGACGGCCGAGACCGTCGCGGCCGACACGCGCGCGCGCTTGGCGACGTCGTAGATATTTGCCATGAAGCCCGGAGCGGAACCGGTAGTTAATACCTCGCGGCGGCCGTCGTGCGCAAACCGCTTCGGCCGGAAAAAGGCTGCTTGACACCGAGCGGCTCCCGGAGCATCCTTGCGCGGGTTTCCCTTGAGCCAGCGAAGCGCTTCGGCGCGGGTCCTGTTCCCATCGCGTCCACTGCCCCCGTCCGTGACGGGCACGGTGGTGGAGGTCACACGCGCGCGCGCGCGCTGGCAGTGGGTGCACTTCGCCGTGCGGCAGGTGGCGCCGGGCGCCCCGTGGCACGGCAGGACCGGCGAAGAGGAGTGCTGTCTCGTGCTGCTCCAGGGCGCGTGCCGGGTGGCGTACCAGGGGCCGCGGGCCGCGCCGGACGGATCGGGATCGGCGGGCCTCGGCCCGCGGCGCGACGTCTTCGCGGGCTACCCGCATGCGCTGTATCTGCCGCGGCGCACCCGGTTCACCGTCACGGCCGACGAGCGCACCGAGCTGGCCGACGGCCGCGCACCGTCGACCCGGCAGCTCACCCCGCGCCTCGTCCGCCCCGCGGACTGCGGCGGCGAGATCCGGGGCGGCGCCAACGCAACGCGCCAGATTATCGACATCATTCCGCCCGGTTTCCCGGCTGACCGCCTGCTGGTCTGCGAGGTGTTCACCCCTGGCGGCAACTGGTCGAGCTATCCTCCGCACAAACACGATGAGGATCGACCCCCTGCGGAGGTACGGCTCGAAGAGGTTTACTATTACCGCTTCGCGCACCAGGACGCCTATGGGATTCAGCGGCTGTACGGGCCGGCGGCTGACCGCGCCATCACCGTCGGGCACGGCGACGTCGTGCTGATTCGATCCGGATATCACCCGTTCGTTACCGCGCATGGCTACGACGCGTACTACCTGAACGTGCTGGCCGGCACGCGGCGTTCGATGGCGGCCAGCGACGACCCGCGGTATGCGTCATTCAGAGCCTGGCCGCCGCCCGACCCGCGGCTGCCGGTAGTGCCGCCTCCGGCGGCGGAACAACGTTAGTTTTGGAGGAGGAACGATCCATGTCACGAAGACTTCATGTGGCGGCCACCGGGCTCATCCTGCTGCTCGCGTCGGCCGCGACGGCGTTCGCGCAGGTCGATCGCGCCACGCTGACCGGCGTCGTGCGGGATCCATCCGACGCCATCATCCCGAAAGCGCAGGTGCGCGTGACGAGCCTGACGACCGGCGTCTCGTCGGCCGCGGCAACAACCAATGACGGCACCTATCTGGTCGTCAACCTTGCGCCCGGCGAATACCTCGTCGAAGCGGAGGCGCCCGGGTTCCAGCGCCTGCAGCAGACCGTGCGGCTCGAGGTCGGCGCACGCGCGCGGCTCGATCTCTCCCTCGCCGTCGGCTCCATGGACGAGACCGTGCGGGTCGAAGGCGTGCTCCCGCTCGTGAACACCGAATCGGCTGTCGTCGGCAAAGTCGTCGACCGCAACGAGGTATCGAAGCTGCCGCTGGCCATCCGCAACTGGGACGACCTGCTGGCCATGGTTCCCGGCGTGCAGAGCGACCGCTACACCGAACAGGCCGGCGGCACATCGTCGGGCCGCACCGGCGGCGTCAGCGTGCACGGCAATCGCAGCCTCCAGAACAACTTCCTGCTCGATGGGGTCAACAACAACAGCTTCTCCACCAACGTGCAGGAGCTGTCGACGCAGATTTCACGCCCGTCGGTCGACGCGATCGACGAGTTCAAGGTCGTGACGAGCCCCTACGCCGCCGAATACGGCTGGTCGCCTGGCGCCGCCATCATCGTCAATACCAAGTCGGGTACGAACACGCTGCGCGGCACGGTCTATGACTTCTTCCGCGACGACAAGTTCGACTCGAACAACTTCTTCGCCAAGCGGGCCGGGCAGGACAAGCCCACGAACAACCAGAACCAGTTCGGCGGCAACCTGGGCGGGCCGATCGTGCGCAACCGCGCCTTCTTCTTCGGCGACTTCGAAGGCACCCGCATCAAGCAGGGCGTGCTGCGCACCGGGCGCGTGCTGACCGAGAACGAGCGCCGCGGAATTCTGAGCGGCACCGTGCGGGATCCGCTCACGGGGCTGCCGTTCGCGAATTCGACGATTCCGGCCGACCGCATCGATCCCGTGGCCGCCGCGATCATGGGTATGCTGCCGGCGCCGAACGCCGCAGGCAGCAACAATCTGCTGCTGCAGCCGAACGTCGAGGACGAGTCGGAGCGCTACCTCGGGCGCCTCGAATTCCGCGCGACCGACAGCGACACGATCTTTGCCCGCTACATCTACAGCGATCGCTTCAGGTTCGTGCCCGGCTTCCTGGGCGGCATCCTCGATGGCACATCAACGTCCGCCTGGGGCCGCAATTTTCTGAAGTCGCACGGGCTGGTCGGCGGCTGGACAAAAGTGCTCGGCGCCACGCTGGTCAACGAGGCGCGCTTCTCGTGGGCACGGGCTTCGAGTGAGGGCACGCAGGATCCGTTCGGCGAAGACGGCAACGCGCTGATCGGCTTCCGGGGCGTGCCGAACGACCCGCGCATCATCGGCGGCATCGTCGGCATGGACATCTCGGGCCACCTGCGGCTCGGCTCGCCGAACTTCATGCCGAAGTTCCAGCACACCGACCAGTTCCAGTACCTGAACACGCTCACGTGGCTGCGCGGCAAGCACCAGTGGAAGTTCGGCGCCGACGTGATGTTCCCGCTGAAGAACGAGTATTTCGACGTGGCGCCGACGCGCGGCAATCTCAGCTTCAACGGCGCCTTCACGGGCAGCGCCTTCGGCGACTTCCTGCTCGGCTACGCGCAACGCGCACAGCTGACCAATGTGTTCGTCGTCAACCAGCGCCTGTGGTCGACGTCGTTCTTCGTGCAGGACGACTGGAAGGTCAGCGACGCGTTCACGCTGAACATCGGGCTGCGGTACGACTTCATGGCCCCGGCCTACGAGGCCGACAACCGCATGGCGAACTTCGACCCGGCGTCGGCGTCGCTGGTCTTTGCCTCTGACGGCTCGCTCGCCGATCGCGCGCTGGTGAATCCCGACAAGAACAACTTCGCGCCGCGCATCGGGGCGATCTACAAGCTGAGCGACCGCACGATTGTGCGCGGCGGCTACGGCATCTTCTACAACCAGTTCGACCGCATCGGGTCGGAGGATCAGCTCGCGCTCAATCCCCCGGGACTCCTCAACGTCGACATCTCGGCGTCGAGCGGGTCGACGGTGCCGGCGCTGCGCCTGCGTGACGGCTTCCCGTCAAACTTCCTCGACCCATCGAATCTGGTGCTGAGCCGGCTGCTCATTCGCGCGGCAGACGCTGACTCCCCGCGCACGATGGTGCAGCAGTTCGGCGCCGGCGTGGAACATCAGTTGTGGGGCGACATGGTTCTGTCGGCCGACCTGGTGGGCTCGTTCACGCGGCACCTCGCCGTGCTGCGCAACCTGAATCAGCCGCAGGCCGGCACGCGCGATGCGAACGGGCCGGTGCCCTACCCCGGCTTCGGCCACATTCAGTGGCGCGAGATGACGGCAGACGCCAGTTATCGCGGGCTCGATCTCTCGCTCGCGAGGCGGTTCACGCGCGGATTCGGCTATCGCGCGTCGTACACCCTCGGCGAGGCGCGCGATCAGGCGCCGGAGCACCTGGCTGCCTCGTCGGGCCGGCCGCAGAACGGCCGCGACCTGGAGTCGTGGGAAGGGCCGAGTGACTTCGACGTGCGCCACCGCTTCGTCGGCAACTTCCTCTTCGAGCTGCCGTTCGGCGCAGGCAAGCCGTATCTGCAGGATGGCATCGGTCGCCATCTGCTCGGAGGCTGGCTGGTCAGCGGCATCTTCAGCGCCCGCTCCGGCCGCGCGTTCACGGTAACGCAGGGCAACAACAACGTCGGACCGGGCGCCACCGGACAGCCCAATCTCGTCGGCGACACCAAAGGCGCGGAGACGGTTGAGCAGTGGTTCAACCCTGCGGCGTTCGCGCCGGTGCTCTCGGGCAATTTCGGCAACGCCGGCCGCAACTCACTGCGCGGCCCCGGCTGGTCGACGTTCGATATGAGTGTGCAGCGCCGGCTCGACGTCACGAGCCGTGTGAACGCCACCCTGCGATGGGACGTGTTCAACCTGTTCGACCGGGCGAACTTCGGCCTGCCGAACGGGAACATCGCCAGCTCCACGGCAGGCGTCATCTCGTCGCTCGCCGGCGATCCGCGCGTGATGCAGTTCTCGCTGCGCATCGCGTTCTAGTCGTCGCCTCTGTCAGACGGCGGGCTTCCATGGCCCGCCGTCTGAATCCGTTCCACCGACGCACACCAATGACCATCCCAGGGCCCGCCCCGTCCTCCGACGCGCCGCCGCGGCTCGAGATGCTCGGCATCCGGAAGGCGTTTCCAGGCGTCGTGGCGCTCGACGGCGTGGATCTCACGCTTCGGCCGGGCGAAGTGCACATGCTGCTCGGCGAGAACGGCGCGGGCAAGTCGACCCTCATGAAGATTCTGAGCGGCGCGCAGCGTGGAGACGCCGGAGAGATCCGCATGCACGGCCAGCCGGTGGAGATCGCGTCGCCGCGCGATGCGCTCGGTCTCGGCATCCGGGTGATTTACCAGGAGCTGAACCTCGTTCCGCAGATGACCGTCGCCGAGAACGTCTATCTCGGCGTCGCACCGCGATCGTTCTTCGGCATCGTCGATCAGCGCCGGCTGCGGCGCGAGACCGGGCAGTTGCTCGCGGCACTGGGCATGGATCTGCCGCCCGACGCCGTCGTCGGCAGCCTGAGTCTTGCCGAGCGCCAGCTCGTTGAGATTGCGAAAGCGCTCGCCGCACCGTCTGCCACGCCCGAGGATGTCGCGTCAGTGCTGGTGATGGACGAGCCGACATCGGCGCTCACGGCGAAGGAAGTCGATCAGCTGTTCGCGCTCATTCAGCGGCTGGCGGCGCGCGGCGTGGCCGTGGTGTACATCACGCACCGCCTCGACGAAGTCTTTCGCCTCGGCCATCGCGTTACCGTCTTGCGCGACGGCCGGAATGTCGCGACGTGCGCAATCGGCGAGGTCACACCCGCCACACTGGTGCGGCTCATGGCCGACCGTGACGTCGGCGGCCATTTTCCTCGTGAGCGCGTCGCGCCGGGCGACGAGCTGCTGCGGGTGGAAGAGGTCTCACGCGACGGACAGCTGACCGATATCAGCTTCTCGCTTCGCGCCGGCGAGATCGTCGGCATCGCCGGCCTGCTCGGCGCCGGACGCAGCGAGCTCGCGAGAGTGCTGGCGGGCGCGGATCGTCACAGCTCCGGACGCATCATCATTGGCGGTGCGCCCGTGACGCTGCGATCGCCCGCCGACGCGATCGAGCGCGGCATCGGCTTGTTGCCGGAGGATCGCAAAGCCCAGGGACTGGTGCCGGATCTCACGTCGGCGGAAAACATCGGGCTGCCGCACGGCCGGCGCCTCAGCCGCTTCGGGTTCATCAAACGCGTCCGCGAACAGCAGCTCGCCGACGGCATCGTGCGCGATCTGCGCGTGAAGACCGCGCCGCGGCAGGTGGTGCGCCTGCTGAGCGGCGGCAACCAGCAGAAGGTGGTGCTGGGCAAGTGGCTCGCCGGCGACGCGCGCATCTTCATTTTCGACGAGCCCACACGAGGCGTCGACGTGTGCGCCAAGATCGAAATCTACCATCTGATGAATCGCCTCACCGCCCGCGGTGCCGGCATCATCATGATTTCGTCGGAGCTGCCGGAGCTGCTCGGCATGAGCGATAGAATCCTCGTCATGCATGGCGGCCGCATCCGCGCCGAGATGGACGCCCGGTCCGCCACCCAGGCGCAGGTGCTCAGCGCCGCGCTGGGGCTCGCATCATGACGATGGTGGCTCCACCAGCGGCGGGGGGAATGGCCGGAATGGCCGGCGCCATGCGAAGCGGCCGCGCGCGCGTGTCGGCCGCGCGACAATTCGGCACCGTCATGGGGCTGGTGGCGCTGTCAGCGATGCTCTGGGCGCTGACGCCGCACTTCCTCACCGTCTCGAACCTGCTCAACGTCGCGCAGCAGACCAGCATCAACGCCGTGGTCGCCGCCGGCATGACGTACGTGATCATTTCGGGCGGCATCGATCTCTCGGTCGGTTCGATCGTGGCGCTGTCGGGTGTGGTGCTGGGTGTCGCGCTTCAAAGCGGGCAGGCGCTGCCGGTGGCCCTCGCGCTTGGCGCATCGGTGGGCGTCGCATGCGGCATGGTCAATGGCGCGCTCATCAGCTGGGGCGGACTGCCGCCGTTTATCGTCACCCTCGGCATGATGAGCGTCGCGCGCGGGGCCGCGCTGCTCTTCACCGAAGGTCGCCCCGTCTCAGGATTCGACCCAGGCTTCCGCAGCATCGCGACCGGCACGGTCTTCTTCATTCCCGCGCCAATCCTCGTGATGGCGGGCGTGTACCTGGCCGCGCATCTCGTGCTCTCGCGGACGATCTTCGGCCGGTACGTGTACGCGATTGGCGGCAATGAGGAAGCGACACGCCTGTCGGGCGTGAATGTGCGCTTCCACAAGATGATGATCTATGGCGTGTCGGGCCTGATGAGCGCCGTGGCCGCCGTGCTGCTGACGGCGCGCCTCAATTCGGCGCAGCCGATCGCCGGCATGATGTACGAGCTCGACGCCATTGCGGCCACCGTCATCGGCGGCACCAGCCTGATGGGAGGCGGCGGCACGCTGGCCGGCACGCTCGTCGGCGCGCTGATCATGGGCGTGCTCCGCAACGGGCTCAATCTGCTCGGCGTCTCCTCATTCCTTCAGCAGATCGTCATTGGTGCCGTGATCGTGGGCGCCGTGCTCATCGACACGCTTCTCAAACGCCGGCGCGGGTAGCGCCGCCAGGATTCATATGCGCAAAGCCGTTCTCCTGCTCGTGCTCGCCCTGCTTCCGCTCTCGTGCAACCGTGCCGGCGAAGGCGACGCTCCGCCGACGGTCGCCCTCGTCGTCAAGACGCTGAATCATCCGTTCTTCGTCGACATGAGGCGCGGTGCCGAGGAGGCCGCCTCGCGTCTGGGCGTGCGGCTGCAGGTGCAGGCCGCCGAACGTGAGATCGACGTCGAGAAGCAGATGCAGATCGTCGAGAACCTGATTCAAACCGGCATCGGTGCCCTGTGCATCACGCCAAGCGGATCGCGCGAGATCGTCTCGGCGCTGGTCAAGGCAAGTCAGGCGAAAGTGCCGATCGTGATCGTCGACACGCGGCTCGATGCGAAAGCCGCGGCCGATGCCGGCGTGGCGCCCGCGACGTTCGTGGGATCCGACAACTATCAGGGCGGCCGGCTCGCCGGCGAATACGTCGTCCGCGCCAGCGGCGGCACGGCCAGGGTCGCCATCCTCGAGGGGATTCCGGGACACGAGACCGGCGATTCCCGCCTGCGCGGCTTTCGCGATGCGATCAAGGAGACCCCCGGCGTGACGATCGTCGCGTCGCAGCCGGCCAACTGGGAGCGCGATCAGGGCTTCAACGTGTTTCAGAACATGCTGCAGGCCCGCCCTGAGATCGATACCGTCTTCGCGGCGAGCGATCTCATGGCGCTCGGGGCGATCGAAGCGATTGCCGCCGCGCGCCGCACCGGCACGATCCGCGTCGTCGGGTTCGACGCGCTGGACGACGCCAAGACCGCGATTGCCGGCGGGTCGATGGCGGCGTCGGTCGCGCAGTTTCCGTACGAGATGGGCAAGGCGGCGGTGGAGGCCGCGGTGAAGCTGATACGCGGCGAGACGGTGGAGCCCGAGATCAAGGTGCGGCTGGAGCTCGTGACGCGGGGCGCGCGCGAGTGAGCGGACGGCGGCGTCTCGCAGTCGGGTTGATTGGACTCGGGCGGCTCGGCCGCGTCTACGCACGCGATCTCGCAGGGCGGATTCCGGAGACGCGGCTGGCGGCGGTCGGCGACACGGCCGCGGGCGTCGCCGAAGAGGTCGCCGGCGAGCTCGACGTGCCGCGCCACTACGCCGATCCGGCAGCGGTCATCGACGATCCCGGCGTCGACGCGATCGTCATCGTGACGCCCACGCACACCCATCGGGATCTCGTGCTGGCCGCGGCCTCGCGGGGCAAGCCGGCCTTCTGCGAGAAGCCGCCGGCGCTGTCGCTCGCGGAAATCGCCGAGATGCAGACCGCCATCGCGTCGGCAGGCATTTTCTTCCAGATGGGGTTCATGCGGCGGTACGACGCGGGCTATGCGGCGGCCAGGCTGGCAGTCGAACAGGGGCGCATCGGCATGCCGCTCGTCTTCAAGGCGACCTCGCGCGATCCGTTTCGTCCGAGCCTCGAGTACGCCGATCCGAAGAGCAGCGGCGGGATGCTGATCGACATGGGGATCCATGACTTCGACCTCGCGCGCTGGTTCATGGGCGAGGTCAGAAGCGTCGCGGCCATCGGCGGCACGATCGCCTACCCGGAGCTCGAGACGGTGGGCGACATCGACAACGCCGTCGCAAGCCTGATCTTCGAGAGCGGCAAGCTCGGGGTGGTCGATCTGACGCGGAGCGGCATCTACGGCTACGACATCTCGACCGAAATCCTCGGCCTCGAAGGGACGATCCGGATCGGCTATCTGCGCGAAACACCGATCATGGTGATGACAAAGGGCTCGGTCGCGCATGACACGGTGCCGTACTTCATGGAACGCTTCCGCGACGCCTACACCACGCAGCTGCAGGATTTTGCGCGGCGTGTGCTGGAGGGGCGCGATCCGGCAGTGACGATCGACGACGGCCTGGAGGCGCTGCGGATTGGCGTGGCCGCGACACGCGCCCGGGAGACCGGCGCCACTATCGCCGTCGCCGATGTGACGTGAGGCCGATGAGCCGGTGGAGGGATTCATGAGACGTTCGCTTCAGGCGGCGCTGGCGATAGTCGCAGCAATGGTCGTCGGGCTGCGGGCGGAGTCGCCGCGGGTCCGGGATGCCGCCGTCGCCGTACGCCAGGAACACCGGTTCACCCTGGCGGAAGCGGGCGAAGTCGTCGCGACGATCACGGCCGGCTGCGGGCAGTGCGACTGGGGCGCGAACGGCCGTGAAGCGGTCGCCCTGCGCGTGCTCCTCGACGGCCGGTATTCGCAGCATCTGCTGCTCGTCCGCGGCGAGGCGCCGGCGCCGTACCGGATCATGCTGGGCGCGCTGCCGGCGGGCGACCACCGGATGATGTTGCAGCGCGACGCCGTGCTCTCCGGGAAAGATGCCGGCGACTTTCACGTGCAGAGCATCGCGATCTCGGCCTTTGCCGCCAACCGGCCCGAGCATGCCTGGCTCGCGCAGGCGCCCATCCTCCACGCGCGACCGGGCACGGTCGAGCGCTTCAGCGATGTGCCGGTGCTGATGTGGGTCGAACGCGCGCTAGCCCCCGCCGCGGGGTTCAACTACTCGATGATCTTCACGCACGAGGATGGCGGCACGCCGACGGATCGGCTCATGGCCACCTGGGGCCGGACCACCGACATCGAGTTCGTCTTCGGCGTCGAGGAGACGGGCGACGGCACGGTGCGCGAGACGTTTCAGGGGGCCAGCCACGACATCCTGCCGTTTCGCGGCGCGCGGGAGGGCCGCCATCCGCTGTTGTGGGTGTCGACCGACAACAACATGTTCAGCGACCACGGCCCTGATGCGATCCGCTTCGCCCTGGCGCCCGAGATGGTCACGCTCACCGATGTGTCGCGCGAGGTGGTGATGGACGCCAACCCGTGGACCTATGCGCTGATGGCGGCCGAACTGCGGCGCGAGGATCGCATCGATCCCGGCGCCAGGCCCGGATCGGCGAAAGTGCCGGACGTCCGGCAGTTCGCCTATATCGAAGCGTGCGGCGAGGCCGACCGGGCCACGTTCGCCTTCGACGTGGCCGCCGGCGGGCCGGCCGGTCTCGATTGGTACGCGAGCGACCGCGGAGACCCGCGTTTCAGGATCGCGCGCAGCGGGTGCGTTCGGGCCGCGGTGCCGCTCGGGCCTGACACGCGTCCGGAGGATCTGCGCGGGATCCGGATTCGCGCGTACACGCGTCCGGCACGCGACGGCGAAGCCGCGCTGCCGCCAGGCAAGGGCCGCGTCACCCTGCGCCGTTTGAACACGGTCTTCATGCTCGACGCCGCGTATCGTCCGCGGCCATTGCCGCTCCAGTGGATCGGCGTCATCGAGGCTCACGGCGAAGCGGCGCCGGTGCAGGTGCCGGTTCGATAAATCCCGCCGGTCACCTGAAGTAGATCGGGTTCCCGACGACCGTCACGCCCGCCGCGTCGCGCAGATTGATGCGCACCCAGTCGCCTCTCGACACCGTCATCGTGAACCTCACGGTGGCGGCGGCGCCATCGATCGGCCCGGCGACGGCGCCCCGGACGGACTCGCCATTCCGGATGACTTCGACCTGCTGGCCGTGGCCGCGGGCGACCTCGATCCGAAACGCCACCTGCGACTGCCCGTCCGGCAGCGGGACCGTGTCCCCCATCGCCGCACCGAGAGCCGGCGCGTCGAAGCGGATATCGGGGCCTTCGGGACCCCGGGTCTTGATGTACACCCGGCCCGCACGGATGCCCGCGAGCAGGCCGGATTCCGAAAGCGCCTCCGACGCGATGACCGTCGTCGGGATGCCGACAGCGCTGCCGGCCCGTGTCGAGGCGCCGTGATCGTCGCTGCCGCCGAGGCCGGTGATGCGATGCCCCTCATTGAGACGCGCGTGCCAGAACGGCAGGCCGGCGGCCGGGCCTGTCAGCGTGACGTTGTTGACGACTTCCATGGCTTCGACTTCACGCCACTCGGTGCCGGGCGCCGTCCAGCCGCAGCCGGTGCAGGCATCGCCCGTTTCGCGAGCCGGGTGGTTGATCGAGAGCAGGCCGCCCAGCCGACGAACCTGCGCGAGCACCTCTGGCGCGCCGACGCCGGGATGGCCAATGCGGAAGTCCACCACCTCGCTCGTGCCGTAGACATTCGCGTGACCGTAGAAGGTCGTGACTTCCTGCCCCCGCAACAGGAGAAGGCGATCGTGCAGCAGCTGCAGGCCCGCGAGGTCGTGGTGATGGCTCGTGGTGTTGTGATCGGTGACGGCGACGAAGTCGAGGCCGAGCCGCGCGGCGGCGTCGACCACCTGATGGGTGGCACAGGGACCGCTGCCGCCCCGGCCATCCGCGCAGCCGAACGCGTCGCTGTGCATGGTGTGCGTATGCAGGTCGCCCTGGTACCACCGCGGGCCCTTCGTCGAGGCGGTTTCAGGCACGGCCGCCGGCGGCGGCGAGGGCGCTGCTTCCGGCGTCAGGCGAATGACCACGCGATAGCTCGACGTGCCCCCCTCGCGGATGCTCGGCACGCCGATGAGCAGCCGCCACACACCCGGCTGCAGATAGCCCGGCTGATAGGAGGGTGTGGCCGCCGTGCGGCCGACGAAGAACCGGCTCTTGCTGAAGCGGCTGGCGCCGCGAAACCGCTCGGGATCGTAGAGGCCGAACTCCAGGGCGGTGCCGTTGCCGCGATCCGTGAAGCTCGTCTCGATGTCGATGCGAGCGGTGCCCGCCGGAACCTCGAACGGCCGTTCGAGCCAGGCGAAGCGGTTCGACGAGACGATCGTGCCCTCGAGCACCACCGTCGATGCCGCGGCCGGTCCCTGAACGACCGACAGCATGGCCAGGACAACACCGGCAGGAGACATGGCGGGAGAGTAACACGGGTGCTAAACTTCCGAGTCCGCCCGCATATCCACTGCATGATCTCCCCATCGGCGTCCCTTTCTCGATGATTGACGCGGTCGACGTCGCCGGTTTCGGCGCAAGCGCGGTCGATCTGGTCTATGTCCTGCCGGCGTATCCAACGCCGGACGGCCCGCTCGCCAAACTGCCAATCCAGGAGCACTTCATATCGTCGGGCGGGCAGATCGCGACGGCCCTGGCCGGCTGCGCGGCTCTCGGGCTGCGTGCGGCCTTTCTGGGGCTGACGGGCAATGACGCGCACGGGGAGCGGATCCGTGAGGAGCTCTCGCGCCGCGGCGTCGACGTCTCGGATGCGACCATCGCGAACGCCCCGCAGCCGTACTCCGTGATCCTGCTCGCCGAGGAGCAAGGTGAGCGGATCGTGCTCTGGCACCGCGATCCCGACGCCAGATTCACACCGGACGATGTGTCGCGCGCGGCGCCTGCGATCGCGCGGGCCAGGCTCCTGCACGTCGATGATGTGGACGTGCAGGCCTCGCTTGCGGCTGCGCGCAGTGCGCGCGAGGCCGGACGGATGATCACGACCGACATCGACCGCGTCACCGAGCACACGGCGGAGCTGATCCGCGTGGCGACGCATCCGATTCTGGCCGAGCACGTCCCCGCGAAGCTGACCGGAGAAGCGGATCTCGTCTGCGCGCTCCGGAAACTGCGTGCGCTCAACGATGGGCCATTGGTGGTCACGCGCGGCGCGCAGGGCGCCATCGCGCTCGAAGGCGACACGGTCATCGAAGCGCCGGGATTCCTGGTGCATGCGGTCGACACGACCGGCGCGGGCGACGTCTTCCGCGCCGGCTTCATCTCCGCGTTGCTCGAAGGCCGCCCGCTGGCCGATGTGCTGCGGTTTGCCAATGCCACGGCCGCCTCGAGCTGCACGCGGCGCGGCGCCATCGCCGGCGTGCCGTCGCGTACCGACGTCGAGCAGATGCTACGGCAGGCCTAGCACCCCGCGCAGCCAGAAGCCGCAGAGCGCGGCCGCAACCCACAACGGCAGCGTGATGGAAAAGCGCGCGAGCGGGCCGACGCGGCCGCGCATCACGGCTTCGACGGGCACCCACGCGAGCGAGACGATGCCCCATGCGATGACGATCGGCCACGGCTCTGCGACCAGATTGCCGAAGATGCCGGGCAGCACCGTCAGACCAGCCGTCATCAGCGCCCAGGCGATGGCGATGAGCAGGATCAAGGGAGATCATGCTAACAAATCCCGTGTACACTCCACTCGTGCAGCTGTCGCGTGCGGATGACGTGCCGTACGAGCGCTTCTTTGGACTTCGCGAGCAGCCGTTCGCGCTGACGACCGATCCCCGCTTCCACTACAAGAGCGCGTCGCACCGCCTCGCGTTCGAGGAGCTCAAACGCGGGCTCGAGCGCGGCGAAGGATTTCTTCTGCTCACCGGCGACACCGGCACCGGCAAGACGACGTTGTCGCGCACGGTGATCGATGCGCTGGGCGGCCGCACGTTCAGCGCGATCATCACGAATCCGGCGGTCGCCGATGCCGAGCTGCTGCGCGTCGTGCTCCGCGACTTTGGCGTCGTCTCACGCGAGGAAATGCGGCGCGGGCGGTTCGAGTCGGCGGATGCGCAGCACCTGCACGAAACGCTCGAAGGGTTTCTGCGATCGCTGGCGCCGCTCGGCGCGCGCGCGGTGCTGGTTGTCGACGAGGCGCAGGGCCTGGCGCCGCGCACGCTCGAGCAGCTGCGCGTGCTCGGCAACATGGAAGCCGACGGGCGGCGGCTCGTGCAAATCATTCTGAGCGGCCAGCGCCGGCTCGAGACGACCCTGGCGGCCGACGACATGACGCAGCTCAGTCAGCGCATTTCGCGGCGGGTGCGGCTCGAGCCGATGTCGAAAGACGAGGTCGAACAATACATCGCGCATCGGCTGCGCGTGGCCGGCGGCGAGGCGCAGGTGGGATTCACGCCTGATGCGATCGCGATCGTGCATCAAACAGCCGAGGGCATTCCCCGGCGCGTGAACCTGCTGTGCGATCGCGCGCTGGACGAGGCGCGCGCCGACGGCGCATCGACGATTGCCGTCGGGCACATCACACGCGCGGCACGGCACATGCGCGGGGAGCCGGCCGATGAGCCGCCGCGCCGCACGCGCCGCCGAACGATGGGCCGCAGGATTCTGAAGGCGTTGGTGCTGTTGCTGCTGCTGGCGCTGCTTGCGGCCGCGGTCTATGCGGCGTTTGTGGGCTGGACGATTCAGAACACGCCGATACAGCTGCCAGCGATGCCGGGTGCGCCGGCGATCGGACCCGTGCTTATTTCCACACCACCGCCACCAGATCCACGGTCGTTCCTCCCCGCCGGGGGCGCATAGCGATCCGCTCGAGCGCCGCCGCTGAGATCTCCGACATCTCAGGAAGCGCCTGCAGCTCTGCCTCGGTCTGCGTCAGACTCTGTTTCGATTTGCGCTTGCGCCGCAGCCGCTCGGCGAGCAGATCGCGTTTTTTCTGCAGCGACTGCCGAACGCGCTGCAGAAAGAGATCCTCTGTCTCGCCCGGCTTCGACGACATCTTCAGCGGCGGATAGCGAAAGGCATCCGCGCGCTGGGCGCGCCCCAGCCATCGATAGAAGTCGCGCGCGACCCTCGAGAACCGCTGAACGTCTGTCACCAATGCGGGCAGCGGCGCCGGTGCGCCGCCAGCGGCAACGGGCTGCAGATCCCCGGGGCGGACGGCGACGATCTCGGCACGATCCCAATCGACGGAGCGCAGGCCGGGTTCGATGGGGATGATGGCGTTGACCTGCCGTGCCGCGTCCTGCGACTGGCGGCTTTCGCCGAAATACAGCCGCGCAGACCCGTAGATATATGGAGAAACAGGGCCGGTGCCGGATTTCGCCGGCAGCCGAAACTGCGGGATCTCCGGCGGACGGTCTGAGGCCCCAGGCACGGAAACCTACCTCGCGGCGCGCTTCTTTGCTGCCGGGGCCGCCGGCGCGGCCGTTATCGATTTCGCCTTCGCGCCTTTCGCAACGGTCGCCTTGGCCGATTTCTTCTTGTCGGTGCTCACGCGATCGAGGCTCTGACGCAGCGCGTCCATCAGGTTAATCACCCTGGGCGGCGCCTCTTCACGCGTCGCGGTCACTTCCTCGCCGGCAATCTTGGCATCGATGATGCGGCGCAGCTCTTCCTGATACTCGTCCTTGTATTCCTCGAGATCGAGCTCGCCCGTCTCGAAGTTCGCGATGACCTGCTTCGCCAGCTTGATCTCGTCGGGCCGGGTCTTCGCGGGCACCGTCTTGAGCTCGTCAATCTGATCCTTGCTGCGGATCTCGCGCGCGTGCCGCAGCGTGTACATCATCAGGGCCTCATCCTGCGGCTGAATGGCCACCAGGTACTCCCGCCCGTAGAGCGCGAGCTTGCCGATCCCGACCTTGCCCTTCATACCCTCGCGCATCACGGCGAACGCCTCCGCCGCCACGCTGCCGTCGGGCGCCAAGTAGTAGGGCTTCTCGAGATAGATCGGATCGATCGCCGCCGCATCGGTGAACTGCACCACGTTGATGAGACGCGTCGACTCGGGCCGCACCTTCGCCATGTCTTCTTCGGTCATGGTGACGTAGCGTCCCTTCTCGAACTCATACCCCTTGACGATCTCGGTGTTCGGCACTTCCGTCTCGCAGGCCGGGCACCACTTCTTCTGCTGGATCCGGCCCTGACAGGCCTTGTGCAGCTGGTTGAAGCTGATGGTGGCCGCCGAATCGGTGGCCGGGAACACCCGTACCGGGATGTTGACGAGACTGATCTTGAGAAAACCCTTCCAGGTGGGTCTGGCAGCCATGCGCTCTCCTTCTGCTCGCCCCATTATCGGGCGGATCCGGCGAGGTCTACAGTCCTGCACGTAAGTGCACGCCGCAGGGGGTCGCTCGCGATTGCCCGTGGAGCTCGACGGAGACGCCTCCACGGGCCGCGCTCGCGCTGGTCGATGCGCAGGGGCAGTGTCCGGTGTTCGTTTCGCGACGGCGTTAAAAAGGACGTCGGAGGGACCGCTCTTTGGCCCGACTCGCCTCGCCGGCGCGAGACGAATACCGGACACTGCCCCGAGCACCGATGACACGAGCGGCAGCGCGCGCACTATGATCGGGCGATGGCGAAGGCGGCGGCCGGCCTCGACGTGCCGAAGGATCTGTTGAAGAAGCTCGACGCGTTTCCGACATCGAAGTGGACCGAGGATCCCGCCAAGGTGCGGCCGATGCTGGCGACGCTGGCCGATCCGCCGCTGGCGCAGCCGGGTCTGATCTACGAGCCGAAACTTGACGGCATTCGCGCGCTGGTCGACCTGAGACCGGTTCATCCTGAGCGAGCCCGAGGTGCCCGGGGCGACTCGAAGGGACATGCGCGCCTCTATTCGCGCAATGGCAACGACAAGACCGTGCAGTTCCCCGGTCTCGCGCGCGCATTGCGGACGTACGCCGCGAAACTGAAAGCGCCGATCCTGATCGACGGCGAGGTCACGGCGCTCGATCGCAAAGGACGCGCGCTGGGTTTTCAGCATCTGCAGGGCCGGCTCCATCTGCAGGGCGAAACGCAGATCGGTCTCGTCGAGGCCGAAAACCCCGCCGCGCTCTTTGTGTTCGACATCCTTCGCGACGGCAACGAAGATCTGCGCGGCCTGCCAACGATCGCGCGCCGGCTGCGCCTGCAGCGCGCCTTCAGACCGCCCGCCTCGCTCGGCCATCTCCTGCGCATCACCGACATCGCGATCGACGATGGACGCGAGTTGTACGAGAGGGCGATCGCCGAAGGCTGGGAAGGCCTGATCGTCAAAGACGGGATGGGCGTCTACGAGAGCGGCCGCCGATCGCCGACGTGGCGCAAATTGAAGGTGCTGCACGAGCAGGAGCTGGTGATCGGCGGCTGGACCGAGCCGCGGCTGTCGCGCCACGGATTCGGCGCACTGCTCATGGGGCATTACGCCCCTCGACAGGGCTTGGGGCGCGCGAAAGGTGATCAAGACCGACTCATGTACGCCGGCAGCGTCGGCACAGGGTTCAACGAGAAGGAACTGGATCGTGTCTATCGCCTGCTGCGCGCGCGCGAGGTTTCCACGAGCCCCTTTCGCGATCGCATCAAGACGCGCGAGCGTCAGCATTTCGTCACACCTGAGCTTGTGGCGCAGATCAAGTTTACGGAGTGGACGCACGACGGCTATCTGAGACAGCCTGTGTATCTGGGCCTGCGCGACGACAAGGCGGCACGTTCTGTGATACGCGAAGACCGCAGTCGGATGGTGAAGACAAAGCAACCGGCCAAAGCTCCTGCGACGCGCCGCCGCGCTGGGGCATCTCCCAGTGACGCGCCGCTCGCCAACGCCCCCATCGTCGAGCAGCTTCACGAGCTGCAGGCGCAGAAGAAAGACGGTGTGCTGCAGCTGCCGGATGGACAGACGCTGCGCGTCACGAACCTCTCGAAGCTGTTCTGGCCGGCCCTGAAAATCACGAAGGGCGATCTGCTGCGCTACTACGCCGAAGTGGCGCCACTGATCCTGCCGGTGGTGGCCGATCGGCCGATGGTGATGAAGCGATTTCCGAACGGCGTGAACGGTCCGGCGTTCTATCAGCAGCGCCATCGCGACAATCCGCCGGCCGGGGTGCGCGTCGAGACGCTGCCGAAAAGCATCGAGCCGATCACGCCCGACGGCGACAGCATGGAACGCGTCATCGGCGGATCGCTGGTCACGCTGCTCTACATGACGCAGATTGCCGCGATCTCGCAGGATCCGTGGTTCTCGCGCATGGGCTCGCTGCAGTACGCCGACTTCGCCGCAATCGATCTGGATCCGGGCGAAGGCGCGTCGTTCAAGCAGGTGCTCGACAGCGCCCGCGCCGTGAAAGAGGAACTGGATCGCTTCGGCATTCCTGGCGTGCCGAAGACTTCAGGTTCGAGCGGACTGCACATCTACATCCCGCTGCCGCCGAAAACGACGTACGACACGGGACAGCTGCTCTGCCAGATCGTCGCGACGATCGTGGCAACGAAATATCCGAAGTTCGCGACCGTCGAGCGCTTCGTCAAGCGCCGGCCGCGCGGCACGGTGTATGTCGACTATCTGCAGAACATTCTCGGCAAGACGATCGCCACCGCCTACAGCGCGCGCGCGAGCGACTTTGCCGGTGTCTCAGCGCCGCTCGCCTGGGATGAAGTCGAGGCAGGCGTGAAGCCGCAGGACTTCACGCTGCTCAACTATCGCGCGCGCTTCAAGGCTGCCGGCGATCTCTGGAAGCCGCTGCGCACGATGAAGCCGGTGAACATCGACAAGGTGCTCGCGAGAATCGAGGGCCATGGGAAAAACTCGAAAAAGTCCTGAAGACGCGGCCTCCTCATTCGGTGTCGGCAAGCTGAAGCGCCATCTGTTCATCTGCCTCGGGCCCGACTGCGCCGATCGGCACGACGGCGAAGAGACCTGGAAGTACCTGAAGAAGCGGATGAAGGAGCTGAACATCGCCGGCGAGGACGGCCCCTTCTATCGCACGAAATGCGACTGCCTGCGCATCTGCACGGCCGGCCCCATCGCGGTCGTCTATCCCGAGGGGGCGTGGTACCGCGACGTCACGCCCGAAAACGCCGAGCGGATCATCCGCGAGCACCTGCTCGGCGGGCATATCGTCGAAGATCTCTGCTTCGCCAAGAACCCGCTGCGGTAGCGCCGGCTGTGCTATATTCTCGGCGCTCCAAAACAGGCGCAGCCGAGAATGAAACGACTTCTACTGGCAGTCGTGGCGGTATTTCCGTTTGCCCCGGCTGGACCTTCGACCGAACCAAAACCGCCCGCAACTTCCCTTCGCGACACCGGCCTGTATACCGACTGGAATACCAAAACCATAGGCCCGGAGAAGATCCGGTTTTCGCCGCAGTATCCGCTGTGGACCGACGGCGCGGTCAAGACGCGATGGATGGAGCTGCCCGCGGGCACATTCATCGACGCATCGAACCCTGACGTCTGGGAGTTTCCAGTCGGCACGCGCTTCTGGAAGGAATTCACGTTCGCGCGCCGCGCCGAGACACGCTTCATCGAGCGCACTGCCGAGGGCTGGCAGTACCTCACCTACGCGTGGAATGACGATGAGAGCGAGGCGCTGTTGGTGCCCGAGCGTGGCATCGCGCGCAGCGTGGTGATTCGCGACAGCGTGCGCCACGCGATTCCATCGCGCTCCGACTGCAAGTCGTGTCATGAGGGCAGCCCGGCACGCATCCTGGGCTTCAGCACGTTGCAGCTGTCGGCCGATCGCGATCCCAACGCGCCGCATGCCGAGCCGATGCCGGAAGGCGGCATGACGCTGAAAACGCTTGTCGCTCGCGGTCTGGTGCGCGGGCTGCCGGCGCATCTCTCGAACGGCGCGCCGCGCATCGCCGCATCGTCACCCACCGCGCGCGCGGCCCTCGGCTATCTGCACGGCAACTGCAGCTACTGCCACACCTTGTCGGGCGAGCTCGCGAATCTGAAGTTCTCGCTGCAGTATCCGTTCGCCGCGCCGCCGTCGGCGCATCCGCCCGCGCTCGAAACCACACTCGGCCAGATCAGCAAGTACGTGCCGTCTGCCTGGGAAGGGCCCGGCGAGCGCGTGCGCGCCGGCGATCCCGATCGCAGCGTGCTGGCCTTCCGCCTGGCGTCGCGCAATCCGGTCTCGCAGATGCCTCCGCTCGGCACGCGCATCGTCGACGACGAAGCGGTCGCCCTGATTCGTAAATGGATTGCTGAACAGAAACCTTCAAAGGAGAAGTGATGAATCAATTGGTGGCGCAGGCCTTTAGGCCTCGCGTGGTTCTGCTCTCGGCGATTTTCGCGCTCGCGTCGTTCGGCGTGAAAGCAAGCGGACCCGCGCCAGGCGCCGTGCAGATGTCGAAGGCCGACATGGTGAAACGCGGCGACTATCTCGTCAACACGATGGGCTGCACCGACTGTCACACGCCCTTCAAAATGGGGCCGAACGGCCCCGAGCCGGACATGGATCGTTTTCTCTCGGGACATCCGGCCAGCGAGAAGCTGCCGCCGCCGCCGCCGCCGAGCGGACCTTGGATCGTTACTATCTCGTCGACCTTCACGGCCTACGCCGGACCATGGGGCATCAGCTATACGCAGAACCTCACTCCCGATCTCGAGACCGGTATTGCCGGCACGTACACCGAAGAGCAGTTCATCATGACGATCCGCGAAGGCAAGAAGCAGGGCCGCGGCCGCGCGATTCTGCCGCCCATGCCGTGGCCCGTCATCAGGAATCTGACCGACGACGATTTGAAATCGATCTACGCGTACCTGAAGACCGTCAAGCCGGTGAAGAACCGCGTGCCGGATCCGGTGATTGCGGAGATGAAGTAGGCCGGAGCTTGAGCTCCGGCGAAAGTGGTGCGCCCGACAGGATTCGAACCTGTGACCTTCGGCTTCGGAGGCCGACGCTCTAATCCAGCTGAGCTACGGGCGCGGGGGAGAAGAGACTGAGAAATGTAAATCGTAAATGGTAAATAGCATTGATTATTGGGCTATTGGCCTCACCGAAGCGGCAGCAATAGCCAATAGACAATGCTATTTACAATCTACCATTTACATTTAGGTCGATAAGAACTTGCGTCCGGAGGGATTCGAACCCCCGACCTGCGGCTTCGAAGGCCGACGCTCTATCCAGCTGAGCTACGGACGCGGAAACCGTAACGATAACACGGAGCCTGCGGGCGTTCGGGCGCGCGCTACCTGAACTCGATTCTGATTTCCGGCAGCAGCGCCACCTTCATTCCGGGTATCCGCGTCAGCATCTGCTGAATGTCGCCGCCGGGCTGCATCTTCATCAAATCGCCCATGCTCCTGCCGGACTTGGCCATCTCGGTCCAGTCGAACTGCAGCAGCGTGATTTTCGTACCCTGCACGAACGGCGCGTTGGTTGTCACGATGCTGCCGTCGATGTTGATGGCGGCTTCGATGAAGAGCCCCTCCATCATCTTCTTCATCATCGCTTCGACTTCCGGCGGCACTGACGCGGGATCGACGCCCGACTTCTTGATGGCCTCCTCGGCCTGGGCCTTTTGCGCCGCGTCGGGCTCAGGGATCTTCGGCATCTTCAAAACGAGCGTGGAGCGATCACCGGCGCGGGTGAGCGTCACCGCAAGATCCGCGGCAGGGTCGGGCGCACCCGTTGTCTTGCCGCTCATGCCGCCCGCGAGCATCGTGGCCATGTTCAGTTTCAGTTTTCGCACATCGTCGAAGGCGTACGTCACGGTCTGACCTTCGAAGGTGCCGTCGGGAAACGGTGTGGCGCTCACAAATCGCACGCCGTCACCCAGTGCGGCGGCCTGCGCCTTGAGCTGCTCCGGTTTCGGGAAAGGAGAGCCCGCCGTGGACGCGTCTGCGGCCGGCGGGGAACCCTCGAGCCCGAGCGCGGAGCCCAACACCGCCGTCAGCTGCTGCACCGACGCCTTCGACATCGCAAGCGTCTGCACGATCGTGCCGCTGCCGTCAGGTTTCAGGTTGAGCGCATAGGTCATCCGAAGACAGCCGGTTGACGCGATCGCGACCGCCAGTACCGTAAGAAGTTTGAGGTTGCGCATGACTCGCAGTATAGCCGTACGTTAGAATTGAGGTTCGATTCCACTCCGAGTGGGCCGCTAGCTCAATTGGCAGAGCAGCAGACTCTTAATCTGCGGGTTGAAGGTTCGATTCCTTCGCGGCTCACCATCTTTTCATCAGCACTCTCACCCGGCGCCAAGTAGTTGAAAAGTGGTGCCGTTACGGCGGTTCGATTGAATTGATTTCCGTCGAACGCGATTCCTTCCGGGAAGAACAGCTGCTGAAGCCGCTGCTTGTAATCGAGCGAGGCTTGCACCCACAGATCTGACGCGCGCGGGAGAATCCGTTCTGCGAGACGCCAGGCTGCCTTCTACGTCGAGTTCGTCGACGGCGTCGGCGTGATGATCGATCTTGGCGAGTGTCAGCTCCTCGCGCAGCTTGTCGCGTTGCCGGCCGTAGGTCGTGGCGTCGATCGCCTCTGAGTACAGGAACGCTCGTCCAGCTTGTCCAGCTTCTGCTGGATTGCTCGCACTCGCCGGTCCCGTTCCGCCGTCCGGTCGTTGGCCTCGGCCCGGCGCTGTTCCCACACGTGCAGGATTCGATCCTTGACCAATCGCATGTAGCCCGGAGTCGGCTGCAGCAGGGTGGGCGAACAATCCTTCGAGCTTGGTCTTGCTGACGTTGACCGCGCGACATTGGCGCTGACAGTGGTAGTAGGCGTACCGGCCGTTGCGTCCTTTCGACCAGCTCCCCGTCAGGGGTCGGCCACACGTCTCGCAACGCACAAATCCCCTGGGCGGAAAACCCGGATGGCTCCGCTGACGTGGACCGGCCACCACGATGCGCCCGTCGAGAACGGCCTCGTCGTCACGCACTGAGGTTGCGTATACTCCGGGGCGGAGGCGGCAGGCATGCGCGACGATCTCAAGGCTGCGGTTCGATCACTTCGGTCGAACCGGGGATTCACCAGCGCGGCGCTGATAGTGCTCACACTGGGCATCGGCGCGACCACGGCGATCTATTCTGTCGTCGACGCGGTGGTTCTGCGTGGTTTGCCATTCGACGACCACCATCGCTTGGTGGCGGTGGGCCAACGCTCGGCGGTGACGGCGACGTCGGGTGCCATAACTCGCGACCCGGCGCGTGTGATGTTCGTCGCGCCCCAAAACTACCTCGACTGGGTCGCGCAGCAGCAGGTATTCGAATCGATGGCTGCCGTCGCCAGTGGGTGGCTGACACTGCGGCTGCCTGGAGTAGAGCCCGAATCACTGGTCCCGCACCGCGTCACCGCCGACTTCTTCAAAGTACTTCGCGTCTCGCCCGCGCTGGGCCGGACGTTCACGGTAGACAACGAGACCGCCGGCGCCGATCGCGTGGCTCTGCTCAGCGACGGCCTGTGGCGCCGGCGTTTCGGCGCCGATCCGCACATTGTCGGCCGTGTAATCCCCCTCGAACTGCTTGAAGGCGGCCGCGGCGCCGAAGAGGCCGGGTACGAAGTGATCGGGGTGATGCCACCGGACTTCACCTATCCGGTTGGCGCAGCCCGGCCAACCGACATTTGGATTCCGTACGTCGTGCCTGAAACAGATCGCCTGCGCGATCCGACTCGAATGGCCACGTACCTCCAAGTCGTGGCGCGCCTCAAGCGTGATGTATCGCTGATGCAGGCGCAGGCGCAGATGGATCAGATTGCCTCCGCGCTCGAGCGTGCGCACCCCGTTTGGAACAAGGACAGCCGGATCGGCGTTCGCCCGCTCGTCGATCACCTCGTGGGCGCGGAGATCAAGTCGTGGCTGTTGATGCTCCTCGCAGCCGTGGTGATGGTGCTGCTAATCGCGTGCGGGAACATTGCCAGCCTGCTGCTCGCCCGGGCCACTGTCCGCGAGCGGGACCTCGCCGTGCGGGCGGCCCTCGGAGCAACCTGGTCGCGTCTCACGCGTCAGCTGGTGATCGAAAGCCTGGTGCTCTCCGGCGTTGGCGCGGTGTTTGGTATCGTCCTCGCGTGGTGGGGCATCGACGTCCTTCGCGCGGCGATGCCAGACGGCGTTCCCCGGGTGACCACGATTGCGCTCGACTTTAGGGTGCTGGCTACAGCCATGGGGGTCTCGGTCGCCACCGGATTGTTGTGTGGAGTTGGTCCGGCCCTTCAGGCGGCACGACCAGATCTGCTACGGGCCATGCGTGACACCGGTCGATCGGGCAATGCTCCGGTGCGTCAGCGGCTGCGCAACGCGCTCGTCATCGGGGAGGTGTCACTCGCCGTAGTGCTGCTCGTCGGTGCGGCACTCTTCATCGGCAGCTTTGTCGCGCTGTTGCGGATCGATCCTGGCTTCGACACGACCAATGTGCTCACGGCGCAGATCAGTCCGCGTATCGCCTCCGTGTCGGATCCGCCGGACCGCACCGCCGCGCTTGCCGAGGTCGTCGACCGGATTGCAGCGTTGCCCGGCGTAGAGGGGGTCGCCCTGCTCCAGGGGCAGCTGCCGCTCACCGACGGCATCCGGTCGACGAGCTTCCCCCTGCCCGACGGAAAAATCGCGCGCTTAAGCATTAAAAGCGTGTCACCAGAGTACCACGCCGTGCTGCGGATCCCGCTCCGCCGTGGACGGTTCTTCATCGCCTCGGACCGCGCCGGTGCGCAATCCGTCATCATCCTGAACGAGACTGCAGTAGCCACATACATCCCCGGCGAGGATCCGATCGGCCGTACGTTCAATGGAGCGACGATCGTTGGGGTCGTCGGCGATGCGCACCAGAACGGCGTCGAGCGGGACGTGATCCCGGAGATGTACTCGCCGCTCGCGCAAGGACGAGCGGCTGGCGCCGAACTGCTTGTGAGGACGGCTAGTGACCCTTACGACTCTTTGCGAGCGGTACGTGCAGCTGTCTTCGCCGTCCTTCCGGACGTCCCCTTGAGGAACGTGACGACGATGGAGGAGATGTTCTCGCGGCGCATGGCTCAGCGCAGGCTCAATATGCTCCTGCTCGGGCTGTTCGGGCTACTTGGGCTCACGATCGCCGGCGTCGGCGTGTATGGATTGATGGCGTTCATCGTCGCCCAGAGAACGCGTGAGATCGGCGTACGCATGGCGCTCGGCGCGAGCCGAACGCGCGTAGTCCGGATGGTGGTGGCTCACGCATTCGCGCTGGTGGCCGTCGGCGTCGCCCTCGGTAGCAGTATCGCGTGGTATGTGAGCGAGGCTGCGCGCGCGTTCCTGTTCGGGATGGCCCCGACGGATCCACGGGCGTTCACGGCCGCGGCCATCTCGCTGCTTGCCGCGGCGTCTGCAGCCACGATCGTGCCCGCATGGCGCGCCGCGAGCGTCGATCCGGTGTCTGCTCTTCGAGCCGAGTAGCCATCAGCGATCTCGGCCACCAGCCACTAAGTTATGGCGCTAATCCGTCGTCGGGATTCGACACTCCGTGAGAGTGAGGCTCATACCCCGTTACGTGCCTGGTGCGCATCGCGCCCGGCGCCTCGTTTGACGCCAACGGTCGTTCGTGGCGCCTACCGAGCGGGCTCCGGTTCGAACACGATCCGGAGGCGCGTCCGGGTGGCCCTGGCGAAACGTTCGAGCGCGTCCGTGGATGGTCGTACTTTGCCTCCTTCCACACGCGCGATGTAGGACTGCGAGGTTTTCATACGTCGAGCGAGCTGCGACTGCGACAGGCCTGCGGCCGTACGCGCCTCGATCAGTGCCCGCGCGAGATCGAACTCTTCACCGAGGGCGTCGTACGCGCCCTTGTAGTCGGGGTCCTTGCTCCAACGGCGATGCAGATCGCTGATCTTCGTCATGGCTTTACTTCCTTGGCGCGTTGCAGTGCCAGAACGATCTCGCCCCCTGGTGTCTTCTCGGTCTTCTTGATGAAGGCCCTGAGGATCACCACCCGCTGCTCCTTCGCCGTGACGTAGAGCGCGCGTGCAATGCCGGATTTCCCCTTCAGGCGGATCTCCCAGAGCTGCCCGCGGATGTGTCGGACGTGCGGCTCTTTGACGTTGGGGAGGCCGACGGATTCGATCAACTCCGAAATACGGACCAGTCGCGCGCGCATGTCCGCCGGCAGTTCGGCCAATTCGGCGTCGACCGTCTCGTTCAACGTCTCGACGGTCCACGCCATCGCCATTCAGTATACCAGATGTGGTATTGCCAGCCGGACGCTTGAGCTCACGCTGCCCGCCGCAAGCCTTCAAGTCGTCGCAGCCACCCGTCCAGCTGGTTCCAACTCGCGAAAATGCGGCTCAATTCCCTTTAATCACTCGATCTCCACACTCGCCACGCGGATGCCGAATGCACGCGGCGTCATCCCGCGCTGCTGTTCGTCAAACGCGCGGCGCAGGTTGACGGCAATCGAGACGCGGCCGCCTGCCGCATCCAGCACCTCGGGAGACAGCTCGAACGAGAGTTCGAAGACGCGCGCCGGCACGAGCTCGGCCACGATCGTCTTGCCGGCATAGACGACGACCGGCGGCGGCATCGTGAAGTCTTCGACCGGCACGTTCCCTCGAATCGTCAGCTTCACCGGCCGCCCTGCGTGTCGCACCTCGAGGTGCGAGAACGCTGACGTCCGCCGCCACCGCGCGCCCAGGGCGGCGTCGCGTTCGACCCTGCTCCACCCGTCGCCGAAGGCGACCATTGGCGTATCCGGCGGCGCTGCGTCTAACTGCCCGAACGCGACGACGCGTGTCTGGGACGGCGCGGGCGACACCGCGAACGCCAGGGTCGCGTAGGCACCGCTCCCCTGCAGCCTTCCCTCCGGCAATGCGAGCCAACGGGTGGCGCTGTCGCCGGGCGCGAGTCGCCAGCAATCGATCTCCACTCCATCGAGAGAGGCCGACACGTCGGCCGGCGACGACACCGTTTCCAGGTGACGCGTGCCCACGAACAGCCGGACCGGTCCTGGTTGACGGCGGAGGTACGCCACCGCGCCGTTCGAGTGCTCGCCCTCATCGATCATCTCGCGCGTCAGTGCCCATCCTCGGCCGAGCATCCACGCCGGCGCTGAAAGGCGCCACCAGCCGACGTCATACGGCCGGAGGCCGCCAATGAGAGACGCGACTTCGGGCGTCAGCCGGCGCGTGCGCACGTGGCGGGTGGCCGCCGGGTCGAAGCGTCTCAGGTCGCCGCGGTCGGGATCGCTGAAAAACCAAATGGGCGTTGTCGCCCCCGATCGCCAGTACTCGACGAGGCGCAGAGTCTCATCACGTTCGATAAGCCGCGGCGGCGCAAGGTCCAAGCGGTCTCTGTTCCAGTCGAGCGCACGGCTGACGGCCCACCACGCATCATGGTGCGCTTCGAGCCGCGGGGCCTCATCGGCGACCAGCCTTGCGGACCGAATGTCCTGAATGACGCGGAAGACGGGCGCGCCCCTCGCGTACGTCGCGGTCACCGGATGAACGATGGCGACACATGCGATCGTGCCCGCGAGCGCGAGTGTGGCACCGGCGTAGTTTCCCAGCCAGGCGAGCGCGACCCCCGACAGTCCGGCCATCATCGAAACCGTGGGCAGCGCGTAACGGATGGTTTCCACTTCGTGGAACAACAGATGAAACATCATGTACGGCACGACCAGCAGGCACAGCATCAGCAGGCTGCCTCCGCCAGTTCGCGCCACCCGCACGATGCCGAGCGCCGCCGCCGCGACGATCGCCCACGACACAGCAGTCAGCCGCCACGGCGCCAGGAATGTCCCGACGAGATCGTCCCCGAAGAATCTCCACGAGAAGTTGGTCGCGAGCATCTCGACGCTGGTGACGTCGTGCCGTCCCTGGCCTGCCACCAGGCGGCGATACTCGTCGACGCCTCCGGTGAGATGCACCAGAGGTATGAGCCAGATCAACACCCCCGCAAGGGCCGCGCCCGCGAGCAGGGCGCCGTGGGCCCACCGGCGATCGCGAAGCAGACGGACGATCACCAGCAACATGATGGGCAGCGTCAGCAACATCGTCTGCGAGCGCATTCCTATCGCGACGCCGGCTGCCATGCTCGCGATCACCCAGCGCGCAGGCAGCGTCCCGCGTTCGGAAAAATGCCGCAGCCCGCGCAGAAACGCCGCCTGAATGGCCACCGCCGTAACGAGCGCGGGGGTGTCGGTGAGCGGGCGCGCCGCCGTGAACCAGTAAAGCGGCGCCGCAGAGGTGCCGATGGCCGCGAGTATCGACCAGCCCGCCGAGACTCCCAGGCCTCGCCACAGTGCGGCGAACGCAAACAGGCCGAGCGCTCCCGATACCACGCTTAGCGACGCGAGTCCGGCGGCCGCGCGGCGGTCGCGGGACCAATCCGGATGCAGCCGCGTGACGCCGGCGGTAGATGCTTTGGCGAGTGCGATATAGACGGGATACCCCGGCGGGTGCGGCGCGTAGCGGGCGACATCAAAGGACTCGACACCCATCGCCAGGTTGATCGAGTCCTCGTCCTCGAGCGTGCGGGGCACCGTCAGCGCGTGAAGCCACACGAAGCACAGCGCTGCAGCAAGCAGGACAAGGAGGTGCCGGGGAGTCACCTGGGCGGATTCTACGCCTAATAGTCGGGCTTGAGCCCGTCGCCTGCAGCAGCCTCTATAGGATGCGCCTCGGCAGCAGCGGATTGAGATGCATCGTCAAGTCGTACACGGACGCACCGCACGCGGCCGCCAAATCCTCGGGCCGCGAGGCTTCCGTCCAGTCGAAGATCGTGGCCTCGTCGCCGATGTCGACGCGCCGCTCCGATCCAATCTCGACGATCGTGTGGCTCGCCGAGACCGACGCGACGATCGGATACATCGCGCCGCCAATGCGCACGCGCCCGCCCTTCGCGGCAATCCGCGGCAGGCCGTCGGCGTGACCCACAGGCAGCGTGGCGATCCAGACCGTCGCTTTCGCGACGTACGCGCGGTTGTAGCCGGCGCTCTCCCCCGCCTGCAGCTGCTTGACGTAGGCCACGCGCGCCTTGAGCGCAATCGCCGGCGTGAGGTTCATCACGCCCGTCTTTCTGAACTGCGCTTCGGGATAGATGCCGTACACCGCCATGCCCGGCCGCACGACATCGAGGAACGCATCCGGATGCTGAAACAGCGTGTACGACGATGCGGCGTGCCGCAGGCCGGGACGTATGCCGGCAGCTTCGATGTTCGCGATGACCTCATGAAACCGCCGCAGCTGCTCGCGATCGAAGGCCTCGTCTTCGGTGAAGGTCATCATGACGCCCTGCATGCGCACGCCGCGCGCTCGAGCGATGTCTGCCATGAGCGCCGGGGCCTGCGCATATGGCACACCCACCCGGCCGAGACCGGTGTCGACGCAGACGTGCACGTTCATCGTGCGTCCCGCGGCTGCCGCCGCGCGCTGCAGTGCGGGGGCGCTCGGGGTGTACGCCATCCAGGCAATATCGCGCCGCGCCAGCTCGCCGAGATCGGCATCGGCCACAGGCCCCATCAGCAGCACCGGCTTGCGGATGCCGGCGTCTCTGAGCGCGAGCGCTTCCTGCAGCTTCACCACCGCGAAGCCCATGACATCCGCGCTCGTCGACAGCGCGGTGGCGACGTGCACGACGCCCGCGCCGTAACCGTTGTTCTTGATGACCGCAAGAATCGGAACGCCGGTGCGTCGGCGAACGGCCGCCGCATTCGCGCGAAGATGCGCCGCGTGCACTTCAACCCAGGGGTCGAACGACGAATGGCGCGCGCTCTGGTGTGAAGGAGAAGCGGTGACCTGCAGCCCAAGTGCAGGCAGGGCGGCAGCCGCCGTCAGAAAATTGCGTCGCTCCATAGAGGCGGCAGAGGGTATCACGGCCGGCCGACTGATCGAGCGCGGGCGCGTTGCGAGTTCTAGTGATCCTCGCGGCGCCGTTGCTGAGGCGGTGCCGGCTCGGCCCAGCCTTCCGAGATCAAAAGGCGCGCGTCATGGTCATTTAGCGGCAGACGATCACCCACGTCTCGCCCCCCGAGATCGATGCCATTGATGGCGTCCGCGAGCTTGCGAGTCAGAACAACTGGCTCGACCTTATCCGGCGCAGGCTGTTGTCGGCGGCGGTCCGGTCCTCGATAGCCGGGTTCTCCTTCGAATTCCTCTCTGGATGCATGCAACGGTGTACAGGACCCCCTCGGCCCGAATTAACAACAGCAACGTGTGTACCGTTTGATGGCAAACACTTGAAGCTCATCCGCGCCACGAGACACCGTGACCCCGCGCGGATGCGCCTGAGGTCAGTTACACTTCCAGCCGTGCCGAACCGCCGCCGCATCCTGCTGGTCGAAGATGAACTCGACACGCGCGCGGCCCTGTTCGAGCTGTTCACGCGAGCGGGCTATTCGATCCTCACGGCCGACGATGGGCAGCAGGCGCTGGATTTATTGATGCGCGGCGTGCGGCCGCGATTGATCGTCGTAGACCTGATGTTGCCGAACGTCTCGGGCACCGAATTCCTGACCTACATCCAGACCGATCCCGATCTCCGCGCCATCCCTCGCATCGTCGTCACCGCGCTGGCCAGAAGCGAGGTGCGTGTGGTTGCCGATGCGATTTTTCATAAGCCATACGAGCCGGCCGAGCTGCTCGAAGCCGTCAAGCGGATTGCACCGCCCGGGTCGTTCTAGCGGTCTTTGCTAGCATTGCGCTATGGCACTCGACGAACGCGCCTTCTTCACCGAACGGCCTGAGACACGGCAGGGCAAATACCAGTGCCCGAAGTGCCGCAGGACAAGCGAGTACAGCATCCGCTGGGTGCGCCGCGCGAAGAAGGATCGCCTGCCCACGGGCGCCGACGAGAACGATCGGGCCAAGTTCGCCAAGCTGCGCGACTATCTGTTGCGCCTGGACGATGAAGTGGCGTGCAAGACGTGCGGGCGGAAGTTTGAAATCCCGTCGCAGCATTCGGTGCAGTTCCTCGATCAGCTCGATGGGTTGCCGAACGACGAGGAGCTCGAGCGCGAAATCGCCGAGGCCTCCGGTGAAACCGGACCAGAGCCGGAACGGAAGCCCGCATTGCCGGCGCGGTTCACCCGTCGATCGAGCGGCTGGAAATAAAGAAGTGCAGGAGACGCTGATGATGTGCCGTCCGCAGTTCCGCTTGTTCCTCGTCGTAGCCGCGCTCATCGCGACGCTGGCCGTCGCCCAGGCCCAGTCACCGCCGCAGGCGGCGCCCCCACAGACGGCTGCCCTGAGCGCGACGGTTCCACTCGATCCGTCGATCACGACCGGCACGTTCAAGAACGGCCTGCGCTATTTCATCCGCACCACGAAGAAGCCCGAGAAGCGCGCCGAGCTGCGGCTTGTGGTCGACGTCGGCTCGATTGTCGAAGAGGACGATCAGCAGGGCCTCGCCCACCTGCTCGAGCACATGGCCTTCAACGGCACGAAGCACTTCCCGAAGCAGGAAACCGTGGCGTTCCTCGAGTCGCTCGGCATGCGATTCGGACCGAGCATCAATGCGTACACGAGCTTCGACGAGACCGTGTACATGCTGCAGGTGCCGACGGAAAAGCCCGAGGTCATGGACCGCGCGTTCCTGATCCTGGAGGACTGGGCGCATGGCCAGACGCTCGATCCGGCGGAGATCGACAAGGAACGCGGCGTCGTGAAGGAAGAGTGGCGGCTGCGGCGCGGCGCGTTTGCCCGCATGCAGGACAAGCAGTTTCCGGTGATGCTCCAAGGCTCGCGTTATGCGAAGCGCCTGCCGATCGGCAAGCCTGAGGTCATCGACACGTTCAAGCACGATCGGCTGAACGCGTTCTACAAAGACTGGTACCGGCCCGATCTCATGACGGTGATTGCGGTCGGCGATTTCGACGCGGCGGCGGTCGAGAAGATGATCCGCGCGCACTTCGAATCGATTCCGGCGGCCGTGGCGCCGAAGCCGCGTCCGAACTATCCGGTTCCCGATCATCCCGGCACGCTGTACGCGATCGCAACCGATCCCGAAGCGCCATCGGCAAGCGTGTCGATTTACGCCAAGTTCGACGCGCGCGATCCGGCGACCGTCGGCTCGTACCGCCAACGGCTCGCCGAGCAGCTGTTTGGATCGATGCTGAGCGTCCGCTTCTCGGAGATCGCCCAGAAGCCGGACGCGCCCTTCGTGGGCGCCGGCAGCGGACGCGGCCTGATGGTGAAGTCCGAGGAAATGACATCGCTCGCCGCCGGCGTCAAAGGCGACGCCATCGAGCAGACGATTGACGTGCTGTTCACCGAGACCGAGCGTGTCGTGCGCTTCGGGTTCACGCAGGGCGAGCTCGACCGGATAAAGCAAAACATGCTGACGGGAATCGAGCGCGCGCTGACCGAGCAGGCGAACACGCCCGCGGCCTCCATCGCCGGCGAGCTCGTGCGGCACGTCACACAGCGTGAGGTCGTGCCCGGCATCGCATACGAGGCGGCCCTCTATCGCCGCTTTCTGCCCGAGATCGCACTGGCCGAAGTGAATGCGCTGGCGAAGACCTGGATGCCCGATCGCAACCGCGTCGTGACCATCAGCGCACCCGAGAAGCCGGGCTTCACCGTGCCCGATGAGAAGCGGGTAGCCATGTTGATGGCGCCCGATGCCGGCAAGGACATCGAGCCGTACGTCGACAAGGTCGATGAAGCGCCGCTGCTGGATCCGATTCCGGCGCCCGGCGCCATCGTGAAGACCTCCACGAACGACGCGTACGGCATTACGGAATGGCAGCTGGCCAACGGTGTGAAGGTCGTGCTGAAGCCGACCTCGTTCCGGGAAGACGAAATCGTGTTTCGCGCGACCAGCGCGGGCGGATCGTCGCTGGCCGGCGACGCCGATTACTTCGCCGCCAGCAGCGCCACGGCGGCCGTGAACGCGGGCGGCGTCGGGCGCTTCAGCGTGGCGGAGCTCCGGAAGAACCTGACGGGCAAGACCGCCTCCGCAACATCCTTTATAGGCGAGTATGAAGAGGGGCTTTCGGGATCATCGTCGAAGAAGGATCTCGAGACGCTGTTCCAGTTGATCTATCTGCGGTTCACCGCGCCGCGGCCCGATCCGCAGGCGTTCGCGACGCTCCAGGGACAAATGCGGTCCGCAATCGAGAATCAGAAGAGCAACCCGCGCTTCCACTACAGCCAGGCGCTCATTGGCGCGCTGTACGGCGATCACCTGCGGCGGCGTTCGCTCTCGCCCGAGGCGATCGCGGGGATGAACCTCGAGAAATCGGCGGCGTTTTACAAGGACCGCTTTGGCGATGCCGGCGATTTCACCTTCGTCTTTGTCGGAAGCTTCGATGCTGCGACGATGAAGCCTCTGGTCGGGCGGTATCTGGGCTCGCTGCCGTCGAAAGGGCGCAAGGAGTCGTGGAAGGACGTCGGCATCCGCTATACGAAGGGTCTCGTCGAACGGCGGGTCGAGAAAGGCATCGAGCCGCAAAGTCAGACGACAATCGTCTTCACCGGTCCGTTCGTGCACGACCAGGAACAGCGAGTCGCCATTCGCGCCATGGCCGACGTGCTCGGCACACGGCTTCACGAATCGCTCAGGGAAGATCTCGGCGGCACGTACGGCGTGAACGCGAGCGCGTCCTATGCGCCGATTCCGGTTCCGGAATATTCGGTCAGCATCAGCTTCGGCTCGGCGCCCGAGCGCGTCGAAGGCCTCGTGAAGGCGGCGTTCGATCAGATCGAGCTGCTGAAGAAAGACGGGCCGACCGAGAAACAAGTCGACGACGTGAGAGAGAAGCTGCTGCGCGACTATGAGACCAACATGAAGAGCAACAGCTATCTGGTTGGTCAGCTCATGTTCAAGTATCAGTTCAACGACGATGTCTCGACGCTGTTCGGGCTCAACGAGTATTACAAGAAGCTGACGGCCGCGACGATTCAGGAGGCCGCGAAGCTGTATCTGAATCCGGCAAACGTCGTGAAAGTGTCGTTGTTTCCGGAGAAGAAATAGCTGGTGTAAGCTCCCCCTTTCAACCAGGAGGTCTTGGATGCGTCAGAAACGGTTTCTCATCGCCGCACTCGCACTCGGGGTTGTTTTATCGGCAGGGCTCAGGGCACAAGGCACTCAGATGCAGTTCGTCGCCGGCAGCAAGCTGGTGTGGGTCGATCCGGCTGTCCCGGGGTTTGCACCCGGCATGATGCTCGCTGCCATGGTGGGGGATCCCGCCGCGGCCGGTCAGCCCTATACACTGCGCCTGAAATTCCCCGATGGCTACAGATTCCCCGCGCATTACCATCCGAATGCGGAGAACCTGACCGTGCTCTCGGGGACGTTTCTGCTCGCGATGGGACCGAAGGAAGGCGGCCCGTACACGAAGTACGCGCCGGGTGACTTTCTATTCATCCCGCCGACCATGCCTCACTCCGGCGGCGCTGCCGGTGAAACGGTCATCCAGCTTCATGGCATCGGACCGTTCGAGATCAAGCTGGTGAACCCAGTCAAATAACCCGAGGCCGTGATCGCCGGCGACACACGACGCCGGCGATCATGCTTTCGTCAACTTCCTGCGCAACGTGGTCAGTAAGATAGCTTGGTGACCGACCTCGTCATCTGCTATTCGACCGCGCTCGAAGGCGCGGGATTGCCGCGCGAGGTGGCGGGGCGATCGCTCACACTGGTGCAGACCGGCGTGGGGCCGGTCAACGCGGCCTTCGCGCTCACGCGTCTGCTTACGGCACACGGCGCGCGGGCGATCATCATCTGCGGCGTCGGCGGCGCATATCCGCAGACCGGACTCGAGCCGGGCGACGTCGTGTGCGCCGAGACTGAAACCTACGGCGATCTCGGCGCCGACTCGCCGGATGGCTTTCTCGACATGCAGGCGCTCGGATTTCCGGTCGTCAATACGAACCCTCCCCTGTTCAACACGCTCCCGCTCGATCTTTTTCCCGCGTCGCGACGCGTCCCGTTCGTCACCTGCGCCACCTGCACCGGAACGCATGAGAAAGCCGCGGCCCTGCGCGAGCGCACGGGCGGCGCCGTCGAATCGATGGAGGGCGCGGCGCTCGTGCACGTGGCCCGGCTGATGGGCGTGAAGGTCGGGGAGGTGCGCGGCATTTCGAATGCGGTGGGCGCGCGCGACCGCGGGAGCTGGCGGCTCGAAGAAGCCGCGGCGAATGCACGCACGGCGCTCGTCGACTGGATCGAAGCGGGCGCATGCTGAGCCTCGCGATTTCACCCTGCCCGAACGACACGTTCATTTTCGCCGCCCTCGCCGCGATGCCCGATCGCTATGCGCTGACGCTGGATGACGTTGAAGCGCTCAACCAGGGAGCCGAGCGCGGTGCCTTCGATGTCGTCAAAGTCTCGGTCGCCGCGTACGGCCGGATTCGCGAGCGGTATGCGCTGCTGCGCGCCGGCGGCGCCGCCGGCTTTGGTGTCGGTCCGCTTCTCGTAGCCGTGCGCCAGCGCGAGCCGGGCGGCCGCGTGGCGATCCCCGGCGACCGTACGACCGCCGCGCTCCTGCTGCGGCTGCTCGGCGATTTCGACACCGTTCCCATGCGCTTCGATCGCATCGAGGCGGCCGTGTTGTCAGGCGAGGTGGACTGCGGCGTGCTCATCCACGAGGGGCGCTTCACGTACGCCGCGAAAAGACTCGTCAAGCTGGCCGATCTCGGCGAGGTATGGGAACAGCGCATGAACTGTCCCCTGCCGCTCGGCGCGATTGCGATGCGGCGCGCGCTCGGCGCCGACGCGGCCAGGGGCGTCGACGAGGACATCCGCGCGAGCCTGCAGCAGTCACGCGCGAATCCTGAACGCGTTGCGCCATTCGTACGCGAGCACGCGCAGGAGATGGATCCGGACGTCGTTCAGCAGCACATCGATCTCTACGTCAACGAATACTCGATGAATCTGGACGAAGCCGCCGTCTCGCGTCTGGTCGCGCTCGGGGAGGAAGCCGGCCTCTATCCACCCTCATCACTGCCAGGATTCGCCTACTGAAGCGGCCGCGGCGGAGAAGCGGCTCCGTTGCGATGCGGGTATGTCTGCAGCGACGGCGTTAAAAGATCGCAGGCCCGACCGCTTTTTGGCGGGCCCGCGCCTCGCCGGCGCTGCGGACATACCCGCATCGCTTAAGGAGCCGTGCGCGCCAACCGGGCCGTGTACTGCTGCGAGGCGAGCGAGAACAGGCAGTACGCCGCGAACCAGTAGAAGCCGGGACCGAAGCTGGCGTTGAACGCGACGAGCGGCGCGGCGCCGGGATCGCCCGGCGGCGTCTGCGTGGCTTCGGCCGCCAGATACGTGATGAAGAGGGCGACCACGAAGACGTCGGCCATCGACCACTTCGCGATCGACTCGACGAAGGTGAGCACGCGCTGGCGCCGCATGGCATCGCGCGCGAACACCGCCCACGCCACGAGCGCCGCTTTGGTCAGCGGCACGACGACGCTGAAGAGCAGGATGAGGGTGGCGGGAAACGGACTGCCGACCTCATAGAGGTTGCGCACCGCGCCCATGATGCTGCGCGTTTGCGTATAGACCTCCACGTCGCCCACGCCCTGCTGCAGCGCCGCCGTCAGCCGCGGCCCCAGCCGCTCGATGATCAGCTTGCGGATGTCGCCGCCGGTGGCCTCGATGAACTGCAGCATCGCCGGATTCATCAGCGCCTTCAACGCCGCCATCGTGTCATCGTCGAGCCCCTTCTCGAGCACGACCGGCGTCATCTTCGCGACGCCCTCGGGCGTGAGCACGCCGCGAATGGTGAGGACGGGCATGAAGATGCCGGGCAGCAGCAGAGCGATCGAAAGCGCGAGCAGGCCGAGAACGGCGGCGCGGCTGGATGGCGAAGTCATGTCGCGGAGAAAATGTACAACAGGGCGGGGGGAAAGTCGCAACCGCCGGGACTGCCGCTGCCGGAACTAAAGTTCCGGCCTACAACATGAGGCCGAGGCGCCGCGCCAGCTCCGCGGGCTCGAAATCCATGCGGCTACCGGTGATGCGGCCGTCGGTGATCGTGATCGTCTCGCGCATCGGCAACGTGGTGTGGACGCCGGTGGCAGGAATCGGCGGCAGGCCTGGCAATTCGAGCAACCCCAGATGCGTGCCTTCGCCAATCCAGTCTGTGGCGGCCGTGCGGTCGTCGAGCACGTGGACGGCGGTGATGGTGATGCGGGCGTCGGGAAATCCCGCCAGCCAGCGCCGCGCGAGCTCGCGATACCCGGCGCGGCCTATGAGGTGTTCTTTCGCAAGCGGATAGGTGAACACGGCGCGCGGGTCGACGAACATCTCGGCCTCGTCGAACGACCGCTGATTGAAGCACTCGTAATAGCGCCGCGCGAAGGCGTCGAGCTGAAACGCCGTGACGGTCGCCGCCACGGCGGGCGAGACACCTTTCACGTCGTGCTGCAGGCGGGCCATGCCGAGGCATGTGCAAGGCCGCCGCCAGCTCCAAATCCGTTGCTCCCTCCCGGATTTTGCCGGGAAAAACAGGCGTGATTACGGTTCCGAAATCAAAAAGACGAATTCGTCGGTGGTGACGTTATTTGTCCTTCTCCGGATCCCGCCGCGCGTCCTTCTCCAGATAGGGCACACCCTCGGTCATCCATCGGGCGGCCGGCTTGCCTCGCAGGTAGTGATCGAAGAACTGGAAGTAGCGCGCGGTGAGATCGCGGCGGTTCGCAAGCCCCCGCAGGCCGTGTCCCTCGCCGGGGTACGCCAGCAGAACGGCGTTCTTGCCGTTGTACCGCAGCGCGTTGTAGAAGCCGAGGCCTTCCTGAAACGACACGGTGCCATCGGCGGTGCCGTGCATGATCAGGAATGGCGCGGTGACGTTCGGCACGTGCGTGCGCGCCGACTCGAACCGATAGAGCTCGGGATTCTCCCAGGGCGTCGTGCCGTGGCGCCCCTGGCCGTAGATGTAGTAGTCGAAGCCATTCGCGCCGCTGCCGGGCACCTGATACGACCAGCCCCAGTTGTGATTGAAGTCAGACGTGAGGTCGGTCACGCCCGCGCCCATGCCGACGGCCGCGAACATCGTCGAGCGCGTGCCGATGAACGCCACGCCCTGTCCGCCATAGCTGTGGCCGTGCACGCCGATCCGCTTCGGATCGGCATAGCCCATCTCGATGACCTTTTTCGTCGCGGCTTCGACGCACTCGAGCATGTCGCTGTGCGACGCGCCGGTATTGAAATGGACGTCGGGGATCATCGCCAGATAGCCCTGGCTGACGGCCTGCATCGGAATCGAGCCCATGCCGCTGAGGAACGACGGCGTCGGATGGCGGTGCAGGCTCTGCGACCCCTTCTCGTAGAAGTTGACGATCATCGGCCGCTTCTCGCCCGCCTTGTAGTCGTCGGGAATGGCCAGCAGCCCCTGCAGGCGTACGCCCTTCTTGTTCGTGTAGTCGAAGAGGATCCGCCGGCCCCACGCATACTCGTTCGTCTGCGGATTGGCGTCGGTGATCTTCTTTGCGTCGCTCAGCGCGCCGGTCGACACGCGCAGGTCGGGGAACTCGGTAAACGTCTCGCGCGTGAAGATGAATCGATCGGCCTGCGCGGCCTTCGCCAGGCCGCCGAACGCCGCGTCCTCGAACAGCAGCGGCCGGAGCCGTCCGTCGCGCCGCTCGTAGAAACCGGCTTTCTTCGTCCACTGGCCATACGCCGACAGCAGCATCGGCGCCGCCGGATCGATGGCGAGCGCCTGCTCGCGCTCCATCGGGCCCATGCCCTCGGTCGAGACCGTGTTGGCGTACCGGAATCGGATCTCGTCCTTCGCGCCCGCGCCGCCCGTCAGGTTCACCGGCTCCCCTGAGCGACCGCCGGAGGCGGGAGTCGAAGGGTCGATGGGCACGAGCCAGAGGTCGTAGCGGTGCTCCAGCACGAGTCCACGGCCGTCCTTCGTCCATGACGCCAGTCCGTACGACGGCCGCGGGCCAGGATGATCGAACTCCATGTCGACGAAGCTGATTCCGCCCGCTTTCGTAATCTGCGAGGCGCGGCCCGCGTCGAGGTCGTAGACGTGAAACTGATTGTCGCGCCAGTAGAGGAAGTGGCGGCTGTCGGGCGAGGTGCCGAGCACGTGACTGCCGGTCGACGTGTTGGTGATCTGCCCCTTGAGCATCAGCGTGCGCTCGCCCGTCGCGGTATTGACGCGGTACAGGTCGGCCGTCGGCCGCTTGTAGTCCGAGACATATGCACGGGCGTCGCGCCCGATGCCCCACCGCCCATCGAGCGTGAGCTCGATCTCCTTCATCGTCGTATCGGTCAGCGGCATGAACGTGCCGGCGGCGACGTCAAACGCCGCGCGCCACGTGAAGTTGCGATCGGCTTCCGCGCGCTGAATCTGTACGCTCTGGATGCGCTCGTCCTTCGTGTTCCACACATCGACGTTGGCCACTTCGTCGGTGCCTGGCTTCTTGTCCGGCTTCGCGGGGGCGTCGGCCTGCTCCTTCGTGCCGAAGAACACGCGCCGGCCGTCGGCGCTCCACACCAGCTCGCGGCGCTCGCTCACCACCATGTCTTTCGGGAAGCCGGCGATCGAGGCGTCGAGCCTCACCGGCTTCGCGCCCGCGGGATTCGCCGCGGCCGCATAGGCATCCGGAAAGGCGATGAGCACGTTCTCTTTCTCGCGCTTCTTTTCGACCTCCACGCCCTTCAGCACGGCGAGCGCCGTGCCGTCTTCCTTCCAGGCCAGCCGGCTGTACACACGCGCCTCGTCATCCAGCGGTGCCGTGCGCGCGCTGCGAAGATCGAAGACAAACAGCCCGTTGGCGTCTTTTTCGGCGGCGTCAACGGTGTAGGCCAGCAGCTCGCCTTTGCGATTGAACGCGAACTCGCCCACGCTGCCGAGGAAGTGATCGCGTCCGGTGCGGAGATCGCGCAGGATGACATCGACGCCTTTGTGTTTGGCTTTCGCATCCTGCTGGCGGCGCCGCATCAGCACATGCCCGGAGCCGCGGGCGAAGGCAAACGACTGCATGTCTTTCCACGTCGACGTCTCGCCCGTGTCCAGACTGCGCAGCTGCACGTCGCGCGTGACCGGCTTATCGGCGTCCTGCAGTTTCTTGGCCTCGGCGTAGGGAAGCTCGACGAAGTAGGCGACCCATCGCGAATCGTCCGAGAAGGCCGGCTGCAGTGCGTTCGGCACCGTCTCGTCCTTGTTCGTATCAATCCGCAGGATGTGCAGCTCACGCTTCGGATCGAGCGAGCTCGGATGCCTGTAGCCGTACGCGACCCAGGTGCCGTCGCCCGAGATGCGGCTGCCCTCGAGGCTGCGCCACCGCGCGTAGTCGTCGAGCGCGAGCGATTTCTTTGCGCCGTTGGTCGCGACGGTCGCGGCGGGTTGGCTGGCCTGCGGGGCGGCGCTCTGCGCCGCTGGCTGCGCGGCCACGAGAGACAGCAACAGGACGAGCGCGAACAGACTGCGGGCGGGGCGAATCATGGACTTCCTCCGGAAACGAGCTGGGATGTGAGGCTGTAGCGTAACAAAAAAAGGCGCAGGCCCGAGGGACCTGCGCCTTGCCTGAGGAAATCCGGCCTGAACCGTTATCGCAGTGACGCGCCGAGGGCCCTGAGTTTCGCCGTCAGCGCGAGCAGGCGGGCGACCTGTGTCGCGGATGTGGTCGATACGCCGCGTTCGAGATCCGCCGCAACCCGATCCAGCTCCGCCGCCGCGCTGCGCTTGTCACCGTCGGACCGCGCGCGATCGGCGCGATCGAGCGCGCTCTTCACCGCGTTGGCCTGCGGACTGGGCAGCGCCTTCGCGCGATTCAGCTGATCGAGATACGCGCGGCCAACGACGACGGTCGGCGGCCACGACAGCCGCGGCTGATGCTGCGCGTTGAAGACATCCATGCGCACGGTCTCGGCCGCGGCCAGCTCGTTGGCCGACAGAAGATCACCAGGCTTCAACTTGAAAATGTCGACGCCGCGCGCGATTTCGGCGCCATAGATATGACCGTTGTACCAGTACGTCGACCAGTAGCCGGCAGTGGTGAGGCGTGCGGCGTCGATCGGCCCGCGATCGAAATACGCAATCTCGATGGGATTTGCCGAGTCGGTGAAATCGAACACCGTGAGTCCGCCCTGATACCAGGCCTGCACCATGATGTCGCGCCCCGGCACCGGGATCAGCGAGCCGTTGTGCGCGACGCAGTTCTCGACGTCGGTCTGCGGCACCGGCAGCTTGTAGTAGCTGCGGAACTGCATCGTGCCGTCGACGATGTCGAAGATGGCGTTGGCGCCCCAGCTGGGGAGATCGGTCGCGCGGCAGCGCGGCTGCGTGCCGCCGCCCCACTCGTCGGTGAAGATGATCTTCGTGCCGTCGTTGTTGAACGTCGCGGAATGCCAGTAGGCGAAGTTCTTGTCCGACACGTGATCGAGCCGCTTCGGATTCACGGGATCGCGGATGTCGAGCAGGATACCGTTCCCCGAGCACGCGCCGGCCGCAAGGCCGAGCTCCGGATAGGTCGTGATGTCATGGCACTGGTTGGTCGTGCTCGTGCGCTGCGTCCCGGGACCGTGATCGCCGCCTTTCCACAGCGCGGCAATTTCGCCGGTCGTGGGATCGCCGAAGATGCGCGGGCGATTGACAATCTTCGCGGTGGCGGGCGCGGCAAGCGGCACCTGAATGACATCGATGCTGAAGAGCGCCGTGTTGGAATCCTCTTCCGGCTTCATGCCCGAGCAGCCGGCCAGTTCTTCGGCCGACCGCACGCCGCCGGTGCCCGATCCATAGATATAGATGTTCGCCTGGTCGTCGGGATCGACGACCAGCGTGTGCGTGTGCGAGCCGCGGCACGTCTGCACGGCCGCAATCTGCCGGGGCGTGTCGAGATCGGTGATGTCGAAGATGCGGACGCCGCGGAAGCGCTCGGCGCTCACCGCGCCCTGCACGCCCTGCACGCCGCAGTCGAGGCGCCCGCGCGGCTGTTCGACAGACATGAAGAGCAGGTTGCCATGCACCGAGAGATCGCCCTGCCCGCCGGGGCACTGCACCGACGTGCGCAGCTTCGGCGCGCGCGGATCCTCGATGTTGTAGAAGTTGAAGCCGTGGAAGCTGCCCTGAAAGAGGATGTCGTCCTTGAACGCGAAGTCAGAGAAGGCGTAGTTCAGATCGCCCAGCGCGTTGGGATCGAAGAAGCCTTCGGGCCGCGGCAGATGCGCGACGAGCTCGATGTTCTTCGCCGCGACGCCGGCATCCTCGATGCCCGGTTTGAGTCCGACGCGGGGGTCGGTTGAGACGACCTGCGCCGAAAGTGCCGCGGCCGAAGCGGCGAAGATTGCGAGTGCGAATTTCATGTCCCCATCCCCCTGAGCATGCCAATCATCCGATCGATTTCCATCTGCTGGTCGGCAATCACGTCTGACGCGAAGGCATAGATCTCTGACTCCTGCCCCGCGCCGTCGGTCTTGAACAGTTCGTTGACCATGACGATCGCGCCGTCATGGTGCTTGATCATGTACTCGAGAAAGAGCCGATCGAACGCCGCACCCTTCGCGGCGGCGAGCGTCGCCATCTCGTCAGGCGTCAGCATGCCCGGCATCAGCGTGAAATCGTGCGCGTGATGCGCATGCGCGCCGGGCACCGTCTCGCCGCGCGTCTCGAGCCAGCGCTGCATGAACGTGATCTCGTCCTGCTGCGACACCTTGATGCGGAGCGCGAGCAGTTTCATGCCGCTGTTGTCGGTGCGCGTCTCGAGCAGGTTCACCATCTCGAGCGCCTGCGCGTGATGGCCGATCATGCCCTGCATGAACGCGACGTCGGCCCTGACGTGACGGATATTGACCGGGACGCTCGGCGCGGCGCCGACGGTGCTGGCGTCGCCGGGGGCGCCCGGTCGTACGACCGATGGACGCGTCGCAGCCGGATCCTGCGGCGCCGGCGTTTGAGGTACAGCTGGCTGGGTCACAGGCGGCGGGGCAGCTGTGTGGCATGCGACGCCCGCAACGAGCGCGATCAGCACTGCGGTAAATCGCATTCGGATCAAGACCTCAAGACTACTTCACGCTGCCGTATAATCCGCGACGCCCAGCCATTTCCCGGAGACACTAATGGATCAGACCCAGACCGGCGTGGCCGCCGCTCTGGGTGGCACCCGCAAGTGGGTGCGGCTCGTGAGCATCATCGGGTTCATCGCATCGGCGTTCATGATCGTCGCCGGAATCGGCATCGCCGTATGGGGTTCGACAATGCCCGACTCTGCCGGGGTCTTCCCCGGCGGCATGGCGGTCTTCGGCCTTGTGTACGTGTGTATGGCGCTGATCTACCTCGTGCCGTCGATCTATCTGTGGCGCTACGGCACGCACATCGGCGCCTACCTGCGCGATCCGCAGGCGATCCAGCTCGAGGCGGCGCTCGAGGCGCAGCGAAAGTTCTGGCAGTTCGTCGGCGTGCTCACCGTGATCATGCTCGTGTTCACGGTGGGCGGCATCGGCCTGTCGATTATGCTTCCGGCGATATTGCGCGGCGGTTTGCCATCGTAGACGCCTTCAGATGTCCCGTCGCGCCGCGGCTGAGGCCGGGAGCGGTCAGATGCCGGCGGGAGTATTTCGCGGTGCGACCGGACGCAGAAACGGCATCATCGCGCGCAGGCGCGCCCCGACTTCTTCGATCGGATGCTGCTGCTCGCGATCGCGCGTGCGTGCGAACGACGGGCGGCCGGCGGCATCCTCGTCGATCCAGCGCCGTGCATACGTGCCGTCCTGAATCTCCGCAAGCATCCGCCGCATTTCTTCGCGAGTCTCGTGCGTCACCAGACGGGGCCCGCCAGTGTAGTCGCCATGTTCGGCCGTGTCGCTGATCGAGTAGCGCATGTAGCCAAGGCCACCCTGGTACATGAGGTCGACGATGAGTTTCAGCTCGTGCAGACACTCGAAGTACGCAACTTCGGGCTGGTAGCCCGCGTCGACCAGCGTCTCGAACCCTGCCTTCACGAGGGCGGTCATGCCACCGCACAGCACCGCCTGTTCGCCGAAGAGATCGGTTTCCGTTTCCTCCGCGAACGTCGTCTCGAGCACGCCGGCGCGCGTGACGCCGAGCGCGCGGGCGTACGAAAGCGCCGTAGCGCGCGCATGGCCGCTGGCGTCTTGATGCACGGCCACGAGGGCCGGCGTTCCCGCGCCTTCCTGGTACAACTCGCGCACGCGATGACCCGGCGACTTTGGCGCGATCATCGAGACATCGACATCGGACGGGAGATCGAGCCGGCCGAATCGCACATTGAAACCGTGCGCGAACATGAGCGTCTTGCCGGCCGCAAGGTTCGGACGAATGGAGGCCGCATAGAGCGCCGGCTGCGCGGTGTCTGGCACGAGCACCATGATCAGGTCAGCCTTTGCACACGCCACATCCGGATCGAATACGGGCAGCCCCTCCGCCGCCGCCTTGGCACGTGACGCGCTCGCGGCCGGAAGGCCGACGCTGACGTCTACGCCGCTGTCGCGGAGGTTGAGCGCATGCGCATGGCCCTGCGATCCGTATCCAAGCACCGCCACCCGCAGGCCCTTGACGATTTCAGCGTCCGCATCCGCGTCGTAATAAATCCTCGGCATTACATCCCTTCTATACCGAACAAGCGATTCCCTCTTCGATACCGGCGTCGGCGGGCGCGGCCGCGCGCGCAACGCCAGCACCCGATCCGCGCAGGAGGGCAACGCGCCCTGTGCGCACCATCTCAATCACGCCGTACGGCCGCAGCACGTCGAGCAGCCCGTCGATTTTCGTTTCCGATCCGCACATCTCGATCACGATCGACTCCGGCGCGACATCGACGACGCGCGCGTGGAAGACATGCGCGAGCTGCAACAAGCTCGGGCGCGTCTGCTGATCGGCCGTCACCTTGATCAGGGCCAGCTCTCGTTCGAGGGCCGCCTGCCCTGTGATGTCTTCGACGCGCACGACGTCGACGAGCTTGTAGAGATGTGCCTCGACGCGGCGCGCACCGGCATCGTCCGTCTCGACGACCGCGGTCATCCGCGAGATGCCGGCGAGTTCGCTGTGGCCCACGGCGAGCGACTCGATGTTGAAGCCGCGGCGCCGGATGAGCGAGGCGACGCGGTTGAGGACGCCGGGCCGATCGTCGACGTAAACGCTGAAGGTATGCAGTCTCATAGGTCTGCCGCTGTCTCGACGATTGGGTTCGGCCGCCGGATCATCGCGTGCAGATCCGCGCCGGCCGGCACCATCGGATAGACCGTGTCTTCCTGCTCGACGCGGAAGTCGATGAGCGCCGGCCCCTCGTGCGCGCGCGCCGCGGCAATAGCCGGCAGCACCTGCGCCCGCGACACCACCGCGTCGGCGCGGACGCCGAACGACTCCGCCAGCTTCACGAAATCAGGGCCCGACAGCGGCGTCGCCGCATAGCGGCCGTCATAGAAGAACTCCTGCCACTGCCGCACCATCCCGAGGAACCCGTTGTTGACAATGGCGATCTTGATGTCAATGCGATCCTGCATCGCGGTCGCCAGTTCGCACATCGTCATCTGAAAGCCGCCGTCGCCGACGATCGCCCAGACCTCGGACTCTGGACGCGCGAGCTTGGCTCCTATCGCAGCCGGCACGGCGAAACCCATCGTGCCCAGGCCGCCCGACGTGATGAGCGATCGCGGCGTCTCGTGATGGTAGTACTGCGCTTCCCACATCTGATGCTGTCCGACGTCGGTGACGATGATAGTGTCGCCGCCGCAGGTGGCCCGCCACAAGTCGTTGATGACGTGCGCCGCGTACAGATGTCCAGCGTCGGGCAGGTGCTGGATGTCGCGCACCGCCGATTCACCGCGCAGGCCCGCGATGCGGTCGATCCAGTCCTGCCTTGTGTCGGGCAGCACCGCCGGAAGCAGCCGGCCCAGGATGTCGCGAAGATCGCCGACGAGACCGATGTCGACCTTGACGTTTTTGTCGATCTCGGCCGGATCGATATCGATATGAAGCTTCCTCGCGGTCGGTGCATACGTGCGCAGGTTGCCTGTGACGCGATCGTCGAAGCGCATGCCGCACGCGATCAGCAGGTCGGCCTCCTGGATCGCGAGATTCACCCACGATTCGCCGTGCATACCCATCATGCCGAGATTGAGCGGATGCGATGCGGGCAGGCCGCCGATGCCGAGCAGCGTCACGGCCACGGGGATGTGCGCCCGCTCGGCCAACGTTTTGAGCTCCGCCATCGCGCCCGAAATCATCACACCGTGGCCCGCAAGAATGACCGGACGGCGGGCGCCGTTGATGAGTGCGGCAGCCTGCGCGAGATCCGAGGCGGGCGGCGCCGGAGACGGCCGCCATCCGCGCACGCGCGGAGCGGCGGCGTCCCAGTCGAACTCGCAACTGGCCTGCTGCGCGTCCTTGGTAATGTCGATGAGCACGGGGCCCGGACGTCCGGACGCGGCAATCAGGAACGCTTCGCGCACGCTACGCGCGACGTCTGACGCGCGCGTCACCAGATAGTTGTGCTTGGTGATCGGCAACGTGATGCCGGTGATGTCGATCTCCTGAAATGCATCGCTGCCAATCAGCCGGCTGCCCACCTGACCGGTGATGCAGACGATGGGCGACGAGTCCATCATGGCCGTCGCGATGCCGGTGACCATGTTCGTTGCGCCTGGCCCTGACGTCGCAATGGCGACGCCGACGCGGCCGCTCGCCCGAGCATAGCCATCGGCCATGTGCGTGGCCCCCTGCTCGTGCCGCACGAGTACATGGCGGATCGGAAAATGTCTCAGCGCGTCATAGGCCGGCAGAATGGCGCCGCCCGGATAGCCAAACACGTCGGTGACGCCTTCGCGCACGAGCGAGGCCCAGAGAATCTCAGCGCCAGTCATGCGGTCACGGCTCCCTCGGCGGCCGACGAGACGAGCCGCGCATACTTGCCCATGACGCCGCCGGCATAGCGCGGCTGCGGCGGGCGCCAGGTGGCGCGCCGCGCGGCCAGAATCGCGTCGGCGATCTCGACGCGGATCGCGCGCGCAGGCACGTCCAGGGTGATGGTGTCGCCTTCATGCACGGCCGCGATCGGACCTCCCGCGAATGCCTCGGGCGCCACGTGGCCCGCCATCAGCCCGCGCGTCGCGCCGGAGAAACGGCCGTCGGTGACGAGGGCCACCGTGTCGCCGAGACCCGCGCCGACAATGGCTGCCGTGACGCCGAGCATCTCGCGCATCCCCGGCCCTCCCTGCGGTCCCTCATAGCGAATGACGACGACATCGCCAGCGACGATGTGGCCGCCCTGAACCGCGGCAAACGCCGCTTCCTCGCTGTCGAAAACGCGCGCGGGCCCACGGTGCACGGCCGTGGCGTGTCCGGCAGTTTTGACCACGCAGCCGTCTGGCGCCAGATTGCCGCGCAGGATCGCGAGGCCGCCGGTGGGGCTGAGCGGCGATTCGATCGGCCGTACGACTTCCTGTGCCGGTGTCTCCACAGCGGCGGCCGCTTCCTCCGCGATCGTGCGGCCCGATACGGTCATCGCGGACCCATCGAGGGCGCCGGCGCTGAGCAGGCGCGCCGCGACGAGCCGCACGCCGCCGGCGGCGTGCAGATCGGCGGCGACGAACCGGCCGCCCGGCTTGAGATCGGCAATGAGCGGCACGCGCGCGCTGATGCGATCGAAATCATCGAGACCAAGCGGCACACCGGCCTCGCGGGCGATCGCGAGCAGATGCAGCACGGCGTTCGTGGAGCCGCCGGTGGCCGCCACTGAGGCGATGGCGTTCTCGAGGGCCGCGCGCGTGACAATGCGCGAAGGACGGCGATCGTGCTGCAGGACGTCCATTACGAGCGCGCCCGCGGCGTACGCCACAGCGTGCTTGCCGGCATCGACGGCGCCGACACCGCCGCTGCCCATCGGCGCCAGACCGAGAAACTCGCACGCGGTGGCCATCGTGTTGGCCGTGAACTGGCCGCCACAGGCGCCGGCGCCAGGACAGGCATGGTCCTCGAGATGACAGAGCGCCGCGTCGGACAGACGGCCGGCCGCGTGGGCGCCGACCGCCTCGAAGACGTCCTGGATGGTCACGTCGCGGCCGTCGACGCGGCCCGGCGCGATCGAACCGCCGTAGAGGATCAGCGCCGGCACGTCGAGCCGCGCAAGGGCCATGGCCGCGGCTGGAATCGTCTTGTCGCAGCCCACGAGCACGACGAGCGCGTCAAAGCAATTCGCGCGGGCGATCAGCTCGATCGAATCGGCAATCACTTCGCGGCTGACCAGCGACGCGCGCATGCCGGGCGAGCCCATCGTGATGCCGTCAGACACCGACACCGTGTTGAACTCCATCGGCGTGCCGCCCGCCGCGCGCACGCCGGCCTTCAGCGGCACGGCGAGATCGCGCAGATGGTGATTGCACGGGCCGATCTCGATCCAGGTGTTGGCGATGCCGACGAGCGGCCGGGCCAAGTCGGCGCGGCTGAAGCCCGCCGCGCGCAACATGGCGCGCGCCGGCGCGCGGCTGGCGCCGTCGGTGATGGCCCCGCTCTGCCATTTGGCGTTCATGCGGCCTCCTTTGTGCCTCAATTTGCGCGTAGAAGCAAATCTAATTTTATTGTCGGAAGTATAAACATTATTGATAGGCAGCGGTCAAACGGGTGCAAAGATCCCCGAAATTCTACCCGGCTAATTTTTGTGTCCGAAGAGTCATGTCACCGCTGGGTGAGATGACTCGGAGGACGGGAAAATAAGCCGGGTAGAATTTCAGGATGTACGATGAACGCCGAGGAGAACCAGCATCGTGACCGACAGAGACGCATTCAAGGACCGGGCGCGCGGCCTCGAAGAGGACTATTTCCGGCGCAAAGAGCAGGAGCTCATCGCGAAGATGCGCGAGCGGGCTGCCGCCGAGGCCGCCCGGCAGGCTATGGGCGAGCGAACGGGCGTAGCCGACGCGCAAATCCTCGCCGATCTGCAGGAGCTCGGCTACACCGCCGACACCGTCGGTCTGCTGCACCTGGTGCCGCTCGTGCAGATGGCGTGGGCCGAAGGACATGTCTCGATGCGCGAGCGCGACCTGATCATCGAAGCGGCGCGCGCGCGCGGCATCGAGTCGGGCTCGCCGTCCGATCAACAGCTCGCAGGCTGGCTCGTGAAGCGGCCGTCCGACGAGCTGTTCAGCACGACGCTGCGCGCCATTGCCGCCATGCTCGCATCGCGGCCCGAAGCGGAGCGCGAGGCGGGCGAAAAAGATCTCCTCTCGTATCTCACCAGCATCGCGACGGCGTCGGGCGGCGTGCTCGGATGGGGCGCGGTGTCGGACGAGGAACGTCAGGTACTGACGCGCATTACGCAGGAGCTCGAGAAAACACACAAGCCATCCGGCGTCCTGCCGAAAAAATGAGGCCCGGAGCGCACGAGCGGGCCGTCAGCGACCGCTGGCGTCTCGTGAAGGGCACGCATTCGGTGAGGTGCATCGAAAGCCCGCATCCGCTCGGCATCGAGCTTCGCGTGGTGATAGATCGCGACAATCTGCGCCGCAGTGACGTGTTCCGCACGCTCGAGGCGGCCGACAGCGCCGCGAGCGCATGGCGCGCCGCATTCGAGCAGAAGGGCTGGGGCCTGCCGCCGCCGCGGTTCAGCCGGCCGGCGCTCGAGCGCGCGCTCGTGCGCACACGCGAGGCGCAGGCGCGCGTGCCCGGCGACAACGCCATGGGCCACGTCCTCAGCTACCGCCTCAAAGTCATGCGTGAAGCACTTGCCGTGGCGCTGGCCGATGACGTGTCGCTCGATGCCGGCGCACGCGAGCGGCGTCTGCTCGATGCGATGAAGGAGCTGGGGCGCGCCGAGCGCGGCCCGGAAGGACAGGCGTTCGTCAAACCAATTCTCGACCTGCTGCTGACGCCGCCGCCTGCATGACCTTCCACAGCGCCTCGACGTGGGCGCGCTCGGTGGCGATCGCGCCAATCGACACGCGCACCATCCAACGATCATCGAGTACGGCCGGCGTCAGATACGCGGCGCCCGACCGGTTGATGCGATCGCACCAGGCGAGCGTATGCCGGTCGAGCGCCTCACCCGCGAGTCCGTCCGGCTCGTGCCGCACGCACACCGTCTGCAGCGGCACCGGCGCCAGCACGCGCCACCCGCCCGTGCGTTCGACTTCGCGCGCCAGCCACTGCGCGTTCTCGAGATCGCGGCGCAGGCGCGCCTGCAGGCCCTCGACGCCCGCCTCCCTGATCAGAAACCAGAGTTTCAGCGCCCGAAAGCGGCGGCCGAGCGGAATGCCCCAGTCGCGGTAGTTCTTCACGGCGCTGTCGCCGGCCGTCTGCAGATAACTGGGATTGGTCGACATGACGCGCACCAGATGCTGCGGATCGCGCACGTAATACACCGAGCAGTCGAACGCCGCGCCGAGCCACTTGTGCGGATTGATGACGAGCGAGTCGGCCTGCTCGATGCCGTCCCACATCCATCGGCACTCGGGCAGCACCATCGCGGAGCCGGCCATGGCCGCATCGACATGCAGCCACAGACCTTCGCGTGCGGCTATCGCGCCGATCTCGTTCAGCGGATCCATCGCAGTCGTCGTCGTGCTGCCGCAGGTGGCGACGATGGCGCATGGACGGCGGCCGCGCGCGCGATCGGCGGCGATGGCATCAGCGAGCGCATCCGATTGCATGGCGTAGCGCGCGTCGTGCGCCACGACATGGATGTTGTCGCGGCCGAAGCCGGCCAGCAGCGCGGCCTTCTCGACGGAGCTGTGACTGTGCCGCGACGTGTACATGACGAGCGGCGCATCTTCGGCTTGCAGGCCGCCGCGTGTGAGGCCAAACGACGTGGCGCGCTCGCGCGCCGAGATCAGTGCCACGAGCGTGCTGGTCGACGCGGTGTCCTGGATGACGCCGCTCCAGGCGGGGCTGAGGCCGGTCATCTGGCGCAACCAGTCGCACGTCACGTCCTCGAGCTCGGTGAGCGCGGGGCTGCTCTGCCAAGCCAGGCCCAGCACACCGAGGCCGGTGCTGGTGAAATCGCCAAGCACGCTGGCGAGCGTGCCGTTCGACGGGAAGTAGCCGAAGAAGTGCGGGTGCTGCCAGTGGGAGAGGCCGGGAACGATGAACCCGTCGAGATCCGCAAGGATCGCGTCGAAGGGCTCGGCCGTCTGCGGCGGGGCCGGCGGCAGTTTCGCGCGGATCTCGCCAGGCTCGCTCTGCGCCATCACCGGACGGCCCTCGATGGATGCGCGATAGTCGGCAATCCAGTCGATTAATTGATGTCCGCGGCGGCGAAACTCTTCCTTGTCCACGTCGTAAGCTGAAAGTATGACTCGACTTGCCCTGGCTCTCGCGACCGCCGTGGCCCTGACCACCTCGAACCAGCCGGCCTCCCCCAACTGGCATCAATGGCGGGGCCCGTCGAACACCGGCGTGGCGGCCGGCGATGCGCCCACGACATGGTCCGACGCCACGAATGTCGCCTGGAAGGTCGAGATTCCCGGCAAGGGGCACTCGTCACCCGTCGTGTGGGGCGATCGGATTTTCGTGACCACCGCGATTCCAACCGGCAAACCCGTTGAACCTGCCGCCGCCGCGCCGGTCGAGGGTCGCGGACGCCGCGGCGGTGGAGGGCCGGCGCTGGTCGAACATCGGTTCGACGTGCTCGCGCTCGATCGCGCCACCGGCAAAGTCATCTGGCAGAAGACCGCGACGGTGGCAACGCCGCACGAGGGCCATCACCACATGTACGGCAGCTTCGCCTCGAATTCACCGGTCACCGACGGCAAGCGCGTCTACGCGTCGTTCGGATCGCAGGGCCTGTACGTCTATGACGTGCACGGCAAGGAGCTCTGGAAGAAAGACTTCGGCGTGAAGCTGCAGATGTTCAGGGAGTTCGGCGAAGGCGGCGCCCCGGTGCTGCACGGCGATCGCCTCATCATGCTGATGGACCACCAGGGTGACTCGTTCATCGCGATGCTCGACGCGGCCAGCGGCAAAGAGCTGTGGCGCACGCCGCGCACGGGCGACGCCGTCACCAACTGGTCGACGCCCTACGTCGCCGAACACGCCGGCGCGAAACAGATCGTGGTGAGCGCCTCGCGGCGCGTGCATGCGTACGACTTCCAGACCGGCAAGTCAATCTGGTCGGCCACCGGGCTTGGACAGAACACGATTCCGCAGCCGGTGCAGTACGGCGATCTCGTCTGGGTGATGAGCGGCTTTCGCAACCCCAAAGGCCTGGCGATCCGCCTTGGACGCGAAGGCGATCTCACCGCCACCGATGCGATTGTCTGGACCGAGGACCGCGGCCTGTCGTACACCGCGTCGCCGGCGCTGCACGACGGCGTCCTCTACATGATCACCGACTCCGCCATGGTCAGCGCCTTTGACGTGAAGACCGGCCAGCCGCACTACCATCAGGTGCGCCTGCCGAAGCCGTACAACATCAAGGCATCGCCGGTGATTGCGAACGGGAAGATTTACTACTCAACCGAGGAAGGCGACGTCATCGTCGCGAAGACCGGCCCGTCGTTCGAGATCATCGCGACCAACACGCTGGCGGATCAGTCGTTCATCGCCACGCCGGCGATTGCCGGCGGAGACATCTATCTGCGCAGCAGAACGCATCTCTTCAGAATTGCAGATTGACGTTCGCTACCGCCCCCTTCCTCCATCGAAGTCGTTGCCGCCGCCGAAGCGCGGGTTGACGACGTTGTTGAAGATCGAGCCGAAGGTATAGGTGAAGCTGACCTCGAAGCTGTATTCGTAGCCGGTCTGCAGCTGGCGAAGGCGGCGCAGGCGTTCTTCCACGGTCGCGCCGCGGCTGGGCAGCGAGATCTGATCGCGGATGAGTGAAGCGTTGGCTTCGAGCGACAGCGACAGACCGCGGAGGATGCGAAGCGAAACGTCACCGTCGACCTCGAGCCGGTACAAATCCGTGTCGGGCAGGTACTGTCCGGCCTCGAAACCGGCCCGCAGCGATCCCCATCGCTCACGCTGGTCGTAGCGGAAATCGATCTCGTGATGGCCCCGCGTCTCTTCGACCTTGCCGAACAGTGTCTCTTCGTAATACCGGTTGTGGCGCGGGCCGATGGCGTAGGTCGCGGTGAACTGCCGGCGCGCGTACTCCTGATAGGGAAAGACGCTGAACTCCACCGCCGGCGTCGCGACCGCCTGGAATCGTAAATTGTCGAACGACGAGGATCCGATCTCCGCCGTGAGGCCGGCCGACCAGTGCTGACCCAGGCTCTTGACCACGAGCAGGTCGAACTCGCGGCTGTGACGCCGGCTCTCGAACGGCTCGTCTTCATCCAGATCGAACTGCTCGCGCGTCTGGTCTGACCTGAGGCCAAAACTCATCTTCCAGTCTTCAGTCACGCGATCGGCGCTGGCGGAAAGTCCCCAGTTGAATTCGCGGCTCGATTCCTCGGCCTGCAAATCGGTGTTCGCGCGCAGGCTGTAGACCCAGAAGTTCCAGGGGTCGTCAGCCGGCGCGGCCTGCTGCGCCTCGTCGGCCTCGACGTCGATCTCGAGCCGTCCCGGAATTTCGGCCTTGGCCATGTAGACGAGGAATCCCGAGGTGAGCACCGACTGCACCGCGCGCCGGCGCGTGTCTTCCGTGTCGGATGCCGTCGTGAGGGCGCGCAGATCCAGGTTGAAGCCGTCGAGGCGGCCGAGGCCGACGAAATTGAGGTTGTGCTCTCGTCCGCTGCCGCCCGTTTCGCGGCTCTGCCCCAGCACGTGCACGTCGGCCGACTCGCGCTGGCGCACGTAGTCGACGAACGTCACTTCGTTGCGAATGTATTCGCTGAAACAGTCGCAGTCGAGAAACACGCGCAGGCGCGCCGGTGTCTGCGTCTGCTGCGGTGCGACGGGCGCCTGCGGCTGTGACACCGGCGGCGGCGTCTGCGACAGCGCGAGCGCGAGGAGCGCGGATGTCAGAAGCGGCATCCAGCAGTTAGCGACGCGGAGGAGGAATCGTTTACTGCCCTACTGCATGCTGGTTGCAGAGGCGGCCGGCCGCAGCACCAGATTTTCGATGAAGAACTCCATCATGCGGTCCTGGTTGAGACCGGTATGGCCGCGATCGGGACCCACCTGCACCTCGAAGCTCTTCCCTGCCTGCTGCAGCGCGGCGATGAACTGCATCATGTTCGACGGGTGCACGTTGTTGTCGGCGGTGCCCCAATAGAGCATCAGACGGCCCTCGAGGTTCTTCGCGAGCGGCATGGCGCTGCCGGCGATGTAGCCCTCGTTGTTCTCCTGTGGAATCCACATGTAGCGCTCGGTATAGATCGTGTCGTAGTGGTCCCAGGCGGTGACGGGCGACGATGCGACGGCCGCGGCGAACGCGTCAGGATGCTTGAGCAGCAGCATGATCGCCGAATAACCGCCGTAGGACGTGCCCGTGACGCCGACGCGATCCTTGTCGAAGTACGGGCGGGTCCAGAGCGCGCGAACGCCGGCCGCCATGTCGTCCATCTCGGTTTGTCCGAGCTTCAGGTAGAGCGAATCGAGCTGCCTGCGGCCGCGGCCCGGCACCGCGCGCGATTCGAGGCTCAGCACGAGGAAGCCGTACTCGGTGAGCGCGTTCGGCATCGCGAAGGATTCGCTCACCGGCGCGCCCTCGGGCCCGCCGTACACGAACGCCAGCGCCGGATACTTCTTCGACGGATCGAAGTTCGAAGGAAAGCGAATCAACCCGTAGAGCGGCGTCGTGCCGTCGGCGGCGGTATAGGTGAAGCGCTCGGCGCGCTTCACACCGAGCGCGTCGGCCTTGGTGGTGTCGCTCTTCACGATCTCCGAGACGACCTTGCCCGTCGTGGCGTCGACCAGGCGCGTGGCGGCCGGCGTGTTGTGCGTCTGGTACACGTCGACGAAATATTTGTTGTCGGGCGAGATGCCGCAGTTGGACGGCACGACCTGTCTCGCCGAAGCCTCTGCAGGGGGCGAAGGCGGAAGGCAGGATGCGACCGTGTGATGAAACGCCAGATCGGTCAGCCGCACGTCGCCCCTGCCGTCGAGGCGCACGCGATGCAGCTGCGACTTGAGCGGGCTGTCGCCGTCGTTGGCTGTATAGAACAGCACGCCGGCTGCCTCGTCCACCTTCACGAGGCTGTTCACTTCCGCCGCCCCATGCGACGTCAGCGGCGCGATCAGCGTGCCGGAGAGATCGTACAGATAAAAGTTGTTCCACCCGGTTCGCGCCGACTCCCAGATGAACCGTTTTCCGTCGGCGAGAAACCGCATGAGCGGCCGGTTCTCGGCCCATCCGGTGCGCCATTCCTCGCGCACGACGACGCGCGCTTCGCCGGTGACCGGATCCGCGGCGACGAGCTCCATGATCTGCTGCCGGCGGTTCGTGCGGTTGAACAGAATCTCGTCGCCTGCCGGCGACCACCGGACCGCATAGACGTAATGCCCGACAACGTCGTTGTCGAACGGCTTGCCGTCGCGGACGTCGACGCGGGTGGTCTTGCCGGTGGCGAGGTCGTAGACGAAGAGCTCGACGGCGGGATTGGGCGCGCCCGCTTTCGGATACGCCTCGGTGTCGACCTTGCTTTGCAGCTTGGTTTGATCGAGCTGCAGAAAATAGTCGGGCACCTGTTTCTCGTCGAAGCGGTAGTACGCGAGCTTCTTGCTGTCGGGCGACCACCACATCGCGGTGACCTGGCCGAGCTCTTCGCCGTACACCCAGCTCGCGGTGCCGTATTTAATGCGGTCCTTCTCGCTGCCGTCGGTGGTGACCTGCCGCTCGTTAATTTGCGGCGGGGACCCCTGCACCCCGCCTGGCTCCTCGCCTCGCGGGGGCCCCTGCGCCCCGCTCCGGCTCGTCGCGCCGCCGCCGGCCGGCAGGTCGCCGATCCAGAGGTTGCGATCGCGATAGAACGCGCGCCTGGTCTTGTCAGGCGATTCCGCCGAATCGAACTGCCGCCCGCGCTCGGGCCGGCCTCCGCGACCGCCGCGGCCGGTCTGGGCCGCCGGCGGATCGCCCACCACCGTGGCTGTCCGCGTTCCGGCATCGTAGACATGGACCTTGCCGTCCCAGGTGTACTCGAATGTTTTCGCGTCCTTCCACGAGACCTGCAGGGCGCCGGCGCGCACGGCGTCGCGAAGCTGGGGCGCGAGCTTCGAATAGCGGTCGTAGCCCGGATAGGTCTTGAGGCGGTCTTGCGCGGTCAGCGGAATCGCGGCAAGCGCGCCCAGCAGGAGACCAAGAGACGCGGAACGGACGGCTTTGTGGGTCATACGGGTTCAGGAATTATAGGCTGGCGCGGATTTCGCTTGCGGTGGAGCTCCATGCGCTCCCTAATCGTCGCTGTCCTGCTTCTCTCTCCCTCCGCTACCGCCGCGCAAACACCGCCACCGGTCCAGGCGCCGCCCCCGGATCCGCCGCCCCCGGCCCTTGAAGGCAAGGCCGAGCTGTCCTTCGTGTCTATGGGCGGCAACACGGATGCGCAGACGCTGGGGACGGCGGGCGAGCTGATCTGGCGGGCTGCCGTCTGGACGACCGAAGCGAAGGCCGTCTTCGTGCGCGCGTCGGCAGACGACCGGGAGACGGCGCGGTCGCTGTTTGCGCAAGTGCGCGAGTCGCGAAAGCTGTCGCCAAGGCTGGATCTGTTCGGCCGGGCGGGATTCCTGCGCGACACGTTCGCCGGCATCGACGCCCGGACGACGCTCGACGCCGGCCTCGGCTGGCTGGCGATTGACCGCGCGCGCCACGCACTGCGGCTGGATGCCGGCGCCGGATATCTCATTGAGAACCGGCTCGCGGGCGACGACCTGCGGTCGGCGATCCTGCAAACGGTGGCCAAGTACACGTGGAAGCTCTCGGAGAACGCCGAGCTCACGAATGACGCCGGATTCCTGTTGCCGCTTGCAGAGGCGGATGACTGGCGGTACTCCAACGCGCTGGCCCTGTCCGCCGCCCTCTCGCGACTGTTCTCGCTCAAGGTATCCCACACCCTGAGCTATCTGAATGAGCCGGTTCCCGGGTTCGGCAGCACCGATACGATCATCTCGGCGGCGCTCGTCGCCAAATTCGCGCGCTGACCGCGGCGACAACGCGGACGCCTGGGCCGCCGTCTAATGGGTCGAGACTGGGAGGTCTGATGTTTCGAGCTATTGCCAGAATAGGTTTTGTCGTGCTGGCGGCCGTGCCGATGATGGCCGCCGCGATCCCCGCCGAGGAGGAACACCGCGACAGCACCGCGTGGCCAGGCCAGGCTTCGGCGCCACGAAGCCAGAGCAACGATTCCTGGTGCGACGAAGCGCAGCGGAACGATGACCGCGAGGATCGCGAAACGTTTTGCGAAGTGCGCGACTTCACGCTGGGTGCCGGCGCGGTGGCGGTGGAAACGTCGAACGGCAGCATCCGGGTGACCGGCGAGCGCCGCAGCGACGTGCTGGTGGTCGCCCGCGTCGTGACATATGCGCGCGACGCCGCGCGCGCGCGAGAAATTGCGCGCGACATTGCGGTCACGACGAGCGGCACCATCAGGGCGACCGGCCCGCGCACGGCCAACCGTGAAGGCTGGCATGTGGGCTTCCGCATTCAGGCGCCTGAAGCCACCGATCTCGACCTCGTGTCGTCGAACGGATCGCTCGGCGTCACAGGCGTCCGCGGACGTCTGCGGATGCGCACGAGCAACGGCAGCATCGCGCTCACCGATGTCGCCGGCGACGTGCAGGCCGACACCAGCAATGGCTCGGTCAACGCGATCCTCTCGGGCACGAGGTGGGACGGAACGGGCCTCGACGTCAGCACGTCGAACGGCTCGGTGCGGCTCACGATGCCGGAGAATTACAACGCGCGGCTGACGGCCGGCACATCGAACGGCACCATCCGGGTCGGCTTCCCGATTACGGTGCAGGGCGAGCTGCGCCGCAACCGCGACATCGACACCACGATCGGCTCGGGCGGCCCACCCATCCGCGTCCGCACGTCGAACGGGTCGGTCAGCATCGGCCGGCCGGGCGAGCGGGACCGCGACCGCCGCTAGCCGAGCGCGCGCTCTCTCCTTGACAGGTTAGGGGAAGAAGGATACCTTCCCCTAACTTATTTGGGAGAGCGCGATGACGTCGGCCCCTGCAGGGATTCTTCCCGGCACACTCGATCTTCTGATTCTTAAAGCGCTCTCGCTGGGCGAGCAGCACGGCTACGGCGTACTGCTCCGCGTGCAGCAGATCACCGGCGGCGCGTTGACGATCGAGCAGGGCGCGCTGTACCCGGCCCTATACCGGCTCGAGCGGCAAGGCCTGATCGATGCCAGCTGGGGCACATCCGAGAACAACCGGCGCGCGCGCTTCTATCGAATCACCCTGCCTGGACGGAAACGACTGCGCGAAGCCACCAGGGATTGGAATCGCATGGTTGGCGTCATGGACGCCGCCCTGAAGACGGCGGGTGTCGACTGATGCTCCGGCGATTCCTGAAGCGGCGCACACCCTCCGGAGACGCGATCGGCGAGGAGTTGAAGACCCACATCGCACAGCGGGCCGCGGACATCGCCGCGAGGGGTGTGCCGCTCGACGACGCGCTTGACCAGGCGCGCGCACAGTTCGGCGCGGTTGAGCATTACGAGCAGCAGTGCCGGCGCGAGCAGCGGCTCGGTGCCATCAGTCATTTCGCGACCGGCCTTTCACGCGACTTCGTCTATGCGTGGCGCCGTCTGCGCGCGACGCCGCTGTTCACGATCTTCGCGGTCGTGTCACTGGCCGTCGGCGTCGGGGTTACAACGGCGGTCTTCTCTGTTGTACGCGCCACGCTCTGGAAGCCGCCAGGTGTCAGCAATCCGGGCCGCATTGCGTTCATCTCCGGCAGCGCGCCCTTCTATGGAGCCCGTCCGACCTGGTCGTCGATTGTTTCAGGGGCCGACTTCGAAGACCTCGCCTCCGCGCAGCAAAGCTTTTCACAGATCGCCGCGAGCGCGACGGCCACGCACGGCCTGGGAGATGACACGCGCGCTCAGATAGCGCTGATCGAAGGCGTCACCGGCTCCTACTTCTCCGTCTTCGGCGTTCACCCTATCGCCGGCCGCGTCCTGGATGCGGCCGACAACGCAGCGCAGGCGCCGGTGGTCGTGGTGAGCGCGGCATTCTGGCGCACGAGGCTCGGCTCGGATTCCGCTGCCGTCGGACGCACCGTGCGCATCGCAGAGCGGGCGTTCCAGGTCGTCGGCATCGCACACGAATCATTCGACGGCATCTGGCTGCACCCATCGAGGCAGACGAGCGCATGGATCCCCATGCGAACGCTGACAGAGCTGGCAGGCGGTGCCGAACAAGGCGAAGTCGAGCGACGTACGCGGCGGCATTTGTGGGTGGTTGGACGTCTCGCGCACGGCGTATCCGCGCCGCAGGCGTCGGCCGAGATCACGACGCTCGGCCGTCAACTCGACACCGCGTTCCCTCTGCAGCTACGGAGCTCGCAAGGGATAATGATGCCAGGCGCGCGCAATTGGACTGCGCGAACTGTGTCCGAGGTCCACGCCGAGATGTCTGCCGGTGCCACGCGGTTCGGCCTGCTCATCACGCTGCTTGTCGGCATGGTGCTCATTGTTGCCTGCACGAACCTCGCGAATCTGATGCTCGCGCGCGGCGCCGCGAGAGCCGTAGAGCGCGCGGTGCGGCAGGCTCTCGGCGCGTCGCGCGGCCGGCTGGTACGGGAATACGCCGCGGAAGCGGTCATCCTCGCAGCGCTCGGCGCGGTCGGCGCGTTCGTCGTTACGCGCGGGCTGCTCTATAGCCTGACGATGGAAGTACCGATCGGACGGGGGCAGATTCTGCAACTTGCGCCGCGCCTGAGCGTCGAGGCGCTCGCGGTTGCCGTCGGCGCTGTGCTGTTGTCGCTGCTCGTCTTCGGCATCGGTCCGGCGCTGCAGCTCACGCGTCGAAGCCCGCGCAGCGCGCTCGCGGGCGCAGCCGGATCCGTCGGCTCCAGACAGCAACGATCACAGGGGCGGCTGATTCGCTGGCAGGTTGCCATCGCGTCGACGTTCTTCATCATCGCAACGCTGTTCATGAAGTCGGTGCTCATGGAAGCGCGGCACGATTCCGGGATCGATCTCGGTCGCATGGCCGTGGCCGTACTCGATTTCCAGCTGCAGCGGTGGGACGAAGGGCGTGCCAGATACGCCACGGAACGTATAGCGGCAAAGGCGGCCGAACATCCCGCCATCGAGCGCGTCGCGATTTCCTCGGGATTGCCGTATGGGACTTCCGGCACTCCTTATGCGCATGTGACCCGCGGCAACGACACGTTCGTCAAGGGGCGGATATATCCAGATGCCAGGACCCTCGCCGCGACGCCGGAGATCTTCCCGACTATTGGCGTGCCGATCATCAGAGGTCGTGCATTCGACGGCCGCGATGTCGCCGGCGCGCAGCGCGTGGCAGTGCTCAGCGAGAAAACCGCCCGCGACGTGTTCGGAACAGTCGATGTCGTTGGACGCGAAATCACGTTCAGACTGCCGAGGACGATATCGGGCGCGCCTGCGCCGGATCCCGTTCGGGCGGCGGTGATTGGAATCGCGCGCGACACGGACGTCTCGAGCCTGACGCGGCGCGGCAGCAGCGGACTGATGTATCTGCCGCTCGCGCAGCAGTATTTTCCCTCGCTGACGATTGTTGGCAGAGCGCGCACAGATGCCGATCACGCCGCGGGCGCGCTCCGCACCGCCGTCGCGCAGGCGGCGCCCGGCCTGGCGATCAGCCAGTCAGGCTCGGGACGATCGGTCCTTGCTGGCTTCTACTACTTCGCCCGCATCGTGGCATCCGGAATCGGAGGACTCGGCCTGCTTGCCCTGCTGTTGTCGATGGCGGGCCTGTATGGCGTCCTGACGCAGGCAGTGACGATGAGGACGCGCGAGGTGGGATTGCGGATGGCGCTCGGCGCGGAGAAGCGATCGATCTCGCGGATGATCCTCGGCGAAGGCTTCCGGCCCATCGTGCAGGGGCTCGCGCTCGGGCTCTTCTTCGGGTTTGCGGGGCGCGGCATCATCCGGGCGACGCTCGACGCCAATCTTCCGGTGTTCGATCCAGCGATGATTCTGTTCGTGCCGATTCCGGTCGTCATCGCCGGGTTCCTGGCCTGCTACCTGCCCGCGCGCCGCGCGGCCGAGGTCGATCCAAACGTTGCGTTGAGAGCTCTGTAGATCTGCGTTATCCTCTGGCTCTCGAACCACTTTCAGGAGCCTGCGCATGATTCCTTCACGCCGTCTTGCCGCCGTTGTAATCGTTTTCATCGCCCTTGCCGCCGCGCCTTCGCTGGCCCTCGCGCAGGGCACGCAAGCCGATTACGACCGCGCCCTGAAACTGCGCGAGCGCTTCGATGCGAAGAAAGTCACCGGCACGCCCGACGCACCGGTGTGGATTGGGGAAACCGGCCGGTTTCACTACCGCGTCATCACGCAGGCCGGGCAAGACTTCGTACTCGTCGATGCCAAAACGGGCGAGCGGAAGCCGGCGTTCGACCATGACAGAATCGCGGCAGCCTTGTCGGCCCTGACCGGCGAGAAATATACCGGCGCCGCACTGCCCTTCAACAACTTCAGGTTCGTCGACGGCGAGCGGTCGATCGAAATGACGGTCGACGGCGGCGTCTATCGCTGCGCGGTTGCCGACTCGACGTGCCGCAAGATGGAGGGGCAGACGGGCGGCCGCGGCCGCGGCGCCGGTCCGGGCCGCGGCGGCGGAGCGGGACCTGACGGCGCGCCCAACGCGCCGCGCACGTCGCCCGACGGCAAATGGGAAGCGCTCATCATTAATTACAACGTCCACGTGCGGGCGCCCGGCTCGCGCGAGACGATCGCGCTCAGCCGCGACGGCTCGGAAGGCGGCGCCTACGAGCTGCGCATGATCGAGTGGTCGCCCGACTCTAAGAAGCTCGCCGCGTATCGCGTGACGCCTGGCTTCAGGCGCTACGTGCACTACGTGGAGTCGTCGCCCGAAGATCAGCTGCAGCCGAAGCACTCGACGCGTCTCTACGCCAAGCCCGGCGACGTGCTCGACGTCGAGCAGCCGGTCATCTTCGACGTCGCCTCGAAGACCCAGCGCATCGTCGACCGCGCGCTGTTTCCGAATGCCTACGACGTCTCGCGCCTCGTCTGGCGCAAAGACAGCCGCGCCGTGACATTCGAGTACAACGAACGCGGGCATCAGCTCTATCGCGTGATCGAGATCGATGCCGCCAATGGCACGCCGCGCGTGGTGCTCGAAGAGAAGCCGCAGACCTTCTTCAATTACTCCGGCAAGAAATACCGCTATGACGTCGATGACGGCGAAAGCGTGATCTGGATGTCGGAGCGCGACGGCTGGAACCATCTCTATCTGATCGACGGAAAGACCGGTCAGGTCCGAAACCAGATTACGAAGGGCGACTGGGCCGTCAGGAGCGTCGTCGAGGTCGACGAGGCGAAGAAGCAGATCTGGTTCAGCGCCACGGGCAAGAACCCCGATCAGGATCCGTATTTCGTGCACTTCTACCGGATCAACTTCGACGGCACCGGCCTGCATGCCTTCACGACGGCCAATGGCACGCATACCGTGACGTTCACGCCCGACATGGAGCAGTTCGTGGATCTCTACTCGCGCGTCGACATGGCGCCGGTGTCGGAGCTGCGCCGCTCGGCCGACAACTCACTGATCGCGACGCTCGGCACCGGTGATCTGTCCGCGCTGAAGAAAGAGGGCTGGACGGCGCCGGAAGTGTTCGTCTCGAAGGGGCGCGACGGCAAAACGGACATCTGGGGCGTGATCTATCGGCCGACGAATTTCGATCCGCGGAAAAAGTATCCCGTAATCGAAAATATTTACGCGGGTCCGCAAGGATCGTTCGTGCCGAAGGCTTTCGGCGCCAACAACGCCATGCGCGGCCAGGCCGAGCTCGGCTTCATCGTCGTCCAGATCGACGGCATGGGCACGTCGAACCGGTCGAAGGCGTTTCACGACGTCGCGTGGCGCAATCTGGGCGACGCCGGATTCCCCGATCGCATCCGGTGGCACAAGGCCGTGGGCGCGAAGTATCCGTGGTACGACATCACGCGCGTCGGCATCTACGGCACGTCGGCCGGCGGACAGAACTCGCTCGGCGGACTGCTCTTCCACCCCGACTTCTACGATGCGGCGGTGTCAGCGGTCGGCTGCCACGACAACCGCATGGACAAGATCTGGTGGAACGAGCAGTGGATGGGTTGGCCGCTCGGCACGCATTACGAGGACTCGTCGAACGTCGTGCACGCCGGCAAGCTGCAGGGCAAACTCCTGCTCGTCGTCGGCGAGCTCGACACGAACGTCGACCCTGCTTCAACACTGCAGGTGGCTAGCGCTTTGATCAAGGCGAACAAGGACTTCGATCTGCTGTTCATTCCCGGCGCGGGCCACGGCCCCGGCGGCGCGTATGGCGAACGCAGGCGCTTCGACTTCTTCGTCCGCCACTTGCTGGGCGTGCAGCCGCCCGACTGGAACGCAAAGACCGTGACGACATCAACCTCCCCGCAGGGCGATCAGGATTACGAATGAGCTTTGCGTCAGGCCGGTATTTCCTTCGCGTCGGCGAGGCAAGGGCGCGCCAAAGAGCGGTCGCGCCTGCGATCTTTTAACGCCGCCGCGAAGAAAACACCGGCCTGACGCGGTCGCCCCCTGGGATCGTGCGAGGATTGGGCATGCGTACGCCGCATGGAATCGTGACCGTGCTCCTCATTCCCTATCTCCTCTCCCTCCCCACATTCGCCCTTCAACAATGGGACAGTCAGCGCAGCGGCACGGACGTGCGCCTGCGCGGCGTCAGCGTCGTCAGCGACAAAGTGGCGTGGGCGAGCGGCGCGCGCGGCACGGTGCTGCGCACGGTCGATGGCGGGCGCGTGTGGCAGGCGGTGTCGGTGCCGGATGCGGCGCAGCTCGATTTTCGCGACGTTGATGCGATGAGCGACCGCGTGGCATACGTGCTCAGCATCGGCAACGGTTCCGCGTCGCGCATCTACAAAACCGAAGACGGCGGCCAGACCTGGGCGCTGCAGTTCCAGAACACCGATCCGAAAGCGTTCTTCGATGCGATGGCGTTCTGGGACGACGAGCGCGGCATCGCATTCAGCGACAGCGTCGATGGGCGGTTCGTGATCATCCGCACTCTCGATGGCGGAAAGACGTGGACGCGCATCCCGCCCGACTCGCTGCCGCCGGCGCTCGAAAACGAAGGCGCATTCGCGGCCAGCGGCACGAACGTCGCGGTCACGGGCAAGACCGACGTCTGGATCGGCACCGGCGCCGCGGCGAAATCGCGCGTGCTGCATTCATCCGACGCGGGCAAGACATGGACGATTGCCGACACGCCGCTCGCCGCCGGTCCATCTTCAGGCATCTACTCGATCGCGTTTCGCGACCGGCGCCACGGCGTCATCGTCGGCGGCGACTACAACAAAGAGAATGACGCGGTCGACAACGCCGCCATCACCTCCGACGGCGGCAAGACATGGACGCTCGTGAAGGTTTCCGGCTATCGCTCGGCCGTCGCGTTTGTTCCTGCGGGCGGCACGGGCCGCTTTCAGCCGTGGATTGCCGTCGGTCCAACCGGCGCGGACATCTCGACGGACGATGGCCGGACGTGGAGGCCGATCGCGTGTCCGTGCTTCGATGCCATCAGCGTGCCGAAGGGCTTTCAGCGCGGCCCGGGCACGGCAGCCTTCGCGGTTGGCGCGAACGGGCGCATCGGCCGTCGTTTCGTGCCAACCGGCCCCGAATGATCGGCGTCAGACAACTGGAATCGAAGTAGCATCGCGTCCGACGGGAGGACCCATGTCCGAGCTGCGACTTGCGATCAGACGCCTGTGGAAGCGGCCGGCGGCAACCCTCGCCTCCATCATCACGCTGGGCGCCGCGATCGGGGCCGCCGTCGCGATGTGGACGGTCTTGAACGCCCTGCTCGTCAGACCGCTTGCGGTGCACGATCCGTCCACCCTCGTCACTGTGACGGTCGCGCACGAACCGGAAATCAGCGATGCCTTCGTCTACAACACCTATCGCGACGCAGCCGATCATCATCCCTTCGCAGCCCTGGCGGGATGGGGCGAATGGGGCGCGCCCATCAGGGATCACGCCGGCGAGCGCCCCGGCGAGATTCACTTCGTAAGTCAGAGCTACTTCGACACGCTCGGCATCCAGCCCGCCATCGGCCGGCAGTTCACGGCCGACGACGACCGGCCGGGTGCGCCGCTCGTCGCGCTGCTTTCGCATCGCTATTGGGACCGCTCGTTCGCGCGAAACCAGGACGTACTGGGATCGACAGTGCAGGTCGGGCGGAAACCAGCCACGATCGTCGGCGTCGCACCTCGCGGATTCCGCGGCCTCGATCTCACCAGCTCGCCCGATCTGTTCATGCCGCTGCACGTCGTCGAAGACGTGCAGTCGGCGGGCAATTTCCTTCAGCAGGCTCGCGCAAAAGGCTTCTCTCCCAACGCGTGGATATCAATTGTCGGACGGGTGGCAGCGGGCGCGTCGCATCAGGACATGGCGGCACGGTTGTCGGCAGTGCCGGTCTGGAGCCATCCGAAAGACCCGAAGCCTCAGGTCGAGGCGCTCGACGCCTCCGCGTTACCGAGACGCGACCGCGCATCCGTCGTCCGGTTCACGCGGATGCTGTCGATGACCGTGGGGCTGCTGCTCGTTGCAGGCTGCGGGACCGTCGCGCTGCTGCTGCTCGTCCGCACCGAAGAACGCCGGCTCGAGTTCGCGACGTGTCGCGCACTTGGCGCATCGAGGACGCGTCTCGTCAAAGGTGTGGCGATGGAAGGCGCCCTCATGGCCGCGGGCGGCGCCATCCTGTCGGTTCCGGCCGGTATCTGGCTGTTCAGTCTGCTCGAATCGTACAGCCTGCCGGGGGGCGTTCCGCTGCGCGATCTCGTGCTCGACATTCGCGGAACGGGCATCACCATCGCCGCACTCGGCGCGGTGATCGCTGCGCTGTTCGTCGTGCTCGTGGCCACGGCGTCGGGATTCTCCGAGGGCCTGAGCGACGCGCTCAAAGTGCAGGCCTCCAGTCAGCGATCGCGTCCTCGCACGCGCGCCGCGCTCATCACGGCGCAGATCGCCATCGCTGTCGTCCTCCTGGCCGGCACCGCGCTGTTCATCCGAAGTCTCAGCGCGGCGGTCAGCGTGAATGCCGATCATGACGCCTCGAAGATCGTGACGGCGCGCTTCCCGCTCAGACCCCCTGGCTACACGCCCGACCGCATTCGCGCCTTCCACGATCAGGTCGTGGATCGCCTGAGCGGCAACGAGGCCGTGGCCAGGGTCGCCGTCATCTCCGATATGAACTCCATGGGCCGCGGCGGCCGTATGACGATCGACGGGGAACCGCGCGTGCTTCCGGCGCTGCTGCAATTCACGGCGCTGCATGGACCGTACTTCGAAACCCTCGATCTCGCTGTCGTCGAAGGGCGCTCGTTCGGCCCGGAAGAGAGCCTCAACAGCCCGATGGTCGGAGTCGTCAGTGAATCGTTCGCCCGCTTTCTCGGCGGCGGAGACAGCGCGATTGGGCACCGCGTTCGGATGCCATTCCGCCGCGCGGGTAGCCCTTTTGCCGAAGTGACTGTGGTTGGCGTCGTTGAAGACTTCATCACGAGCGTCAGGCAGCTTCAGCCTTTCACGCTGTACATGCCGGCGGTGCAGCACCTAAGTTTCTCCACACCGAACACCCTGGTCGTTCTCGCCGCCGGCGATGCCGCATCGGCGACGCGGGAAATCCTGGCTGTCGGACGCGCCATCGATCCGGTGCCGGCGGCGCGCATCGCCACGCTGAAGGACAGCCTCTACGCACAGATGCAGCCACAACAGCTCGGCGCCACCGTACTCGGCGCGCTCGGCCTGATCGCCGCGCTGCTGACGATGCTCGGTTTGTATGTGATCGCGGAATCGACGGCGGCACAGCGCACGCGCGAGCTCGGCATCCGCGCGGCGCTCGGCGCGACGCGTCGCGATCTCCGTACGCTGCTCGTGCGCGACAACCTGCGGCTCGCAACGATCGGCGCGCTCGCCGGCCTCGCCATCGTCTACGCCGGCGCCGGCACCATCCGGGCGTTCCTCTTCGGCGTTGAGGCCTTCGATCCGCTGACGCTCACCGCCGTTCCCTCGGCCATCGTCGTCATTGCAGTGCTCGTCGGGCTGGGTCCGGCCGTCCGCGCGAGCCGTGCCGACATCGCCCAGGTGCTGCGGCGAGAGTAACCGTCTGAGTGTTTCAATCAGCGCGAAGCAGCACCACCGGATCGATCCGTGAGGCGCGGTGTGCCGGCCGACACACAGCCAGCAGCGCACCCGACACGATGAGCAATCCGGAAACGCCGAAGGCCGTCGCACTCACGGGAGGCGTCTCGAACAGAAGACTCTCCAGCGCGCCGCCCATGATCCAGGCGGCAACAATCCCGACAGCCAGGCCAGGCACGAGCACGCAGGTCGCGCGGCGCAGAACGATCCTGACCAGCAGCGCCGGCTCCGCGCCGACGGCAAGCCGGATCGCCAGCTCGCGCCCGCGTGCGGCCACATCATTGGCGAGTAGTGCGTACAACCCGACGAGTGCCAGCAGCACCGCGAATCCGGCAAGGCACGACAGCAGAAGAGCGCTGTAGCGAACCGCGGCGGTCGACTCCGCGATCTCGTCCTCCAGGCTCTCGATCGGAAACACCGGCATGGTGGGATCGAACGACTTCAGAACCTCCATGACACCTTGGGGAGTCCGGCCATCACTGGTCCGGATCAGGAACAGCGCTTCATAGTACGGCCGCTGAAAAATCGGCCGATACAACTCCGGCTTCATCGGCGCATCAAGGGAACCGTATCGCGCGTCCGCCATAACGCCGATGATCTCGGTCCATCCGTTCGGGTCGATCTCGCCCCGTGGGGTACCGAAATTCAGACGGCGGCCAATGGGACTCCCGCCGGGCCAGTGCAGCCGTGCCATCGTCTCGTTGACGACGGCCACACGGCGCGCGGATCCCGCCTCCTCTTCCGTGAAGCCGCGGCCTTCGCGCACCGGGATGTGCATCAGCTGGAAATAGTCGGCGCCGACCATATGCGCCCGCGGTGCGACCAGACGATCCGCCGGACGCCCGTTCATCAACCTTCGGCCGTCGTCGAAATCGATCGACGTGCGGTCATCTCCTCGCAGGAAGGGACCGCCCAGGCTTACACGCTCGACCCCTCGCAGCCGTCTCAGACGATCGGTGAGCTCCTGATACGCCTCGGCATGTCGAGACGCAGGCGTGAAAACGGCACCGTAACGCTCGTTGTTGAGGCTCACTGGTACGCTGTACACGCCGCCGGGATCGAAACCAAGCTCGACGCGCGAGAGTTTGATGAGCGTCTGCGCGAGCAGCGCAGCGCCGATGAGGACGACCATGGCAACGGCAATCTCACCCGACATCAGCAACCCCGTCGCGCGAGTGAGGCGCCGATCGGCCGTCGTGCGTCCGACGGCGACACCGGCCTCGAAGGCTGCGCGAGATGCGCGCCACGCGGGCACGAGCCCGCAGAGCATCGCCGTCGCCGCGCCGAGAAGCCCACCGAACAGGGCGACGCGCCAGTCGAGCACCACGCCCGACATGTCCAATTCGCCGGACGGAGCGTATGCCGACAGCGCCGCAACCGCGACATGCGCAACGAACCATCCGCCCGCGGTACCGGCCGCGGCGAGGAGCGCAGTCTCTGTTAGGAGCTGACGCATCAGGCGCGCGCGCCCCGCGCCGATAGCTGCGCGCACCGATAGTTCTCCGCGTCGGCGCGCCACTGACGCCATCAACAGATTGGCCACGTTCGCGCAGACAACGAGCCACACCAGGCCGGCGACCGCGCCCAGCATCATGACGATGCGCGCCGGTGTGGCACCGACGATGTCGTCGCGCAGTGTGACGAGTCGCACGCCGTCCGGGTTACGTCGCCGGCGCCCCCGCGCGGCACCGAGCTCCTGCTGCACGGTTGCGAGGCGCGCCTCGGCGGCGTCTCGCGTGACGTCCTGCGGCAACCGGCCGATACCGTTGAATACCAGGTAGCCGCGCCCGGCCCTCACCTCCGGCTCGACCAACCGATCCAGCGGCACCCAGACGTCGGCCGGCCCTCTCCATCGATCGAAAGCGGGCGGCATGACGCCGACGATGATGAACGTGCGATCGACGGTGCGCAGCGTTCGACCGAGTACTGCACGATCGGCGGCGAACTGCCTCCGCCAAAACGCGTCGCTGATGACGGCCGGGATGTCCACGGCATCCGCGTCATCACTCGTCAACAGCCGTCCAAGCGCGGCGCGCGCTCCTATCACGTCGAAGAAGTTGGTCGAGACAGTCTCCGCGTCCACGCGCTCGGCGGCGGACGCGCCAGTAATGTCAAAGTGGCGGCTTCGGGTCACCGCGAGATCGTCGAAGACGCCGCTGGCTTTCCAGTCGAGGAACTGGGGATGGGAAATCGGATCGCTGAAGTCCTGCATTGCCGGTCGCGTCGCGTAGGCTACGACGAGACGCGACTCGTCGTGTACCGGCAGCGGCCGCAACAACACGCCATAAACAATCGCCGCGACCGCCAGCGTCGTGCCGATGCCCAGCGCAAGCGTGGTGACGGCCGCGATCGTCAGCGCAGGTGTCCGGACAGCGGTCCTGAAGGCAGCGCGCAGCTCCGGCATGGCGGGATTCTACGGCATCGCAAGTGGTAGATTGACGTGATCTTTGAGGGAGGTCTCATGATCTGGACAGTCTTCACACGGCTGACGGCGGCCGCATGCATCAGCGTGCTTGCCGCGGCAAGCCTCGCTGCCGCCGCCGCCACGCAGCTCACGTTCACCGATACGAAGCTCACAAACGGCCTGCGCGTGATCATTCACGAAGATCACACCGCGCCGGTCTATTCGATTGCCGTCGTCTACAACGCCGGCTCGCGCGATGAGCGGCCCGGCCGCACCGGCTTCGCGCACCTGTTCGAGCACATGATGTTCAAGGGATCCGAGAACGTCGGGCCCGGCGAGCATTTCCTGCTCATCTTCAACAACGGCGGATCCATGAACGGCACCACCGACAAGGACCGCACGCTGTATTTCGAGACGCTGCCGTCGAACCAGCTCGATCTCGGACTCTTTCTCGAAGCGGATCGCATGCGGTCGCTCGAGATCACCAAAGAGAACCTCGACAACCAGCGCAACGCCGTGCAGGAAGAACGCCGCCAGGGGGTCGACAACCAACCGTACGGGAAGACGTTCGAGGCCTTCGACGAGCTGGCATTCGATAGCTTCGCCTACAAACATTCCGTCATTGGATCGATGGCGGATCTCAGCGCCGCGTCGGTCGACGACGTCGCATCCTTCTTCAAGACCTATTACGCGCCCAACAACGCCGTGCTGGCCATCTCGGGCGACGTGAACACCGAGGAAACGCTCGCGAAGGTGCGCAAGTACTTCGAGGACATTCCCGCGCAGCCGGCGCCGGCGCCCGTGGTCGTCGACGAAAAACCGCAGACGGCGGAGCGCCGTCTGGTACTCGAAGACCCGCTCGCGCGGCTCTCGCGGCTCGACATCGGCTACAAGATTCCGGCTGCGGGCTCAAAGGATGACGAGGCGCTCTCGGTGTTGAGCACCGTGCTCTCCGGCGGCCGCAGCTCGCGGCTCTATGAGGCGATCGTCCGGCAAAAACAGCTCTCGACAGGGATATTCGCCGGTCCGAATCAGGAGCGTGGCGTGGGACTGTTCCAGTTCTCGGGCACGCTTGCGCCGGGCAAGACGATGGCGGATCTCGAAGCGGCTGTCTGGGAAGAGATCGAGAAAGTGAAGAAGGGGCCGATCGCCGAGTGGGAAATCGAGAAGGCGCGCAATGCGGCGCGACGCAGCCTCGTGGGCACGTTGACGTCGTCGCTGTCGCGCGCCATCACCCTCGCGGAGAGCGCCCTCTTTTTCAACGACCCGGGCCGCATCAACACGCGACCGGCGCGGATTGCAGCGGTGACGGCGGCCGACGTGCAACGCGTGGCGACGCTCTATCTGGCGCCGCACCGCCGCACGGTCGTCGTTACGAATCCAAAGCCGACGGTGGCCAGGGGAGGTGTGCAATGAACGCGCGACGCATGCTTGTCGCCGGTGTGTTCGCTGCCGTGATCGCGGCGCAGACTCCGGCCTCGAATAGCGCCGTTCTGGCGCAGGCGACACAGGCGGCGCAGCCGCCCTCCACCAAGGGCGTCGTCATCAAAGGACGCGCGCCGGTCTCGAAGGAAATGCTGCGCGTGAAGCTGCCCGCGCCGGCGGAGGCCGATCTCGCCAACGGCGCGCACCTGATGGTGCTCGAGGATCGGCGCGCCCCGCAGGTCACGGTCCAGATCTACATTCCGGGGGCCGGCGGCTACTTCGATCCGCCAGGCAAGGCCGGCCAGGCCACGATGACCGCCGCGCAGATGCGCGAGGGCACGAAGCGGTGGACGACGATGCAGCTCAATGAGGAGCTGGAGCGGATGTCGGCCAACGTCAGCGTCGCCGCGGGTATTTCGGGCACTGAAGCGGTCGTCAGCGTGTCGGCGCTGGTCGAGCATCTCGAGCGCGCGATGGATATCGCGGCCGACGTCCTGCTCAACCCGACGTTCCCGCAGGAGGAATTCGATCGGTACAAACAGCGCACGCGCGCCGGGCTGCGCCAGCAGCGCGCCAACCCGGGCTTTCTGCTGGCCGAAGCCGCGAGCAAAGTGATGTACGGCGACCATCCCGCCGCGCGCGTGTCGGTCACGGAGGCGTCGCTCGACACCATCACGCGCGACGATCTCGTCGCGTTCCACAAGGCGACGTACGTGCCCGATCACGCGGCCATTGCGGTTGCGGGCGACATCTCGATGGCGGCGGCGCGGACGCTGATCGACGCGAAACTCGCCGCGTGGACACGCGCCGGAACGCCGGTGCCCGAGACCGTGGATCCGGCCATGCCGGGACCGTCGAAGGTCCATTTCGTGGCGCGCCCGGATTCGGTGCAGACGAACCTGATGGTCATGGCGCCGGCAATCTCGCGCACGAACCGCGACTATGACGCACTCGACGTCATGAACAAGATCATCGGCGGCGGGCCGACGGGCCGGCTGTTCATCCACCTGCGTGAGGAAAAGGGCTACACCTACGGCGCGTACAGCAACGTGAACGCCGGCCTCTATCGCGGCCACTGGTCGGCATCGACGAGCGTGCGCACGGAGGTCACCGATCCGGCGCTGCGCGATTTGATGTGGGAGGTCACGCGCATCCGCACCGAGACCGTGCCGGCCGAGGAGCTCGACGCCGCGAAGCGCGCGCTCGTGGCGGCGTACGCACTGTCGCTCGAGTCGCCGCAGGCCATCATGGGACTGCATCTCACGCGCTGGCGCTACAAGCTGCCGGCCGATTACTGGGACACGCAGCCGCAGCGCATCATGGCCGTGACGGCCGCCCAGGTGCAGGCGGCGGCGACGCAGTATCTGGATCCGTCGAAACTGCAGATCATCGCGGTCGGCGACGCCACAAAGGTTGCCGACGTACTCGGCAAGCATGGCTTCCTTGTTCAGTACGACACGGAAGGCAAAGTCATCAAGTAGGAACATTCCTCCGGGTGCCGGTGTCTGAACCGGCATCCGGAGGCCCTCATGCGCCGACTGCCAGCTCTCGCGCTCGTCGCTCTCGGTATCGCGGTCATGGCCGCGGCAGCATGCGGCGGCGCGCTCCGCAAACAACAGGCGCAGCAGCTGGCCGAGGCCGACGCGCTGTTCGTGCGCGGCTGCTACAGCTGCCTCACGAAAGCCTTCAAGACCTACGACGCGCTGCGGCTCGCCGGCTATCAGCCGCCGGTCACCAGCGGACGCGCCTTCGATACGGCCATCCTGCTCGCCGCGCGCGAGAAAGAGCTGGCGATGGAGGCTGAGGGATGGATCGAGAAGGCGGAGGAACTCGCCGGAGCTAAAGCTCCGGCCTACATCGAGATGGTCAGGGCGCTGCCGTGGGCGACCGGACGGCACGATCGTGACTTTCGCAACGGCGCGCTGATCACTGCTGGTCCCATCATCGACGCCCTCGAGCGGTGGGATGCCGCGCTGGGTCCGCCGGCGGCGCGCGGCGTTGTCGCGACGTATCTGATGGCGGCGGCGCGCTGTGCATTCACGCCAGCGCGCGAGCAGGACAAGCTCACGTTCGACATCCTCGCGCCCGCACACGCGAGCGCACCGCTGATCGCATACGTCGCGGGCAGCTGCAGTCCGGAGCTGCGCTCGCACCTTGATGCGCTCTCGAGCGATCCCGATTTCCACGAAGTCACGTTTCAGCAGGGACGCCTGCGCCTCTACCAGGGTGGCGCGACCGTGCATCTCGATGCGCGCGTGATGCTCGAGGCCGCGCGGCAGGCCATGCCCGAGGCCATCGCCAATACCTATCTGCTCGCCGGCGTGCTGAGCGCGCTCTTCGAGTACGAGGCGTGCGCGGCGATGTATGACGATGTGGTGAAGCGCGGAGGCGCCGAGCGCGAGTCGATGCTGAGCCGCACGGTGTGCCTGACGCACGCGGCGAAGCGGCCCGAAGCCATTCAGTCGGCCACGGCGCTCATCGACACGCCCGGCATTCTCCGCGGCGAGGCCTACTTCTGGCGCGCCTGGAATCAGTACCATGCGAAGAACCTGCCTGCGGCGCGGGTCGATGTCGACGATTCCAAGAAGCTGTTCACGGAGGCCGACGTCTATGCCCTGAGCGGCTTCATCGCCTACGACATGGACCAGAAAGACTACGCATACACCGAGTTCGCCGAGGCCTACCGGCGCAACAGGCAATACTGCGTCGCGGTGTTCTATCAGGGGCTGATCGATTCGGGGAAAGAGACGTGGGACACCGCGGCGGCCCGCTATACCGATGCTACCGGCTGCTACGAGCGATCCGTGCGCAGGCTCGAGAACGATCTGCGCGCAGCGCAGGCGCTGGAGCTCGACAACCCGACACGCCAGCGCCGCATCGACAATCTCACGGAAGGTGTCGCTGCCGAAAAGCTGCAGCTCGCCCGCGCGGCGTACAACACCGCGTACTCGTACGGACGCGGCGGCGCCGCTGCCAAAGGCATCCCCTTCGCCGAAAAGGCGGCCGCTACGCACAAGGACATGGAGAAGCTGGCAGCGGAACTGCTGGAGATTCTGCGCAAGTCCGGATAACCTCGCGGGTAGTCCGCGGGCCCTGAAGGGCCGCGCCACCACATGCCGCGCTTCCTCCTCCGCATCGAATATGCCGGCACGCGCTATCGCGGCTGGCAGATTCAGACCAACGCGCGCACCGTGCAGGGAGAGATTGCGCAGGCCGCGCGCGAAGTGCTCGGTACGCCCAACTTCGAGCTGTACGGATCGGGGCGCACCGATGCCGGCGTGCACGCGCTCGAGCAGGTCGCGCATCTCGACACGGCCGTGAAAATCGCGCCGGCCGCGCTCGCCGATCGGCTCAACGCGCTGCTGCCCTCCGACATCAACATCCTCTCGGTCCAGACCGTCGACCGCCGCTTTCATGCGCGCCACTCGGCGACGTCGCGCAGCTACATCTATCAGATCGCCCGGAGGCGCACGGCCTTCGCCAAACCCTACGTGTGGTGGGTGCGCGAGCCGCTCGACGTCGCGCGCATGCGCGACGCCGCGTCGATCTTCACCGGTCTGCACGACTTCCGCGCGTTTTCCGATGATGATCCCGAGGAGAAGTCGACGAAGGTCATGGTCGAGAGGTTGGAGATAGAGGAGCAGGACGATCTGCTCGTCGTGCGCATTTCCGGATCGCATTTCATCTGGAAGATGGTGCGGCGGGTCGTCGGCATCCTCGTCGAAGCCGGCAAAGGTGCGCTGACGCGGAAGCAGATTGAGGCGATGCTGACTGACCGCAGGCCTGAAGGCCTGCGCTACCCGTTGCCCGCGCGACTGACCGCGCCCGCGTCAGGTCTGTTCCTCGAGAAGGTCAGTTACCCCGGCGAGGAGCGGCAGCCCACCGGGCGTCAGGTCCACGCCACGAGAATCGGAATGAAGGCGTCTTTGTAAGGCGCCTTCGTCACCATCCGGTAGCCATTCTTCTTTTCGTCGTACACCTCGACGCGCGCGAAGCCGGCGTCGCGAAGTGCATCGATCAGCTCGGTGATGGTCCAGAGGCGCCAGTCATAGGTAAAGGCGCGCATCATCTTCTTACGCTGCCCTTTGATCTTGAAATGGATGTAGCGCATGGCGCGGCCGGTAATGGCGTCCATCTCGCGCTGATCCCAGGTGTAGACGAACTTCGCGTAGTTGCGCACCTCGTTGCCCGGCTCGAGCGAGTCGGGACCGCTGTAGCCGTCGAGCATGTACGCGCCGCCGCGCCTGATGGCCCGCCGCGCCTTCCGGAAATAGTCGACGAGATCGTCGCGCGTCATGAAGACGCAGTAGGAAAAATTGAACGCCACGGTGACGTCGGCTTTCGGCGCGAACACCGAGCGCACATCCTTCTGCAGCAGCGTGAGCCGTGCCGCCGCATCGCCAAGCGGCTCGACGTTCCACTTCCGTCCCCACGCGAGCGGCGCGCCATCGAGATCGATGCCAAGCGCCGTGCGCCGCGGATGGCTTCTCACCCACTCGGCCGAGATGAACGCCGTGCCGCAGAAGTCTTCGCGCAGCGCGAGCGGCACGCGGCCATGCTCCGCGCGGTACACGCGCGTGGCGAAATCGATGTCGAACTGCGGTCGCTGCACGGCACGTTCGTAGAGACCGTACTTGTCGTACGGCTTGCGAAGACGACGACGGGGCATCAGGGGATTGTAATAAATGTGGACGGGTCTTAATTATTCATTCGTGGCAGAAAGTGCGCACACCCATGAATAATTAAGACCCGTCCCCATTTTTACGGATACAGCTTGATCGCCGTCCAGCCGTCGCCGGCGCGGTCATAGCGCGTGCGATCGTGCAGCCGGCCCGGCTTGCCGATCCAGAACTCGATCATATCGGGCACCAGACGATAGCCCGACCAGAACGGCGGCCGCGGCACCGGACGCCCATCGTACTCCTCCAGCAGCTGCGCCACGCGAATCGCCAGCACATCATCGCGCTCGAGCGGCGCGCTCTGGCGCGACGCCCACGCGCCAATCTGGCTGTCGCGCGGACGCGACGCGAAATAGGCATCCGCCTCATCGTCAGGCAGCTGCTCGACGCGGCCTTCGATGCGCACCTGCCGCTCGATGAGCGGCCAGTGCAGGCACAGCGCCGCCATGGGCCGCTCGGCCAGATCGCGCGCCTTGCGTGATTCCAGATTCGTGAAAAAGGTGAAGCCCCGCGGATCGAAATACTGGATCAACACCATGCGCGCCGACGGGCGTCCGGACGCCTCGACGGTCGCCAGCGACGCCGCCTTCGCATCAAGCGTGCCGGAAGAGGCGGCAGCCTGGCCAAACCAGTCGGCGTAGAGCGAGAAGGGATCCACAGGAGACAGGATACAGGAGACAGTAAACAGGAGAAGACGGCTGCGCTCCTGTCTCCTGCCTACTGTCTCCTGTCTCCTGTCACTGAATCCAGCGCAACGGAATCTTCGCCTGGCGCGCCCTGTCCTCGAATGCGCGCCACTCGTCTTCAATGAGTCGAAGCTCGCCCTGAAACTTTGTCAGATCCTGATTCGCTTCGGTGATGTCATTCGTCAGGGCCGCCGCCTTGGAGGCAGGCGCAGACTCGAGTTCTATCTGAAGGGACGCGATACGTCCTTCAATGGCGGCCGCGTCCGACCGCAGGCGATTCAGGCGATCGCGTATGACTTTGGCGCGCTCGCGCCAGTGTTCCTCGTCGCGCTTCTCGCGCACCTTCGGCAGCTCGGGCTTCTGCTCAACCGATGCCGTCACCGGCGGTGCGGCAGCCTGAGCAGTCTCCGGCGTGTTTGAAGGCTTCAGTACCTCTGGCCGCGACAGGCTTACAGGAACACCAACGCGACGCAGAAACGGCGCGCCGGTGAGATCCGCAGTCGTATAGACCTTGCTCGTTTCCTTCAATTTGCTGCGGCGCTCGGCCTCGCGGCGGGCGGCGTCGCCAAGCGATTGCCCTTCCGCCGGCACCGCCAGAGCGGCGAACAGCGCGATCGACGTCAACACGAGGCCAGGTTTGTTCTTCATCAACGAATCTCCCTCCATCCAACCACGACGAACGTATTCGTGCCGACGATGCCGTTGTAGATGATTGTCGGATTGCCCGAGATCGTATTCGACAGAACCAGATTACTGACATTGGCGGCGTTCTCCACGAGAATCTGTCCGGCCAGTGTCGGGTTGCCGCTGATATGGAGCTGCTCGCGCACGAGCATCTGCCCCTCGAAGGCGATCGGCTGTTCGAGCAGGCCCGAGATCTTCAGATCGCGGTTTGTCACGAGCATCAGCTCCGGCAAGTCGGGCCGGAGATTGGGGTTCCCCGAGATTTCGATATCCCCCTCGGCGATGATGCTGATGGCCAGAGGCGTGGCCGCCGAGCCCGGGCTGCCGGATATCCGGGCGTCCCCTTCGACATAAAACGTGGCGTTCGCGTTCGGGGCGCTGTTGGAAGTGATGTTCCACTGCGGCAGGCCCATCGCGCCGCCGGATGGTGAGTACACCCACCCGTAACCCAAGTCCTTGCACGCGTCGTTGGTGACCGACGCGTCGCAAATCACGTTGGTTTCGTCCTGAGTGGTCATTCGTCCATCCCCATGGAGGATGAAGTCGGCCAGCGGTCGGTGATCGGCCGCGTTGACCGGCGGAATCGTCAGGTTCGGGCGTCCCCCGCCCGACTGCCCGCCGATGTTCGGCGACCCGGTCGTCGTGTAGTTGCCACTGGCGGTCGCGTTCTCGGTGATTGTGGGATTACCTGAGATCGTCAGATTGGCGTTCGAGTGCACGCTGCCGTTGGCACCGCCGATCATCGGGTTGCCCGAGATGGTCAGATTATCGTTCGTGACGATGGCCGGCAGGATGATCGGTCCGACGGTGGCTTCCAGGGTCGCGGTGGTGCCTCCGCTTGCGTAGCCAATCGCGCGGATAGTCACACGGCCGTTCGTATCCAGCGTGGCGTCGCCGGTTTCCGCGATCCGCACATGATCGTCCGCGCTCAGCCCGCGCAGGGGACTGTCTTCGTCGATCGCCCACGCCTCGTACGAGGTTCCGGCGGCGGCGTCCAACACAATCCGCGCGGGCGGCATGGGAATGCCGTTTGCGAGCGCCGCCAGGCTGCCATTATCGGCGACGGTCGCCGCATCGCCGTCCGGTCCGCGCAACAGGCTGGTCATCGCCGCCGACGCATTGGCGAAGCCGTTCGCCTGCCAGTTCTGAACGTAGACGATGGAAACCGCGAGGGCATGATTCAAACCTGCTTCGGCGGCGGCGCGCGCCTGCGCCGCCCGCTCCTGGTTGACGCTGATCAGCACCTCGGTACGTCCGCTCGTCACCATCGCGGCCGAGAGGCCCGTCACGACAAGCAGCACGAGCAGCACCAGGACCAGCGCGAAGCCGTCTTCGGATTTGATCGATGAGCGGCGATTGTGCATGGTCATCTCGCGCGCATCCGTACATCCGAAGTGATGGTGAAATTCACCGGCTGGCCCGTATAGGCATCGATCGCCGGTGTGCGAGCCGTGATGGTCACCCGAACGGTTGCGACGCCATCGTCGGTAGTGGCTGCCGCCCCACTGGCTCTGAAGTACTGGAACAGGAGCTGCGTGATGACCGTGTCGCTCATCGGGACGGCCGCCGCGCCCACGTTGTTATCGCGTCTCGTGATGGTCCGGTTGGCAACGTCGTGCGCAATCGTGACGTCCTCTCCGGCCTCGACGCACCCGCCGGCCAGGCCCCCGAGCAACCCGTTCGGCGGGTTGATATCGGCGTGAATGCGGACATCGTTGTTCACGGCATCCGCATTCGGGTCGCGTCGAATGGCCCGAAAGGTCGTCCCGGCCGCCGGACATTCGGCGACGTTCAAACTCGAGGGATTGCTCCCTGCCGACTGCAGCGCGCGGGTGATCCAGTCCATCGCATACCGCGCTTCCTGCTGGACGGCCGCCCCGTCGAGCTGCGAGCCGTACGATTTCTGGATCTGACCCGTCAGCATCACGGCGCTCCCGACGACCAGGCTGCCAACGGCCATCGCCACGAGCAGCTCCGCCAGCGTGTAGCCGGTCGAATCCGAGACGATGCGGGGCCGTGGAGATCCTGGATTCATAACACCTGCTACCACTGACGCAGAATCGTCGTCACGTCGACCGGTTTCAGCCACGGCACGCGATTCGCGGGCGGAACGACGCGCACCGTAACCCGCCGCGTACCTGCAGCCGGCCCGGCCGACACTTGCCAGCGCCGGGTATGGCCATCGGGTCCGGCCGGCTGATCGAAATAGTTGGCGACATTTGCCGTCAGCGAATCCACCCCCGTGATCTGCACAGCCGCCGCTGTCGCGTGATTCAACTTCGCCAGGTCCTCGAGTTTTGCCGTCGCAAGGATGCTGGCTTCCGAGGTTCGCCGACCCAGCGAGTGCGTGTGCACCGACACGGCCAGCAATTGCGCGACGGCGACGAGTCCCACCATCATGATCACCATCGAGATGAGCACTTCCACGAGACTGAAGCCGCGATCGTCCTTATGAAGACGGCTATTGCATCTGCACGCGGCCGGTCGCCGATACAGTGATTTGCCCAGTGATCGTGCCATTCGTCACCTGTATAAGAGCGGGCATCCCTCCAGCGAGCGGAGTGATGAGCCCGGTTGGTCCAATTTGAAGATCCTGAGTCGCGCCAAACGCCATCGTGTCGGGCAGCATGGCGGGCAAACCGTCGCTGTTCGGCAGCGTTGCCGGATCGGAGTCAGCCGGGGGAAACGCGCACCTGTCCGGATCTGTGTCAATGGCCGCGTTACCCGTCACTTCGATGAAACGGTACTGGCGAGCCGCCGGACAATTGAAACGCACAATCATGACGCGATTCGTCGTGACGGCGGCGAGGCGCGCCGATCGAATCTGCGCGGCCACTTCGCGGCCCGCGCTGAATAGCCGATACCGCTGAAGCGCCTCGATGACTTGCGGCAGCGCAACCCCCCCAATCACCCCGATGAGCGCGACGACGAGCAACACTTCGGGCAACGAGAAGCCATGGTTCGAGCCGATGCGAGCCGGATCGCATGACAAACCGCGAGATTGCTCTGGTCGGGAAGCTGGCATTCGGGTGGCCGAAACAGCAAGCGACATACCCTTCTCCTATCGGACCGTAAGCGACGCCGCATCAGAGAGTTGCGGAGATCGAACGCTCCCAGGGCGGAATATGGGTACTTACAGTTTTCGACGAATTCAGCGGGAATTGTAACCGGTTACCGCTTGCGCAGCGTGCGCGTGACGCGCGTGGCCGGCTGCCCTTCGATGCCGACCAGCGCCCGCACGGCGTAGTCGCCGGGCGGCAGCGCGCCGATGGGCACCGCGCCTTTGGCGACGTAACGTCCTTCTCCCGCCGGCGAGATGGCCAACGGCACCGATATCAGCGCCGGACCGTTCTGCTCGCGCGCGATTTCGAGCGTGGCCGAGACGCGCATGCCGGGCGTGCCGCCGTATAACTCCACATAGCCGATCGCGACCGGTTCGGTCGAGAACTCGAGCCGGGGCACGAAGTTCCCCTCGCGCGACAAGCCGAGCACGACCGAGCTCAGTTTCAGCGGCCCTGTCTGTACGAGCTCGGCCTCGAGGTCGTAGTCGGCGGTGCCGCTGCGTCCGGTGGCATCGATCGCCGCCACGCGCAGCCGATAGGCGCCGGGCTCGACGTTCATCGCGCCAATCACGGGCGCGCGCGCCAGCTCCGGTTCGGCGGCGACCCAGTTCGCGACCAGCTTGCCGTCGCGATCGAACAGCGCGGCGACGAGGGACGTGAGTTTCGTGCCTGGCTCAATCGGCTCGGCCAGTGTCGTGACCCGCAGGGTCTTGCCGTCGGCATCCAGCGATGAAAATGCGCTCGCGCGCAGCGGCAGATCCCTGAAGACGGTCGGGACACTCAGCATCTCCCGCGGCGATGGATTGGCAGGGCGAGTGGCGGCCCAATCCGGTTTCGGAAACGCGATCTGCGGCCGGGCGCGAACCTCGACGCCGGGCCGGCTGACTCTCACATCGAGCGGCAGGGACTTGCCGGTTCGATCCTGCGGGCCGGGTTCGACGCCGACGATGTAATGAACTGACGTTTCCTGGAGCACACGGCCCAGGGCGCCACCCGGCGAGCCCGTCAGCTGCAGGATCTTGCCGCCGGTCACGCCTGCGAGGTGCTCGAGGCCTTCAACCGGATTGTCAGACCCGCCGTACTCTGCACCCGCGATCGTCTCGCGAGCTATCGTTCCGGCCGTCATGATGTCTGCGGGTTGAACGACGTAGAACTGCGCGCGGGCCGCGGCGCCCGCGACCGCCACCTGCTGGAACGTATCAGACGTCAACTCGCACATCCCGGGCGCCATCGTGACCGGAGCGTCACGGCGAGGGCTGGCCAGACCGGCTGTTACGAACACCACAATGGCGGGCGATTCCCGGAAGCCAAGCGAGGTGAGATATCCGGCCAGCGACTCGAGCGTGCGGCGCGTCCTGCACGCCAGGTCCGAACCCGTCTCACCTTCAAGCGCCCTTCCGACGACCGTGCCCAGCGCGGTCCGCACGCGCTCGTGCTCGGTCGTCAGCGGTACCTTCAGCCCGCCATACGGAACGGTGACCAGGGCCAGACGGTCGCGTGGGGACAATCCATCCAACAAGGCGTCGACGGCCTCTCTGATCGCGGCCTCGCGGCCCGGTCTGAACGAATCATCGTCTATGACCAGGGCCACGCTGCGGCCCTCGTCGCTGCGGGCATTGCTGCCGAACGGTGGTGGAACCGCCCGGCCGGCGTTCGAAAGAGGGGCAGTCACCATCTGCAGCGACCGGACGCGGCGCGAACGCCCCGCCAGTCGAACAGAGATTTCGTCGGCCCTGAGGTCGACCACGGGCTGGCCGTTCGGCATGACCACCGCAATGTCGATCGGAGTCAGGTCGGTGCCGCGCTCCGGCCTTCCCTGTTGAGCTTCAACGGTGATTCCAGCGAAAAGACAGAGCAAAGAAAGCATCGGCAGGGTTTTCACCGGCCCAAGCATACCCCGTCCTCCAGTTCGCGGTTGACCCCTGTATACCGACAGAGTATTGTGTGCGCCACCGTTCTTTACGGTTCAATCTGGAGGTTTCTGTGGTCAAGCGCAGGTTCATGCAGGCCTGTCTCTCGGCGGCGCTAGC